>CAYTGU010000001.1:0-144424 GCA_964437505.1 uncultured bacterium
GCGGAGGCTACTTCTTTCTAACCTTTTTTTAGACTTCTATCTAGGTTTTGGGGTAAATATGCACTCACGACCTGTGAGTAAACTAGAACATATTAAAAATTATTACAGGCATGACTACAATCCCAGAGGAGTCTGCACATATCCGTTTTTTATATGCAGAATAAATTCCGATGGAACCGTGCCTTTTTGTCTCCTAATGCAGCATAAAATGGGTAATATTCGCAATGAATCTCTTATATCTATATGGAATAATACTGAATTTAAGAGGATGAGAAAAAAACTCCTATCAGGAATATATCCTATATGTAAAAGATGCTGTAAATTAGCCACCTATTAGTCAAAAATCAAGTATTTCCAATTGACAAGGAAAGGGTATGTAATATATACTTAAAAGCATAAAAAGATATATATAGAAAGGAGGTGAAAGAGAAATGAAATCTTTGTTTAGAGTTGGTTTAATTGCACTATTGACCGGTGTGTGTTTTAGTTTAGTGTATGCAGGCGGACTTCCAAAGAAGGCATCTCAACCGCAGGAAAAAACAGCGGTAAAGCAAGTTTCTGAAAGTATAACGGCAGGCGTTTTGACTACAGCGGCAACAATAAAAGAAGCAACAACCTGCATAGGGGTTGAAAGTGTTTGGTCTCTTAGGAACAAAATGCCAAGAACTAAAATTTACGCAAGAGTTGAGCCTTCTGATGATAGATATTATCTTCTTGGAATTAGTAAGATAGATCTAAAGGCGTCAAATCCATACAAACGAAGAGATAGAAGAAACGTTCAATATCTTGAGTATGACGCGCAGATTGCATCCAAATACCTCAATAACAGTCTGACACTTAGAGGCGGCATTATAAATTCGGGGGTAGGACTGGGAGTAGACTATATGCTGCCTAATGAAAAAACCAGCATCACAGTTGAGGGGCACAGCGCTGTTTACAGTTCTCCGTTCTTTCTCAGAACAAACCTGAGTTATAAGATATGGGAAGATAAGGACTACTATGTAATTGCCGGCGCAGAAGACATGCTAGATAAGCTTTCGCTAATAGCAGGTATAAAAATAGAATACGGTCTAACAAGATAGTTTTTATGCCACAGCATAGGAAGAAAGATTCTCTGTGCTGTGGCATATATGTATAATTTAATTTTTTACGACTTGTTTTTTATATAATTGCTAATGATCTGCTGTTTTTTCTCTGATAATTCCGAAAATTCAATGTCCAGTTCGTATTCATCTTTCAACAATGTCTGTCTGCACGATAGGACATTCCCCAGTATTTCATTAATTACCTCATCATTTGGAAATTGAATTTGCATTTCTATGGTTGCGCCTGTTTCCGGCACGTACTTATCTGTTCTGATACAAATGTGAGACTCACTTATATTTTTAGCATATGCCTGCTTTTCAAGCATAGGCTGTCCCGGAGCATACACAATATACTTAACAAGCAACTCCTCTTTCTCCTTTATAGTTCCCTGTTGCGAATCTTTATTTTCTTTTTCTAAAAGGGCATCAAGTTTACCAGTTCCCTGTTTAAAATTCATTATTTGCTTGCCTATGTTTATTTCATCGTTATTTTTCAATATATGTTTAAGCACTTTTTCGCCCTTAATCTTAGTGCCATTGTATGAATGAATATCGTATAATACATAGCCTTCATGTTGTGGTCGTATCTTTGCGTGGAGCCTGGATATTAATTCATCTTCCAGTACCAGGTCATTATCTTCAGATCTTCCTATCCAGAATTCTATGTTTGGACGCAATTTGTATGTTTCTGATTCCCCGCCCTCCTTTCTCCATATAAGCTCAGCAGGAGAAAGAGATAAAGCAACTTCTTCTTCAATTAAGCCTTTTGGTATTTTTTCATACTCATCCTCTTCCTCTTTAGTATGCTGTTTCTGCTCAAATCTCATTATTATATCAATCAATTTGTTTATCTTTGAAATGCCAACATAGACCAAAATAACAAGACATGGTATAGCAAAAATAGAAAACCCGAATTTAAAAGGATGGTCTTTTATAAACAGCTCAGCCTTACTAACTGCAAAAACACTTGTTGAAGAAAATAAAAGTGCGATAACTTGACAACTAACTAAAAATAGCGTTTTTTTCAGCATATCCTTTTCCTGTACTGTTTGCTGATCTCATTATAAATATTCATGAATCTCTGTGTAATGACCTCTTTATTCAGCTGTTTAGAAATTTTCAAAACTGTACTTTCTTTAACTCTTTTTCCCTCATCCAATATTTTTAGTATAGTATCTGCAAGAGTCCATGGAGTATCTTCGCGTATAAGAGTAACATCTTCAGGATATTGAGTTGCCAGTTCAATACCAGCAGGATTATTGGTTGTAATAACTGGTGTTCCACATAATAATGATTCTAAGACAACATTAGCTCTGGATTCCAATATTGATGATAGAGTGTAGATATCCGAAGATGCATAAAAATCAACTAGTGTCTTATGAGCCATAACGCCTGTAAAAACTACGTTGTTTTCAAGATGTAGTGTTATAACTAATCGTTCTAATGTTTCAAAGAGTGGGCCTTCTCCTGTTAATATTAATTTTAACTTCGGACATTTTTTTATAACCTCTGGTAAACTTTTTATCAAAAGTTCGTGTCCGTATATCGGAATTAGTCCCTTAACATTTAATAATATCTCATCAGCATTAAATTTTTCTTTTAGAAATTTTGAACGTTTACCTTTTTGTTCTATAAAATAGTCACTAACCATATTAGGTATCACTTCACTTTTAGCTCCTGTATCGTTTAATAACTTATCCTGAAGGCACTTGCTAACACAGGTAATCTTATCTACATGTAGGACAATCCTCTTAAAAAGATCAAAAAATGTTTTTTTATAGTACCAAACATCTGTTCCATGAAAAGACAGAATAATAGGCTTCTTAAAAATCTTACCTACAACAAATCCTACAATTGTCAGATCTGTATATCCATGAATATGGATAATATCTACTTTTGGTAATTTCATAAGCATTATTTTGAAGATATTGACTAATGTAACTAAGCGATAATAGTTGTTTAATACATAATTAACTATCCATATTTTATGTTTTCTGTGGGATAAATTCAAACTTTTTGCATACATATTTCTTATTGCGTGTATTTTTGCATTACTATTTACCCTATTCGAACTGTATTGCTCTGGAATAACAAAAGTAAAAATCTCAACCATGTTCCCTTTCTTAACCAACTCTGATGATAAATTATTACACATCATTCCAATTCCACTTGGATTAAAAAAGTGAGGTGTAATAATAGCAATTTTCATAATTTATCTTGTAATTATTTCTTGCTTTTATACAAATAAAAACAGGCTAAATCACCATCGTTATTCTTATTTAACTCAGTAGCTTTGGTTTTAAAAGAGTTTATTTGGTCTTTTGAAAAGATAGATTTTCGAGGATTCTCGCAATAAGAGTTTACAGCTCTGAGAGAAATATTTTTGAGATATTGTTCGCTTCCCCAAAATTGAGATTCGGTTGAATCAAATACGACGTCTTTTATTTGAAAACCTGCCTTGTCTGCTAATATTTGAATGCTTTTAACTGTATGTAAAAAAAAGTGACGTGGAGCATCAAGCTGAACCCAATTAATACCATATTTTCGCCAGGCAAAAGAAGAAACAACAGGAATTCTAATTAATACATATCTATTAAATTTTAATACGCGATATAATTCTTTGAACACAGATAAAGGTTCTCGCATATGTTCAAAAGAATCATGTAATATAATAAAATCAAACTGTTGTTTTATTTCAGATATGTTTTTTTTAAAGATTTTAAGTCCTCTTTTATAAAAAATGTCGTCATTGATGAACGGATCAATGCCTGTAAGGTTAGAAAATCCATCTTTATGCATATTAACTAGAAGATGTCCAACACCACAACCTACATCTAAAATTTTTGATTTAAATTCTATTTTAACCTTTTTAAACCAGTTATAGTAATTAGGCGTTTTGTATAGTTTTGTTAGCAACATTCCTATAACATTCTTTTTATAAAGACAGTATTTTGCTCTTTGATGTTTAAGAAAAGACTTTAGAAAATCATCTTTAAAATAATATGGCTTTAGAAAAGAATAATAATTTTTAGGGTAATATTCTGAAAGGTTATCTGGAATTCTGTTTATTTGTAAACATCCGCATTCCCCACATTTAAAATATTCGAATTTATCTCTATAACCAAACATCATTTCGCGCACAATGTAAGATTTGTTATTAACAGTATTTTTACATATTTCACAAATAGTCATCTTGCATCCTTTTAATTCACTGGCCAATCCTAGCCACAATCCTCTTTATTCTTGGTATAATTATTTTGAGGTTTAATATATTATCAAACATATAATTTATCAATCCCTGTTACATACTTTGAATTTTTGGACAAGCAAAAAGGGGAAAATGAATTATGTAAAAAATTCACCTGCGCATAAATCGCCAGAAAATTAATAAATTTCAAAAGTGTGTTTCTTTTGTCTTTTAAATGGATATACATTGCTTTAAAAAACCTCATTTTTTAACTCCATTGTCCGTCTGTCAAATACCTGTATATTCTGCACAATCTCTTTGGATGCTTCAAAAGAATAGACGCTAACAGGCGTAATGCTTTAATTGTTCGAAACAGATTATATTTTATATAATTAACATTGTTGTTCGGCGTCACTATATTAGTTTGTATATCGTTTATCATACTCATTAATTTATCATTTGAAATATTTGTAAAATTTTGCTCCGTATTATCATTAATGTATATATCCCAATCTCTTAAAATCATTTTTTTACTCTCCAGTTCCTCAAATACACTTGTTGCAGGAAGCGGAATAAGCTTATAAACCGAGATATGATTTGGCTTTACAGCGCGTAAAAACTTGATACTTTCCATAATATCCTGCTCTGTCTCTCCTATCGTACCGACTATTATATTAGCAAGAAAACGAATACCAGCCTTTTTGGTCAGTCTGGCAGCTCTATAATTCTGCTCTACTGTTGTTTTTTTGTTTAGCTTGTCCAATACTTTCTGTGAACCTGACTCAAATCCATACTCAATCTGAACACAGCCTGCTTTCTTCATCATGCTTAACAAGTTTTTTGTAACATCATTCACCCTAGCTTGAGCACACCATTTGAGCCTCTTATGTAAGTTCTTCTTTACCATTAATTCTAAAATTTCATACGCTCTTTTTTCATTACTTAAAAACATATCATCTGTAAAATAAACACCTTCCACTTTATAATCCATAACAAGTTGTTCAAGCTCTAATAGAACACGCTCCGGAGAGAGATATCTTACTTTTTTGCCAAAAACTTTACTTCCTGCACAGAACGTGCATTTAAAAGGGCATCCTCTTGTGGTCATTACTGAAGTTGCTCTTAGCTGGTAACCTCTTATAATATTTGACGCTCTTTTAGTATAGTGCTTCATATCAAGAAGATGCCTTGCAGGGAACGGCAATAAATCAAGAGATTCTATAGAATCTCTATCAGAACTAGAAACTATCCTGCCATTATCGTCCCTATAAGATATACCTCTTATGCTACCAAGCGAGGGGGCATCTGCAAGCTCACACATTGTATATTCCCCTTCTCCTTTAACAGCAATGTCTATTGATTCACATTCTGCAAGAACTTCTTCAGGGAATATAGACGCATGATTTCCGCCAAGAACAATCCTGATATCAGGAAAAAGTTTTTTTACCAGTTTTGATGTACGATATGCCGGATTTATCAATGCGGTTGTTGCTGTAATCCCGACAATATCCGGTTTTATTCCCTTCAATAGACATGTTTCTTCTTCTATTGTCTTCTGAATGTTATCTTCATGCTTATGGAATATTATCTCTTCATCTATAAGATGCACAATATGTCCTTTCTCTTCAAGAGCAGCTCCGATATATGCAATGCCCAAAGGAGGCCATATTCCATTTCCCCATTTGGGATTTTCACTTGTTGGATATATTAGGCAAATGTTCATAATCTACACAAGACCCCCGCAATCATTCCCTTTATTCTCGGTATAATTATCTTAAAATTTCTCCTTTTTATGGCAGATAGTATATGTATTGCATTCTCTATACCAAAACACCATGAGAAGCTGATTATCTGCGGAATGGTTGCATTTTTTTTCATAAAAATAATTCTGTTCCTTGTCTTATAAAAAGCTCCAAAGGGATTTTCAGAGCCACCGCTTGTTCTTGCTACTTTATGCCACAATTTTGCTCTTGGCGCAACTATGCATTTAAATCCGGCTTTTTTTGCCTTAGTACAGTAATCAACATCTTCCTGATAGTAAAAATAACTTTCATCCATTAATCCAATTTGGCTAATAACATTTTTATGTATAAGTAATGCGCAGCCGCTTATAAAGTCAGAGTCACAGATTTCATCATATTGCCCTGTATCTTTCTTCATCCCTCCGATATGTGATGTCATGCCAGTTCTCCAGTCCATTTTACCTTTCGCAAACCACAAAGTGTTTTGTTTATCATAATAATACATTTTAGGACCTATAATACCTATTGTTAAATTAACTTTCATGGGTTTTATTAACTCGCTTAACATATCAGGCGCAGTTTTAGTATCATTATTTAATAACAAAACACCATCAAAGCCTTCCTTTACAGCCTGTCTTATAGCTATATTGTTAGCCTCTGCAAAGCCTAGGTTAGCTTTATTTTCTATTAGAGCTACCCATGGATAATGTTTCCTAAAATGTTCCTGAGAGCCGTCAGTAGACGCATTATCAACAATACAGACTTTATAATTATTATATGCTTGCGCTTTTATGGATTCAAGACATTCAATAGTATCTTCTCTGCCATTATGATTAAGAATTATAATAAAAACACTTGGCTCTTTAGGGTTAGAATTTTCCATGAGTATGTTTCCCTGCATTATGACTTTATTCTCAAGGCTGCTGTCTATGATCTTCTGTATGACAAAATTGTCAAGCTGCAGCTTGTTTCTCATTCCTTCTTTCATAAGCTTTTTATATACAAAAACGAATTTCCCAAAGATCACTTCTTCCACCAAATTTCCCGTAACAAATTTTCTTGCATTTTTTCTAATAGTCTCAATTTTCTTTTTATTCCCCAAAAACTTCATTATCTCAAAAGCAATCGCTTCAGGAGTATTTTCTTTCACAACGATTCCAGTCTTTCCATTTTGAATAATCTCTTCAGCACCCTTACAGCGCGTAGAAACAACTACAGGACCCATTATCATTGCTTCTCCAACAACATGTGGACATGATTCAAGTCTGCTTCCCAGTATTTTTATTTGTGCATCTTTTAGATATTGCGAAACCTCATGGTGTTTCACATGCCCCATAAATTCAATATTTTCTTCAATCCCAAGTTCAATGCAGCGTTTTTTTAAAGAATTAAGCAAAGGTCCTTCCCCAAGAAATTTGTGCTTTACCTCAACTCCTTTTCTCTTCAGCACACCAATTGCTTCCAAAACAATATCCGCCCCGCCTATAGGATATAAGTCCTTTACTGTTATTGTGTGATTTTCTTTTCCGCAGTATTTGTCCGGGAGAAACAGGTTTCTATTTACCTCAGTCCATATTACACCATCAATCCTAAGCCCTTTCGTAGTTAATTCCTCTTTAAGACAATAGCTGTTGGTAATTGTAGTGTATCGTCTATTTATTGTTTTTTTCAGGTCAAGAAATTTTGCAGGGACATAGTCCCACCCATCTCTTCCTACAAATACCTGTATTACTTTTTTCTTTTTCAATCTATGCCATGCAAGTATCAAAGCCGTATTCCACAAGCTCCAACCATGGATCTCTATTATGTCGCGGTCTTCTACAAACTTTGAGATTTCCCTGTACAGCATTAAAATATCCAAAATTTTATACAAAAATCCTAACTTGTTTCTTCTAAAGAAAGGAGTTATTCTTTTTATATTTGGATGCCTGTACATCTGAGGTATTTCTTCTGTTGACATCTTCGGAGAGAACCCAATCATCTTTACATCAATGCCCTTCTCCAATAGCCACTTAAACTTGGTCCAGTTGGAGATAGCCATTCCTACATCATCTGGAACAAGCACAGGAGAGATGATGCCTATCTTGATTTTGTTATTTGGCATTTAATTTATTGTATTCTGCATGCAGTTTTTTTGCTATTTCCGACCAGTCATAATTACGTGCATTTTCAATCCCATTCTTACTAAATTGCTCTCTTTTTCTGCTGTTTGAGAGAAGCTCAATTACTGCTTCTGAAAATGCTTTTGTATCTTTGGTTTTTACAAGAATACCCGTTTCGTTGTCTATAACAACTTCAGGAATGCTTGCTGTATTAAATCCAACACATGAAAGCCCCGCTGCCTGCGCTTCCATAAACGGCATTCCAAACCCTTCATACATAGACGCGCATGTAAATAAATCCGCAGATTTATAATACAATATAACGTCTTCTACAGGAAGATGCCCAAGTAAATAGACATTTCTAATTTCCTTAGCTCTCTGTTTGATCAATTCTGAATAATCATTATTATCAAACTTCCCAATAACATAAAGACATGCTTTTGGAATTTTTTTTAAAACTAGTTCAAAGGCATTTAACAACAGATCTAAGCCTTTATGTTTTACTATTCTTCCAACATAAAGTAATGCTGGATGATGTAAATTTAGCTTTCTCTCTTCCTTTCTAAATGCCTGAAAATCTATACCCGGAGTAACAACTGTGCTCTCTGCAGATGATTTAGATAACAGGTAATTTTTAATAAAATTTGAATTAGTTATAACTGCATCTGATCTAGACGTATTTCTTATCATCTTCTCATTCTCTAAAATCCTGCGATCTCTTTCACGTCCTGTATAAATAGCAGGGTCTATAACACTATGATAATGATAGATAACTTTATATCCAAAAATTTTCTTATTGTTTATTACAAAATCATCCAAAGGAGGATAATGAACATCTATAACATCAGGTCTTATAATCTCTAATGCTCGCTTAAAGAATATATTTGCGATTGGCTTCATAAAGGAGTTAGTAAATAAACTAATACGTCCTCTCGATACATTTATCGGAGTAACTACAGGTATCCTGGGATTTAAATGTTTATGTGAAGAAAACAGTGTAAGTATACTGAGGTTTGTATCCTCGTATTTACACAACTGGTTGGCATGCGCAACAATCGTATCAGGGATCCCGGCACCTTCAATAAGGCAGGTGTAGACAATAGCAATATTCATAACTCAGTTATGCTCTTCCACCAGGCTCTGTTGTCAACATACCATGATATGGTTTGCTTTAGCCCATCTTCAAAATCGTAAACGGGCTTCCAACCTAATGCTTTCTTAATCTTATCTGCATTAATAGCATAACGCCGATCATGGCCTAGCCTGTCTTTTACAAATTTTATTAATGTCTCTGGCTTTCCCAATCTTTTTAAAACAAACTTGGCTACATCTATATTAGTTCTCTCGTTATCGGAGCCTATGTTATAGATCTCTCCTGTTTCCCCTTTTTGCAGCACCAAATCAACAGCTCTTGAGTGATCTATCACATGAATCCAGTCCCTCACATTTGTTCCATCTCCGTAAATAGGCAGCGTCTTAGACTGGAGAGCATTTGTAATCATTAATGGAATAAGTTTCTCAGGAAATTGATATGGCCCGTAATTATTTGAACATCGTGTAATTATAACAGGCAATTTATAGGTATGGAAATAAGCCTTTACAAGCATATCAGCCGACGCTTTGCTTGCAGCGTAGGGACTATTGGGCGCAAGTGAAGTTTCTTCCCTGAAATAGCCTTTATCTGGAAGATCTCCATATACCTCATCTGTTGAAATCTGTATGAAACGCTCAATACCAGCTTGTTTTACAGCCTCAAGAAGAGTCTGCACCCCAAGTATATTTGTTTTCATAAACTCAGCAGGCTCAATGATACTTCTATCCACATGTGATTCAGCAGCAAAATTAATAATTATATCAATCCTGTTTTCTGCAATAATTTGCTTAACCAATTCTGCGTCTAAAATATCGCCTTTAACAAACGCATATCTGTCTTTATAGTCTTTTGGAATATCTAAAAGATTTTCTAAATTTCCTGCATAAGTTAATTTATCCAGATTTACAATGTTTACAGAGTTATACTTCTCCAACTCATATCGTATAAAATTAGACCCTATAAAGCCGCATCCACCAGTAACTAACATATTTATTTTCATTAGCCGTTTTTTCTGCTCCAATCGTATAGAATATCGCTTTTATGCGGATCCATTCTGTATTCATCTGGTTTCTTGTGGTTATAGCATTCTGTAGGACAATTAATTATCATAGCCTCATAATCGCTTATACATTTAAAACCATGCGTTACCATCTTAGGAATTTGTATAAGCAAGTTATTATGCTCTCCTATAAAAAATTCATTAATCTCTCCCTTTGTAGAGGAGTTGTCTCTGCCATCATGAAGAACTACTTTCATCATCCCTCTGACACACGCAAAATTATCCGTCTGTTTCTTATGATAATGCCATGCTTTGACAACACCGGGATAAGCCGTAGTTATATATATTTGACCAAATTTTTCAAAGATTTCATCATCCTCTCTGAATATCTCCATAACATGACCACGTTCGTCAGGAATTGCCTTTAACTTTTTTATTTTAACACCGTTGATCATAATTCACTCTCCTCTATTAAGAATTTCTTTAAACTTTTCCTCCAATGCGGAATATCAATACCGAGCGCAGACCTAATTTTACTCTTGCTTAGCGCAGAATACACAGGTCTCTTTGCCGCTCTCTTTAATTGCGCGTTTTTAATCGGTATTACCCTTGTATTATGAAACTTGTTTTCCGAATTCTGAAGAACCTTTATAATCTCACATGCAAACTCATACCAGCTGCACTCTCCTTCATTGGAGTAGTTATATATTCCATGCTTTTCTGTCTTAAGTAATCTCAAGGTCATATCAACAACATCCCTTGACCAGGTAGGATTCCCAATTTGATCATCAACAACACTGAGCTCAGACTGATTAGATGCCTTGTTTATAACAGCTTTTACAAAGTTATTCGCTCCCTTTCCATACATCCATGAAGTTCTTATCAAAAAGAATCCAGTGTGTGAATTTAACAGGTGCTGTTCTCCCAAAAGCTTGGATTTCCCATATATGTTGAGTGGATTCGGCTTATCTTCTTCTGTGTATGAAGACTTATTCTCGCCGTCAAACACAAAATCCGTAGAAAAATGCACAAGCAGTATGTTATTCTCTCTGCAGACCTGTATAAGATTTTTTATTCCTTCTCCATTAACGCTAAAGGCTTTTTCTTGATTCCTCTCACATGCATCAACATCAGTATACGCGGCACAATTTATCAGCACCTGAGGACTAATGTTATTCACTGCATTTTTGATAGAGGATATATTAGTTATATTGCACTCTTCTTCATCAGGAGCAATAATTGTGTAATCCTTCCTGTTCCGGCACTCAGAAATAAATTCTTTTGCAAGCATACCTTTTGAACCTGTTAATAATATCTTCATAAATTTTTATTTATCCAGAGAAAAATTGTAAAAACGATTAACCCCTTCGCAACCCGTAATCCCAACATAAAAATCATCGGGAAGAGAATCATCCAAATATCCCATTTCGTGATCTTCGATAATAACTGCAAGCATTTTCCCTTTACTTGTATGTGAAATTTTTACCTTAAGTTTATATTTAGTATTTGGTAGCAGCTTAAAGAGAGAATAGGTGGCTTTCTTCCAATAAGGTTTTCTATTTTTGAAGTAATGGTGCCACACATTGATTCCCTTATCAAAAACAACTACTTCATAATGTTCCCGATATTCAGGAAAACCGCTTTTACTCTTCCCGATCTCAGGAGCAATGACAATCAGCGGTGCCATCTGATCAGTAAACTCCATAGTGGAACTTATAGTAATATCCCCTTTGTGCTTTTTTTGCAAAACCATACTTGTATATGTTTCATGCTTACGAGTACCAAGCAATTCTTTAGTGGTTACATCTTTAGGCGTTTTATTTTCTATATAGGAAGTTCCCTGAATCCAGTCGCCAAAATAATCCCATCTAGGACTCTTTACCAGCATCCACTCTTTAGAATTCCATTCTCCTTTGGCAAAGTTACAATAAAATAACTGCATCTTAAATTACTTCCTCTTCTCAATCAATTCATTAGCCTTTTTAAGTGATTCAAATGTGCCGGCATCTATCCACCATCCTTTTAGAATATGATATGTCATATTTCCCTGCTCTATATACTTATTATTTGCATCCGTAATCTCAAGTTCTCCCCTTGCAGAGGGTTCCAATCCCTTGATTATCTCAAACGCTCTTCTATCGTACATATACACTCCTGTTACTACATACTTACTTTTAGGCGTTTTCGGTTTTTCTTCAATTCCTTTAATCTTGTTTTCTATAATTTCAGCCACTCCAAATCGCCGGGGATTCGCCACTTCTTTTAGCAAAACCTTCGCACCTGTTTCCTGTTTCCTGTATTCATTAATATAAATACTTAAGTCCTCTTCAAACAGATTATCTCCTAATATTGCAATAACTTTATTCCCCTCTGAGAATTTCTCTCCAAGCCCTACTGCCTGCGCAATGCCTCCAGCTTCATCCTGAACTTTGTATGTAAATTCGCATCCAAACTCTTTTCCGCTGCCAAGCGTATTAACCATATCCCCCATGTGATCAATACCTGTAACTATTAAGATTTCAGTAATATTGGCATTAACCAGTTGCTCAATTGCATAATAAATAATAGGTTTTTTACCAACAGGCAAGAGATGCTTATTAATAACCTTTGTCAAAGGATAAAGTCTTGTGCCTGTGCCACCTGATAGAATTATTCCTTTCATAATATTACCCTGATTTTATTATTAACTTCAATGTCTCATCCAACCCATGTTTTGGAAAGTCACCTATTCCCGAAAGCGTTCGGGACAATTTGGATATATCTGGTATTCTTCTGCGCATATCTTCAAATCCCTGCTCATAAGCTTGGTCATAAGGGATACGAACTATTTCCGAAGAACTATTTGTTAACTGTTTTATTTTCTTTGCCAGATTTTCTATGCTTATCTCCTCAGTATTCCCAATGTTGAATATTTCACCAACCGCCTTATCATTTTCCATTAAAGCAATTATTGCGTTAACTACGTCTCCAACATATGTAAAGCAACGTGACTGTTTCCCATCGCCATATACAGTTATCGGCTTTTTGGATAAAGCCTGTTTTATGAATGTGGGCACAACCATTCCGTATTGCCCTGTTTGCCTTGGTCCAATCGTATTGAAAAATCTGGTGATTACAACCGGCGATTTCTTCTCTTTCCAATATGCCATTGCCAAAAATTCATCCAGCGCCTTGGAACATGCATAACTCCATCTTCCAAACGTTGAAGGACCAATTAAAAAATTGTCGTCTTCACTGTACGGTAATTTCTCGCTTTTCCCATACACTTCTGAAGTAGATGCAATTAATACTTTCGTCTTTTTCTTTGCCGCAGCGGCTAAGACAACTTCTGTCCCATGTACATTGGTTTCAATTGTTTTCACAGGACTTTTTACAACCAGCTGCACCCCAACCGCAGCTGCCAGATGATATATTGCATTCACTTTATCCACTATTGAATTAAGCAGTGTCTCATTTGTTATTGTATCTTTACTGAGATGAAACTTTGGATTTGTTTGAAGATGTTTTATATTGTTAATACTGCCTGTTGATAAGTCGTCTATTACATAAACTTCATGCCCAATACTGAGCAATTTTTCTGCAAGGTGTGAGCCGATAAATCCGCAACCTCCTGTAATTAATATGTTCATTTTGTTAATCCTCTGTTTTCCAATTCTCCTCTTGCCTGTTCGATCTTATCTTCCGCATGCTGCTCTTTTACCCAGTTTACAAGTTCATCAATTCCATCCTCAAATTTATGCTTTGGAGAGTATCCGAGTTTTTCCTTTATCTTAGAAATATCAGCATAGCAGTGCCGGATATCCCCTTCTCTGAACTGATAAGTGATTTCAGACTTTCCTTTAAAATTCAGCCTGCTTATAAGCGCATTCGCTATATCCAGAATAGACAGTCTTCTTCCCGTTCCCACATTAAACATTTCGTAATTGGCATTATCAGATTCCATTGCAAGCATATTTGCCTGCGCAATATCTTTAACGTGCACAAAATCCCTGCTCTGAAGACCATCCTCATATATTATTGGAGTATGGTCATTAAGAAGCCTGGATGAGAAAATAGCAGCAACTCCTGTATATGGATTTGACAAAGCCTGTCTGGGACCGTATGTATTGAAATATCTCAGGGCAACTGTTGGTATGTTGTACGCTCTTCCAATGCACAGGCACATTTCTTCCTGGTCCTTTTTTGATATCGCATAAATAGACGTAGAATTTAAAGGTTTTTCTTCATTAGTAGGAATTGGTTTAGCATCTTCCCCGCAGATATGGCATTTCATCTCCCACTGCCTTTTTTCTAACTGAGCAACAGGTCTCAATTTTGGTGATATTTTTCCGCATTTAGAGCATTCATACTCGCCTTCTCCGTATATTGACATTGAAGACGCTACGATGAGCTTTTTGATTTTGTCTTTGCACTTTATTATCTGTTCAAGCAAATTAGCAGTACCAAGTGTATTAACATCCATATACTTTTTGATCTCATACATTGACTGCCCTACGCCAACAGCAGCAGCCTCATGAAAAATTATCTCAACGTCATCTATTGCTTTTCTGACATCATCCGGATTTCGGACATCCCCCTTCATAAATTCTGCTTCTTTATTGAGATATTCAGGAACATCTGCATTATCTCCGTGTACCTGAGGATCAAGATTGTCCAGTACTCTGACCCTATAGCCTTTTTTCACTAATTCATCAACGATATATGAGCCAATAAAGCCCGCACCGCCTGTTACTAAAACCAGTTCTCGCATAATGTCTCTCTCCTAAGTTTTTCTCATTTTATCTTATATACATCTGTTTTACCAAACATCTTGTCAAATCATTTGCTAAGATGATAGACATTTTATTCAAATGCAGCAGCCACTTCTTTTTCAGGATGTAATTGGAGTAAGAATTTTTCACAGGGAATACACAAAATCCCCTCCTTTTTTAATCGCTCTCGACCTCTATATAAAAGAATCATAGTGGCTTCAGGATAATCTTCCTTAAAAGATTTTAAAGCCCGCAGGTCTATAGAATTAATCTTTGATGTATTTTTTACTTCTATTGCCCATAAACCATCTTCGCCATAAATAACAAAATCAACCTCCACTCCTGAGCGGGTTCTCCAAAAATATAGAGCATTATCTTTTCTCCGATAGCTAATCCAGGCTCGAAGATGTTGAGCTATAAGTCCTTCCAAAGCCAAACCATCCAATTCTTCAACCCGGTCAAATGGTCCTTTTGGCCTTATTGATCTAAAAACGCCGCTGTCAAAAAAGTAAAACTTAGGATGTTCTGCTAATGCCCGCTTGGCTCTTTTTCTAAAGACTGAAATCCTGAAGCTTAAAAGCAAGTCCTCCAGTATATTTATATAACCTTCTACTGTTTTTCTTCCAACTTCACATTCACGAGCAACATTACTTATGTTTAAGACTGCGGCATGAGAGAAGCTTATTGCCTCAAGAAATCTGCTAAAATTACCAATGTTACGCACCAGCGCTTCCATTTGCACCTCTTCTTTAAGATACAAACCACAATATGCGCCAAGCGCATCTTGAGGATTTTCTGACATCCACACTAATGGTATAAGCCCGTAACGCAAAGCTTTTTCAAAAGAAAACGACCTTCCTAATTCCTGCGCCATAAAAGGATGAAGACTATAAAGAGCTGCCCGACCGGCTAAAAGGTTTACTCCTTTTCTTTTTATTTTTCTTGCGCTTGAACCGGTTAAAACAAATTGTCTGTTTTTACTTTCTTCTATGAGAGAGTGAACAACGTTTAAAATCTCTGCCACCTTTTGAACCTCATCAAGAACAAATACTTCTGTTTGAGGATTTCCTTCTACCAATTCACGGAGTCTTTCAGGATAACCACTGTATCTGCGAAATACATCCGGATGTAAAAAATCTAATTTGACAGCTTCTTTAAAACAATGCTGTGTCCATAAGGATTTGCCTGTTCCTCTTGGCCCAAAAAGAAAAAAGTTACCCTTAGGTACTTTTAAAAATCTACTTATAAATTCCATTTTGCGTCCCTTTTTGGAATTATCAATGCCATATTTTACAATACCTCTGCTATTCTGTCAACTCCAACTCAATCTCTGCCTTCTTTACCATGGGCTATCAGCTTGGTCAACAAATTCTATTGAATATTAACTTTCAGCGTCTGAATTACCTCTTCAATCTCCTTATCGTTGATGTTCCTGGCATAATAAATCCTAGAAAGTTCTTCTTCCCTCTCCTTTTTAGCAACCTTCCAATTATTCATTATGGAATTCTGTGCAATGGGTTTCCTAATTTCTTTTCGTTTAACGAGCCCGGTTATTTCTTCAACATCAAATTTGAAACTTTCAAAAAGTAAAACCAGGTCATAAAAATCCCTGTATCGAGCGCGATCACTTGCGGCGCGTATCTTTTCCGCGCAGACTTCTTTGACATCCATTATATTTACTTTTGTCTCAATCCTCCAAACATTTTTATAAAACAACACTCTGACAGGTAAAACCACATTTTGGATAAAATCTATTTCTACTTTAAGCGAATTTGGAAAGCCTAAAGGCCCTGTGTATTTTAAGCGTTCTATTTTTATGGTTGCCTTAGAGACATGATCCTCCTTAACTTCAAGAAAATCCCATGGTTGGAAAACTGCCTTTACTTCTTCCAAAGTGATTGTTTTGTCTAAAGAAGTAAAATCAAGATCCTCTGAAAATCTGGATTGTGGTAAATAGCAATGATGAATTGCTGTGCCACCCTTAAATACAATCTTATCCCGCAATGGCGACTCGTAAATGATTTTCGAAACAACCGCCAGAAAATAATCTTTTTCAGCTATTTGCAGAGGATAACGAAGGTTCTTTCTGTTAATAATTTCCAGCTCTCTGCGGCTTAATAGAATATATTTCATAAAATCTCATCAAAACGACTGCAATAATAGAGCCGCCATTTAGCATTGAATTTTTCGCTATCTTTAGTCATATAGCTGCAACCTTTGTTGCCTGTGGTAAGCTTATATAAATAAGCGGAATCAATTGATAGTTTATCAAAGAAAAACCCCAATATCCTTTGAACAGTTTTTGAATACTTACTGCTAAATTTATTTAGCAGGGTTAAATCGAATTTATTTTTATATTCCTTCAATTTTTCATAGACGAGATCCAGATAATATTCATTTCGTTTGAACATCAGTATATCTAAAATTGCCTTTTCGAGAGTAGCAACATTTACCACATAATTCTCAACTCTATTCTCTTCCCAACCAAAGAATAATTCTTTTTTGACCCTGATAAATCTGTACGTTATTCCTTGAATATCCCTAATTTTACGCCTCTTAAGCGATATGGAAACAATGGTTCTCAGCATTTGATCAAACATCCCGTAGTGCTGCAAGGCGGCTTCAAAAGAAATATAGGAATCAGAGATTAGAGTCTGGGCTATTTTAAAGACGTGAGTCACAAGAAATCCGCGGGATTCCAGGCTTGCTACGGCATATACGCCTTTCTTTATTCTAACCAGCCAGCCATTTTTTGTTAGCTTATTAACTAGATTCCTTGCAGCCTGACGGTTTCTTTTTCCATTAAGAATATTATAAATCTGCTCAAAAGTCACAATAATACCAAATTTGGCAATTATGTCTTCTATCAGATTAAGCTCTTTTTCAGATAAAATAGTTCTTTTTGTGTCCATATGATAATCTATTATTGGTTATTATCTATACAGATTATATACTATTTTAACTTAATGTCAAGAATACAATACACATCCGTTTTGCCGAAGAATTTGTCAAAACAAGCGTTTGGAGACATATATTGTTCTTTGTAATGTTTGTTCTTTCTCTGATCAAAAGACTTAATCAGCTTTAAACCAAGTTTATCTTCATCAATAACCGGCATAGGAATATTGTAGTTTTCTTTGTAATCTTTATCTTCATAAAAATCCCTGTGAACAATCACATACTTAACTCCCCACTTTCTTAGCTGTTGAACGGTTCGAGGATCATCAATGTGCAGGAGCTTCATTAAACGAGCCCTGTCTCCTCCATCAATCAACTTTTGTTTATGCACTCTCTGCCAGAACAGATATCCATATTCTGGTGTTCTTCCGGCAAGCATCGGATATTCAGCAATAGCAGAGTTAAACTCTCCCTCCTGTTTTGCCAGCCATGTATATAGTTTTGGCGGCGTTGAATCAAAGCAATGAAATGGTGGAATATTTATATATTCAACTCCTATTAAAAGAAAAATCATACACGTAAAAATAATTTTTAATTTTAAATTTTTAATTTTAAATTTTTCTAATAAGAATTTTATTCCAATTCCTGAAAGTACACTCAATGATATCATCATTATCACAACCATTCTTGAATAGCATCTGGGCATCGGAAACAGCTTATGTAAGAAATATGACGGCATAGGAAGCTTAAACGAAGCGCTGTTCAGTTTTAATGTGCCAATAGGAATCCATGGCGGAGAGGACATAATCCCAAACGCAAAGAATATTATTACAAAAAAAGGAACAATAACCGGTAATTTTGAATTTTGAATTTTGAATTTTGAATTTTTCTTCCGTCGCCACCAGAAACATACTGCAATAATAGAGAGAATCAGCGAAGTATATCCAAGGTATAACGTATGCTCTATCATGCTTCCAAAATCAGGAGACATAAAGGGTTTGGAGATATTCTTGAGCACAGGATTTGTTCGTGGAGGAAGAAGAAAATCCTTTGGCCGAGCTCCGGAAAATATCAAGCTTTCTAACGGTCGAGTGAAGACAGCAGGCTTACTCTTGCTTTTTGAAAACATTGTTTTAATTACTTTGTAGTTAAGTGGGACAGCAATAATCAGAGCAGTCAAAAAAGCCACAGAGGACAACTTTAATATTTTAAATCTTTCTTTCTTTATCACGCTTCCTAGATTCTTGATATGTCTTAATACTAAGAAAATAATAAATATCACGGTGAACAAAAGCATATAGTAGCTATGATATGGATTTGAAAAAACGACCAGCGCGTAAAAAACTCCGCATAAAATTGCGCTCTTATAATTTTTTTCAAATACCAGTTTCAATAGAAATAAAATATACAACGGCATCCACTGAATTGCACCAAGTAATATATGGTTAAATGACTGCATACAAATATGAGGGCAAAAACCGTAGATAATTCCCGAAATCAAAGCTGAATTTTTATTTTTTGTTAGGTATTCTACAAGGAGATACATAAAAAAAGCTGAAAGAATAAAATTTGAGGTAGAGATTATATTCCATACCGCTATCTCATTTGTTAAAAAAGCCATCATTGGCCATGACATATGAATGTATATGTTGTAAATACCTATTTCATCATTTACAGGGAATAATAAAAAGTCTTTAATCTCTAGAAATATATCTTTGCTTTGCCAAATCCACCAAATTGAACCAAGAGTGTCGTCAGGATAGCCATAGATCAGTTTGCTCATATTAAAAATAACAGGGAATGTGATGATAAGGCTTAGAATAGTGAAGAAAATTATAACTATCAGATTATATTTATATGGTCTCATAAGTTATAGGTAGAGGTATAGGTGAAGGTATAGAGAAATGTCATGCAGAGCCTCGTAGAGTGAGAATCACTTTATTTAAGTCATTATAGAGTTGTGATAATTTTTCATCCAGCTTTTTAGCAGATTCAATATTTATATAACCAACTCTTTTGGCGTATTCCAGATGACTCTGGCTCTCAGTAGTTGAACCTCTGGCAAAGTAATAGAAATTAATTTTATCTAATGTATGATTTCTGCCATAGGCTTCGGCTATATTAGCAGAGATGCTTAAAACAGATCTGCGAAGCTGAGAAGTCAAACCGTAATCTTCTTTTTTGGGAAATCCATCGGTTAACTTAAAAATTTCTTCTGCAATTCTCATTGCTGTCTGCCAAATTGCCATATCCTTAAAACTCTTATACTTAACCTTCATCTTTACCTTCACCTTCACCTTTACCTGATTTTACCAACTGCACAAACTTAATAACAACACCCAGACACAATGCGAAATATGCAACATTGGCCACTCGCTCTGCTGCTATTTCTAAATGAGCAATTAATAACAAAGCGCAGACAATAAAAAGAAATATAAATAGAACTATACATTTATCGCTGAATGATATTAACCACTGACAGAATACTTCAATCCGTCTCAGATGAAGTCTAACTATTTTATTTATTATCTTCTTATTATAACTATAGAAAAACACAGAACATATAAGGGCTGATGAAATCGCCTGCAGTGTCCAGAAATAACCTGATGTTACAAATAATCTCATATCAAATGTTTTTGGGATTATATACGCCAAAAGGAATAAAATATTAGCAGGCAAAAGAGAAACAACAAATTTTGAATAAATATGCTCTCCTGCTCTCCATAATAAAAACAAAAATATAGACAATATAATTAAAACTGAGTACATACATGTTATAGGATTTCTCTTCAGAGGCAAAATATGAGAGTCTTTAAATAAAACAAATATCCTGTTGCCGCTATTTCCTCTATAATTCTTCAATCTCATCGTTACCCAAGTAGAAATATTGGAAGAAAAATATATTTTAAGACAATTTTTGCCAATATTTAATTTTTCTGATGGAATCAAAATGTAATCAACTGGTTTAGAATGTTTTTTACGATAGAATTTTGTTTTCCACGGGATTAAAATACTATTATTTACTACAATCTTTTTCTTTTTATCTTCAGGTGAAGATATCTTCAAGGAATACGTCTCTTTATACAGAATGGGGAAAGCCATCTCAACATAATTTGAATTTCTTACCCTAACAGAATGTTTATAATAGGAAAACTCCCTTTTAGAAGAGTCTGGAATTGTGATGTGGTTATACAAAAATCCTATAAATAGCCCTAATAAACCGGCAAAAATTATATATTTAATTTTTTGCTTCATTACTTCAAATGCAGCAGCCATTTCTTAAACAATATATCTATGATGGTGTATAAATCGCCTTCTTTATCAACCAGATCCTTATCAACTAAACCCTGTATAGTTCTTTGAACAGATGATGCTGAACCAAGATTGTGTTTTTCTAAAAACCCGGAAGAAAAGAGTTTTTCATCCTTTCCTACCGCAGATAGAGCTAAGAGAACTTGTTTTTGTTTAACCGTAAGTAAATCCCATGTAGCTTCGTAAGTAGAAGATTCTCTTGATAAAAGAAGTTCAAGTCCTTCTTTTAAATTGTTTTCGCTTATCTTCTGCTTATCTATCGCTCTCTCCAGAATGATATGACAAAAATATTGTATGTAATACGGATGACACTCACAGATATCTATAATCTTTTTTACAGAATCATCGGCAATAATTTTCCCTGTAGATTTAAACTTGTTTTTAATAAAGCTCATAAATTCACTCTTGCCAATCTTTTCCAGAGGAAATGGCTTAGCGCTTCTATAGAAAGGCCTATTTGGGTTGTTAAACATGTCAAATATGAGATGTTTTTTGCTTCCCATAAAGATATAAGAAATATTTTTATGTTTTTGAAATACCGAACGCATTGTTTTTTCAACTCTATCAGTTTTAAATTGCCCTATTTGCTGAAACTCATCCAATACCACAACCGCTTTTTTCTTTTTTCTATCCGCATATCTATTCACACTCTCTAATGCATCTTCTAATAACGGCAAAGTTTCTCTTTTATCAACATCAATACTGTAAGTTGGTTGTCCTGTTTCGTCCAATGCAAGTTTGGGTCTGATACTCTTAAATAATTTTGCAGCATCCCTCAAACCTCTTTCCAATTTACCGAGCGCTATCTCTGCTACAGCTTTAGCATAGATTCTTACCAAGTCTTCTTCTGTCAGCACTGAATAAATGTCCACATATATCGTTAATATCCCTTCTTTTTGTGCTTTTTTTAAGACCTCTCTTATTAGCGAGGTTTTGCCAAATCTTCTCTGGGAAAAGATGATAACATTCTGACTATTTACAATATCCCGATAGATTTCTTCTATCTCATTTTTCCTATTGCAAAAACTACTCCCTGTTACTTCCTTGCCATAAGTAAACGGATTTTTCATATTTCCTCCGTTACGCATTATGCGTTACGCATTATGCGTAATTATAGTTCCATAAATAAACCGATGTCAATAAATAATTACAATATAAGTGTTTGGGGCTTGCCCCTATACTTTTTTGCTTTTCAAACCACTATATGTCAAATAAATTAAACATCCAAGCAATGTTAATCCTGATATTCCCAGTCCTAGATAAAACAAACTTTGGGTCCAGAAATATATAATCAAAGTGAAATCCTCTCCCAAGCCTAATTTATTCGGTTCAACATACCATGCATTAGCATATCCATTGACCAAGTAATGCTCTTTAATATCTGCTTGACGGAATAAGTATCTTATATCCGAAGGAGTAAACTTCTGCAAATGCCTCGCTTCTTTTACTCCCAATCTCAGATACTCCTCCCCAATCTCCTCAAATGTCTGTGGTCTATATAACCTCCACTGCTTATGAAAACTCTCGCTAAAAACCAACCAAAATGGCTCTGTTGCATTCTTAACTTTCACTCTATATTTAGTAGGATTTATCTTTTGAAATATTATCTCTGGCCCGTCTTTGGACTCTGTCCCTTCTATTCGCGACCATTTGCGTCCCCCTATAGCAATAAAGTCTAACTTCCTCAACCCTGGAAACAAACTCTCCAGATTATGATAACCTTCTTTTAGATAGATAGGTTGGGCAATATACCAAAACCCAGATTTGGTTAGAGATAAGTTTTTCTGGTCAATTCTCAAGGTAGGAAATATAAGGTGGTTTTCTTCATAAGGAATAACTTTCTCATTATATATCTGTAAATGCTGAAGAAAAATAGAAGGAGACTTCTCAGAAATATCTTCGTTGCCAGTTTCTGGATTCTTAAATATTTTAACAATCAGTTTAGTTAAATAATAGTGTTTTTTATTGGGAAACTCACTTTTAGCTAATTCTAAAGCATTGAAAGAATGATTTTCAGTACTAACTTCCTGAATTGCTTTTGCATCGGTTTTTCCATCACCATCGCAATTGAAATAAAGAATAACGTTAACTAAAAGATTCTTGGGGTCATTATTCTGATGGATAAGATTAATATAAGGATATTTTTTTAGATCCAAGTTCTCAAAAGAACGAGAAAAAGCAAGATATTTCTTTCCCCTTTTTAACTTTTTCTTTAAAGATATCCTTTCATTAAAGGCGTAATCTGGTGCTTTAACATACTGAGGACTAACCTTTACTCTTAAGGAATATTGCCCAGAAGACGGAATATAGAAAGAACCCTTAAGTGATTTCTCCTCCCAAGAATCAATAGTGCTATTAAGTTCCTTGGAAAAAAAATAAGTAGGCAGGG
Source organism: uncultured bacterium (assembly GCA_964437505.1). Taxonomy (GTDB): domain Bacteria; phylum JAHJDO01; class JAHJDO01; order JAHJDO01; family JAHJDO01; genus JAHJDO01. The sequence continues at coordinate 23,560 of CAYTGU010000001.1, forward strand.
TTTCGGCCTTCTTTAGATAATTTCGAATCCTTTCCTCAATCTCAATAATCTTTTTTCCTAGAACAATTACCAATTCCTGTGGGGTGTCCTCTACAACAACCTGATGTCTCCCCTTCTTTAACTCTATACTCCCAATCCTTTTCCACTGTACCGCTTTTCCCAGATTCGGGGATCCAGGATCAATCTTGCCTGCCGACAAGGCAGGAATCAAGGATCTTCCATCTATTCTCACCTCTGTAGCCTGCAGTTTACTACCTGTAGTCTGTTGCTTCCATACCTCGTACACCCCATCTTCCTCAGCCTCACAACCAACCGGTTTCAAGCCATCGCTAACCTTAACTTCATAATCAGGCTCCAGGATTTGAAGAACCAAATCTAAAGGATTACTATTAGAAAAAACAAAAGCCTGCGATTTAGGAAGGAGCTTCTCCAGTGATTTTCCTTCTTGCTGCTTACTAAAAAAAATGACTGGATGGCCATCCAAATACTGAGTGTATGTTAAAGGAAGTAGTAGATCTACACCACCGACAACCAGTGTAGATTGGGCGAAAGAAAATGTGATAAAAGAATAATTTAATATTATATTTACAAAAAGAATAATTACTATTCTTCTTCCCACCTGACGTATGTTATGATTCATTTTTACCCCTCAAAATCTCATTAACAATATTCTGGATAAATCGAGCCACCTTTAAGGACTTATTCTTTCTTGGCATAAACTTCCATACAGTCTCCATAACTGAATAAATCTAAAAATACAGAAATGAATAAATCAAATAATTTTAACGGTAATGACAATCTAATATTTCGATATTTTCTAATTAAACTAGAGGAGAGGATCCCAATGGATTTTGTTTTGCAGTAAATAACAGTAAAACCGTATCTCTTAAGTATTTTAGTCATACTATATCTGGTGAAATGCTGTCTATGATAAGGCAGATGGAGCCAGAAATCTTCTTTGAATATCTTCGCAAGCGTGTTAAAATTCGGAACACCAATTATAAGTTCACCATTTCTTTTTAAAAGCTGCCTGGCAATATCTAAAATATGGCCCGGATATTTTAAGTGTTCAACCACATGATTAATCCTAATAATATCAAACTGTTCTCTAATACTATTATTAGTATCAATAAAATTTTCTATTTTAGTTGTCGCAATTATCTTTTTATCTTTTAGACCCTGAACAAGAGCTTCATGATATTCCGTACCATAACAGAGGCAACCAAACTGTTGTGCTTTGTTTAGAAAATATCCATCACCACAACCAACATCTAAAATCTTTAAGTTTCCATTTTTGTTATGAGAAAATATAGGATATGCCTGAAACATTCTTGGGAATAAAAAACAAGATAAAAAAAGTTTTAATCTCACCCATTTTTTTAAAAAAAATAGATTCCCAAATAAATTCTCAAGAAAGATTTGCTTTTTATGGGCAAAATCAACATTATTTTTTAAAATGTTCTCGCGAGTATGATGAGATGGATAATCTTCATATAACTGTTTTTCCTCAGCATCACCCAAGAATGGATAGGAATACGCTAAGCCACACTTACCACATACATAAATACTCATTTTATGAGACAGGTCATCTACCCAAACTTGCGAGAAGAATGAGATGTTATTTGTTATCTTTGAGGCGCAAGCAATACATTTATCCCTGCCATAAAACTTATTGAAATCTCTACAAAATTGTTCTGTCATATAAATTCTCTTAAGAATGAAAATGTTGCTTTCTATTGCAAGTTAATAACACCTATATTAATACTTTTATTAATACTTTACTTTTCTGCACTATTCTACAACGCAATTCACATATTTATGAATCTAAATTGTAGATTTTGCTAAGATTTGTGTTTTTAATCTAAACAAACAAAAGTTTCCGTTATCTAAATTTTTTTCAAAATTTAGACTATCAGAAAACAACCTTAAATAATAACCTGAATGCATCCCTTGTGAAAAGAATCCTGAACAAGTATAATCTTTATGAACAATAACATATCGGATCCCGGTTAATTTCATAGTGGTTACAAATGCGGGTAACAAATTCTTATTAAGCCTTAAATCCAAAAATTGTTTAAACATAGGGCTTACTAAAGGACAATTCCCAGCAACGGGAATGGGGGAGTAGCTTGATATTAATTCAGGCATGTTATGATACGGATACCAGGTATAAATACAATAATGCTCCCTCACTATAGGTAAATTCAATATCCTGTCACCTGCTTCCGCTTCATTTAAAAGATAATTTCTCAACTCAGTATATCCAGATGGTACTTTAAAATATGGATTATGGTTACCATACATAAAGTTTCCCATAGTACCAGGAAAAGGATATCGGTCGAAAATAACGTTTCTTCCATGGGTAAAAACAAGTATATAAACTAAAACACACACAAAAGTAATTCCAAGATACTTCTTCATGGGAAATTTTTTAGGCAAACTGTTTATCCAGTTCAATATTGTCTGAATAAAAACTCCTATCAAAACTCCAGCAAATACTGCATATAGTGTTAATATATAAGATGGATCATGAATCCAAAAACCAGGGATAAATTTTGAAAGAAATTTATATAATATAAAGCCTCCCTTAAAATAAGTCATAACAGTAAAAAAGAAAAGCGTCTGAGTAAAAATAATAAGGACAAACAATTCCCTTTTAATATTCCGTTTTAATAAAAGCAGTATACTAATAACGGGAAAAATGAAGGACAAAAAACAGCCTTGACCATTATTAAACGAATAAGATAGTTGCTTATTATCGACGGAACTAAGAAGCCTGAAAGCGTTGTATGGAGCAAACAATCTTCGTCTATGAAAATCCTCTACCTTACCAGCTTTGGTCTGATAAGCAAAAGGGTCTATACTAGACATCTTTAAATCTACTGCCTGATTAATTCTGGGAAAAAATGCAGGGGCAATGATGTGCATATTGATTAAAAACAAAAACAGCACTAAAACACCAAGCCTTCTAATAAACTGTCTTTGAAGAGCCTTCTTAACAAAAATCAAATAATAGCAAAAATATATAAAAAGAAATATAGGTGCATAGTACAAATTCCTCATTGCTAAGGGTAAAAACAAGGATAATACAGAAATCTTTGCTATATCAGAGAGTTTTATCGTTCCCCTTCTTAAGATATCGGCTGAAATACAAAATATATAGACAAAAGAAGCAAATGAGATATAAATTACCGGAGAGATCGTAAATATTGGAGATACCATTACATAACCAATTGCCACGAAACCACTGATATTTCTATACTTCTGATAAAAACTAAATCTTCGGAATAAACTCCACAAAGAACAGCCAAAAATAAATGTGGGAAAGACAAACCATAAACGATTAAGCACCCATAACGGGATTTTAAGAGATTTTAATACAGAATAGAAAGCATCTATATGAATACTGATGGAAAAGAGCTGTTTCCTTCCCAGCCCATCAACCATGTTTTCATCCCATTTAAACAGTTGAGTATAAAGAGCGTCTTTTGGGAAAAATTTGAAGACAGTATCCCCGTTATTCATAAATGAGTCTTTTGTAAAGAAATCCTTAGACCACCATACTAATCCACATAAAATAATAACGAATATATATGGAATTACTATGTTTAAAAAATTCTTTATCTTTTTTTTCTTCATAAACATCCTATAAACGTTTCAGAATATCTGCTATTTCTATCTTGATTATTAAGATATTTCAAGTAAGTTAGTGAACGATATAAATGTTCAATACATATGTCACTTTGCATCAGATGGCGGTTTGGCTTTTGCTGTAGAAGCGGACTCCTTCAATACCTTTTTCTCTAAGTTTGTTACCCGGTATATAAGAGCTTTTTTAAATTTAAACGTTTCTAAGACGTATTTAAATCCCATCCTTCCGAGTTTGCAAATATATTTAAAGTCCTCAAACGATTTTGTTTTACTAAGAATGCGCAGCGGATTTAAAAATTTAAAAAATCTACTACGAATAAACCTAAAATATGCCTCTTTCTGAAGATTACGTAAATCCTCCACCGTAAAATGCTCTGTGGCAACTCCATGCGTACCAGAGAGAAACTTTCCCCATTCATCTGTCTTAAGCTCACCTAACAATCCTGCGCGTTTATAATCCTCAGTCAACTCAGTCTCAGGAAAAGGCATGGGTAAAAAGAAAAAGGCAAAATCAAGATCGGATTCTAAGGCAAACCGGATTGTCTCCTCAACATCCTCTCTGGTTTCATGGGGGAATCCCAATATAAATGTAGCTATAGTCCATATTCCTAATTTATTGGCATACTTTATGATTTCGTTCATTTTTTCAAGGCTACCATGCTGTTTGCGAATATATCTGCGCGTCTCTTCATGAGCTGTTTCTATTCCAAAAGTTAGACGATAACATCCGCTCTTTTTCATTTTGTCCAAAGCATCCTTGGTTAATGTCCAGATAGCGATTCCATTGGGAGTAGCCCATTTAATGTCGATTTTTCGTTTTATTAACTCATCACAGATTGCAATAAGTCTGTCTATTTTTGTCGATATATTGTCATCTGTAAAATGTATCTCTCTTATTTCATGTTCTTTAACCACATGTTCGATTTCATCAACTACATATTTCGGACTATGACAACGCCATGTTCTACCCCATACAGATTTTACTGAACAGAAGTTACAATTAAATGGGCATCCTCTACTACTAATCACAAATGTAGAGGACCTCATATTAGTAGGAACATTTTTAAACTTATTTATATATCTTTCTAAAGGCAATAAATGTCGTGCTGGAAAAGGAATTGTATCAATATCCTTTATATAGGGGCGTGGGGAATTTATAGAAATACCACTGTTAGCACGAACTGCAGTCCCTAGGATATCCGAAAGATTTTGCTTCTTTTCATATTGCTTTATGATTTCAATAAAAGTTTCTTCGCCTTCTCCAATAACGATTATATCAACATTGGAATTATTTAAAACAGACTCCGGGCATGCAGAAGTATGAGCACCACCAATAACTACCAAAGTCTTACTATTTATTTCTTTAACAATTTCTGCAATATCATAGGCATCATAGGCATAGGCGGTATACATACATTGAATCCCGACAATGTCAGGAGCATATTCTTTTATCCTATCACGAATCTCTTCCTTCTTTACACCATAATAAATAGAATTATTTTCAGGATGTTCTTCAATATTATCACTGGCAGAAAAATCGAATATCTTAGTTTCATATTCGTTTTTTTCGCAAGCTGCAGCTATATATGCCAACCCTAAAGGAACTATTTGCCCCCCTTTGCTCGGGTCTTCTCCATAAACTGTTGTTGGGGGATAAACAAGTAATATTTTCATATCATTTTCCCCCTGAATCCTTTTATCATCTCTAACAACATCTTTACTTTAATACTCCCTCTATACATTTTATTCAATATAAACTTATCACTGACAATTCTGAAAGAATTGACATTGCGCCGCTGTTTCATAGTATCAGAAAAATTTGCAATATTCCACCATACTGCTCTTCCAATGGTAAAGGAAAGAGCAAAGCGGCCTATTAATAAATAAAAACATGCCTCCATAAATAACAAACAAAAATACTGAGGTAGAACAGCAATGAGTGTAAAAAACTCATAATTTTTTAAAATAGACCGTAGATTGTTTCTCTCGCTCCAAAATCTCTTCGTAGCTTTAGAAAAAAGAGAACCTAAAGTCGCAGATACCTTATGGTATATAAATGCGGAATGGTTCACAACAACTTCAAAGCCAGCTAATCGTACTCTCCAGGAAAGATCTATATCATCAGAAAGGGTAAAATACTTATGATCAAATCCTCCTATTTTATTAAATAATTCGCGTCTAATGATAAAAGCCCCCCCACAAGAAAAGAAGATTTCTTCTACTGTAGATTCATTTTCATTATTTACTTCATTTGCCCGCAACATCATAGGAAAAGCAAATTTATCAATTATCCCGCCTGCATTGTCAATTAAGTAGTTGTCTGTTTCTGGATCCTTATCATATTTAATCAGTTTGCTGCTGCATATCCCTACTTTCGGTTCATCCTCCATAGTCTTTACAAGATTTTCGATACAATATTTATCCACCCGTATGTCATTACTCATTAAGACTATACACTCACCTTCACTATGCCGTGCCCCTACATTACTCCCTTCAGCAGTCCCAAAATTTTCAGAAGCTTCTATCACAGCGACCCAGGAAAAATTCTTTTTTATAAACTCAATACTCCCATCCGTAGAAGCATTATCAACCACGTATACTTTATAATCGCGGTAACTCTGATTTTTAAGAGAGATTAAGCATTCCTCTAAAAATTGTTTACCATTATAATTTAATACTATTACGCTACACTTTTCAGACATATGTATATCCATAGTTGTTTATAAAAATATTCCTTTTCTGCCAAATCATTACTTATTATCCTTTTTACACTTCACGATTAAAGACCTTTCTATAGCAGAAACCCAAATGTATAACAAGTATTTACTATCGCAATCTAAGCTTACTTCTCAGTTTTTTGCGGGAATACAGTATGCAATAAAAAACAGCAAAACATAAGCCTAAGAAAGTAATCAACCTGCCCCTCTTCAACGATTTCGGCTCAAATCTAAATTGCACTCTATATTTTCCTGGAGAGGGGATAAAGACAGCCCGGAATGCATAATTGGAACGATAGACCTTCACTTCTTTATCGTTAATAAAGGCTCTCCAACCCGGATAATACACCTCACTGGACGCAAGATATCCCCTACTATCTACAGATACCTCAATATCAATTTGATTGGGGGAATAATTGATTATTTCTATCTGAGAGTTGTGATTTGAAAGAACCTTATTGTTGAGCACAACCGGAGACTGTCTGGCCTCAAGAACCAGGTATTTTTTAGGATCAAAATCCTTGCTTTTTATTATATTTCTTATCTCACTATCATCATCAGCCACCACTGTATTTTGAACAAACATAAATCGGGGCAAATAATCGTTAGACAATAAAAGACAACTCCTACCAAAATTGGCAACGAGTTTCATATTTTCTATCCCTAACCCATGTTCTCTAAAATTACTCCTGGCAAATATATATTTGATATTGAGTAATTTCAGGAAGTTTTCGTTACTTAGATCCTTTATTTTAATTGAGACACTACCAAAATTATTCAAGGGCAAGTGCTGAAGGGTATTTGTAAATTCATGATATCTGCGAAGGATTAATGGATCGTATCCAGTAATATTATACATATGTAAGGGTATACACGCATTGGCCTGGAATTCTGCACAGGACGGTTCATACACACAACCCGGCTTAATAACAGGAAGGGTAAGAATTCTATAGATATCCCTATCCTTGTGTATATAATTTACTATTCTCTTATCCGGGAAAAACTCATCTAAATTTTTTAAATAAAGATATTTATTTCCATATAAAAAAAGGTCTACGAGGATGAGTGCAATCAGTCCAAATTTTACATAACTTCGCTCCTTTAATCGCACCATACCATACCCGGCAAGAATACATAATGAAAAATTGCATATAATGAGATGACGGGCAGGCAATCTAAACTTATCATAGCCCGGAATAAATTTATAAAGTAAATAATACAATCCTCCAGAATACTGTCCTAATGCGAGGATAAAGCCTGCAAGACATAATACAGTAAAAAATAATATCATCCTGTGAGTTTCATATGTAACCTTTACCGGATCAATAAATCTTTGCTTCACATATCGAAAAATAAATAACATGCCAATAAAAAACATCAGAGGGAATGGAATAAGTCTCCATATAGAGACTTCTCCGGTATAAACCTGCTCAAAAAACCGCACAACTGAAGTAATAAAGGGATTATTTCCTCCCGGATTATTTCTTATCTGCCATAGCTGTAAAAATGCAAATCTGGTCAAAACTGATACTAAAAAGACAAATAATGTAACAAAGAGTAATGCCTTTCCAGCCTTCTCATTAAGTCCTTTCCATATACCATATATAGCCATAATAAGGGGTATAATCCCTATATAATATGTAAATGCCCAGTGTATTTCACCTAAAATTGGGTCTCCGGCGTAAAGGGTTTTTAAAATATTCCCAAAGAAATCCGGAATTAAAAATCTTATTATGTGCTCCGGTGGAAATGAGCCATAGGCGCTCATAAAGAACGGATGACCAGCACCCCTGGTAGAAAGTTTAATCAGTTCAAAGGTGGGAAATAATTGAATAGCAGAAATTATTACGAAAAAAAGTAAAGCTACTCCAAAAAGCAACAATCTTATACCGGTATTTTTTAATACGTCTATAAACTCGCTATCACTCCCACATAATTCCCGTTTTATAACTTTATTCACCAATGATTTAACACAGAAAACAACATCCCAAAAAGAGGAATATGCGATATAAGCTGCTAATATGAGCAAAGTAAAAAAGAACGTCTGGGTATGACCGGCAAAAAACTGCACAGCCAAAGATGCTCCGGTCAAAACGGCAAATAATATCGATTTTCTCTTTATCGCTTTTAGAAAAAAAAGGAAAACTAATGGTATCCATATAGAGCTAGCGTAGATTTCAAAATGGCCGGCCCAAATCTTGTTTGCGGCATATCCGCTGAACATAAAGGCAATAGCTGATACAAAAGCAGCAAATCTGTCCTTCACCAAATAATTAACCAGAAAAAACATAAATATCCCGGCAAGAAAGATGTGTAAAGCAAAGATCCAGCTATATCCAATATGAACCGGCATAATGAGAAACAAAAGATTTAAGGGATAAAAAACTCCGTTGTATGGATGGGCTAAGAAAGGATATCCACTATAAATATAGGGATTCCACAAGGGAAGTGTAGAATTTAAGAGTGATGCCTTATAATACAGTTTGGGATAATATGTTTGGACAAGGTCAGCTCCCTGTATAATATAATTGCCGCTGAAGAATAATGTATTGCGGAGAAATAATAGTGCCAGTATACCAAGGAAAAACAATATTGATACAGTAACTAGAACGTTATTTCTTAATTTAGATGCACCTATTTTTTTATTCTCTGTTAAGAAATTCATTTTCACAAAAAATTTCCCTCTCTTCATTTGTAAAACACACAACCCAAAACGAACCTTTATTACTGATAACTTCTAAGTTGCTTTTCCTAGATGGTTCAACAACATATTAGAACATTTTTGTCCTTGTAAAACAGCATCATCGATTTCACGATCCGGATAACTATGCATCATTCCAGTAATAAAAAGTCCCTTTATTCCTGAAGAATATGGTGGTAAGTTTGATCCATAATTCACATGATATATTGGGCCGGCCTCTGTTGTCCGAGAGACTTTCCACCATAATACATCTCTTTCATTGAGATTAAACATACCTCGCAATCCTTTAAGGTAATCTTGAATAACGCCTTCATCCGACTTCTGATAAAATTGGTCATTTGGACTATTATGATATGAAACAGCATAAACTATATGCACATTGCTATATTCGGGAATTTGGTAAAAGTTGGTATGTTCAATTAAAATACCAAATGGTAAAGTCTTTGATTTTATATTTAGCCAGTAGGTATTCATTAGTGATTTTTTTAATCCCAGAAGAGCGCATATTACACTCTGGCTTTTTAATGATTCTAATGTTTTTTGAGTTTGAAAAGGAAACTTACAGAGTTTTATTAATATTTCAGGAGCAATAGTGCTAATGGCACTGCTTGTAACATACGTTTTTCCATTAGCCAATTTCACTCCTTTAACCTCATTATTCTCAATAATAATCTGGTTTACTGGAGAGTTAACTAATATCTCTCCTTTTTTGCGAATTTCGCTGACCAGTCTATTAACTAAAAGGCTGAAACCTTTTTTAAAATAACCCAGCTTCTCTCCTCTCACGGAGCGACCAGCTCTTCTTTTAATTCTACCGCAAAGCCAAGCTGCCGATATTTTTGGGGCAGTGGAACCAAATTTACTTTTAAGTAACGGTCCGAAGAAATTAGTATAAACATCTTCTCCACAATTCTTCTTTACCCAATCACAAGCGGTAATGGAATCAAGAGCCGAGAAATCTTTCACAGATTTTATTTTTAAAACAAATCGAGCCAGTCTTGTCTTATCAGCCAAGCTGAGGTGGGGATAGCGCAATATTTCCCATGGGGTATCTAAGAGATAGGCTTTTTCTTCAATCCAATATCCTACCGACCCTCTCTTCCACTCAATCTCTTTCCCTAAGCCTAACTCATCAATCAGTTCCAAAAGAGCATATTCGTGGGGAAAGAGATGGTGATAGTATCTTTCAATACTGAAATCCTCAAAATTATAGCTAGAGACAAGACCGCCAATATCGGGGTCCTTTTCTAATACCAGAGGTCTATACCCTTTCTTAACTAAGTTATAGGCAGCAACTAATCCCGCTATTCCCCCCCCAATAATGATGGTGTTATAGGACATTACTTTTTTCCCTCCAAAGTAGTTTTCGTAACTGAATCATCCCTTTAATTGTTTCTAAGATGTCCTTTAATCTAACAGTTGATTTTCCTCCAGCCCGAGGCAGATGTTCTACTCCTGTCTCCTTAATCACCATTTTATGCCGGTTGGCCTTAGCCAATATTTCTAAGTCAACCGTGAATCCCTCAAGTTCAATCTGAATTTTTTCAAATATCTTGCTTCGAAATAATTTGAAGGCGCAGTCGATATCTCTTATTTTAAGGTGAAAGAACAGGTTAGCAATAAGATTAAAGACTTTTGAAGCTAAGATTCTTAAAAAGTTGTCCTTGCGATTAATTCTATAACCCACTACTATATCGGCTTTTTCAATTAAGGGAAGAAGTTTTTTTAAGTCACTTAGAACAAATTGATTGTCAGCATCGGTATAGAAAATCAAATCTTTTTGAGCCCTAGAAAATCCAGAGCGCAGGGCAGCAGCATATCCTTTATTAATAGAACGGTGGAGCGTCTTTATACAATTGTTAGATCTGGCCAATTCATCAATGATTTCCCCGGTCTTATCGACACTGCCATCGTTAACCACTATAATCTCATATTCTATGGAGCAAGATCGGAGAACAGATTGAGCATCGTTTACTACCCTTGCAATACTTTCTTCTTCATTAAAGGCAGGTAAAACTACAGAAATACTTTCTTGACTCATTCTTTATACCTCAATTGCAACAGTAAAATACCTAAAAGACTGAAAACGCCTATACCCACCAACATAAAAGCTACGTTCCACAATCTCGGCTTATACCAAAACTCAATAGAAACCGGACCTTTCTTATTTACAAATAGCCCCCGGAAAATACCATTTACTGCAAACACAGGAGTTTCTTTGCCATCAACATTTGCTCTCCATCCCGCCATATAAGAATCAGCCAAAACAATCACACCGGGATATGGAACATCATATTCAATATATACATGATTCGATGTTAAACGAAATGAACGAAGTTTTCCTCTATTATTCCCGCCGGCTCTGTTACCCTCTGCATTTTCAGGAAGAAAAGATTTGTATTTTTCCTCTATATAAGCAGTATCCTTCGTCTCTGCAAGGCGTGAAATCATACCAATTGCTTCATCTTGATCTCGAACAAATCTCACTCCAGGAAGAAAAAATACCCGTTCACCTGCTGAAGTATTTTCAAATATTCTAACATTAGTTTTCGGATCTTCATAAATTTTTCTTATTGACGGTCCATGGTTTAAAAAGTAATCCCCGACTGAAATGTAATATTTTACCGCTAATAATTCAAATACCTTACGAAGATTAGGAAAATCAGGCGTATAATTATGACTGCCAATAAAAAAAAGGAACGTTGATGATAATTTTCGATCCACAAATAATTGAAAAAATTTCCAGTTTTGTTGTGATTGTAATGATGCAATGACATTTATACTCGAAAATCCCAGTAGACCACTTATATTACCCCATAAAAAATTGGTCTCTCCAAAACAACGTTTACCATTATGCGATAGCTGCCGCAATTTATTTACATAAGGAGCAGGGGTCAAAAAATCATAACGCTTAGGTTGACCGGGATAAAAATTAAAAATAATTAATTGCATTACAGCGCTGCTCAAAAGAGATACAAAGAATAGCTTTCTAAGCATCCGTCCCCGAAACAATACGAGCATAATAAACAAAAGTATATAGAATATTGCTCCCATACAAGTGGCAAATTCTACTCCACCCTTTATTGCATTGGGATAATAAGAGACTATTTGGATCACAAACCCTGAAAAGGCCAATAACTCAAACCGTTTTAATGACCCGGGAAATTTACGATGTATTATATAAAATGAAAACGGAATAAAAGCGAACCAAAAAAGTCCAGTGAAAAGAGGCAGTCTCTCAAATAATGTACGACGAAAAAGCAAATTATATAACACATCACCTTCTCCGATGCGGAAATAAAAATACGGGTACAGTGAAATTACAACAGAAATGAATATAATCCAGGCTGGGATAACCCTTCGAAAAAATTTAGCTGGGTTATTGCATAAGAAAGCAAATCCAAAACCTGCCAAGAGTGCCCAACCAAAAGCAGTAAGAAATCCTGCATAGGCAAAGTTTATTCTATTGATGAGCGGAAGCTGCTCAAGAAGGGTAAAAGGGAAAAATCCAAGAAGTTTACACTGTAGGACAAACCATAAGAATATTAAAATGGTCTGAGTAGTCTTAGGGCGTCTTTTGAAAATATACACAATACCGGCCACGGAAAAGAAACTAATCATAGACGGCAGAGAACACATGAGTAACATTCCTGGATGAAAAGCATAAGGAACAAAAAAGTTTCTAAAATTTGGCATATTATAATGATAACTTCTAACCACATTGTGCTGGGGAGCCTGAGCAACATAATCTAAAAACGTCAACCACTCCGGAGCGGCTAAGAGAATTCCAATCAGCATAAGCAGGATTATACCCATTGTTGTTTTCCATACATGCTTACAGAAAATCATTTTCAACAATACATAGCCAGCTATAAATAAAGCACCTATCAGGGTAGGACTGGGATGCCCGGCGGCACATAAAGCATAGGTGCCGAAAACAATCAAGGGTATTTTCCATTTCCAAGCAGGTTCTTGGAAACTTCGCTCAATAGCATATAAGAGAAGAAATACCCATGGGACTGGGCTTGTAAGTGTATTAACTGCTAAATATCCATAAAAATATGTACAGCTCATCATCGCCAGTGAGACAAACAAGGCGAAACGGGGTGAAAATCCGGTAATGCTAAAAAATAAATAGGCAAAATAAATAATTAAGATTAAATTAAGAATATCCACTATATCCCACCACAGATACGGTATAGATAGGTATAACGGACTAAATGCAGATAGTAAGCCGGAAACTTTATTAGCAAAATATGGCTGCCCAATACCTTGATAGGGGTTCCAAAAAGGAAATTCACCTGAAAAAATAGATCGTTTACCAAATATTCTTAGACTGTCTTCATAACAAGATCCCCATGGATCCATTGTACCTGAACTAGAAAAAACCGCTCCATCATATCCATATGCTCCGGAAGGCAACACACCTTCGCACATAGGCTTAAAAGTATATCCTGACATAATTACGGGGAGAAAAACTGCTAGAGCAACAAAAAAAATCATTAAAAAAGAAAATATTTTAGTCTTCGTACTAATATTGCTCATAATTCTACTTTCTCTTAGTTCCCATAGTTTTTTTGCAACTTCTAACTGTATGGATAAGCCAAATTAAAGGAATAAGAAAGGTATATTTCCAATAGAGACTATTCTTATCTAAAAATGTTAATTGCAAAGTAATGTATTTTACATCTAACCTCTCCTTTCCTTTTATCAAATCTAACCCATGTTCAGGAATAATCATTGAAACATCCATAAACCTATTCCATCTCCTGACAAGTTCAACGGTGATTTTCTCTTATAATCAAAGTAAGCTGCTCCGTAATTCAAAGCTTCAATTGGAGTGTTTAAGGTAATAGGAATATTTTTAAAATTAATTTTTACTTTTTACCTTATAATTCATTTGTTTCTATTTTTTGTAAGTTGTACACATGCCGTGCCGTACCCTTTCAAAGAGGGCAAAAAGACCGGAGATTCCAAAAAGGCCTTTTCTTTATCAACCGGGACCCACCTTCTTCTGAAAATATAATATTCTTCTTTAACGATAAAGAATTTTTCAATCAGTTTATTAAACCTTTTTTCGTCGTAAATTCTTAGGTCACCATTGGGAGTAATTATATCTTCATTACCAATCATTGTTGTAACAAATACTACCCCTCCTGCTCGCAACACTCTTTTTAATTCTCCCATTGCTTTAAAATCACCATCCTCATAGACAGTATCTTTGTATGCACCTAAACCTATATGTTCAATAACTGAAATCACGGCTATACAGTCAAAATAATTATCGGGAAAAGGCAATTTTAAAGCATCACCTTGTATGAATTTTATATTCTTTGGTAATTTCTCAAAATATGGGCGACCATCTATACCAAAGGTTTTACCAAATTTGGCAAGTTCATATATAAAAAGGCTTGAGGTACAACCGATTTCAAGAATTTTTGCGTTTTTATTAAGGTGCAGATTCTTAAGCACGAATTGCCATTCTATTAGTCTAGAATAATCAAATCCCAAATAAGGTAAGATGCGATAAACCCACATCTTAAGAATAAATCTCTGTCTTCCCAGATATCCACCTTTAATATTTTTAAAATTTCTTGCTAAAAAACCGGCAATTTTATGCTTCCAGCTTATTCTCTGTCGAGTAGGTCGAGTAGACATCTTTTATATCCTCCTATGGTTATTTAAGTTTTTTGACTAAAAACTTTTGTGCCGTTTATCCTTTCATATGCTTTTGAGGCTACAAAATCCCAATCATATTGCCTAGCAAAATTATATGCTCTTTCAGCACGTAAAATTCTTAATTTTTCGTCTGATAATAAATTCAGAATTTCTTTTACGAACCTGGCAACATTGCCTTTTGGTACGGTAATTATTGTATCTTTATATACTGATTTGTATACAGGTAAATCCCAAGCGATTACCGGAAGCTTGCATGCAATTGCTTCCAAGATAGAAATAGCAAAACCTTCTTCATAGCTTGGGAAAATAAATATCTTGGACGATTTCATTAAAGCGTATTTTACAGCTTCGTCTTTAAATCCAACCATTTCGATTCGACCATTTAAGTTAGCTTCAGAAATTAAATAATTTAATTTAGCCATATCTTTCTGAAGACCAGTTCCAATAATCAAAAGTTTAACTTTTTTAATTTTTCTTGAAACTTCTTCCCAAATTTTGGGTAAGTAAAATATTCCTTTGGTAGCACTGAGCCGTGCCATAAAACAGGCATCATAAACAGTATCATCGTCAGGGGCGATAGCGTCTATATTTCCAAAATCAATTCCGGCACCTAAAATATAAAGTTTTTTTTCATCAAACCCCATTTTTATAAGTGAATTTTCAACATCTTTATTTAAAACAAAAATTATATCGGCTCTTTTCCTAATTAGCCAGAAGCTAAAATTTTGAAATATATATGAGGCTGTATTAGAAAAAAAAGAAAATCCGCCTTCTCTCCTTAAGGGAGAATCTATTATATGAAATATTGAAACAATCCAATCTATTTCTTTATCTCTAATTTTTAATAAAAATGCAGGGATAATATTACAAAAAAAATCTCCGGAAGAAAATATCTTTTTATCTTCAATATTGATATTTAATGTTTTTCTGCAACTTCTGACTGTATGGATGAACCAAATTACAGGAATAAGAAATGTATATTTCCAATAGAGACTATTCTTATCTAAAAACGTTAACGGCAAACTAATGTATTTTATATCCAGCTTTTCCTTTGTTTGTAACAAATCTATTCCATTTTCAGGAATTACTACTGTAATTTCAATAAATCTCTTCCACCTTCTAATAAGTTCAACGATTGTTTTCTCCCCTCCAGCAAGATGCTTAGCCCCGCCAATAACCTGATTAAAAAACACAAGCATTATTTTAAAAACCCCTTATACTTTTAGACAGATATTTCTACTTCTAATTTTGCATTTAAGTATCTTTGAATTTACTTTATCTTTATAAATCTCCACAAGTGGAATCAAAATTGCTCTGGGCATTATCACTGTACCTATGCTGAAAAACCAAAACTTTAAATTAAACAAATTCTGCCACCTATATTTTATCAGCAAAAAGATTTCCCTCAATAAATAGCCATATTTAGCCGCATAATTTCTAATCTGAACCAATCCGATATAATTGACAGCAACAAAATTTTTGATGCACTTTTCTCTGATACTTTTAAATTCTTCTTCATAAAAAACATTATTAAATAAATCAACCCAATTTTGAACCGGGGATTTCTCGTAAGCGATCAGGTTTTTCGATCCACTGCTGGCCAATGCAGGGCAAGCCATACTGTAATTCTTTAATGAAACTACTTTATGTTTCTTAAATATAGAAGCAAAAGGATAGGTAAATTCTACAAATGGATCTTTATGAAATGGTATATCCATATATTCTCTTCTAAAAGCCAACCCAGCCGGATTATCCAACGTTTTAAAAACTGCGATGACTTTTTCCACTCCATCATGTATAGATATGATCGTGTCCTTATATTTGTCATGCTGTTCTTTAACTCTTACAGGATGAAATATATCATCACCAAACCAATAATACGGGCGCGTTACAGCGCCAATATCGCCTGATAGTTTAAAAGCGTTGTATGTATTCAGTAAAGCATCTTTAGGAATTCTACTTTTTGCTGAGAGTAAATATATTATCTCGCCAGATGCTCTCTGCTTGCACAGCTCTAAATTTTTGACATACCCAACATCAGTCTCATTTTTAAAAAAATTTATCCTTTTATCTTTAAAACTTTTTACAATCTCCTCAGTATTATCTTCTGAATTATTATCTGATATAATTATTTCATAATTAGTAAAACTCTGAGCTAAAACATCCTGTATAGTTTGTCTAATATAACACCCCATATTATATGCGGGTATACATACACTAAATTTTAAGTCATCCATAATTGATTGTTTGCACTCACTTTTTATATTTAAGAAAATTGCACTATTGATTTCCCAGAGAATAAAAAAGGCAACGCACTCCTGTAGAGGTGTTTATCATATTTTATTCTCGAAGGGAATCTGAGATAATAAAGCAACAACCGAGAGAAAAAAGAAGGACTTAAGTAATATTTGCGCAATGCACGTGCCCTTGCCTTTTCTAAATATTTCAATGTTAACCCTTTGGGAACATATTTAGGCCAGCAGGAAAAATCCTTGCCTAATTTCCCGGAAATAAACTGGTCAATAAGATCCACGGGAATAATCTTCTCCTTTATAGCCTGCCCATATAATTCAGAACCTGGCAAGGGACAAGTCAAATGTATCCCCATCATGTCAGCTTTTGAAATAAAAGGATAGCTGGCGGTTCTTTCAATCTCCTTTTCACCCTCTGATGGGAATCCTAACATTAAAAAGATGCTGGAGCGAATTCCAACTCGACGACAAACTTTTATCGCCTTAAAAATGGTTTCATCAGATACTTTTTTCTTAATCACTTCATTTCTGATTCTAGGATCGCCACTTTCTACTCCTAAAAACAACTCACGGCAACCTGATTTTTTCATCAATTTAACTAACTCTAAATTAAGACAATCAGGCCTTGTCATTGCTGTCCATGATATCTTTAACTTTCTTTCAATAATCCCTTTACACACTTCAGCAGCGTTCTTCTGATTCAATGTCATTGCATCATCCCCGAAAGTGTACTCGCCATGCGAGATAGGATAATTTTTTTCAATCTCATCAACTATATTTTTCGCTGAATGATACCTTACGTATCTACGAGACTCTGGTTTGCAACAAAAAGTACAAGCAAAAGGACAGCCTCGAGAGCTAATTATCGTAATTGATGCCTTCCTTTTTCCAACTTTATCCCATGGGTTACCGTATTCCTCGAAATCAATTAAACTATAATCCGGAAACGGAAGACTGTCCAAATCCTTCACATAACCGCCATCATACAAGCCAGAAATTTTCTCGCTTCTATCTAGCTTCTTCAGTATTTCTAGCATAATTAGTTCGCCCTCACCTTTAACGCCAAAATCAAAAGACGGATATCTCTGAATAAAAGTAGGATCCGTGCATACATGAGTACCACCACAGCCAACAATAATGTATGGCATTTTCTTCTTTATTTCTCTTGCTAATGGCACGGCGGTAATAGTAGTAGGGGTCAGGATAGAAATACCAACAATCCGGGGATTTATATTTTTTATATATCTTATGGTTTCTGACAAAGACAAGCTTTTTAAACCAATATTTAAAATTTTACAGTTATATCCCATTGAATTCAAATACGTAGCAATATACATCGGGCCAATAGCAGGACATGATGCCTCATCTCCTTTAGGAATGTAATTTTCCCCTTCTTTAAATTGTAGAGGAGCCGGCATAAAAAGTACATCAACCTTCTTTTTCATTATTTCCTCCTGATATATTGTTCATAATAGTTTTAAGAAATGGTTCTGATAAACTCTGTAATTTTCCCAATCATAAAATCCAGTTTTATCTGGCCAATACCAGGGTAAACTCCTATCCAAAACAAGTTATTCATTACCAAATCTGTGTTTTTCAAATCACCAAAAATACGATATTTTATATTTTCATAAGCTGGCTGCTTAATAAAGCTGCTTCCGAAAAGCATTCTGGTCGCAATTTTATTTTTTTCCAAATATTTTACAATCTCATCACGGCCAAAAGGACTATTTTTTTTCACTAGAAGTGGAAACCCAAACCAGCTTGGCTCTGAGTTTTTTGTTACTTGAGGTAATAAAAAATACTTTTCATGTTTTTTAAAATACTCATAAAGAAAACTGAAATTTCTTTTTCTTGTTTTAATGAACTCCGGCAGTTTTTTTAATTGAGCAACGCCAATTGCCGCCTGCATATCAGTAGCTTTTAGATTATACCCAATATGCGAATAAACATATTTGTGGTCATAGCCAAAAGGAAGCTTGCCGAATTGTTGAAAAAATCTTTTACCGCAAGTATTGTTTTTCCCAGGCTCGCACCAACAATCTCTCCCCCAATCTCTAAAAGAAAGTATTATTTTTTTTAGCAGGGAGTCATTGGTAAGAACAGCCCCGCCTTCACCCATTGTTATATGATGAGCAGGATAAAAGCTGCATGTGGATATATGACCAAAACTTCCTGTAAGCTTGCCTTTGTATTTAGAGCCTAAGGCATCGCAATTATCTTCGCAAAACCAGAGATTATATTTTTTTACTATTTTCATAATTTTGCTAAGGTTAGCAGGATTCCCAAGTGTATGGGCGATAAAAATTGCTTTAGTCCTTTTAGAAATTGCTTTTTCAATTTTATTTGTATCAATATTATAGGTTCCAAGCGCTATATCAACAAAAACAGGAACTAAATTATTTTGAATTATTGGATTTAAAGTTGTAGGAAAACCACAAGCAGGGGTGATGATCTCATCTCCTGGCTTAAGCCTCCGTTCTTTCAATAAGGGAGAGGTTAAAGCCGATATAGCTAAAAGATTTGCCGAAGATCCAGAATTGGTAAGCACACAATGTTTAACACCTAAAAATTCAGCAAATTCTTTTTCAAATTGCCGCGCATACCTTCCAACAGTAAGCCAGAAGTCTAAAGAGGAATCTACCAAATTTATCATTTCTTTTTCATCATAAACTCTGCCAGCATAGGGAATTACTGTTTCGCCAGGTATAAATTTTCCCTTCTGCTTTTCGTAATAAAACTCTATAACCTTTTTTAATATCTGCTTTCGTAGTTTTTCTTGATTATTCATAGTCTATACATCTGTTCGACAATATTTAATATATTCATCTCTAGCAATTGTCTCTCTATCAATTTTATCAAGATTAGCCTTGTACCAGGAATATAGTTCTTTCAGGGCTTGGTCAAAAGGGATAAAATTAAAACTATTTAGTTCTTCCAACAATCTTGTGTTATTCCCACTATATTCTGTGCTTAATCCCGGGTTTTTAATAACAATTTCAGAAGGTTTTTCTGCAATTTGATTAATCTTATTGGCAATTGTCACTAAATCTATAGTTTTTCCAGTAACTATATTATAAAACTTGTGCTTAGCTTTATGATTTACGAAATATTCTATAATTTTCACTAGGTCATTGATATACAGATAATCAAAGTAAACATTCTGATTGATAGTTATTGGTAGGTTAAAAAGATTTTTTACAATCGCATTGGATATAAATTTGAATTCGTAATCTTCATATTTCCCAAAAACCCCAAAAAGTCGCAAATTAACAATCTTTTCAGAGTTCATTATGCCTTGGGAACAAACATACTTGGAAAAACCATAGTCATCTGCTGGAACATATGTATCAAAATAATCCTCCTCCATACGTGGTTTGTAGTGACGTATGTCATATTCTGCTCCGCTTCCTAAGTGAATCATGTGCTTCGCCTTTTTTAGAGATTGAACCAGATTAAAAAACACACGCAGATTTTTTGAAACAATATCACTTCTTCCGGCGTCATATGCAGTTTTTCTGGAGCCACCAATACTGGCGCAGTGAACAATAATATCAATATTATTACTATCGATAAATTCAGCGACTTTCTTAGTATCTAATAACTCCAGTGTACCATGGTAAGGATAAAATAATGAATATTTCTCTTTATCTACGTTTAAATATTCAATTAGATTTTTTCCTATAAATCCATTTCCACCAGTTATTAATATATTTAAATTTTTTCGATTCATATTGCTAAAGAGTCTTACATAAATATCCGTTTAGTATTATAACTATAATATTAAAAATCTTAGATAAGGATCCATACATACAACTTGTATATTATTTTTTTGGAAGTATTTTTTTAGATAAACTAAAATTTGTTGCTCATAGCCAAAACCAGTAATAAATATAGTATGATAACTCACTATTTCATTTGTACTATCAGCAATTGGAATTATTCTTCTTTCATTATAAGGGATATATAAACCATCTTTACTCGGGTCTGAATCAACAAAATTATCTATGAGATCCAGCCAATCAGAGAATGCAAATAGTTGCAATGCTCTGTTACCGATTCCATAGCAAAGTATTCCTTTCCCGAGGCTTTGTCTCCGGATATTTAAATAATTCTTTATTCTTTCATTATTAGAATTAATTTTATTTCTAAAATCCTTTGCTAAATTAACAAGCACTTTCTTTTCATGGTCCCAAGACAAATCATTTATCTTTTCCTTAGTAAATAAGATTAACAATGATCCACCCCAATATTCAAATCTCCAGTATTTTTTGATGTACCAACCATGCTTTTGAAATAGTTTATCAATTCCTGGTAATGTTAAGTAATAAATATGCTCGCAGAATATAGTGGTTATATCACCTGCATACAAATTTTCCGTAAAATCTGGAACTTCGATAATTAGCTTGGTTTTATTACTACTTAATATATTAATTCCAGAAATAAAATCAAACAAATCTGGAACATGCTCCAAAACCTGTCTGGCAATAATTATTGATAGTTCTTTCCATTTATTTCCTAAATCTAAAGCCATTTTTTTGGAGAAAAGGCCCTTCTTAAGGAAAATATTTTCACCCTCTCTATCTTTTATGCTTGGGTCAACGCCTAACATTCTATACATTTTATGTTTTGTATTGAGCAACCTAAGTAGCTCTGCATTATTACAACCTATGTCAAGTATGGTTAAATCATTGTCAATAATGTTATCTATCAGTTTTTTAAGGAAAATTAAATAACTTTTTTGTCTCCCAATAGAATGATAACTTTTATAATCTGTTGCGTGGTCATCGAAAGTTTCAAGCCGCCCATTCAAAGTTTCTATATTGAAATATAGATTAAATTTATTACCTGAGAGTTTATTTAATTCACCTTTTTTAAACAGTTTTCTTCCAAAGTGATTCGAGTGACTTAAAATCAACAATTCTGAATTCATATAAAATAATCTCCAATATTAATTTTTTTTAGCAATTTTTCTATACAAATAAATTTGCTCTATAAGCACAATGTCAGTATTTATTTGCCAAGGTTCTGTTTTAAATCATTTACATGAGATTTAACATAACTAAGAAACATCTCAACATCAATACGATAATTAAGGTACTTTACACCAAGCGAGGACCAATGCTTGATACCTTCCGAAGTATCTGTGAAAACTCCCACAGCTACTCCAAACCCAGAACAAATCTCAATTACTTTGGAAATTTCACTAACAACGCGTTCATGCCAAATCTGACCAATTAAACCAAGAGATTGGCTAAGATCATATGGCCCTATAAAAATTACATCGATGCCTGGGACAGATACTATTTCGTTTATATTTTTAACCCCTTCTTTGCCTTCAATCTGTAAGATTAACAAACTTTTCTGGTTAGCTTCTTTTAGATACTGTTCCTTGGGAATATTTGAAAATTCTGCAGCTCGTACAAATCGGCAAAGCCCTCGCTCTCCATCTGGAGCAAAACAGCTGAAACGAACAGCCTTCTGTGCATCTTCTGCAGTTTTGACATGTGGTATCTGTAGACCACCAATCCCTAAATCTAACAACCATTTAAAATAACTTTCTTTTAATTCTGGAATGCGTGCAATCAGACGAATACCATGACGCTCAGCAGCCAAAATCATCGGATATAAATCATTGGGCATAATCGGGCCGTGTTCTAGATCAACAACTGCAAAATCGAATCCAGAGATAGCAAGAATTTCAATAATCTCTGCACGGGGTATGCGTACAAAAGGTCCTAATAAATAGGGATGATTCTTTAACCACTCTTTCTTTGTATTCATCTTCTCTACTCCTTAATCGTCTCTAAATTATTTTCGTCTTCTTTTTCTAATTCAACACCTTTAATCATCATACTCTTATTATGTAACTCAATTATCATTTCTTGCTTCAATTGGCGGCGAGGCAGGAAGGGAAAAAGATCCTCAATGGGTGGTGATACCAAAGAACCATCAGGTGCTATAGAAAAAGAAAGTTTAGGAACTAAAAGCTGAAGTGGGTGCATAACTACTTCACACATAACAGGACCTTCGGTTTCCAAGACTTTTCGTATAGTAGAATCTATTTTTTTCTCTTCTGATATCTTAAATACGCTAAGACCAAAAGCCTTACCTACTTTGGTAAAATCAGGGCAACTCACACCCGTATCTTCCCCTGAACCTGCAAACCTATCGCCAAAAAGCCCCGACTGAGTATGTTTAATTGTCAAATATCCATCATTAGTGTAGAGAAACATCTTAATAGGAAGCCGGTGGTGAATAACTGTTTGCAGTTCTTGCAAATTCATCATAATAGATCCATCACCCGTTATTAATATTACCCTTTTTTTATCGTTCGCAAAACATGCCCCTATTGCCGCTGGTAGCCCATAACCCATTTCGCCTAAGCCTGTAGATGTTATGAGTCTTTGTCTTTTATCCAATACAATGGCCTGATGAGTGCACGTGAGAGCAGCCCCCATATCTGTAACAATTACTTCTTCAGGACTAAAATGATTTGAAAGCCGATTAATAAAACGGTAAGAGTTAACATAGCCAGGAACCTTTTTATGAATAAATTTATCTACTACAGGATATTTATCTTTCCAGGCTCTGCATCTATCTAACCACTTCTCCGGTGCTCTAAAAGTTATACTGTCCGATTGTTTCAATAAACTCTCTATAAAATAGCGGGCATCAGCCTGAATGGTCAGTAACTGGTCGTGCTGGCCAAACTTAGCCAGTTCTGTCGGGTCTATATCCACCATAATTTTTTTTGCTGCCCGGGCAAACTCGTCAAAATCGTAACCAACCTGAGGAATTGCTAATCTTGTCCCAATTGTTAATAATAAATCACAATTTTGAACTATAAAGTTAGCGCAACGCTGGCCATAAACGCCTTCACGTCCAAAATGTTGTGGATGGTTAGTGGGGAGCATATCTGCTCCGTTCCAGGCACTTAGAAATGGCACAGGAAATTTTTCCATTAAGGCCGGAATCAGGCTTTCGGCCCCGGCTAAACGGATACCATGACCAAGTAAAAATACTGGACGTTCGGCTTGACTTACCAAGGAAAGTATCCTGTCAATTTGCTCTTTTAAATCTAGATAGGTAATTTTTTCCGGCTTATAAGCCGCAAGATTTTCAGGGTCAATTGTTGCCGCCTGTATATCTATAGGAATATCTAACCAGACTGGCCCGGGTCTTCCCTGGTTAGCCAGATAACAGGCTTTATCCAAATGATAACGAATAGTGCCTGGATCGGTTATCATAGCCGCATATTTACAAATACCTTCGACCGCCCTGGTGATATCAAAACCCTGTATACCCCACATTCTAAGCGGATTATCTTTCCGCGCATAAGCTGTTTTTTCTTGCCCGGAAATGATTAAACAGGGAATTGAGTCTGCCCAGGCATCTAATACGCCTGTAATAGCATTGGCCGCGCCCGGACCGGCCGTTGTCAACATCACCCCCATCCTTCCAGAAATGCGCCGATAAGCCAGGGCCGCCATTACACCAGCTTGCTCATGGTGGGGGCAAATATATATTAAATCAGGATGCCGGGCAATTGCGTCAAGCAGATGAACATTCCCCGCCCCCGAAATAACAAATATATGTTTGGCTCCCTTATTGACTAAATAATTTGCAATATAATTGCTTGTCTTCATTAAATTTACCTCTTTTAAGTTTATAATCTATTGGTTCCGAAAGTATCTGTGATATCTTTTGCTTATCTCTTTCGTTATCTAAAGGTTGCCAAAAACCATCATAACGGTAGGTATAAAGTTCTCTTTTAGAAATAAGTTCCTCCAGAACATCTGTTTCTAAAACGCAAGTGGGTTCAACAGATAATGTTTTTAAGTCGAAAATTGAACTATTAAAGAAATAAAATCCTCCGTTAACATAATCCTTGTCCAGTACCGGCTTTTTAGAAAATCCTTTTATTAAATCATCATCATCACAAAGCCCGAGTATTCTGAAGCGAGTCGGGTTATGGGCCGCCAGTAAAGTTCCTGTCTTTCTGTGATTGATGTGAAATGAAAGTAAATCAGGCAAGGTAACGTCAGATAAGGTATCTCCATAAGTCAAACAAAACATCGGCCCCCTATCTACCTTGGCACGCGCTTGAGCCAGGCGTGATCCTGTCATATTTTCAATCCCTGTATCAAGTACAATTACTTCCCATTTTGTCCGGTCTAAGGTATCATCTAACTCATAAACTCGCCCGGTTGCTTTATCTAAATTCATAGCTGGCGTGTTATTTAGATCCGGCAGACGACTTATGAATTTATTTATAGTTTCCAAACGATAGCCACCACAAATAATAAACTTTCTAAAACCGGCTCTGCCATAATGATCCATAATGTAGAGCAGCAAAGGGATGCCGTTAATTTCCACCATCGCTTTTGGAATAATGCTACCTTGGGAGCCTAAATTTATTCCTGCTCCCCCGGCTAGTATTACCACCGGTATTTCAGATATGATAGCGTCAGTATTACTTTTCATAGAGTCTCCTTTTATATATGACAATCTGTATAATTTAGGACTTAAGCAATAAGTTTTAGATTGGCTAATTTATTTTCCGCAAGCATTTCTGCAATCTTATCTGTAACTCCACTTGCTCCGGCCACATAATTAATACAGTTAGTGCCTTTAATCCACTCGATGTAAACTTTACATCTTGCCTGCCGAGTTATGGCCAGCGCCCCAGCCACATCCCATATTTTATTACAAATTCCATACGCTGCTTGCAGACGACCAGCAGCGACATAACAAATGTTAGTTGCTGCTGAACCTAATCGTAAACAACCGCGACTTCTGTCATTGAGTATTCCAAAAAAATCGTATTCTTGTTTCCGTTTTGCACCATTATATATCTTTCCTGAAAATCCGGCTACGATAAGAGATTTTTTCAAGTCCGTCGGACGAATTTTCTTTAGTGCCTTGCCATTCACAAAAGAGCCTTGATTTCCCATGGTAAAAAATATTTCCTTCTGGGCTGGCATGACCACAGCACCTATGGCAAATTTGGAATTAGCCAAAAGGCCTATGGAGGTAGCATAAAATGGTATTGAGGAGATTAAATTTGTTGTTCCGTCAATAGGGTCTATCAACCAGATAGGTTTCTGAGTATCAATATTTAAATTCTTGTTCTTTGTTGTTTCTTCACCAATAATTTGATACCCAGAAATGTTCAAGACTCTAGTGATATGTTTTTCGATTAGCAGATCTAATTCAGTAACAAGATCCCGGGGGGATTCTTTTATCCTAGGAACCAGACCTTCCATTCTCTTTTTTTCAATCAACTCCACACTTGTTGAAATCGCCTTAAGCGCTAATTCTGTTTCAAAAAACCATTTTTTATTCATGAAGAACCTTTTTTAAAATTTTTTATTAGAGTCTCTAGTTGAGTAATTATTTTTGTTAGACGCTCTCTCATAACTATTTCCAAAGCTTCTTCCCTTCTCAAACCTAATACATAACGTAATAACAAGTTTGACGATAGCGTTTTACGCATAAAGCTGAGATGATAGTCTGTATCCTGCGCACTTTCAAAAAGAAGCGCGCCCACTATGCCTATAAGAATATTTTTGGGTATAAATCCCAAAGATAAACAAATTTGGGCAGCGCCGATGAGACGTCCTTCTAAACTAAGTTTTCTCAGTGGCTCGCGGGCTACACGAGAAATAGGATCATAGAGAAGCTCACAGGAAAACCGTCGAATTTCCTTTTCAGTATACCAATCTAAAAAGGGATGAGGAGTATCCCACTTCAGCTTTAAAGAGGTAAGCATTTCTGACATAGAACCGGTAACAATTTCTCTAATTTCTGGAAATTCCATAGCTTCATGTACATATTGAACACCAACAAGTGCCCCTAGATAAGCGGCAATGCAGTGTGGAGTGTTGTGCAGATATAGTTTTGCGATCCACTGCTTGTTTAATTCAGCCTCGTCACAAAGAATAATGTTGCCCTTAATATCGCCTGCCCGCTTATCTACAAAAAGAATTCCATCTTCAGTGATAACAGAAAGTGGGTCTTTGGCTAAAATTTCTGGAGAAGCAGTGCTCGACGTTATGACATCAGGTATGGCGAAATAAACACTATCACTGTCTTGAGCATTTTTCACATCTTCAACTGTTTGGGGATCATTTTCACAAAGGATGATAGGACACTTCATACCTTTTAGATGACTTGCGACTGTTACACAGTTTCGTGGTCCAACATTCATAAAAACAGCGGTTGCAGTTTGGTGATTAATGGCAGAGAATTCTGAGATATGATAGGCTCTTTTTATAGGAACGACTTTTTCTTCCAACTTGTTCGATTTCACACGATAAGCCCTGTATTGCTTTTGTTGATTGAGACGGTTGACCAATTTTTCATTAATATCGACAAAGACAAACTCATAGATACTTGAATCAAGCACCCAAGGTAAAAATCCTCGCCCAATTGCCCCAGCACCTAAGATAATAATTTCTCTCATAAAATTATAAGGTCTCCCCCACTGCCCATGGCGCAAACTCTTCTTTTCCAAGTCCCAATTTTTCACTACATGTTTTGTCGCCATTGGCAACTTTTACGAAAAATTCGTAGATTTTCTTTCCGATTTCGGTTAAATTGCCTTTAATTATAATTTCGCCAGCGTCTAAATCCATATCTTCTTGAAGTCTTTTGTATAACTCAGAGTTTGTAGCAATTTTTATTGTTGGGGCTATTGAACAACCATACACCGATCCCCGTCCTGTTGTAAATGCAACTAAATTACAACCACCAGCTACTAATCCAGTTATAGATACTGGGTCAAACCCAGGAGTGTTCATGAAGACAAGCCCCTTTTTAGTAACACGCTCCGCATAGTCAACCACCTGAGTTATTGGTGAAGAACCCCCTTTAGCTATTGCCCCAAGGCTTTTTTCCACGATTGTGCTAATGCCTCCAGCAATATTTCCTGGAGAAAGATTATTATTCATCTTTACATTATTTTTTTTACAATACTCATTCCACCACGAAAAAATTCGCATCAATTTATTTCGTTCTTTCTGGAATATACATTTTTGAAGCAATAATTTTTTTGCACCATGACATTCCGGAACTTCAGCAAGAACAATTGTTCCTCCGTAAGAGACTAAAATATCTCCCGCAATTCCAAGCGCAGGGTTTGCCGTTAAGGTAGAAAAAGCGTCACTTCCGCCACAGTTCAGAGCTACTTTCAATAAGGATACAGGAAGCTCTATGCGTTCAAACGTAGGCAAATCTGCTAATATACGCTCCGCCTTTTCAATTCCAATGCGAATGGCTTTTTTGGTACCTCCAACATCTTGTATGTTTAAAGATTCAAGAAAAGCTTCATCGAAGGTATTTTTCGAGTCTAAACTTGCCATTATACTTTTAAGAGTTGTCCCTTCACATCCCAAGCCAATCACGAGGGCACCAACAACGTTGGGATGATCTAACCAGCCGGCGATGGTGCGGTTCAAGATGGTATGAGCATAACCACCAATAGCTTGAGCACAGCCACTTCTATGGATAACTGGAACAACTCCATCGATTCCATATTTTAAAAGATCAGTGTTTTTAAAGTAGCGGACGACTTCTTTGGCAACGGTAGCCGAACAGTTTACCGTAGAAATTACAAGAACGTAATTGCGAATTCCTGCTCGTCCATCCTTTCTCAAAAAACCTTGAAATGAAGTGGGAAAAGTTTTATCTTTTTTTAAAATAGGAGCCCGAGGTTTGTTCAAAAGTTCTTCGGAAAAATATGTACCATCTGCAGATTTAACATTGTGTATATGTACATGTTCACCGGGCAATATATTTTGGGTGCTTATGCCAATTATTTGACCAAACTTTATGATTGGGTCATTAGTTTTAATTTCTCTAATTGCTATTTTATGAGCTTTAGGAACTGAAGTCTTTAGCCTTATCATATTTGTTGAGGGCTTTAATATTTTAACTATCTGATTTGGTTCTCCACCAGAAATGGCAAGCACACCTACATTATCATTGGGAGTCAGAACTAAGCAATCGATTATAGGTAAAGAGCTCAAAAATTTCTCCTTTTAACTGTATTTATTGACCCTGTTTATTCATATCTCGATTTGCATATCATCTAATGCGATATGCGTATTCATGAATATCTTTTTTGCACTTATCAAAGCGTCCTCCCTTTCCTTTATTAAAAAGGTTTAGTAGGTTACAAAATTTCTGTCGAGTTAGTTCATAGATTATTAAATATGAAAGTCCCACAGATGCCGGTATATGCCAAAACCAACATTTTTCTCTATCTTTTATATACCATCTTAAACTGTCTATAATAGGACCAATAAATGTGCAACCGTAGATAAGCCATAAATATTTTCTTACCTTGCGTAAAAATGAGAGATATTTAGCACGGTTATCAAAACCAATATCCTTTTGATATAAACTGTTTCTCACTCTCCACTGATATTTTTTTAAATAACTTTTAAATCCAGTTAAATGGTGATGATGTATCCCTGCCCCAGGCACATAAGCCACTTTGCACCCATCTTCTACCATCTGTATAAATGGTAAAATATCATCTCCAAATGTTTCCGCTTTTCTTTTGAAATTCCTTCTCAATCCAAATCCTTGAGCCCAGGCAATTAAGGGATATTTCTTTAAAGGAAAATCATAAACAATGTAGCCATCCTTTTTTTCTTTAATTTTATATTCCTTATGAAACAGCTTAGGTTGAACAGTATTGCCAAAGACAAACCAAGTAAAGGGTTCTACGTGCAGCAGGCTATAGTAGCGGTTAAAACTATTATCCCAGATCGCCGGCTCAATATGGGTGTAAGTGCCAAAAATTGTTTCATCGTCTATAAAGGGCTTAACCATAAGTCTTATCCAACTTTTTTGAGGTAAACTGTTGTCTGCGGCAAAAATAAATAATATCTCTCCCTGCGCACGTTTGAAAGCTAACTCATGTCCATACTCTGCTCTCACTCTGGGATTGTCTAATACTACACAATCATATTGGTTACATATCTTTCGAGTATTATCCGTTGAACCGCCATCAGCAACTACAATCTCTACTTTATTCTGAGGATAGTCCTGTTGTCTTATACTCTCAAGACAAACTGGTAATGACCTCTCTTCATTAAGAACAGGTAAAATAAAACTTACCTTTGGCAAATCATACATAGATTAAACTTTCACCACTCCTTCCATATTCCAACGATAAGCATTCTCACAAAGCCAATCATACTCTTGTTGAATACCTTCTTCTAAAGATATTCTAGGTTCAAATCCAGTTATACTTTTTGCAAAATCATATGGTAAAACCATAGCTTTTAATTCTTGCGGGATTCTTTTACGTGTAGGCATATTAACAGAAAACTCACCTTCCTTAACATCTTCATGGATAAACTCCATTCTTCCGTCAGTCAATTTATTACATACAAGCTTAGCCAAGTCCTTAATACTGGTCCCTTTACCTGTTCCAACATTAAACGATTTACAAAAAACATCATCATTATCTAAACAAAGGTCATTAAAATTTACTACATCATAAACATTAATGAAATCACGCAAACAATTGCCATCTCCAAAAACTACAGGGGCTTTCTTATGATAAAGTCTACTTAAAAACATCGTTAATACTCGCCCATACCACTCTCTTGAACCATAAACTATAGCATACCTCAAGTTAACAATTTGCATCCCATAAGACTCGCAATAAATTCGCGCATAATGTTCACTTGCTAATTTACTTACTCCATACGGCCAGTTTGGCATCGTAGGATGATTTTCATCTTGAACATCGCACTGAAGTTGGCCATAAACACAAGCAGAAGAGGCATTGATAATCTTCTTTATCTCTTTCTCTCTAGCTAATTCAAATATATTAATTGTACCTATTGTATTAGTTTTAAGATCAATGATTGGATCATCTATACATCTGAATATCTCTAATTGAGCAGCCTGATGTGAAATTAAATCAACATCTTTAGGACAAGATTTAAAAAGTTTTTCTTTATCTAATATATTACCTTCTATAACCTCAATTTTGTCTAACACTTTCTTTAGATTATCTTTACATCCAGAACTAAAATCATCGTACACAATTACTTCATGTCCTGCCTTAACTAAAGAATCGGCAATATGCGAACCAATAAACCCTGCCCCTCCTGTTAAAAATATCTTCACTAAATTCTCCTCGTTTTAGTGAAACAATCGGTATCAAGAAATATTTCTTCCCAATATCTAGTCATAAAAAACCCATCTTTAAATTCAAGCTCTTTTTTCGATATCTTCTTATTTAACGCAAGTTTTAAATGTAAAAGAGGTAAATTTAATCCTGCTCCTACGCTTAAAGATAACCCAGTACCATATCTTGGATTTATTTCTATCAAATATATTTTACCATCCTTTATTTTACACTGAATACAACCTACACCTTTAAGTCTAAATACATCAGCAACCCTCTTTCCAAAAGCGATCAGCCTTTTATCAGCAACAACCTTGCCCTTAACAGTTTGCCCTGCCTTAACAACTATTCGTTCACGAGGTAAAGCAGCTATACAAGTAGATTTAAAATTAGAAACTGTATCTATTGTATATTCAGGTCCTTCTATATACTCCTGAAAAAGATAATCATCAAATAAATCTTCCAAAAATTCAAGCTCTTTCTCGGAAGAGATTATCTGTATTCCCTTTGAACCTATTCCAAGATTAGGTTTAACAATCAAAGGAAATCTTATTTCCCCTGAATTTATCTCTTTTTTAGAATATATCCTAGGCACCAGAATATTATGCTCTAAACAATGGCTATGAGTACTTTTCTTCTCATTAGATTTTAAAATAACATCGTAATCATTAACTAAAATATCTACTCCTATTTTTTTAAATCTATCTATATTTTTTGCAAAAACAGGAGTTTCTAAATCAAATATTGGTATTAAGAAATCTATCTTTTCTCTTGTGCAGTAATTTAAAGTAAAATCTATGAAATTATCAGCTTTAACAGGAGGCACAATCACATATTTATCCGCAAGGTATAACCCAGGCGCAGTTATATCCATATCCATAGCAATAACCTCTACAGGTAATTTCTTTTGTGCTCTTAATGCCTTTATGACAGCTATAGCGGGACCTGCCCCGGCTGACGTTATTGCTACCTTAATTATCTTCATAAATTTAATCCTGTGACTAAATCCTCTAAATCTGTAAAAATATAGTCTGGATCCAATTCTTTCATATATCCTCTGTTGCGGATACCTGAGAGAACCCCAACGCTTTTTATTCCTAATAACTTAGCTGCCTTAATATCTATTTCCGTATCGCCAATAAAAAGTGATTTACTACAAAAGCTGCTACTGTTCTTTATTGCATTATATTTTGAAATAAAATGTTCCTCTTCTTTATTTTCAGAGCTTACAACAAAAATATCTTTGAAATATTTTTTAATTCCAAACTTACATATTTCATCTAAGACTGATTCCTTTCTTCTTCTGAAAGTAACAAGGAAAAGAGCATATTTATTACTCAAATATTCCAAAATATCTTTAGCATAAGGAAAGATTTTATCATGCTTTAACATAGAATCTTTTTCTATTTCACTAATCCAATTCTCGTTATAAGAAAAAACTAAATTGTCTGATTTTAAACAATCTAAAAGAATATGTATAGGAGTTCTATCCCTTTTTTTACTCCAATATTCTTCCTTAGTTAAAGCATTCTTGATAGATAACCTTTCACAAATATCTTTATGAACCCTATAATAACGATCCGAAACATCCAGTATAGGTCCATCTAAATCAAAATATATATTAGTAATCTGTGTCAATGCAATCCACTTATAATACGTGACTGTTAGATAGTATATCCTCTATCTTTTTCATAATCTTGACAACCTCATAGCCACTATATCCATCAGTTAATGGAACCGTTCTGTTTTTTACGCAATCAAGAAAATGAGCGCACATCTCCCCTAAAGGTTCATAAAGATTTAACATAGGAGAGATGATATCCCCATCTCTAAGATTAAGTTGAAACTCACCAAATTCATCGTAATCTTCTGGAATAGAAATCCCCTTTTTATAGATTTTAACTCTTTCAAGATTATCTAAATCATTAAATACAACCCGCGCCTTACTACCAACAACACGAATTGTCCTCTCTTTGTTTGAATCAACCCAACTAACATGAATATTAGCAATTATATTCTTTGGATAAACTAAATTTATAAAAGCTACATCTTCCCGCTCTTTTTTAAGACAGCAAGCTCCTACTGCATTCACAGATATTGGACAACTGTCGGTTAAATAATTAAATATTGATATGTCATGAGGAGCTAAGTCCCATAAAACATTAACATCCTCTCTTATAAGCCCTAAATGTGTACGAGTAGCATTGATATAATATATTTTGCCTAACTCACCGCTATCAATATACTCCTTTAATTTGACAATTCCCGGATTATAAAGAAAAGTATGACCAACCATTAAGATCAGTTTCTTTTCTTTAGCTAAATCTGCAAGTTCTTTACTTTTCTCAGGTACTAAAGTAAGCGGTTTTTCAGCTAAAACATCTTTTCCCGATTTTAAACAATCCTTTGTTATTTTGTAATGAGTAGTAGCGGGAGTAGCTACAATAACAGCATCAATGTTTTTATTGTCCAGAATTTCTTGATAATCTTTTGTTAAATCTATTTTAGGATAAAGCTCTTTTATCCGTTTTAAATTCTTATTTTTAATATCACAACAAGTAACTACCTTTGAATTCACTAATTTATTAAAACATCTTATATAATTTGGTCCCCAATGACCACAACCTATCAGTCCTATCTTAATCATATTTGCTCTCCATTATAAAAATCTTTAATCAAATTAACTATTGTATCTATTTGTTTATCTGTAAGCTCAGCAAACATAGGTAAAGATAAAATCTCTTTGGAATATTTTTCTGTTACCGGATAATCTCCTCCTGTTAAGCCAAGTGGATTATATGCCCCTAGAGAATAAATTGGAACAGGATAATGAATCCCACACTGAACGTCATTTTCTTTAAAATAATTTAGCAATTCATCTCTTTTTTTTGTTCTGATTACATACAAATGAAAGACATGAGATTTATCATTTTCTATATTAGGAAAGACTATATCTCCGACTCCTTTAAGTTTTTGATTGTAAAGCATGGCATTGGCAATGCGTTTATTGTTCCAATCTTCTAAGTGCTTTAATTTAACATTTAAAACAGCAGCTTGAACTGTATCAAGCCGGCTGTTATATCCAATAAAATCGTGATAGTATTTTTTTGAAGAGCCATAGTTTCTCATCATTTTCAATTTCTCATACAGAGCATCACCAGAGGTTATAATAGCACCGCCATCACCATACGCGCCCAAATTTTTGCCCGGATAAAAAGAAAAACATCCTATATCACCAAATGAACCTACTTTTCTTCCCTTCCATGTTGCTCCATGCGCTTGACAGGCATCTTCAATTACTTTCAAATTGTGTCTATCAGCTATATTCATCAATTTCTCCATATCAACCGCGCATCCATACAAATGGACAGGAATAATAGCCTTAGTATTCGGTGTAATTCTTTCCTCTATTTTATTTAAATCAATATTATACGTCTCAGGATCAATATCGGCCAATATAGGTTTAGCCCCTGTATGAGATATGGCAAATGCTGTTGCGACAAAGGTGTTTGCTGCAGTAATTACTTCATCTCCAATTCCGATTCCAAGAACCTTTAGTCCTAAATAAAGAGCATCTGTGCCAGAGGCGACTCCAACGCAATACTTAGAATCACAAAAACCTGCAAAATTTTCTTCAAATTCAGCTACTGATTCACCTAAAATAAAACTCGCGTTCTGAAAAACAATCTCTACTTCTTTTCTTATTTCGTCTTGTATCGATTTATATTGTATTTTTAAATCAACAAAAGGAATCATAATTCAGTATCCTTCTTACTGCGAATTTTTGTTAAACTAAATATAACATTTCGAGATAATATCATATACTTATTAAATGCAAAAACGTTCATTTCTTAAAATCCGTTAAATGCCCAAGAACTGATTTCGCAGCGCGCAGGATAAAAATTATATCATCAAAGTCCCTTATGAAAGTTATAGTTCTGAATATAAAGCCGGGTGTTATGAAAGACTTGTAAAGTCCCTGTGTGAATTGTTTTACATCGGCATCTGTAAGAGGTGTTTCCATTACAGGTTCCTGCATGTCATATCTGTCCCAATCCAGAGTTCTTAGCTGATTACCTTTTTTGCATTCGTCAAAAAGAGGTGTCCCTGGATACGGCGTTACTATTGTTGCCTGTAGTGTATTTACATAGCCCTTGCTGAAAAGCTCCTTTGCAAGTCGAACTGTCCTTAATGCATCTTCCTTGCTTTCCCATGGATAGCCTACCATTGTTGTAAGATGAGGATGCAGGCCTGCTTTCTTAGCCATTTTTGCGCCTTCTGTTATTTGTGGAACCTTGAGGTTTTTATTTATCCTGTCAAGCGTTTCCTGTCTTGCAGATTCCAAACCGCAGAGTATAAACCTGAAACCGGCTTTTGCCATTAAATCATAATCCTTCTGCTTTAATGCGCCGAATCTCATATTACAGTTAAATCTTATTTTTTTATTATAACCCCTTGCTATCATTCCCTCGCAAAACTCCTTTAGCCATTCTCCGACAGGGAATGTTCCCGTATCATCCATAATCTCTTTTATGTGATATTTCTCAATCAACGTTCCTATCTCATCCAAAACATGTTCCGGCTTTCTGGTTCTAAAACTCGGATAGAGAGTGGTCCACGAACAAAACTTGCACTTTCCCCACCAGCAGTCTCTTCCTGCCATTATATAAGTGCCGGGCGTTCGTTTATAATTGCCATTTTTATACGCATATAACTTCCACTTTGTTAAATCCCTGTCAATAAAGGGAAGAGTATTTAGATCATGATCAAGCTTGAATTTCCCTGTATTCTTAATTTCCCCATTTTCTCTATACCAGATACCAGGCTCTAATTCAGTGATGGGTTTTTCAAGAACTCTGCATAAATTAAGAAGAAGGAAGTCGTAATCTCCGCCGGTCAGGATAAAATCCACTTTACAGTTTTTCATGCTCTCTTCCGGCAGAGCAGTCACATGATCGCCTACAAGGGCAATTTTTAATTTTGAATTTTGCCTGCCCCGTAGGCTTGTCCTTCGGGGAGTTTTTAATTCGTTGATAATTTTCCAGTGCTGTTTGACCACCGGCGTTTTGGTTTCCATCATTATCAAATCCGGATTTTCTTCAGCAACAAAATTCAGAAATTCTTTATACGTCTTTTTCTCAGCTATTCCGTCATACCAAATCACATCGTATCCGGCATTCTTGAGCAGGGTTGCAGCGCAGGCAGGAACAACGGGATAGATGTATGTGGGACTGTGAAACCATTGAAACTGTCTGTTTTGAGAAAGAAGGGGAACCTGTTTCTTGTTTCCCTTGTAGCTAAGTGGCGGATATGCAATAACTATCTTCATTCTTCTTCCAGCTTTCTAGAAAGCAGTCCTCTGATAAAAAAGATTCCGTAAGCAAGATGTGTCAACATAATTCCTGGCATTATCAGAAAATTTCTTAATCTGATTGTTTCTTCTACTACTAGAACCAGATAAAGCGCCAGAATTGTTATGTAAATAATCCTGATAAAAGGGGAAAACACAGAAACTATTCCTCCAATTATGACTCCTGCAGTAAAAATAGACGGAACAAAATAGGAAAACTTTTTAGATGTCTGAGAAAATCTCTTAACAAAATAGCCCCTGTGTTTAGCATAACTGCTAACCTGTTTGAGATGTTCTTTAAACAAACGTCTTCTATGATGATACACTAGGGCATCTGGTTCGTAGATTATTTTTTTTCCTAATTTCTTTGTTATCTCCAGGCATAAAGCAGTATCCTCTCCGGGCCAGAAACTGGTATTGAATCCTCCTAATTGTTCAAAGGTGTTTTTTCTTACAATCAGATTGCATGACGGGAAGTCTTCTACTTCTTTCCTTGCGCCTTTGATATATCTATATGTATATTCTCCGCTAACAAGTTTAGATGAATATATTAATCCGCTGGCTTTTTGCATAACATCGTCCTTATCAGGAGTTACAGCAGGTCCGCCAACAGCCGCTACTTCCGGGTCAGTGAAATTCCGAACTGCTTCTTTTAACCAATCCTTTGCAGGATAAACATCATCATCTATGAATGCAACAATTTCCCCTTTAGCTTCTTTAACTCCCATATTTCTCTTCATTGCAGGTCCTGTCTCGCCTGTAGGAATAACAGAGACATCTTTGTAATTTAGGCACTCTTTTTTATCCGGTAGGAATATAATCTCAAATTCAGGATAGTCAAGCGCAAGGCAGCTCTCTATACATTCTGCCAGATATTCGGAGACATCTTTTGCAATTACTATTACTGAAACAAAAGGGTATTCTAAATCAGCTCTTTTTTTCATAAAAAATCAACCCAAAGTTTATCAGTACAAGCAGGATCCCGCAGAGTAAAAGTATGTATATAACCTGTTCTAATGATTTGTGAAACATAGATATTAAGCCAACTTGTATTATTGCCATAATTACAAGCGCAACGATAAAACTAATTTTATGCCTTGCAATATGAAAGCTATTGATTATTCCTGTCAGCGCATATGGGAGCATAGCAAGCCCAAAAATCCACAGGAGATTTACGTTGCCGGTATATCTGCCGCGTGAAATTAATCTCAATAGAAAATCAGGGAATAAAAAGAAGATAAATATACCTATTGAGCATACGAGAAGCGCGAATAGAAGAGCCTTTTTCAAAATTGAAAGAGTGTCCTTATTGATTTTATGCGCCTCAGCTACCATTGGAAACATAACAACTACTATCGCTCCCGGCAGATACAGAATGCTTTTTCCAAGCACGGATATTGCCGCATACTGGCCCGCAGTATTCGCAGAGAAATAGTGCTTCACAAGCGTCATGTCAATCATTGTCAATACTGCGTAAAATGAAATAGACATAGCCACAGGGACACAAAAAAGGAGCATCTCTTTCTTATGTTTCTTTACTGATTCAATCTTTACCTTCACAATATCCTTTATTACTTTACCAAGTATCAAAATCCCCGTTATGCTAGCTACCACAGAAGCAAGAATTGCTCCATTCAATCCGAACCCCAGCCATACAAGCAGAGCTCCGCTTCCAATCCTTGATAAGGGACCTAAAATTTGACCTAAAGCAATATAATTAAATTTCTGCATTCCTGTCGCTGCAGCTAAAAATACACTTAAAATACACGAAATAAAAAGCGAGAAACTAACTATTACTACAGGAGATGCGTGTTCTAACTTATAGTAATCCATAATCTGGAATCTGGCTGCAAAAACTAAAATAGAGACAATAATTCCTGCTGGAATAATATACTTGGAAGATTTAAGAATAATCCCTTTTATCTTCCCGAATTCGTTTTTGCCTTTGAATCCTGCGATATACTTTGTGATAACCAGGGTAACAGTTCCTATTCCTATTGAAGTTATTACTCCAAATGAGAACAGTGCATTCATAGCGCCAAAATCTGCGATAGAGAGATTTCTTCCCATAAAGAATTGAAAAAGATATTGAAAGAAGTTGCCTGTCATTGCAGCAATAAAAAGCAATGCGCTGTTTTTATACAGAGAGTCCTTTTTAATAAATGCTAACATAAATAACCTAAAATAATGATCTATTCTTATTGACCCAATCAGACAATTTTCTTACACCAGTTTCTACGTCTGTTTCAGGCTTCCACGAAAGTTCATCCCTTGCTTTCTCAATGTTAGATACAAACACAGGCTGATCGCCGGGCCGCCAATCACTGAAACTGTATTCTATTTTCTTATTCAAGAATCTCTTAAGAAAGGAAATAAGTTCAAGTAAAGACATCTTATTATTAGGCCCACCTCCTATGTTATAGATTTTCCCTGAAGCAGTCTTTATATTCTCTATGGCTTTTTCGTACGCATCAACTAAATCATCAATAAACAATACATCTCTGACCTGTTTCCCGTCTCCGTAGATTGTAATTGATTTATTCAGAGAGGCGGCTATAGTAAACCACGCAACCCAGCCCTGATCTTCTACTCCGAATTGTCTGTATCCATAAATACAGCTCTGCCGCATAACAACAGTTCTTAGTCCGTATATTCTGGAATAATCTCTAACATATTGATCAGCTGCGCCCTTTGAGCAGCCATAAGGTGAATGGAAATCTAAGATTCTATCTTCAGAGATTCCCTCTGGTAAAGATTCGTATTCATATCTTCCGTTTTTTTCAACCACTTTTATGTTAGTCATTCCTCCATAAACCTTGTTTGTGGAAGCGTAAATAAATATTGGCTCAAGCTTGTTCTCTCTTACTGCTTCCAGAAGATTAATTGTGCCAAGCGCATTTATCTGGAAATCTTCCACTGGATTTAAAACAGAAGTTGTAACTGCCACCTGCGCAGCAAGATGAAGTACAACGTCAATACTATTTCTATCTACAAAAATCTTCCTGACCTTTGCATAATCCCTGATATCGCAATCTATGAACTCAAATTCCCCCTGCTGCCTAAGCCATTCAAGATTATTTTCAGAACCCTTTCTTGAGAGATTGTCCAGAACTGTTACTTCATACCCTTTGCCCATAAACCGTTTTGCAGCATTACAACCGATAAAGCCAGCGCCGCCTGTTATAAGGATTTTCAATCTTTGTACCATTTAATAGTTTCCATAATCCCCTTTTCCAGACTGCAAACTGGTTTCCATCCCAGAAGCCTTTCTGCCTTGACACTTGACAGATATTGGTTCCTTATCTCTCCTTTACCTCTACCTTTACCTCTACCTTCTATAACAGGCTTCAAAAACTTGTTTCCTGAAACTGCAATAATTTCCTTTACTAAATCCAATACCTTTATTGGACTATTTGATCCAAAGTTAAATGCTTCACCTTTTATTCCCTTTTTACCAGCCTTTTCTGCAGCAATAAGATACGCATTAACTGCATCGTCAATATAGATATAATCTCTTAGCGGAGTTCCATCGCTCCTGATGATTGGATCCTTATTCTGAAGAATAGATCTAATTGTATCCGGGATAATTCTGGAGAAATTCAGATCTCCGCCTCCATAAATATTAGCGCATCTTGTTACAACAATCGGCATGTCATATGTGCGGGCATAAGTTCTTGCAAGTATATCGGTACATGCCTTTGATGCGTCATATGGATGAAGTGCGCTTAGTGAATAGTCCTCGTTATATGGCAAATTTTTATGCTCTCCATAAGCTTTATCACTGGAGGCTATAACTATTCGCTCCAGCCCTATGTTCCTCGCTGCCTCAAGAATATTCCATGTGCCTCTTATATTGGACTCAAATGTAGAAATAGGAGATTTATTTGCAATTCCTACTATTGTCTGCGCTCCGATGTGAAAGCATGAGTCTATATTGTGCTCATTAAAGATACGAGTTATAAGCTGGCCATCTATAAGATCGCCTTTTACAACAGCTTCAAGGCTATTATAAACATTCTTCATGTTTGTCAGGACTGAGCCTGGGATCCAGTCTCTAATCAAAACCACTACTCTTGCGCCGGAGGTAACCAATGCCTTTGTGAGCCACGAGCCTAAAAATCCATTTGCACCTGTAATAAATACTCTTTTATTCTCCCAGAATTTTTTATCTATTTCTTTATTCATGCTTTGTCCCCTAATCTGTTTTTAATAGTGCTGTGAATTATATTATATTGAGCATGAAATAGCAATTTTAAAAGCAAGACACCTGATATTCATCTGGATATAGCACTTCTAAGCGCTAATTAATAATTTTGTTGACAAATAAGAAACTATGTTGCATTATAGTAAAATCATGAAAGAAATTAATTTAATAACAATAGGTCTGCAGATCCGTCATATTAGGAAAGATAAAAATTTGAGTCTGCAGGAAATAGCAAATAGAACAGGCCTTTCGAAAAGCCTTATGTCTAAAGTAGAAAATTTTAGGACAATTCCATCACTACCGGTCTTGTTAAAAATATCAGATGCCCTAAATGTTGATATGGCTGAACTTGTTAAGGGAATAAGTAAAAAAGACAAGCAAGCCTATGTTATTGTAAGAAAAAACGAGAGAAAAATA
Source organism: uncultured bacterium (assembly GCA_964437505.1). Lineage (GTDB taxonomy): Bacteria > JAHJDO01 > JAHJDO01 > JAHJDO01 > JAHJDO01 > JAHJDO01. The sequence continues at coordinate 64,686 of CAYTGU010000001.1, forward strand.
ATTGAAAGAGAAAATTCCAGAGGCTTTACATATGAATCATTAATAATTACGGAAAATAAAAAAACTTCATTGTTTGAATCCTTTATTTTAACCTTAAAAAGGGACGCAAAGAGAAAACTTGTTTCGACTGATGGAAACGAGTTTCTTTTTATACTGGACGGGGAAATAGAATTTGAATATGGAAAAAAGAAAATATGTCTAATGAATGGGGATTCAATATTCTTTGATGGCAGAATTCCCCACGTGCCTAGAAATATGTGGCAAGGTGAAGCAAAAATCATGGTGATTTATTTATTAATCAGAAAATGTTAAAAGAAAGGAGTAAAAACTATGGATTCTACTCGAACTCAAAACAAAAATGTGCTCAACATTAAGACAGCCGGCAAGAGACCTGAAATCCTTTTCACCTTCGCGCATGTAACGGATTCGCATTTGTATGACATCTCGGATTCGCCGGTCTATGAGCGGCCATCTATTTATGGTCCCACACTCGATGTTATTTCGCCACTTGTGGAGTCTTTGAACGCCGAACGTGAGCATCCCCTGCCGGATTTCGTCGTGTTCGGCGGCGATAATATTGACGGCGGCATTCCCGGTCCGTTCGATCATGGAAAGACCTGCGATCGCCAGATGCGACGATTGAAACGCATGTTGGATGGTCTGAAAACGCCGGCTTATGTCGTTGGGCACACCCATGAAGTGTGGTCGGAAGATCCGGAGGGCATTAGGGTTATCCTGGGCCAGATTCCGGATTTACCACCGAACTACGTGCCCCCGGGGCCCGGCGCGGGCGCTGCCCTGCGCGCCTGTTTCGGCAAGGAGTCCTTCCGCCGTGTGATCACCTTACCCGGCAATTTTACGGCCATCTTCATGAGCGAATGTCAGATGGAGAACGGCGAATTCGTGACCATTGAAAAGCGCCTGGACTGGTTGGCAGCGGAATTGGAAAAAGCGCGCGACAAATGGGTCTTGTTTTTCAGTCATGTGCCGATTATATGGTCGCGGCAACCAAATCATCGTTTTCCGCCTCAGTTCCGCTCCTATAATTTCAGCGGTTCGCATGAACCCTTGCGAGCGCTGTTTGCGCGGCATGGCCGGGTCTTGGCGCAATACGCGGGACACTTGCACGTTCATGGGCATGATCTATCGGGCGGGACCCATATCGTGACCACCTCCGGGTTGGGCAATTATCCAGGCGAATATCGGCTGGTGACGGTCAAGCGCGACCGCATCGAGCATCGGTGCGTACGCATTCCGGCGCTGGCCAAACAACCCATGTGCTGGACCGATTGTGTGGATGAGGCCCATCCGTCGGTTGACCTGTTTCATCATGGTTTGCCGGAGGAACGGGATTTTGAAATTCGTTACAACTGAAAATGAACTCAATGACAACAATAGCTATCTATCAGCCAAAAGACACAAAATTCATAAATAGAACAAAAATGTAGAAAAAGTTGAAAAGATCAACTTTTTGTAACTGAACTATAGGGGGAGACATAGTGCAATGAACAACAATCAAGCTCATCGAGTGCTTTTTGTCTGCACAGGGAATGCTGGACGAAGTCAAATAGCGGAGCGGTTATTTCGTCAACTGGCCGGTGATCGTGCGGTGGTGTTGAGCGCCGGCGTGGCGCCTTGGGACCACCTGCATCCCATGGCCGTGCGTCTGATGCAGGAACGCGGTCTTGCTATGCACGGGCAAAGACCGAAGTCCGTTGCCAGCCTGGCGCATCAGACATGGGATGTGGTGGTGACAATCGGAGATCAGGCGCGCGAACAGACCCCTGAATTTGTCGGCAATCCATGCCGGATTCATTGGTCCGTGACCGACCCTGCCGCCACCGATTCCGCCGGACCGGCGACCCAGGAGGCAGCCTTCCGCGCAACTGTTGCGGAGATCGAACAGCGCCTGCCGAAGATACTTGAGCTTGTCACAATGCGACCCACCGCCAGGCCCCGGAAGTAGCAAGAAAGGAAGCAATTAAACACAAAATCTCCTTTGCGGCATATCGGGACAAAGTCCTGGCAGGTTGGATCGGTAAATCCATGAGCAGAGACGGCAGGATCCTTATGCAGCTTGAGGAAAAATAGAATTTGAATATGGAAAAAAGAAAATGCTTTTAAGAAAAGGGGATTCAATATTCTTTGATGGCAGAATTCCCCATGTGCCTAGAAATATAGGTCAAAGTGAAGCAAAAATTCTGGTAATTTATCTATTAAATTAAATGCGTAATAACTGATATGATTATTGTATTTGCGCTTGGCAGTCTGTTGTTTGCTGCGTTGAATGATTTAGTGTTTAAATTTTATGCGCGAAAACAGCGTTCCAGAGGCATTTATGTGGCTGTTATCGGAATTGTTTGGGCGTCTGTATTTATGATAACTGCAAAAAAAATCGGCTGTAGCGAGAATTTCAGTATTACTTTAATGTGGGGATTAATATCAGGATTATTTTCTGTCATTGCCAACATCATGCTTATCGAAAGCATGACAAACAGCGAGGTAGGTATATGCGCCACCATCTATCGACTTAATCTTGTGCCTGCAGCGCTTTTTGCCTTTATCTTTTTTAAAGAGGATATTTCTCTGTGGAAGATTATTGGTATTCTGTGCGCATTGGTATCAGTTCTTGCTTTTACGCCAGCATCAAAACATAAATGTAATATTATTAAGAATAAATACTCAGGATTTTTTCTTGTAATAGTTGCAAGCCTTTTACGTGCAGGTATGGGGCTCTCTTACAAATATGGATTATCGCAAGGCGCTGATAAGTATTATCTTCTGGCAATCAATGGCGGTATCTGGATAATCGGGGGATTGACATACCTGATAATAAAAGAAAGAAAATCCCTGTATATACTAAAAAAATCCTTTTCCTATGGGATTATCTCAGGAATACTGGTATGCGGTATTGTCTTTTTTATGGCGACAGCGCTGCAATATGGGGATGCAAGTATTGTCCTGCCAATAACACAACTCAGTTTTATTGCAACAAGCATTATTGGAGTCTTTGTTTTAAAGGAATCATTTAATATGAAAAAGATCATAGGGCTTTGTAGTGGTATTTTATGCGTACTTTTCATGACAATAAGAAATTGAGGAGAAATGAAATGACTAAATTTTCAAAAAGGGCTAGATATAACAAGAAAGTAAAAATTGAAGAGTTAATTAAGGAAAGAACTGCCTTAGGAGTGAAATTATATAAAGGAACCATGGCAGAAAGAATTAGAAAGTCCAGAAAACTTTTTAATAAGAACATAATAATTGGCGATGTTCATATGCATACAACTTTCAGTGATGGCGCTAACACAGTTCAAGAGATGAAAGAGATGGCAGATATTTGCGGTCTTGATTTTATCTTTATTACAGATCATCAAAGTCTGAGACAAAAACGGTATTTTGATGAAAAAAAGGGATTATGGTTTGGTCAGGAGCCAGGTAGTAAAGTTCATCATATTGGATTACTTAATCCATGTAAACTCTTTAAGCCAAGAAAAGACAACGTAGAAAGAGATTATAAGCGAGCAGGGCATATTGCTCCTTTTGTTTTTATCCCTCATCCTGCAGGCTGGGGACCGAGTAATTGGTACTCTGATGAAGCAATAAAAGACCTTTGGTCTCTTGAAGATAAAATTAGTTTAGAGATTTTAAATGGATACAGAAAACTAACTCGCGCATATGATGAATTCAGCGAAAAATCTGTAAAAATATTTGAAATGCTCTTAAAAGACGGCAGGCATGTAAGCGTAGTTGGGGGTAGTGATGCTCACGTGAATTGTACTGTTGGGACTACATGGACAGGAGTATGCAGCAAAGATTTCAGCCTTGATTCTGTAATTAAGGCTTTATCAGAAGGGCATAGCTTTGCATCGGAAGCTCCGCTCCTCTGGTTAGGTTGCGGAAAGCATATTATGGGAGATGAAATCTGTAAGAAAAGAGGAACAAAAGTTAACATCAATTTTGCTTGTTGTGATTCTTTGGGTTTACACTCTGTTCGCTTGATAAAGGACGGAAAAATAATAAAAAACATAAAAGCAAAAGATGTTTCTATGACACAGGATAGTTATCAATATACAGTAGAACAAAAAAATTCTTATTTCAGACTTGAGTGTACAGCCAGTGACCAAAGACGCGCCTTTTCCAGCCCCATATATATAAAGTCGCCTATCTCATAAGTGATACTATTTCTTTCGCAACATCTGAGGGGAATAGTTTAGAAGTATCTATTATATAATCTGCTGCCTTTTTATATTTCTCTCTTCTTTGGGCAAGAACCTCTTCTATTTCGCCAACAAAGCTCTTTCCATCTGTTAAAGACGGTCTATGTGTTCCGTGTTTTATCCTCTTCGCAATTGCAGGAACATCTGCCTCGAGTAAGAACACTTTGCTGTTTTTTCTGAGATTTTTGACATTCTTATCACGCAGGATTACCCCTCCGCCTGTGTCAATAATGTGATTATCAAGATTAGAAACTTGTTCTGCAACTTCAGATTCCATATCCCTGAAACTGTCCCATCCGAACTTCTCAACGATCTCGGGAATTGACATGCCTGCTTTTTTTGTGATCTCATCGTCCATATTAAATACAGGTATGTTTAATTTTTTGCTCAGTATTCTAGCAACGCTGGACTTGCCAGTGCCTCTATAACCAATCAGAACAATATTCATTATTTGTTTTCTAAAAGAGATGCAGAGCCTTTATCAAGAATAAGATAACACTCCTTATGGTCACGTAAAATTGATGCGGGATATTGCGGGCTTATTTCTCCATCCATGCAAAGATGCACAGCTTCTGCTTTTCTCCTGTCCGGCACAGTGCAGAGTATTATCTCTGATTTCATTATCTGTTTGACACTCATCGATATTGCCTGTTTAGGAACATCATCTATTGTTTTAAACCAACCTTCTCCCATCTGCTGTTTTTTGCATTTTTCGTCTAATGCTACGACAATATAAGGCTTTTCTTCCTCAAAATCAGCAGGTGGATCATTGAATGCCAGATGACCGTTCTCTCCTATCCCTACAAAAGCAATGTCTATCTTATGCTTACTTATGATGTTATTTAATCTTCCCACTTCCTTCTCAAGATTTTCTACATCCCCGTCTAAAAAATAATATTCTTTTATCCCTGTTTTATCTATGAATCTTTCCTTTAAATATTTTCTAAAACTTGCTGGATGTTCTATTGAAATACCAACATATTCATCCAGATGAAACATTCTGACTTTACTCCAATCCAGACCACTCATTGAAGTAAGACTTTCAAAAAACTCAAACTGAGAAGCCCCTGTTGCAGCTATAATATTTGCTTCTCCTTTTTCTTCAATAGCCTTCGCAATAGTATCATATGCTATACTTGCAGCTTCCTTGCCAACTTCCACCTTATCTTCTTTAATTATGACTTTCATCTTGGAAGTTCCTTTCTTTATGATTATTTTAGGTTTTCTAATAAAGCTTTTTTCATAACGTCAATTGGCGCAGATTGTTTAGTCCAGAGCTCAAACTGCAACGCTGCTTGATAGACGAACATATCAATTCCTGATACTACGACACACCCCGTCTCTTCTGCCTCTTTAAGAAGACGTGTTTTAAAAGGGTTGTAAATAACATCAAAGACAACTAGTGAATTTCTCAAGAATCTCTTTGGAACAGGAGTATTATTAGTCTTTGGATACATTCCTATAGGTGTGCATTGTATTAAAATATCAACATCCTGCACCCGCTTTTCAAGAGACTCATCATTTACAATGAATCCCTTAGCCTGAAAAATATTCTTAGTAGAAGATATATCCTGAACTAGTTTATCTATCTCTTTTTGTATGACTCCACCAATTATAATAGATGCAGGTCTTTTTTTCATAATAAGTGTAAATGCAATTGCTCGCGCAACACCGCCAGAACCTAAAATTAAGATTCTTTTACCATTAATATCAACACCCTTTTCCTCTAATGAGCGTAATGCTGCAGTTCCATCAGTGGTGTATCCTTTTAATTTCTTACCATCATTAACAATAGTATTTACTGACCCTATTCTTTCGGCAACTTCATCAACCTCATCAAGATGCTTTATTACTTCCACCTTATGTGGAATAGTTACACTTAATCCTCTTATTCCTAAGCCTCTTACACCGGCTACTGCAGAGGATACATCCCGAACTCTAAATGCAACATAAACATAATTAAGTCCAAGATAATCAAACGCTGCATTATGTATGGCAGGGGATAGAGAGTGCTCTATAGGATTACCAATAACAGCACAAAGTCGAGTTTTTGCATCCATGCACCCTATATAGCATAATGTTCGGTAGATATCAACCTGAAGACAATCATTAATTTAGCAAAAGAAGAATATTCTTTACGAATTTTTATTTTTAGATATAATTCCCAATATAATAAAAAACTTAACAGGAGGATATAGATATGAAAGTTAGTATTAACAAAGAAGATTGTGTTGGATGCGGGCTATGCGCAGATGACTGTCCTGATGTTTTTGAAATGCCGGAAGACGTTGCTGTAGTTAAAGCGGAAGAAGTGCCGGAAAATCTAGTTAATGCAGTAAAGGAAGCTGCTGAAAACTGTCCGGTTGATGCGATCATTATTTCAGAATAAAAAGTTGAAGAAATACGCAAGATTCTCAATTGATGGCAGTCCCTTTCAATATGGCTTGGTTGAGAATGATGTTATTATAGAAATAGAGGGCGATATTTTTACCGGCTTTAAAGTTACTGAGAAAAAATATAGTATTAAGAACGTAAAGATACTAGCTCCATGTTTGCCAAGTAAAGTAGTCGCTGTAGGGCTCAATTACATAGACCATGCAAAAGAGCTTGGCATGAAAATACCTGACGAGCCTATTTTATTCATGAAACCAAACACTTCTGTCATAGGTCAGGATGATAATATCATCTATCCAAAAATGAGCAGGCGTGTGGATTATGAAGCAGAATTAGCCGTAGTAATCAATGATAAAACGGAAAATATTGAGCCTGAAGAAGCGCATACTCATATATTCGGATATACTTGTTTAAATGACGTTACTGCGAGAGATCTCCAGAAAAAAGACGGACAATGGACAAGAGCTAAATCATTTGACACATTCTGCCCTATAGGCCCATACATTGTAACGGATATAAACCCTGATAATCTAAAAATAGAGCTTTTCTTAAATGGACAATTAAAGCAATCATCAAGTACAAGCAACTTGATTTTTAATGTTCGGAAACTCGTAAGTTTCATCTCAAAAGTCATGACCCTTTTCCCAGGAGATATAATAGCTACAGGCACTCCCTCCGGAATAGGTCCCATGAAACGCGGAGACAAGGTAGAAGTAGTTATTGAGAAAGTCGGAATACTAAGGAATTTTGTGATATAGACAAGAACTTTTTTTAATTTAAAAAAACAGGATATATGGAATCCGTTTTTAGTGTTATTATAGCGCAAATATAAAATTTAACAGGAGTTATCCAAAATGGACATGGTGAAACTAGATAAGAATATGGCAACTAAGGAACCGGAAAAGAATTTATATTGGTATAATGCAAGTAACCTGACGATTGAAGGCAAGGGTTGGAAAGACACCGAATCTTTTTATGACAGACTTCCCGCAAAAGCCAAAGGTATTGTAAGCGATCCTGTTTGGAAGTTAAGTAAATGTCCGGCGGGATTTAGTATTCATTTTTCGACAAACACCTCATCTTTAGCTGTAAAATGGGACGGGTTCAATGCCATGGATCATATGACTGCTATTGGGGTCAGTGGTCTTGATTTATATGTTAAGCATAACGGACAATGGAAGTGGTTAGCAATCGGCCGTCCTACGAAGCAACAAAATGAAACACAATTATTCACGGATCTACCAAGTGAATCAAGGGACTATATGCTGTACCTGCCATTGTATAATCCTATACATCGAATTGAATTAGGCATACCTGATCCATTCGAAATAAAGGCGACTTCTCCCAGAGAAAAGAAACCTATAGTTTTCTATGGAACATCAATAACCCAGGGAGGATGTGCTTCACGACCGGGAATGTGTTATTCTGCTATCTTAGGACGCTGGCTAAGTAATCCGATAATTAACCTTGGCTTTGCCGGGAACGGTATTATGGAGCCAGAAGTCATTGATCTCCTCTGTGAATTGGATCCGATACTTTATGTTCTGGACAATATGCCTAACATGAATAAAACGGCTATCAACGAAAGAGAGGAATCTGCAATTCGAAAATTGAGAACTGCACACCCCGAAACTCCTGTTGTATTAATCGACCATATGCTTTATTGCGATGCATTTCTGAAAGAATCCAGAATGAACCGTTACGTATCTTCAAATATGTCTCAATACGCAATTTATGAAAAATTGATCCAGGAAGACATAGGGAATCTGCATTATATTAAAGACAATGCATTGATTGGGACAGATGGCGAAGCAACCGTTGATGGCACCCATTTTACTGATCTAGGGTACATGCGTTTCTCGGAAAAACTGATCGGCCCCCTGAAAAAACTCATCGCAAGTTCTGATATTTAGGCAGAATTTGTGAGCATGATTGCAAAACAAACAAAGATTAATGCGGCAACTTAAAAGATTGATTTCTCAGCTTTTTGTGATAACTGTGTGCAAACCTGTGGGCTTCGTCGCGAATATGTTGTAATAATTGCAGAGGCTTTGAATTTCTTGGCAAAATTATAGGTTTTGATTTACCTCTTACGAATATATGCTCCTCCGCCTTTGCCAGAGCTACAATACAAACATCATCTATACCTAATTTATTAATTTCATCTGAGGCTGATGAGAGGTGTCCTCTGCCACCATCTATTAGAATTAAATCCGGCATTTGACTATCCTCATGCATTAGACGAGAATACCTTCTGTGCACTATCTCTCGCATCATAGCATAATCATCCATGCCGCATGTTTGTTTTATCTTAAACCTTCTCCAATTATTTTTATCAGGCTCGCCGTCTCTGAAACTGACCATTGCTCCTACAGCTTCTTTGCCACTTATATTAGACACATCAAACCCCTCAATTATATACGGGATGGTGGGACTTTTTAGAATCTTTTTCAGAGACTTCAAGACATCAGCTTCCTTTTTCTCCATGAAGCTTGGTTCTAATTTTAACCTTGCATTCTTGCTAGCCATATTCAGAAGTTCAAATTTGGTTCCTCTTTTTGGAACGTGTACGGCTACCTTATGCCCAATCTTACTCTGCAGCCAATCCTCTATAACAGATTTATCTTTAATATCAAAAGGCACATTTATTGTTGCGGGAATAAAACTGGTTTTAGAATAGAATTGTTTGATAAACGATTCCAGTGTCTCCATATCTGAAAACATATTATTAGGTTCCAGCAAGAAGTTCTCTTGCCCGATTAACTTCCCACTTCTAACCATAAACATACATATGCAAATAACTTTTTCGTCGCTTTTTGCTATTCCAATATAATCATCATTCTTGGTAGAAAGTAAGTTTACTTTTTGTTTCTCTGTGATTTTTTCGGTATTTTTTACTTTTTCTCTGAGCTTCACAGCTAATTCATACTGCTGATTCTTACTAGCTAATTTCATTTGTTTCTTAAGAGAGCGAAGAACCTCGTTCATTCTGCCTTCCAAAAACATTCTCACGCTATTGACCAACTCCTGATACTGCTCTCTTGTAATCTTCCCTGCGCACGGGCCACTGCATTGTTTTATATAATAATTAAGACACGACCGTTCTAATTTATGAGAGTCTAATTTTTTATTGCAGTTTCTAATTGGGAACAGGTTTCTGATTAATCGCAGAGTTTTCTTTGCCCCTGAAACGTCGGTATAAGGACCATAAAAGATTGCTTTTTTATCTGTAAGGTCTCTTGTAAGAGAGATCCTTGGGAACGCATCGTATTTACTTATCTTTATATAGGGATATTTCTTATCGTCTTTTAATCTGAGGTTAAATTTTGGTTTGTATTCTTTTATTAAGTTACATTCTAGATTTAAGGCTTCTGCAGAAGATTTTGTTACAATATAATCTATATCTGCAATCTCCTTAACTAATTTTGAGTTTTTAACTGGGGAGACTGGGGAGGTTTGAAAGTATGATCCAACGCGACCCTTGAGCGATACAGCTTTGCCTACATATATGACTTTCCCATTCTTACCTTTAAAGATATACACTCCGCAATCAGACGGGAGCGCATGTGCTTTCTTTTTTGTAAAAATTTTTTATTACCTCTACTACTTCCTGAGAAGTGTCTGCAACATGGAAAAGATTTGTATCTTTTTGAGAAATGTACCTTCGTTTGACAAGATCTCCATTAATCCATTCAACCAGTTCCCTCCAGTATTCTCCTCCTACCAGAATTACAGGAAAAGATTTAATCCTTTTGGTTTGTATTAATGTAAGCGCCTCAAAGAATTCATCCATTGTTCCGTAACCGCCCGGAAATACAACATACGCAGAAGCATACTTAACAAACATTACCTTTCTGCAAAAGAAATATCTGAAATTAAGAAGAGTTTTGACAAACTTGTTTGGCTTTTGTTCTCGCGGTATTTCAATGTTCAATCCTATTGATTCTCCGCCTGCCTTAAATGCGCCTTTATTAGCAGCTTCCATTATCCCGGGTCCGCCGCCGCTAATAATAGCATAGCCTTCTTTTACAAGTATTTCTGCCAGTTCCTCAGCCATTTTGTAATATCTGTCATCGGGTTTTACTCTGGAAGAGCCAAAAATGCTTACAGCTTTACCTACTCTGGACAATATTTCAAAGCCCTCTATAAACTCTGCCATTATCCTGAAAACACGCCATGTATCATCAGATTTAAAATTCTCTATATGCATAATAATTGCCTCTTCTCTTTCATTTAAGGTATCACATTGCACTAATAAAATCAAAGTTCGTATTGACAAAGTATCTGACGAACCATATAATTACTGATGAACTACAAGAACGCTATTAAGGGAAGGGGGTGAAACATATGAAATCAACAAGTACAGTTCTTACAATTGTATTAGCTATTGGTCTTATGATATCTACATCAGTAGTCTTTGCTGGAGAATTGGAAGTTAAAGGTGATGGGATATTGGATAACTGCTGTAAAGCTCTAACATCCTGCGGCGTAGATATGGAGGGGCTGAGTGGTAAGATGACCTCAGAGGTTAAACCCATTATAGACGAAGCAAAAGCATGTATTAAAGAATGCAGAAAGAAAATAGCTATTGCTGGAATTGATAAAAATGATGCCGTAATAGCCGACGCTAAAGCATGCATAACCAAATGCGAAAACGCAATAAAGGGATGCAAGAAGGTTAAAACTACTGCAGGATCCTTAGGTAGAAGAGGGAAACTGCTGAAGGGACTTGCTAGCAAAGGACCTGAAACATTCATGAATAAGATAGCATCTAAGACTAAAAAGACAGCAAGGAAACTCAAACGGAAAAAGGGGAAATAACTTTCTCTGATAGGGCTTATATTTTCAGATAAAATACTCTGGATTTTATAGGCCCTATTCCTTTGTCTAAATACGCTTGACCCTCTCGCAATATTTATGCTAACATAGCGCCAGTGTGCGTCTTATACGTAATGGGAAATAGTTTTGATAGAAGAAATAATAGGACAAATAAAACAAGCTGAGCAAAAAGCATCAAAACTTATAGAAGAAGAAAAAAAACAAACAAGTGCAAAGCTAAAAAATGCCCAAAAGGATGCATTGGCTTATACTGAAAAAGCTGTTGCAAATGCAAGACAGGAAGCAAAAAAAATACTGGCAAAAGCTGATGTGCAGGCTAAAGCGCAAGTCGACAAAATACGCGAAAATAATACAGAATATCTATCTAAACTTGAGCAAAAGGCTCAACTCAAAGAAGAGGGCGCTATAAAAATCATTCTAGAGGAGCTAAGACATTAATGGCTATCTCCCGGATGCAAAAGATTAATATGATAGGAATAAAATCCCAATGTGCGGATATTATTTCTTTTTTGGAATCGTTAAACGTTATACAGATTAATCGTATCGAGAAAACGCAAATTGAAAAGCATAAAGATTTCCTGAAACCAATTCAGGAAAATCTGGCTCTTGAAGAATTTAGCAAAGAGCTTTCAGAACTTCAGACCACTATAGATTTTTTATCGAGATTTGAACAAAAAAAAGGTTTTGTTTCAAGCTTAATAGAGAAAAAAATACTCCTATCATCCGAAGAATTCGAAAAAACAGCTCTAAAATTTAATTATAGAGAAATCCATGAGTCTTCCACGTTAACTCAAAAAGAATTACATAAAACAGAAAGAGAAATCGGAGTACTTCATGCTCAATACAATCAGCTTATCTCATGGAAACCTCTCCGACTTTCCTTAGATGCATCCAATATAACAGACACTGTCAAGTATATACTTTTAACTGGTGCAATTGGTAAATTTGACTATTCCAAAAACCATCTAAGTAAAAAATTTCCTCTTTTGCACTGTGAAAGAGTTTCAGAACATCAGGAGACAGAGAATATTGTGCTCATATGTTTCAATGACCAGGAAAAAGGGATACTTGAGGAATGTAAAAAACTAGGAGTTGAGAGAATAGACTTGTTCAATCTTAAGGGGACAGTAGATTCTAATCTTGAGAGAATATCCAATGAACTGAAAAAGCTCAAAGTAAAACGCGAAACACTTGAAAAGGATGCAGCTAAACTTACTCCTCATTTAAACAAATTAAAGGTTGTTTACGATTATTTTTTTAATCTGAACCAGAGAATATTCACACATGATAAATTTGTAGAATCGGGAAAGACTTTCCTACTTGAAGGCTGGCTAAAAAAAGATGCTGTTGGAAAATTTAAAAACCGAATTTCCGAAAGATTCCCAGAATCCAGTGTAATTAAAGTAGCCCCTGGCAAAGGAGAGAAAGCACCTATATACCTTGAAAATAAGCCTATACTTAAGCCATTTGAGACAGTAACTGACTTATATGGAACTCCGGCAAATACGTCTGTTGATCCCACTCCTTTTATGGCTCCATTCTTTTTCTTGTTTTTTGGATTATGTCTTACAGATGCAGGATATGGTCTTATCTTAAGTGCTATTGCTCTTTTAGGCTTATCAACAATAGCTCACACACCAGGCGCTAAGAAATTTTTAAAGCTTATACTATATGCCGGAATATCAACGATTATATGCGGCACATTTACAGGCGGCTGGTTTGGTATAGAGATAGAAAAACTTCCGATATTCTTGCAGAAGATAGTCATATTTGATCCCTTAAAAGACTCTATGCAGTTTTTTATGATAGCCTTAGCTCTGGGATTTATTCAACTGTACTGGGGAATATTAATTAAAGCGTATAATTGTATTAAAAGCAGAGATTTTGCTGGAGCAATATTTGACCAAATGCCATGGCTTGTTATTATGCCGTCACTTTTATTATTAATGATGGGTAAGAGCATTGGAAAATGGACTGCTTTAGCAGGAGCTTTGGTTATAATTCTCTTCTTTGGAAGAGACCAAAAAAATCCAATTGCAAGAATTCTTTCAGGAGCAGTAATAGGCTGTCTATGGCTGGGTAAAGACATTGTTGGTAATATACTTTCGTATTCAAGATTGATGGCTCTGGGATTGTCTACTGCGGTTATTGCACTTGTTGCAAACAAGTTAGCAGGAATTGCTTTGGGGATTTCCATTCCGGGGGTAAACATAATTCTGGCTATTATTATACTTTTCATACTGCATTCGCTGAATTTTCTGGTTAATTCACTCGGCGCGTATGTTCATTCGAGCAGGCTACAATATGTGGAATTCTTTCCATATTTTTTTACTTCAGGAGGTAAGCAATTTGAACCTCTTAGCAAAAACACAAAATATACAATAATTAAATAAACAGAAAAGGAGATGGGAAAATGGAAGTATACGTAGGGTTGTATATAGCAATCCTGGGAGCCGCACTGGCTGTTGGCTTTGCAGGAGCAGGATCAAGTATTGGAATTGGCAATGTGGGACAATCAGCAGCAGGAGTATTAAGCGAAGAACCTAAAAAATTCGGCAATCTGCTCATTCTGGTAGCCTTACCTGGAACACAGGGAATATATGGATTCGTTATCGGGTTTTTGGTTATGCAGAAGCTGGGATTAGTTACAGGGACGATCCCATCAGTGTCTCTCCAGCAAGGTTTGCAGATACTTGGCGCATGTCTGCCAATGGCAATAACAGGTTACTTTTCAGGCATTCATCAAGGTAAGGTAGGCGCTGCCGGCTGTGGAGTTGTGGCAAAACAGCCAAAGGATTTTATGAAAGCAGTAATATTTTCTGCTCTCGTTGAAACATATGCTATCTTCGGCTTACTTGCATCTTTCCTGATTCTTAGAGGAATACAACTGTAAATTAGACCATTATGTCCATTGAAAATATTATAAAAAAAATAGAAGCTGATGCTGAAGGGGAATGCAAGGTACTAAGAGATAGCGCAGCCCTAGAGATTAAACAGATACAGGAACAAGCAAAAAATCAGGCTAAAAAAGAGAGAGAAAGTATTCTGAGGCATGCAAAAGAGCAGGCAGAAAAAAACACGAATAAGGCTCTTGTTTCTGCAAATCTTGAGTGCAGGATTAAGTCATTGAAAGTTAAGCAGGACATAATCTCTATATGTTTTAAAAAAGCACATAATGAAACACTTAAGTTACCTCCATCAGATTATTTAGGACTAATAGAGTTGAAGTTGCTGAAACTTACAGAAATTGGGGATGAAAAGGTAATATTCGGAGACTTGCACAGAGAAAAGTTTAATAGTGATTTTATAAATCAAATAAATAAGAAACTGGTTTCAAAAGGAAAAAAGGGGGAACTTTGCATCTTGAATACTTCAAGACTTCTGAAGTCCGGTTTTATTCTAATAAAAGAGAAACAAGAGATCAACGCATCCTTAGAACAATTAATTAAGATGCTGAGGCATAAATTACTAATAAAAATAAATAATGTTCTCTTTGGGAAGTAAGCATAATGTTTATTGATAAGAGCTCATACATGGAATATAACCCCGAATATTTGTTTGCTGTAGGCAAGCTAAGAGTCTATGAGAGAAAGCTCATTAATAAGGCGACTTTTACACAACTTATCGAGTGTAATGGCTTTCAGGAACTGGTTTCCATATTAAGCGAGAGAAATTATTCAGATAATATATCCTCTATAGAAAGACCTGAAGATTTAGAAAACCTAATATTTGATGAAATGTCAAACACTATAGAGGAGCTTAAAAAACTATCTCACGATAAAGAAATAACTAATTTGTATTTATTCAGGTATGATATACAAAACTTGAAACTCCTGATAAAGACCATGAAAAATTCCGAAGATGTTAACCATGCTTTGCTCTACAGGAGTGTAATAGACTCTGAGAATCTTGAGGATTCAATAAAAGAAGAAAATTTTTATGTGTTTTCAGGCTCTTTCAGGGATAAAATAAAGACAATATGGCTCGAGGAAGTACAACAGGGAAACCTTCAGGAAGCAGAAATTCTCTTAGATAAACTATGGCTGGAAACAGGATATTGTTACATGAAAGATAATGAGCAAATATTTCTGAGGGATTTGTTTTCTGTATTAATTGATCTATATAACCTTAAGTTAATCCTTAGAACTAAAGTCATGAGCTATGATCCAGAGAGAGTTAGGGAATACATTGCAGAAGGAGGTTTTATTGACAAATCTGTCATGTCAAACTCCTGCAACATGGAATTAGAAGGAATAGTAAAATACTTTCGGTCCTCAGATTATAATAAAATTCTTAAACAGGGAGTTGAACATTTCCAAAGATATAATTCGTTCTGGAAATTTGAGCAGTTATGCAACGATTTTTTGATAGAATTCGTAGATATTGTAAAATTTTTGGTTGCTAGTGTGTCAATCCTCATACGATACCTGGTAATTAAAGAAATTGAGCTTAAAAATCTGAGAGCTATTTTAATCGGGAAAAACAATGGGCTTTCATCTGGACAAATCAGCCAAAATTTGGGGTGCGCATATGCCTAGCATTGCGGTAATTGGTAAATCAGATATCGTTTCTGTATTCTCTGCATTTGGCATAAATATCTTTCCAATAGATAACTCAAAAGATGCAGTGGTAAAACTTAATGAACTGGTTTCGCTAAACACTGATGTTGTTTTCATCACAGAAGAGCTGGCAAGTCAAATTAGACATGTAATTTCTGACACAAACATAAAGACTCAAACCAGTATTACTGTTATCCCTGACCATAAAGGTTCAAAGGGATTAGCAACTGCAATAATTAAAGATACTGTAAAAGAAGCAATAGGAATGGATATCATATGAATGGGAAAATAGTAAAAGTTTCAGGGCCTCTGGTCTTGGCAGACTGTATGCATGATGCAAGAATGTTTGACCTGGTAAAAGTAGGGAATAAAAAGCTCATCGGAGAGATAATAGAATTAAGAGGCGATGTAGCCTCTATTCAGGTATATGAAGAAACAGCAGGAATCGGTCCGGATGAACCAGTTATATCAACAGGCAGGCCTTTAAGTGTAGAACTTGGACCCGGATTGATAGAATCAATATATGATGGTATCCAACGTCCTTTGGATATACTGATGAATAAAACAGGAGAGTATATTACCAGAGGTGTTTCTGCCCCGGGGATTGACCGCAATAAAAAATGGCATTTTACCCCGTCTTCAAAAGCAGGAGACACTGTGCGTTATGGAGACTCAATTGGAACAGTTCAGGAAACAAACACAGTTATCCATAAAATCATGGTGCCTTCAGGAAGGGAAGGTAAAATAGAAAAAATTGCAGAGGGTGAGTTTACCGTTGAAGATACAGTTGCAGTAATTAAAACTGACAAAGGACCTAAGAACATTACAATGCTGCAATACTGGCCTGTAAGAATTCCAAGACCATATCAGAAGAAGTTAGTGCCTAAGACTCCTCTTATTACAGGACAACGAGTGATTGACACATTTTTTCCAATTGCGAAAGGAGGCACTGCCTGTATTCCAGGCCCTTTTGGCAGCGGAAAAACGGTTGTTCAGCATCAACTTGCAAAATGGTCGGATGCAGAGATTATTGTCTATATAGGATGCGGAGAACGCGGAAATGAAATGACAGACGTATTAATGGAATTCCCGCAGCTTAAGGATCCAAAGACTGGGGATCCGTTAATGAAAAGAACTGTGCTTATAGCTAATACATCCAACATGCCTGTTGCTGCGAGAGAAGCTTCTATATATACAGGAGTAACAATAGCTGAATATTACCGCGATATGGGATATAACGTTGCAGTAATGGCTGATTCTACATCCAGATGGGCAGAGGCATTAAGAGAGATGTCCGGCAGACTTGAAGAAATGCCCGGAGAAGAGGGATATCCAGCGTACCTTCCTGCAAAACTTGCTGAATTCTATGAACGGGCAGGCAGAGTGATCTGCAAAGGCGCAGATTCCCGAGAGGGAACATTAAGTATAATAGGCGCTGTATCACCTCCCGGAGGCGACCTTTCTGACCCGGTTGTTCAGGGAACGTTGAAGGTTGTCAAGGTCTTTTGGGCGCTGGAAGATAAACTGGCATACAGACGTCATTTCCCTGCAATAAGCTGGATTAACAGTTATTCTTTATATCTTGATAATATTGATGACTTCCTAAAAGAAAATTTAGGTGAAGAGTGGATGAAAATGTGCCGAGAAGGTATGAAACTTCTCCAGCAGGAAACTGACCTTCAGGAAATCGTACGGCTTGTCGGGCTGGATACTCTTTCTGTTTCCGACCGCCTTATTCTTGAGACTGCAAAATCTATAAGAGAGGATTTTCTGCATCAAAACGCATTTCATGAGATAGACACTTACACGTCTCTTAAGAAGCAATATCGTATGCTGAAACTAATTATGATGCTTCATGAAAAATCTATTCAGGCAGTAGGCGATGGGACACCTATAGAATCCCTAACCAACCTTAAAATCAGAGAAGATATATCACGAATGCGATTTATTAAGGAGAAAGAACTGGATAAGTTTTCTGAACTGGAGAAAAGGGTAGAAGAAGAGATAAATCAGCTTGCAATAGACAATAAGCAACAAGTGGAGTCGTAAATGCAAAAAGAATATTTGACTGTTAAAGAAGTAGTCGGACCGCTTATTCTTGTAGAGAATATTAAAGGAGTGAAATATGATGAGCTGATAGAAATTGGCTTACCCAGTGGAGAGATAAGGCAAGGAAAGGTTTTGGAAATTTCCACTGATAAAGCTCTTATTCAGGTATTTGAGGGCACAAGCGGAATAGATATAGCTAAAACCAGAGTAAAATTTTTAGGTAAAGGAATAGAGCTTCCTGTTTCAGAGGATTTGATGGGCAGAGTCTTTGACGGACTGGGTAAACCAATGGATGATGGACCGGAAATAATTCCTGAAAAGTATCTGGATATAAATGGCAATCCTATTAATCCATATGCGCGTGATTATCCATCTGAGTTTATTCAAACCGGGATATCTGCAATAGACGGTCTGAACACTCTGGTTAGAGGACAAAAACTGCCTATTTTCTCAGGCTCAGGACTTCCACATTCCCAGGTTGCCGCTCAGATTGCAAGACAGGCAAAGGTTATTGGCAAAGAGGAAAAATTCGCTGTTGTGTTTGCTGCTATTGGCATAACCTTTGAAGAAGCAGATTACTTTATTTCGGATTTTAGAAGAACAGGAGCTATAGAACGAACAGTCCTGTTCATAAACCTTGCTGATGACCCTGCTATTGAGAGGATTGCTACTCCGCGTGTTGCGCTTACAGCAGCAGAATATCTGGCATTTGAGAGAGGGATGCATGTATTGGTCATATTAACGGATATGACAAATTACTGTGAAGCGTTACGTTCTGTATCTGCAGCCAGAAAGGAAGTTCCCGGCAGAAGAGGGTATCCTGGTTATATGTATACTGATCTTGCTTCAATCTATGAAAGAGCAGGCAGAATCAAAGATAAAAAAGGCTCCATTACTCAGATTCCTATACTGACCATGCCTGATGATGATAAAACACATCCCATACCGGATTTGACAGGTTACATTACAGAGGGGCAAATTATACTGAGTAGAAATCTTCACAAAAAGGGAATATCCCCTCCAATTGACGTTCTTCCATCACTATCAAGATTGAAGGATAAAGGAATTGGCAAAGAGAAAACCAGAGAAGACCATGCTGATGTTTTTAATCAGCTTTTTGCTGCTTATGCAAGCGGTAAAGAAGCACAGGAACTTGCAATTATTCTTGGAGAGTCTGCTTTGAGTGATACAGACAAACTATATTTTAAATTTGCAGATGAGTTTGAAAAACGCTATGTAGGTCAGGGATACGACGAGAATAGAACCATAAACCAAACACTTGACCTGGGATGGGAGCTCCTCTCAATGCTACCAAAATCAGAATTAAAGAGAATAAGACCTGAATATATAGAAAAATATCTCAAAAGTAAGTCCAGTTAAAAAACTCAACGAATGGATACAAGTTGTATGTTGAGCCGACCAGTTCAGTACGTCGCAAGTGAGGCAGGAAAGTGTTTGCTGGGAGGTGAGGCATGCGGATTGTATCTTTTTATCTTATGTAAATATCTGGCCTCTGTATAACCTGATCTTCATATTTGGTAGTTAACATTGGCCAGTCTGCTGCCTGTGTGATTATTTCCGTTTTATCCTTGAGAGCGATTATTGTATCTTCTGACTTTGTTCCTGTAATGGATGGGTTCCATGCAAAAGCCTGATTCAATTCAACTATTTCTTTGCTCTCAGAGGTTCCTTTATAGTCTCTGCATGAATAACCTGTGGCTCCTCCCTGGTGATGCAGTTTCCACTCATCCCTGAAACCAGTTTTCGCATAGACATCTAAAGCTTTCTTAAAAATATCTCCAACACTATTTCCCGGTTTTGTATTCGCAGTAAAGGAAGCATCCACCTTTGTAACTGCATCATGTTTTTCTCTTAATTCAGCAGGCAGGCTTCCAAAATAAATAAGCCTTGTTAATGACGTTATTAAACCCCATTTTCTTGCGCATATCACAATCATAACATGTTTTTTTATTCTATTATTTGTTGGGATTGGATGTCTGTATTTCCTGATACGTTCATCAGCTGCCACAAGAAGAACAATGGGAATTACGCCTGACGGGAGAAGTCTTTCTGCTACTAGCCCAGCTACTTTGTGCTCAGAATCGCCTGGCTTTATAATATCAGATACTTCCTTTAGACTTTTTGAACTCTCATGTCCAATCCATCTGTACTTTTCTATTTCCGGCTGAGTTAAACTATAGCGCAACGGGGCAATTTCTTCATCTGAAGCAACATGCATACCTTCTGTTATCTCTTTAATAATTTCTGCAGATCTATTGGCCTCATTCCACGGAAACTCAACAAGTTCAAACGCCTGATCTTTTGTTTCCTCATCTTTGATGCGTGGAGCTTCAATATTATTAGCAATAATATACTTTTTCGTTTTTGTAACAATAGCTGTAACACTGCCGATTTCAGTTGCTATACCAACATGGTTGTCCCCACCGCAGGTAAGCCACGCAAAATTGTTCTGTTTGTTAATGACTACAACATCATAGCCATTGCTATCCATAAATGCGCGTAGTCTTGCTTCTTTTTCCCTGAGTTCAAGTTTAATGTCTACTTTCATTTGCGCTTTGCTAACAACCTATTCATAGCGTTAACATAAGCTTTCACACTTGCTTCAATAATGTCTGTACTAGCTCCCCTTCCTGATACTGTTCTATTGCCAACTGCAACCTTTACATGAACCTCGCCTAATGCGTCCTTTCCTCCTGTAACAGCTTGAAGGGAATAGTCAACAAGTTTGGCTTTCAGATGAGTAATCCTGTCAATAGCTTTATATGCTGCATCCACAGGTCCGTCTCCACAAGCTGCTTCCTGAGAAACTGACTTTCCTTTTCTCAATCTTACAGTAGCAGTTGGTATAGTCTTGTTTCCGCTTACAGTGTTAAAGTATTCAAGAATGTAAGTTTCCGAAGTTGTCGTTATTTCATCCTCAACTATAGCCTCCAGATCTTCATCAAAAACCTCTTGCTTACGATCTGCTACTGTTATAAATCGCTCATAGACCTGAGAGAGTTTTTCTCCTTTAAGTTTATACCCCAGCTCTTCCAAACGATGTTTAAGCGCATGTCGTCCGGACCGAGCTGTTAATACAACATCGCTCTGTTGAACACCAACTTCCTCAGGTTTCATAATTTCATAAGTTTTTCTATCCTTAAGAAACCCATCTACATGAATACCGCTGCTATGAGCAAAGGCATTCCTCCCTATAATAGCTTTGTTTGGAGGAACTGATATACCAAGTAGATTCGACACAAGTCTGGATGTTCTGTAAAGTTCCACTGTTTTTATTCCCGTAGAAAAACCAAAATAGTCTGAGCGGACTTTAAGCGCCATAACTATTTCTTCAAGTGATGCGTTACCAGCGCGTTCACCAACCCCGTTGATTGTACACTCTGCTTGTCTTGCACCGGCCTTCACTCCTGCAAGGCTATTCGCTACAGCCAGACCCAGGTCATTGTGGCAGTGAACACTAATAATAGCTTGACCAATATTCGGAACTTCATCGCTAACCTTCTGGATAAGCGATGCGAATTGTTCAGGCATAGTGTATCCGGTTGTATCCGGAATATTAATGATTTTCGCCCCTGCCTCTATAACAGCTTCCACCATTTCCAGTAGAAAACCAGGCTCTGCTCTTCCAGCATCTTCTGCATAAAATTCCACTTCTCTGGCGAATTTCCTTGCTAATTTGACCGACTGCGCAGCCATTTTCAAAACTTCAGTTCTCGTTTTTCTAAGCTTACTCTCTATATGGATATCTGAAACACCGAGCCCTGTATGAATTCGTGATTTAGAAACTCCTTTTAATGCCTTTCCTGCTATCTCTATATCCTCAGAGCGACATCTAGTGAGTGCGCAAATGATCGGTTGGTGAATCTCCTTGCCAATAGCCTGAACAGCTTCAAAATCGCCAGGAGAAGAAGCAGGAAACCCAACTTCCATTACATCCACGCCCAAACGTTCCAGTTGTCTGGCTATCTTAAGCTTTTCCTGAGGGCCAAGGCGAGTGCCAGCTGCCTGTTCTCCATCACGTAGCGTAGTATCAAATATTACAATCCGATCTTTCATGAATTCCTTCTATTTTTTTTTAGCAAGCCAAGGCATCATACTTCGCAGTTTTTTGCCTACTATTTCAATCAGGTGTTTTTCATCCTTTTTAGCCAATGCATTAAATACAGGTCTGTTGGCCTGATTTTCTAGAATCCATTCTTTAGCAAATTCTCCTGACTGAATTTCCTTTAATATCTTTTTCATTTCAACTTTTGTCTTTTGTGTTACTATTCTGGGCCCTCTGGTAAGATCTCCGTATTCGGCTGTATTACTAATTGAATGCCTCATCCACCCAATACCGCCTTCATGCAGCAGATCTGTTATTAGTTTCACTTCATGCATACATTCAAAATAAGCCATTTCAGGCTGATACCCTGCTTCAACTAATACTTCAAAACCTGTCTTTATTAAAGATGTTAATCCACCACATAGAACTGCCTGCTCCCCAAAAAGATCAGTTTCCGTTTCTTCTGCAAAAGTTGTTTCTATTACACCTGCTCTTGTTCCGCCAATTCCTTTAGCATATGCAAGCCCAATATCCCTAGCCTTTCCAGTGTATTCCTGAAAAATCGCTAAAAGACATGGTACGCCGCCGCCATCTTCATACATTCTTCTAACCAAATGGCCAGGTCCTTTTGGCGCTACCATAAAAACATCTATGTTGCTTGGAGGAACTATCTGTCCAAAATGAATATTAAATCCATGTGAAAAAACAAGCGCTTTGCCTTCCTTTAGATGTTGAACTATATCGTCTTTGTATACCTTTGCCTGCGCTTCATCCGGAGTCAAAATCTGAATAATATCCGCTTTTTTAGCGGCTTCCTGTGCGCTTACAGGTTCAAATCCTGCCTTAACAGCCATTTCCCAGTTTGGACTACCTTTAAGGTCACTAACAACAACCTTTATTCCACTATCTCTGAGATTCTGCGCTTGGGCATGCCCCTGACTGCCGTAACCAATAATGGCTACAGTTTTCCCTTTTAACAGCCCTAAATCCGCATCCTGATCATAATACATCTTTACCATTTTCCAACCTCCTATTTTTTGTCCTATTTAGATGCTTATTATGCACTTTTGTAATTTTTTTTGCAAAATTTATTTTGCGTAAAGACACTTCTTGCCCTTTTACCTTTTAAGCTTTTTTTTAAATTTTACATCGGCAAGCCAGAACTGGTCTCCAACCGTTGTGCCTAAAAACATGGTTGGAACCCTTGACCCGGAAGGATAATCGGCGTCTGAGATGAAATCGATTTCAATCGGAACCCAGTTTATATTGACAAGAGCTTCGCTTTTAGCATTTGATGAGGGTATTGGCCAGCCAGGTAAATTTGCCATGGGAAACAATGTAATGAGTTGTTCCCTTGATGCGGCAATGAACAATGATATTCTATAGCGTTCTCCTTTTTTTAACCCGCCGCTGGAAGAAAACCAAAGTTGTATTGTGCTTATTGGAGCACTTTTTTTAAGCCCGGTTATTGAAACCTTAATAGCGCTATTCCCGATCGGACTTTTTCTATTAATGTCCATTTCAACTTTTGCAGAGCTCCCTTGTTCACTCCAAAGTATAACATTGTCTAATTTATTATTGCCTTTTGCAGGCCACTCATCCAATTTTTTCCATGTTGAAGGAATGGGAGCAATGTATGCTTTTCGAAATAGAAACCAGTTGGCATTTGGCCTATTCTCTTCAAGGTTGACAATTTCAAGTGTATTATTCTCTTTTAAAAGCTTGCCTAACACGGCAAAACTTAATTTAGTCCAACCTTTTTTAGAAGCCTGATTCTTTCCTGAAAAAATACATTCTCCGTTCAATGATATTCTAATTCTTGTCTTGCCCGATTTATCGTTATTAAGCCCATCTAAGACAAGAAAAGTGTCCGCTATTTCATCATTCCCTAGCTTAAAATCTGTACTCAATTTACCTCCACCTAAAACGCCTATTGATACAGAAGGTGAGCAAAGATAATTATATTTTCGGGGACCAAATGTTGGACCATTATGCTTAAATCCTTTTAGTAATAGTTCAATGCTATTGTTCTTTCTTACAAAACTGATATTTTTTCTAATATTAAATTTCAAGTATTTAATGATGTCATTTGAAGTCAAGCATTTTGCGAGTTTATCAAGAGATTTTGATTTATACCAGAGTGAAACATCAAGTTTTTCTGCTTTCAAATCTAGAGGAATAAAGTACTTGCCCCTGAACCAATCAAGCATCCTGCGGTGTCCGTCAAGTGTAAGCGGCATAGAGATGTATTTATTCTTTTTTTGATCATTTCTAATGTAGCGTATAAATTCGGCAAGATGTAAATACCTTTCCCCATCATTTTTCGTGAAACACGTGTCCAGATCAAGCCACAGGACTGCGCAAAATTTCTCTAAAGCCACTCTTCTTCGCAAAATGGGATTATTCGACACGGCTTTTTCTGCCGAATTCATTATTGCATAAGCCTTTGGGATATAGTCTCCTTTCGCATACTCACTACCACTCGTGTGGCACCCCTGATGGAGAGGGTGCTGGAAATCATGATTATAGCTCCTCAGCAATACCAGGAGTCTTTCTATGTATGGCGCAGCATTGCCATAATATGCGAATAAATATTCTTTTTCCAAGGCATCGATTTTCGAATCGGTTAAATTCGGATTCCAAAGCAGTTTTCCCTGAATAAAACAGAATAGTCCCCCTAGCAGCCGTGGCACTCCGCAGTACCATATTCCTTTTACATTATTTTTGTAGGCAAAGCGTAATTTCTCTCTATTTGCATCGTGGGAGAAAATTGTCGCATGAGTGTTATTATAGTTCATCGGGTAGTCGAAAAGACACAATTGATTTGGAACGATTTTTTTCCATCCTTTAAAATTATTGAGAAATACCTTATTGAGAGGACAGTTAAAGCCGTGCGATTGACATAGGGCTCCTCCTGCGGTGTATGGACAAAGCTGAACACGGACGTTTTCTGCGGGTTTGATCTTTGAGGGAGGATACTCTGTTGCTACAGTATATGCTAATGCTATAATTATCTTGTCTGGATGTTTTTTTCTAACGTAGCCTGCGACCTTGTTAAGACAATGCAGATAACGATCGGTGAGAAAAGGTGTGTATGCCCCCTTTTTTTTCGCTCTTACAGGATCAAGCGCGCGGCACTCTTTGCATTCGCACCATCCATGCGAATCGGCGGCAGATATTGAAAAGTATTTCCCAGAACCGCAGTTAGTCATCCATATATCGACTTGTTTCTTTAGAATATTCAGCAACAATGGATTGGATAGACAGACGTGCCCTGAATTGGGTATAGGATTGCCAATTGCATCCTTTGCGCGAAATTCAGGATGCGCATCAAAATCAATCTGTGGGATAAGAGTTGGGATTGTATGAGTTTGAATATCAGAGTGTAAGGCACGCCGCCAATTTATAACGCCCCATGAAACAGGAGGTGTCACAGAAATTTTTTTATTTTTAAACACGTTAGAATTAAAGCTAGCAAAAACACTAAAACCAAATCTTGTCAGGGCATAACCATTATATTCTCTACCGTATAATCCACCAAACGCTGGCTCTATTATCCGTATTTCAAATGCGGGATTTTTTATTTCGTATATATTCTTGTTCATAGCATGCTTAATTCGCGGAACAATTTCGCAATAAGGGCCATAGTACCTCCAACCAAGATGCTCAAGGAAACGATAGGCTCCGTAAAGAGTGCCAGCTTCCTTATCTCCAAAAATGCCAACAGCTCCGTCCCTACAGGCCAAAACATATCCATCGGATTTCAGAATCTTGATGTCGGACTCGCCAATAAGACCTACCTGTTTAGCTAATTCTCCTAAATAGATATTCCCTTTTTCAGCAATCTTTACCGCTCCACCGAGCACCTTCACGGAAATTTCTGTCCCAACCATATCTTTTAAATAATGACGCAACTCTTCAATTGCCAAACTATCCCACAGAGATGATTTCTCAGCAATCATTATTTTATATATTCCAGTATTTTTAGTTTTTCCCATCTTTGAATTATTTTCCAAAGCCAAGGCATTTAAATTGAAGACAGCCAGGGAAAGGACTATTGCTCTCACTACAAGTGAAATTATTTTCAGGACTAATCTCCTTTTGCTAAAAGACGTGCGGATGATTTAAGCGTTATACAGGTACCATGAAGATTCGTGCGTAAATATACGATAAGCTTTATCTGGTGCTGAGTTATTTTTTATCCACTCTTGTCATTGCTATTTTGCCGGTTCTGGCGATTTCCGCTATTCCAAACGGTCTTACTAAATCCAAAAACGTGTTTAGCTTTTTCTCATCTCCATCTATTTCCACTATTAGATGCTTTGGACTCATGCTCACTATTTTACACTGAAAAGTCTCAACGATCTGGGTCAATTTCGTATATTTGTTTGCATCATAAGCAAGTTTTATTAGCATGAATTCGCGGTCTATTATATCCTTTCCTGTTAAATCCTGAACCTTTATCACATCTATAAGTTTATTGAGCTGTTTTGTGATTTGCTCAAGAACTTTCTCATCTCCTTCTGTAACAATAATCATTCTGGAGATTGTCGGATCTTCAGCAGTCGCACCTACAGACAAACTTATTATATTAAATCCTCTTCCACTAAAAAGCCCGCTTATTCTTGAAAGAACACCAAACTTGTTTTCAACCTGACAAGATATTATGTGTTTCATTTTATTATTTTATCCTTTCTATGCTAATCCGGAAAGCATTTCTGTTAAACTTGCGCCTGCAGGCACCATAGGAAATACATTTTCTTCCGGGGCTACTATAAAGTCCAGGACAAACGGTGCATCAGTTTTTATGGCTTCTTTAAGCGCTCCTTCAACATCCTTTTTGCATGTAACTTTCAGCCCTTTTGCTCCATAAGCTTCAGCTATTTTTACAAAATCAGGATTATTGTCAAGAATCGTATGTGAATACTTCTTTTCGTAAAACAATTCCTGCCACTGTCTTACCATTCCAAGACAGCCGTTATTTAAAATTGCTACTTTAACGTTTATATTATTTTTAACAGCTGTACCAAGCTCCTGAATATTCATCTGAAAACTACCGTCTCCAGCTATATCAAAAACAACTTTATCAGGACATCCCATTTTGGCTCCAATAGCTGCAGGAAAACCAAAACCCATTGTGCCAAGACCGCCGGAAGAAATAAATGTTCTGGGCTTTGTATATCTAAAAAATTGAGCCGCCCACATTTGGTTCTGTCCAACCTCTGTTGTTATAATGGCTTCTCCGTTTGTAACTTCCTCTATCTTTTCCACAACATACTGAGGTTTGATACCCTCGCCATCATCTTCATATGCTAGAGGAGATTTCTTTTTCCATGCTTCTATCTTGCCATTCCATTGTTCCCTTGTTCTTGGTTTTATATATTTAGTAAGTTCTTCAAGAACTTTTTTAACATCTCCAACTATAGGGATATCAGTTTTAATGTTTTTCCCTATAGCAGTAGGGTCAATATCTATGTGAATTACAGAGGCATGCGGGGCAAATTCACTGACTTTTCCAGTTATCCTGTCGTCAAACCTTGCTCCAACCGCAATAATGAGATCTGAATTCATGATTGCATGATTTGCGTATTGAGTTCCATGCATACCAAGCATATTTAGAGATAATCTGTGATTGTCAGGGAAACCTCCTTTACCCATAAGAGTAACAGTAACTGGAATATCACTTTTTTCGGCAAATTCTTTTACGAGAACATTCGAGCCCTGAGAAGCAATAACTCCCCCGCCAATATATAAAACAGGTTTTTCGGATTTATTAATAGCTTCTGCAGCCTTCTTAATCTGCCTAATATTTCCGATATATGTAGGTTTATAGCTTTTAATATCAGCCTTTTCAGGATATGAAAAATCAGTCTTATTTACCATTACATCCTTAGGTAAATCTATAAGAACCGGACCAGGTTTACCTGTAGAAGCAATATAAAAAGCTTCTTTAATTGTTTGAGCCAAGTCAGCCACATTTCTAACAAGATAATTGTATTTTGTTATAGGTCTTGTTATTCCAACAATATCAGCCTCCTGGAATGCATCATTACCTATCATTGATGTTAGCACCTGTCCGGTTAATGCAACAAGAGGGATAGAATCCATATATGCATTAGCTATCCCTGTTACCAGATTAGTTGCTCCGGGCCCTGATGTAGCAAGGCAGACTCCCACCTTTCCTGTAGCTCTTGCATAACCATCAGCAGCATGAGCTGCTCCCTGTTCATGCCTAACCAGAATATGCCTGATTTCTTTTGTTGCATATAGTTCATCATATACATCCAGCAGCACACCGCCCGGGAAGCCGAATATGACCTCTACTTTCTCTTTCTTTAAGCTTTCTATAAGTATTTTAGCTCCGCTTAGTTTCAAAATATCACCCCTTTTTAAATATTGCTCCGGAACTTGCTGAAGACACCATCTGTGAATATCTATACATATACCCGGATTTTATCTTTGGTTCCGGCTTTTTCCATTTACTCAATCTATCTCTAATTTCCTTATTAGTTAACTTAATATTTAATTCTCTAGCAGGTATGTCTATTTCAACAGTATCTCCATCCTTTACTATAGCAAGTGAACCGCCTTCAGCTGCTTCGGGAGATATATGTCCGATAGCTGCCCCGCGCGTGCCGCCTGAAAACCTGCCGTCAGTTAATAGAGCTACACTATCCGCTAGCCCAATGCCTGCAAGCGCTGCAGTAGGAGAAAGCCCCTCTCTCATTCCAGGACCACCCTTCGGCCCTTCATAACGAAGAACAATAACATCTCCCTTCCTGATTTTTTTATTCATTATATCTTTCATAGCTTCTTCTTCAGAGTCAAAAACCCTTGCAGGCCCTGAATGCTTCATCATATTAGGACTGACAGCAGACTGCTTAACAACAGCTCCGTCAAGCGCTAGATTGCCTCTCAATATGGCAATTCCTCCTTCCTTAGAATAAGGCTTTTCTATGGGTCGTATAACCTCTTTATTGAGAATCTCACATCCTGCAATATTCTCAGAAACTTTCTTGGTCGTTACTGTTAAGCATTTCTTATTTATTACTCCCAGTTTACTGATCTCTGCCATTACTGCATGTACTCCACCAGCTTCATCAAGATCCTCAAGATGATATTTGCCTGCCGGTGATAGTCTACATAAATTCGGCACCTTTTTGCTTATTTTATCAAAAAGGCTAAGATCAAATTCTATCCCAGCTTCATTTGCGATAGCTGGCAGATGAAGAACTGTATTAGTTGAACTGCCAAGCGCCATTTCTACAGCTATTGCATTCTTAAAAGCGTCAAGTGTTGCAATGTCCCTTGGCTTAATATTCTTCTTTATAAGTTCGATTATCTGCGCCCCTGCTTCTTTAGCAAGCCTTATCCTTCTAGCATCAACAGCGGGTATCGTCCCATTTCCAGGCAATCCCAACCCTAATGCTTCGCTAAGACAATTCATTGAGTTCGCAGTGAACATGCCTGAACAGGAACCACATCCAGGACATGCCTTCTCTTCTATTTCAAGAAGCTCTTTTTCTTTCATCTTACCACCTGCCACAGCTCCAACCGCCTCAAAAACACTTATTAGATCTATCGCCTCTTTCCCAATCTTACCTGCCATCATAGGACCGCCGCTTATTATGATTGCTGGAATATTTACTCTGAGCGCTGCCATAAGCATGCCGGGAACGATCTTATCGCAATTAGTAACAAGCACAAGTCCATCAAAAGGGTGAGCTCTTGCCATAACCTCTACTGAGTCCGCAATTAGTTCTCTGGAACCAAGAGAATATTTCATGCCTTCATGATTCATGGCAATACCGTCACATACCCCAATTACACCAAACTCCATAGGTGTTCCGCCAGCCATATAAACACCCGCTTTAACAGCCTTAACTATTTGATCAAGATGAATATGTCCGGGAATAATCTCATTAAAGGAATTTGCTATTCCTATAATGGGTCTTGAAAGCTCCCTGTCGCTATAGCCGCTAGCTTTTAAAAGCGAGCGGTGAGGCGCTCTTGATATTCCTTTTTTCATCAAATCACTGCGCATCCCTATTCCTCCGTAATTAAAAACTCACAACTAAAAATTCTTTTATCTGGCGGGAGCGACGGGACTCGAACCCGCAACACCCAGATCGACAATCTGGTACTCTAACCAGTTGAGCTACGCCCCCTAAAAAAAGTTGCAGTTATTTCTGGTGGGCGGTACTGGGTTTGAACCAGTGACATCCTGCTTGTAAGGCAGGCGCTCTCCCAGACTGAGCTAACCGCCCGAAAGAACTAGTATATAAAAAGTAGATATGCTTAGCAAGTAAAAAAAAATAGAATTTTGTATGGATTTTTATGTTAGGTAATGATATAATTTTATGTAGATTTTTTGATGAAACAGTCAGATTTTAAGGAGTAGAATTAATGAGTAAAAGACCAAATTGGGATAGTTATTTTATGAAGATAATGGAAACAATAGCCTCCCGAGCTACTTGCGGACGCGGGCGGGCTGGTTGTGTAATTGTTAGGAACAACCATATTCTCTCTACCGGTTATGTTGGTTCTCCGCCGGGACTGGCTCATTGCGATGAAGTTGGGCATTTGATGATTAAGTCAACAGAAGAAGGAGATGATTCGGGAAAGTTACATGATCATTGTGTCCGCACAATACATGCTGAACAAAATGCTATTGTGCATGCGGCCAGAATAGGCGTGGCTTTGGAAGGCGCTACTCTTTATGTCAAGATGGAGCCGTGTTCAGTATGTGCCCGCATAATAATCGCTGCCGGTATCAAACGGGTTGTATGTCAAAAAAAATATCATACTGCTGGTTTAACCAGAGAAATGTTCAAACAAGTTGGCATTCAGCTTGATGTCTTAAATGATAAAGAGGTAGATTACGAGGAGTAAAAAAATTTTGCCTTGACACACTATATGTTGGGTGTTATATTTTTTTTTGCACAATATAGGGGATTATTTTAAATGAAGTGTCCGTTCTGCGCTCATCAAGAAGACAAGGTAATTGATTCCAGAGAAAGCATGGAAAATAATGTTATAAAACGAAGAAGAGAGTGTTTGAAATGCAAAAAGAGATTTACTACTTATGAAAAGATAGAGTTGATTCCAATTATGGTTGTTAAAAAAGATAATCGCAGAGAGGAGTTTGACAGGGAGAAACTTCTAAATGGCATTGTAACAGCCTGTGGGAAAAGACCTATAAGCATGGAGATTTTGGAGCAGATAGTAAATGATATAGAGAGAAAACTCTGGAATGACATGAATAAGGAGATTGCCTCAGAAGAAATAGGTGAACTGGTCATGAAAAAGCTGCACGATTTGGATGCAGTTGCATATGTAAGATTCGCTTCAGTATATCGTCAATTTGAAGACGCAGGGGATTTCCTGGACCATGCAAAGACTATAATCAAAAATAGGGGATGTTAAAAATGACAAATACACACGCACTTACCTCAGTTAGAAAAAGGGATGGCAGGGTAGCTCCGTTTGATAAAAATAAAATCATGCAGGCTATTTTAAAAGCTGCAGCAGCTGTTGGCGGACAGGATAAAGCGGTAGCTGAGGAATTAACCAATGCTATAACTTCATATCTTGAGCAAAACTTTAGAAACAAGATCCCGGAAATAGAAGAAATTCAGGATATTGTAGAGAAAGTGCTTATTGAAACAGGGCATGCTAAAACATCTAAGGCGTATATCCTCTATAGAAATGAGCGCAGCCGACTACGGGAAATGCTTCAGGTTAGAAAGGAGAAGAAAACAAAGGCAACAACTACTGATCTATCTCTTTTTGTATCAACTATTACTGCTGATGAAATTCTTCCATGGAATAAAGCAAAAATATCAATGGCTCTTGTAAAAGAAGCCGGTGTGTCTCAGTCAATAGCAGACAAAATAGCCACATCTGTTGAAGAAAATATCTTTACATCCGGGCTTACAAAGATATCTACATCACTTATAAGAGAGCTGGTGGATAATGAGCTGTTTATCAATGGATATAAACAAAAACTTTCAAAACAGCAGGTATTGGGAATGCCAATATTTGACATAGAGCAGCTTGTTTTTTCAAAAAGCAATGAGAACTCCAATATTGCTGTTAACAATCCTGAAGCGATAAACCTAACAATTGCAGAGAGCACCTTAAAACAATATGCCTTGCGGAAGATATTTAGTCCGGAACTTGCCGAAGCGCATCTTAAAGGCGTAATCCATTTGCATGATCTTGGCTATCCTACAAGGGTATATTGTTCTTCGCATTCTCTGGAATACATAAAAAAATATGGTCTTGAATTGGTAAATTTAGACACCTCTTCAGCTCCGGCTTCTCACGCCAGAACCCTAACAGGACACTTAAATACGTTCTTAGCATCCATGCAAGCTTATTATGCAGGAGCTCTGGGTGTTGGGTATATAAATATCTTCTATGCTCCGTATGTTGTTGGAATGAGCGAGAAGGAAATGCGCCAGGAGGCGCAGTATCTGATCTTTAGCGCCAGCCAAAATGCGTTCAGCCGCGGAGGACAGACATTGTTTTTGGATTTTAATATCCATACAGGTATCCCTGGATATCTGAAAAATATTGAAGCTATAGGACCAAAGGGAGAATATACAGGCAAGACTTATGCAGAGTATGAACCATGGGCTCAGAAATTTACTAAGGCAATGATGGATGTATGGAGAGCTGGGGACCGCTATGGAAATGTATTTGCATTTCCTAAAATGGATCTGCATATAAGCGAAGATACATTCAATGATCCAAACCAGCTTGAACTCTTAAAATATGCGTGTAAAATAGCAAGTGAGAATGGTACTCCGTATTTTGTGTTTGACAGGGATGAGGTTACACTCAGTGCCTGCTGTCGTCTGAGAACACAAATAAAAGATGATTATATGATAAAGCATCCTGAAAGTATGCGCTTCTGTGGATTTCAGAATGTTACCATAAATCTGCCGCAAGCAGCCTACAGAGCTGGCAAAGGGAATATAGACGGCATTTATAAGGAAATTGAGCATGCAATGGATTTAGCTATGAAAGCTCACATACAAAAGAAGAAATTTATTACATCTCTTATGAAGGATAAAACCATGCCATTATGGCAGATTGGTAAAAAGGCAAAGGATGGAAGAAATTATGTTGATCTGGATGAGGCTACTTATATAATTGGTATTATAGGTCTTAATGAATGTGTTCAGCATTTAACCGGAAAGGAGCTTCATGAAGACGAGGATATATATAAGCTGGGGCTTAAGATAATCTCCTTTATGAATCTGACCACTAAAAAATATGAGCAAAAACACGGATTAAGAGTTGCGCTTGAAGAGTCACCGGCAGAGAGCGCAGCAAGACGTCTTGCAAAGGTAGATATGAGAGAATACCCTGAAAGCAAGAGTGTAGTAAAAGGCAATATGGCTCAGGATGAATACTATTATACTAATTCTATCCATTTCCGCGCAGATGCCCCTATAGGTTTGGTGGAAAGAATAGAAAAGCAGGCGAAGTTTCATACAATGATAGAATCAGGCGCTATCCTGCATGCGTTTATTGGAGAAGCAAAGCCTTCTCCTGAGAGCATATTCAATCTTGTTAAGAAGACTTTTTATAATACAAAGGCTGCTCAATTAGCCATATCTCCTGAATTTACAATCTGTAATAGCTGTAAAAAGACTACGCGGGGTTTAGTTGATACATGCGGTAATTGCGCCAGCACAGATGTGTATGGTATAACAAGGATCGTTGGATATTTCAGCAGAGTAAACAACTGGAATAAATCAAAACTTGGCGAATTAGGAGATAGACAAAAGGGACAGTATAAAGTAGCATAAAAGGAGATTCCATTATGGCAGAGAACAGGACTATAAAATTGTTTGGGAAGCCTGGATGCGCAAAGTGCCAGACTACAAAAAATAAACTGGAATTTTTTCTGCCAAAATGGAATGTGTCTAATCAGGTTAAGATGTCTTTCTATGATATGGACACGGTTGAGGGATTAGCAGAAGGGGCATTTTATGATGTAGATAACGTTCCGACAACGATAGTTGAAAAAGACGGTAAAGAGATAAAGAGATGGGAACTGGAAGTTCCTCCATCAAAAGAAATGGAAGTACTGGTTAAATAAAATTTTAAATTAATAAGGAAATGGATATGGAAGCAAGAAAGTTTTTATTATGCATTATTTGTCTAAGCATAATTCTAGTTGGATTATCTAATGTAGATTGCGCAGAGAACATTATTAAGAATCCTGGCTTTGAGATTAAAAAAACAGATGCAAATCTTCCTGAGAACTGGTTTCTAAATCTGTGGA
Organism: uncultured bacterium; assembly: GCA_964437505.1. Lineage (GTDB taxonomy): Bacteria > JAHJDO01 > JAHJDO01 > JAHJDO01 > JAHJDO01 > JAHJDO01. Next base: position 99,114 of record CAYTGU010000001.1, read on the forward strand.
GCAAGTCTCAAGGCACAGCTGAGTTGTCTGAAAATAGTCATTCGGGAAAATATTCTGTAAGATTAAAGTGGCTTTCAGGAGATGCAAATATTGTTCTTCTCGCAGGTCTAAAAAATTATGTATTGGGCAAACAGACGTTTGTCTTAACATGCTACTTAAAAACCAGTGAAAAAGGGGTAGGTTTTTGCTCCTTTCAGACAAGAGACAAAAACAATAAACAACTTCAATTTAAGTATTCAAAACGGCTCAAGAACAAGACTAAATGGACTAAATTGAAGTGGGAATTTACTACAGCTCCTGAAACTCAGAAGTTGTATATATGGTTGAGAAATGGAGGAAGAGGATCTGTTTGGTTTGACGATGTTTTATTGGAAGAGACACACTGAGTAAATTTATTCAACCTTCTCTAAGGCTACAGCTCTTAACGTCTTTTTCCCTCTGTTGTCAAATCTTACCTGTATTTTTCTACTATAATTTGAAGTTCCGTATTTATCCATATTTTTAATCACGATACCTTCTTCGCCTACAAGTCCTTTTTTAGAGCCAATGTACTTTACTCTATCACCAATTGAAAATGTTGCATAAGATCGCCGGGCACCTATATCGCTTCCGAATGTGTCGCCAGAACAGGAATAAGGGTATTTCCCCTCATAGATTTCGTATCTTATCCAAATATCTTTATCATTTTCGTCTTTTTTCTGATAACGTTTCCACCTGGAATAATAATGTGATTCTTTAACCTTTATTTTTTTAAGAGCTTCATCAGAATCTGCTTTTTGCTTTTCTATCTCTTCCTTAGTAAATTTTATAGTCTTCTCTTTCCCATCTATATTTACCTTTATTTCTGCGGATATATTTTGATCCTTATTCTCATCCTTATTCTCAGCAGAGACATAGATGTGCTGAATAAACGGAAACAGACAAAATACAAATACCAATATAACCTTCTTCATGCTTTTATTCCCTCCCCTTTCTCTGAAATTACCTATAATAATTCTAGCATTAGAAAATGGTTAATACAATCAAAACCTCGCTCGTCGTCATTTTTATTGACCTACGTAAATACCTTTGATAACATATACTAGTTTTTTGCCAAATCATACGGGGCGTAGCGCAGCTTGGCTTAGCGCGCCTGCCTTGGGAGCAGGAGGCCGGAGGTTCGAATCCTCTCGCCCCGACTAAATTAGATTATGAATGATAGGGAAAGGTTATGGGAAAGATAAAAAGAGCACTGGTAAGTGTGTCTGATAAAACAGGAATCGTTGAATTTGCTAAAGAACTGAACAAAATGAGTATAGAGATACTCTCAACAGGAGGCACAAAAAAGGCGCTTGAAGAAGCAGGAGTATCTGTAAAAGGAGTGTCTGAATTTACAGGTTTCCCGGAGATGCTTGATGGCAGAGTGAAGACCCTGCATCCTAAAATCCATGGAGGGCTTCTTGCGGTCAGGAGTAACAAGGAGCATATGAAACAGGTTAAGAATTATTCTATTGGACTTATTGATATGGTTGTAGTTAATCTATATCCGTTTCAAAAGACCATAGCCAAGGAGGGAACATCTCTTGAAGAGGCAATAGAAAATATTGATATTGGAGGCCCGACAATGCTTCGCAGTGCAGCGAAGAATCATAGAGATGTTACTGTTGTAACAGACCCTGATGATTATGTACTCATTATTGATGAGCTTAAGAATTCTGGGGAAATATCTCTTGAGATGAGACAGAGACTTGCTGTTAAGGTGTTCAGGCATACTGCAGATTATGACAGTGCTATAGATAAATATCTCAGTGAGAACTTGTCTAACGAAAAAATACTAAGGCTAAAATTTACTCAAGGAGTATCTCTAAGATATGGAGAAAATTCACATCAGTCAGCTACTTTTTATATAAATAGAGATTGTGCAGAATCAAACCTTGCCACAGCAAAAATTTTGCATGGTAAAGAAATGTCTTATAACAATTATGTAGACGCAAACGGTGCTTTTGAAGCAGTAAAAGATATCAAAGAGCAGATTGGAGCCGTTGTGGTCAAGCATACAAATCCATGCGGGTACGCTACAGGCAGGACATTAAAAGAAGCTGTTGAAAAAGCATGGATGGGAGATCCAATATCTGCTTTTGGGTCAATTGTTGCTGTTACAAGAAAACTTGATTTAGAGACTGCAGAATTTCTGAAAGGAAAGGATACAGAGCATCTAACCTATGCGAAACAGGGAGATAAGTACGTGCCTCAAGAAGTTAAAACAAAGCATGTGGAGGTTATAATTGCTCCGGGATATGACAAAGATGCTTTGGCTCTATTAAAATCCGAAGGTAAAGTATTGCGAATTCTTGAAGTAGCGTCCCTTGACGTGGGTAAGCATGAAAGATTTACATATAGAAAAATCGTAGGCGGCGTGCTTGAGCAGGACAGAGACTTGAAAGTTTTTGATACATTTGACGTTGTTACAAAAGCATTGTTCCCTGACAATAAAAAAGAGCTGGCTAAGTTTGCATATAAAGCGTGCAAGCATACTAAATCTAACGCAATTGTTCTTTGCAGAGAATATATGCCTGGATATTTTCAGGTGCTGGGTATGGGTGCCGGTCAGCCAAACAGGGTTGATTCTTTACGTAAGTTAGCAATTCCAAAAGCAGCGGAAAATCTACAGATTGAGTATGACATGCTGAAACCAGAAGGCTCATTGGATGATTATATAAAAGGAGCAATGTCAGAACTGGTTCTTGCTTCTGATGCATTCTTTCCGTTTTCTGACACTGTTGAAGAAGCGGCTAGTTTTGGTATTCGCTATATTATCCAGCCGGGCGGGTCAAAACGTGATGATGCCTCAATATCCAAGGCTGACGAGCTCGGTATAGCCATGGTATTTACCAGAATGCGGCATTTCTTACACTAAATTAGAACTCAATAAAGCATTTGACAAGGTATCTCCTACAACATACGTCTTGAATGTTTGTTGCATAAAACAACAAGGGAATTATTAATGACTTCACGGGAAATTGTGCGTCACACTCTTGATTATGATAATCCGGAGAGAGTCGCGCGATCATTCGAGGATTCTGATTTTTACAGAGTCAGCTGTTCCGTAAAGACACACGCCACAGATTGGAAAGATATGGGCGGTAGCAGGTGGGAGCGTGCCGATGAGTGGGGCAACCTTTGGGCCAGAGTAGACTCGACATCGAAAGGTGAAGTCATAAGAGGTGTTCTGGAAGATATTGCCGAGATCAATACATATGAGTTCCCGAATTATTCCCAACCAAAGGACTACATAAACGTTAAACAGCAAAGAGAGAAAAATCTGCATAAATGGTTGATTGGCTCAATGCCTGGATTTACATTCAACATTGCACGAAAAATGCGTAAGCTCGATCAGTACCTGATGGATTTGATCGTTGAAAAAGACCGCATGCATGGACTGCATGACAGGATTGATGTTATGCTGGAAGACATGATTCGGAACTACGCCTTGACCGGCGTTGACTGTATCATGTTTCCCGAAGACTGGGGCATCCAAAACCAAACACTCATCAGCCCCGAGATGTGGAGAGAAGAATTCTTTCCTAGATTCGTGAAACTTTGCGGCATTGCTCATGAACTTGGAGTTAGGGTTTTTATGCATTCCTGTGGTCAAATCGAGGCAATAGTTCCAGGTCTTATAGAAGCTGGGATCGACGTCTTGCAGTTTGATCAGCCCGATTTGCATGAGATCGACAACTTGGCAAGACACCAACAGCGGAGCAATATTACTTTCTGGTGTCCTGTGGATATTCAAACCACGCTTCAACTTCGCGATCAAAACATCATCCGGGCCAAAGCAAAAGAAATGCTAGATAAACTATGGAAAGGACACGGGGGATTTATAGCAGGATATTACAACGATAATGCTTCCATTGGTCTTGATCCAAAATGGCAGGAATATGCATGTGACGAATTTATGAAACATGGAATTCAATCTAACTACGCTTGATGATAATAAATCGTAGCGATTGCTGTTACTACGAAGCGTAGCCGAAGCAATCCGTGAGATTGTCTGTGTCCAGCCAGTACAATTTCTTGTGAAGAATTAAGCTTTATGCTAGGATATTATCTAAAATAATAAAGTGACTTATACTTCAGTTAGATGATGATGGGGAAAAAAGAGAAAAGAGTCCTAGTTCTCGGAGCAGGAATAGCAGGTATTACTTCAGCTTTAGAGATTGCGGATAGAGGAATAACTGTTCATTTAGTAGAAAAAAATTCTTCAATAGGCGGACATGTTCAAAGATTTTGCTGTAAAGCTTTAGATGATGTTTGCACAAAATGCGGTGCTTGTCTTCTAAAGGACAGGATAGACAGAATAAAGATTCATCCTAATGTTAAAATATATTTAGATTCAGATATATCCGATATTTTAAGATCCAAGTCTAACTTTTCCATTCAAATAAAGCATGGTAATAAAAACAGCTTCGTAGAGGTAGATGCAATAATTGTTGCAACTGGTTTTACTCCTTTTGATGCAAGAACAAAAGGCAGATTTGGTTATGGGAGAATCCCTTATGTTTTTACAGGACTGGATCTTGAAGAGCACTTCAAAGAAAATGAAGAATTAGATGAAATCCCAAAGAAAGCAGCATTTATACAGTGTGTGGGGTCCAGAGACGAACACCTAAACAAGGGCTATTGTTCAAGAGTATGCTGTCGTTATGCTTTGAGACTTACCCTGATGCTCAGAGAAACCTTTCCTGAAATTAAGGTAGATATCTTCTATATGGATATTCAGTCTTCAGGCAAAGAATTCAATATGTTATATGATCGGTGTAAGGACGATTCAGGGATAGAGTTCATAAAGAGCATACCAACAAAAGCGCAAGAAATTCCTGAGACTAAATCAGTAAGGGTTTTGTATGAAGATACAGCAAAGGCTAAACTTGTTGAGAGGGATTATGATCTTCTTGTTCTTTCTATAGGCATAATGCCATCAGAAGAGAGCAAAATGATTGAGGGTCTCCTTGGGCTCAATACAGACGAGTTTGGTTTTTTTGAACCTGTTGATAACTTTTCTACAAAGACAAATGTTCAAGGTGTTTTTCTATCAGGTACGTGTGAAGGGCCAAAGAGTATACTAGAATCTATTCAACACGCAGAGAAAACCGCACTGGATGTGATGGAGTACTTGTGAGTAAACGAATTAAAGTAAACAGAGTCATTCTTATAATTGGCGGAGGTATTGCAGGAATAACTGCTGCAGTATACCTTGGGAAACAAGGACATAAAGTAACTATAATTGAAAGAGAAGAAAAGCTGGGTGGCAGGTTAAATGATCTTTTTAGCGTATATGGTTTTGACATATCTCCAAAAGACTTTGTCTCTCAGCAAATATCAAAATTAACGAAACTTTTAAATATAACTGTATTTACCTCTGCAGAGTTACTGGAAACAAAAGGACATGTAGGAAATTTTAAATCAAAAATCAAAACTCCCCGAAGGACAAGTCTACGGGGCAGGCAAAACTCAAAACTAGTTGAAATCAAGCATGGAGCAATTATTGCCGCAACGGGAATTGATATATCCGCGCCAAAGATGCAGTATGAATCCCAAAAAATAATTAGTCATACTCAACTTGAGAATTACATAGAAAACAGCAGGATAATCCCGAAAACTTTCGGGGCTTTCGGGACAAAAGTTATATTTCTATGTGATTTTGACAGTGAAGATTTTCAGATAATGGCATTATCTACATTAAAGAATGCCCTGCTTCTTAGAGAAAAATTGAGTTGTGAAGTGTCTGTCTTATCCCGCAACATAAAAGTCGCCGGTAAGAAGTTTGAGCAATTATATACAACTGCCAGAGAAAAAGGAGTTGTATTTTCTACTGTAGAGGAAATAGATATAAGAGATATTCAACTGAAGTGTGACTGGCTGGTAATTGGGGAGAAGATTATTCCCAGCCAGGGCACAGAAGAACTCTCGGAAATACTTGGTGTTGAGAGAGATAAACAAGGGTTTTTTCAGAATAACAATGTTCACTTTATGCCAAATTTGTCAAATAGGAAAGGCATATTCTTTGCTGGAGCATGTCATATTGATGCCGGGCTGAATGATATATTAGATGATTCATTGACAACTGCATATGCTGCGCATAACCTGCTTGCAAATGATATTATAGAAATTGCAGAGAAAACAGCAGAAGTAGATGAGGAAAAATGCGCGCTTTGTCTTACATGCATACGTTCATGTCCTCATAAAGCAATAGATATAGATTTTTCCCATGAAGCAGGCAATAAAACCGCAAAGATTATTGAAGAGGCATGTTTTGGATGTGGGATCTGCGCATCCCTGTGCCCTGCAAGCGCAATACAGCTCAGGGGATATGAGGATGAGAAGATAGTTAGATTGATAGGATGATTTTATAATGCCATATAAACCAAATATAACTATATTCTGCTGTGAGAATTCAGTTTATGAAACTGCGATAGAGGTTAGTAGTGATCACAGTAATATTCAGGTTATAAAACTGCCATGTTCAGGTAAGCTCAGCAGTATTCATATAGTTAAATGTTTTGAATCCGGCAAAGACATGGTTCTAGTAATTGCATGCATAGAAGAAGCATGCCACTTTATAAATGGGAATATAAGAGTTGAAAAAGTTGTAGAAGCTACTCGTAACAGGTTGAAGGAATTGGATATTGAGGATAAACGCTTGCAAATTCTCAGTTTTGCACCTAATATGGAAGAGAAATTTCGTAGTGCTTTTAAGGATGTAATGTTACAGGCCTCAGAGCTTGGACCAATATATAAGAAATGGAAGAAAGGAGGTATTTGAAGGATAAAAAATAAATTACTAACGCGTATATAACTGAAAGTGTAAAGAAAAAAGGAGGAATGGAATGAAGAAGTTTATAGCTACATCAATAGTAATGGCACTGGTTTTTTCTGCAAGTATCGCTGCATTTGCTCAGGAAGGAGAATCATTAATAGGGCAATCAAATCAGGCAACTAGGGAATTGCTTTTTATGCCAACATGGCTGCCGGCACCGGTTATCGCGCCACTTGTATCAATCCCATGGAAGTTGTTTACATGGCGTGCTAAGCCAGAGGATTATCCTTTAAGTCCTAATCTTTATCGCGAAAAAGAGAAAAAGACCATATTTGAGGTTCTTATAGCTACTCCTATAATAGCTGCAGAATCGCTTGTTACGGGTCTTGTGTGGGGTGTTCCGCTTGGCATATGGGAGATGATAAGATGGGGCAAACCCGGATATTTTGGACGTACTATTCAGGTTGCACATAATAGATGCTATGAGTTTCATATAAGATATCTGAATCAGGCAGGATACTAAACCATATGTCTGCGAAGATAATAGATGGTAAGGCAATTGCTGCCGAGATGCAGCAGGAGATGAAAGCTGAAGTAGAGGCTCTTAAGGATAAATACGGTCTGACTCCCGGGCTTGCTGTTGTGCTTGTAGGGGATAATCCAGCTTCAAAGGTTTATGTGAATATGAAAAAAAAGGCCTGCGCAAGGCTGAAGATATATTCTGAGGAGCACAAACTGCCGCGGGAAACTCCGGAACATGACCTGCTGGAACTTATTAATAAGCTCAATGCAAATGAAAAAATTCATGGCATTCTTGTTCAGCTTCCTCTGCCGGACCATATTAATGAGGATAAGGTTCTTAACACTATTGATCCATCAAAGGATGTTGACGGCTTTCATCCGGTAAATGTCGGTAATCTTGTTGTTGGAAAGCCTTCTTTCCTGCCGTGCACACCATATGGCATTCAGCAGCTTCTTCTTAAAAGCGGTATTCAGATTGAAGGGAAACATGTTGTTGTAGTTGGTAGAAGTAATATTGTAGGAAAACCTGTTGCCCTAATTCTGCTTCAAAAAGCGCAGGATGCCAATGCAACAGTCACTGTATGCCATTCACGAAGCGGTGACTTGTCTTACTATACCAAACAGGCGGATATATTGATTGCTGCTATTGGAAAAGCGGAAATGATAAAAAAAGATATGGTTAAACAAGACGCAGTGGTTATAGATGTGGGAGTTAATCGGGTTGATGATCCAAACTCAGAAAGGGGATACAAGCTTGTTGGGGATGTGGATTTTGATCAAGTAAAAGAAATAGCAAGCGCCATTACCCCTGTTCCAGGTGGAGTTGGGCCTATGACAATTACAATGCTTATGCATAACACTATAAAAGCTACGAGAAAGCAGAAAGAGATAAGATGATAGTTGCTGACAGAAAGCCTCTTCAGGAAATCATGGATATGATTGGAGACTGCGAGAAACTGCTTATTGTTGGCTGTAATGCTTGTGTAGCGATTTGTATGGCAGGTGGGGAGAAAGAGGTCTCTGAACTAGCTTCTTTAATTAAAATAGCCAAGAAGAAGCAAGGTAAGAGCATAGAAATTACAGAACAAGTTACAGAACGTCAGTGCGAGGAGGAGTTTGTTAAAGAAATAGAGAAAGAAATCAAAGGACACGATATTATACTGTCAATGGCTTGTGGAGTAGGAGTGCAGCTCATTGCAAAGATGTATGAAGGGAAACTAGTTTATCCTGCGCTTAATACAAAGTTTATGGGTCTGCCAGAGGAGCAGGGGCAGTGGGCTGAAACATGTGCTGGATGTGGGGATTGCAAACTGGCAGATTTTGGAGGTATATGTCCTGTTGCGAGATGTTCAAAGAGCTTGCTTAATGGTCCGTGCGGAGGCTCAGTAGATGGTAAATGCGAGGTGGATCCGGATAATATCGAGTGCGCATGGCAATTAATCTATGACAAAATGAAACTTCTTGGACAGCTTGATAAACTTCTAAAAATAGAGCCTGCAAAGAGTTGGAAGACCTCAAGAGATGGTGGCCCAAGAAAAGTCATCAAAGAAGAAGTAAGGCTGTGATAACTCATGAAATCAGGAAGTAATCTTGAAAAAATTTTAAATTCTGGCAAATTTGCTGTTACTGCAGAATTAGGACCTCCCAAAAGCGCAAATAAAGAGTTTGTTATAAAGCGGGCGCAAATATTAAAAAACTATGTAGATGCAACAAACCTTACTGACAATCAGACTGCAATAGTCAGAATGTCCAGTATAGCTGCAGCCAGAATAATTCTGGACGAGGATGTTGAGCCCGTAATCCAAATAACCTGTCGAGATCGCAACAGGATTGCTATACAGAGCGATGTTCTTGGCGCAGCTGCATTAGGAGTAAAGAATATTCTATGTATTACCGGTGATCATCAGTGCTTTGGAAATCATCCTGATTCAAAGAATGTATTTGACATCGATTCTATCCAGCTTGTAGGTATCTTGAAGATGATGAGGGATGAGCAAAAAGTCTTGGGCGGTGATGCGATAAAAACACCTCCTCAAATCTTTATAGGCGCAGCAGCAAATCCTTTTGCAGATCCTCTGGAATTCAGAGTTATAAGGCTTGAGAAAAAGATAAAAGCTGGAGCGGATTTTATTCAAACACAGTGTATATTTGATATGAACAGGTTTTCTGAATGGATGCAAATGGTAGAGGATAAAGGATTAAACAGGAAGACGCACATTCTTGCGGGTGTTACTCCGATTAAATCATATAATATGGCAAAACATATGGCTGAGAATGTATCAGGTGTTAGTGTGCCTCAAGAAATCTTGAAACGCATGGAAAACGCTAAAGATCCTAAAGAAGAAGGTGTAAATATATGTATTGAAATCATAGAAGAACTGAGAAAAATAAAAGGCATTCATGGTATTCATATAATGGCAGTTCAATGGGAAGATATTATCCCTGAAATCGTGAAAAAAATTGGGCTATATCCAAGACCACGGACAATAGACGATAGTAAAAGAAACTGTGGTCTAGAAGGTAAAAATTGAATAGGAGAATGAAAAATGAGAAATTAAATATTTTATTAATGTTTGTTGTTCTGAGTTTTTGTTTTGTTTCTTTAGACTTAATCGCAGGTAGTAGCCTGTGTTCTGAATACTATGGCCCTTATCAGTGCATGAAAACCAATGAGAATATTAAAGTTGATGGGGAGCTTGATGAAGAGACTTGGGGAAAGGCAAAACCAATAAAATTTAAAGGGCTGGCGAATGGAGAAGAACCTAAATACGATTCTACTGCAAAAAAAACTAATGAAAAAATTTGTCGCATAGGTTGGACATGGCTAGTAAAAGACGAGAAAATGGAAAAACTTATAAGTACAGCCAAAAAACTTGGATTTAATATTCTTATTTCTCCGACAGGAACAGAATCTAATTATAAATATATTAACAAGCTATGTGATGTCGCTTCAGATGAAGATATAGAGATTTACTATCGCTTTACTACAATATTAGCAAGAAAAGAATCAAAAAAATTCTGCCAAAAATACTGCCAAATTATTAGTGAAAAAGAAGTAGAAGAATTTAAAACATGGGATAAGGCTAACATACAATGGGGTGGAGAGCCTTTGAATCCAAAAGATATTTATTCTGAAGATGTTCTATGTTTTCACCACCCAGAAGTAGTAAAACACTGTAAAAATAAATTAAAAGATGCATTAATACACTGTCCTAATATATCGGGTATTGCATTTGATTTTATTGGATACAAAAATTATAAATATTGTAAATGCCCGGTTTCAGAGCGACTATTTGATGATTATTACAATAAACTTAAGAAAACAGGAAATACTATATCACGTAAAAGAGCCTTAGAACAATTTTCTCTTAATACACTCGTGGATTTTAGTAACGAATTAGCTGATTACATTCGCAAATTAAAACCTGAAATTAAAATAGCCACACATATTTATCCAACCTTTTTGGCAAATCCAGTATATGGGAATCGCCTTGATATTGATTACTGTTGTCAAACTGCTGCGTGGTTTTTTGAACCTTTCTGGGATTTGAAAAAAGTGTCTGAATATACGGTAAAAATAACAAAAAATGAAAAGCAATTTTTTAGACGTTGCACAGGGATACCATTCGTAGGAATATATATGGACAGGCCTGGACAGAATAAACCTGCTGAAAGATTTCAAGAAGAGCTTAAGACAATAAGAAGAACAGGATGCAAAAATATAAGTATATCTCCATTCAATATATTTCTAAAGCATCCGAAACTGGGAAATATTCTAATTGAAGAATTGAACAAATAATAAAGATAGGAGCAATAATTCTAGGAGTTAGGGGGCAAGGGCAAGTGAAAGATAAAATTAGTTCTAATGAAATTAGTTCTGATGAACTTGATAAGAATTTTAAGTATGAGGTAGCTGCGCAGCCGGGCGGAGAGAATATAAAGAAATGTTTTTCCTGCGGCACATGCACTGCCGGATGTCCTGTTAGTGAAGTAGAGGAAGAATTCAATCCAAGAAAAATCATTCGCATGGTCCTGCTTGGGATGAAGAAAGAGGTACTCTCCTCTAAAGTAATCTGGTATTGTTGCAGTTGTTATACATGCTATGCGCAATGTCCGCAAAACGTTAAGTTCACAGACGTAATGGCAGCGCTCAGACATCTGGCAATAAAGGAAGGTTATGTTAAAAAGGATTTTTTAGATAAGGTGTACAATATTGATAATCTAGCGCAGAAAATAAGACTTGATATTATTAAGTGTCTGACAAAAGAGCAAAGCCCTAATAAAATAAAAGCAGATATAATAGCCAAAGTTGAAGATTTCATAAAAACTAAGGAGTAAAAACATGCCATTACAGACCATCGTAACCATTCTTTTATCAATAACATTAATTATAATGATTGCAGTAAATATATTCCTTTTATTGAAAAAGCGAGATAATATTACAGAAACAAAATATCACGGTGTGCTTGAGAAACTTAATAAGGATCTTCAGGGACACGTTAATGAGCTTTCAGGTAAAGTCAGGCAGCTATCAGCAATACAAAGCATAAGCAGTGTTTTTGTATTGTCTGAGAATCTAAACCAAATTCTGCATAAAGTTATTCATGTTGTAACAAAGGCTCTCGATTGCAAAGTAGGAAGCATAATGATTTTTAATAAGGATAAAAATCTATTGAGAATAAAAGCAGCTGTAGGTTTAGAAGAGGAAATAATAGAGAATACCAGAATAAAACTGGGAGAAGAAAAAGAAATCTCCGGATGGGTGGCGCAGGAAAGGCAACCCCTGCTTATAGAAAATATTGAAAAATCAAGATTTTCAGGAACAAATAATCCTATATACAAGGAAAAATCGCTATTATCTGTTCCTATAATTTCAAAAGGAGAGCTGCTTGGAGTTATAAACTGCACAAATAAAAAAAACAGCGAATCGTTCACTCAAGATGAATTAGGTTCTCTAGTAGCTATTGCAAGTCAGACTGCTATATTGATTGAGAATGTTCGCGCGTATCACAATGTTGCCACCAAAGACAAGGAACACTTCACTCTATGCAGTGTTAGCGAAAAAATTAACCTTTCACTTAATCTGGAAGAGACGCTGGATTACATTGCAAAAATGGCAACAGATATAACAAATACTGAGTCATGTTCTTTGAGATTACTGGATGATGAGAACAAGAACAAGCTTCTGATTCGTGCCGGACACAATCTGAGTGATGAGTATATGAGAAAAGGACCGTTGGAAATGGGAGAAGGTGTTGGAGGTTATGTTGCAGAGCATGCGGAGCCAGTTGCAATAGGCGATATTCGAAAAGACAAAAGGGTAGATTATAATGAATTTCTAAAAAATGAGGGATTGATTGCCTTGCTTTCTGTCCCAATAAAATCTAAGATTCGGGTAATAGGACTGATCAGTGTTTACAAGAAATCTCCGCATGAATTTGAACAGAATGATATTGACTTACTGAGTGCGTTCGCAAATCATGTATCGGTTGCCATAGAGAATGCCAAGCTTTACGAGACCATTAAGAAAAATTATTTAGAAACAATAGAAACCCTTGCTCTTACGATTGAAGCAAGGGATCTATACACTCGCGGCCATTCAGAACGTGTTACAAATTATGCTATTGGCATAGCAAAGGAACTCGGAGTAGAAGAGGAACTATTAGAAATTATCAGATACGCAGGACGGTTGCATGATATTGGGAAGATTGCTATCCCGGATGGAATATTAAACAAGCCAGGCAAATTAACTACTGCGGAATTTGCAGAGATTAAGACACATCCAACCAAAGGAGCAGAACTCGTAGAACCGCTAGAGTTTCTCAAAGATGCTGCTCCAATGATAAAACATCATCATGAACGTTTTGACGGCAGGGGATACCCTGATGGTCTCGAAAAAATGAACATACCGCTTATTGCAAGAATTCTGGCAGTTGCAGATTCCTTTGACGCAATGACATCCAGAAGACCATACAGACAAAAGCCTATGGATGAGGATGAAGCTATTGAGGAATTAAAGAAGAATAAAGGAACGCAGTTCGACCCACAGGCAGTAGATGCTTTTATAAAGACAGTTAAGCAGAGATAATATATTAGCTCCATGTCAAATAAACAAAAAAACAAACCTGTAGCTTCCGTAATGGTAATTGGTGCTGGGGTTGGCGGAATACAGGCATCTTTGGACCTGGCTGAGTCAGGGTTTAAGGTTTATCTTGTGGAATCATCGCCAACAATTGGCGGTGTAATGGCACAGCTTGATAAAACCTTTCCTACAAATGACTGCTCTATGTGCATAATGTCCCCGAAACTGGTTGAATGCGGCAGGCATCTGAATATAGAGAACATTACATATTCAGACATAGAAGATATTTCCGGTCAAGCAGGTAATTTTGTAGCACGCATCAAGAGAAAATCCAGATTTATAGATATAACGAAGTGTACCGGATGCGCTGAATGTGAAGACGTATGTCCTGTAAAGGTTCCAGATGAGTTCAATCAGGAACTAGTTTCTCGTAAAGCTATTTACAGACCGTTTCCACAAGCATATCCAAATGCGTATACTATTGAGAAAAATGATATTTCTCCATGTAGACTTGCATGTCCTGCAGGTGTTAATCCGCATGGATATATTGCACTCATTTCTGCAGGCAAGTATAAAGAGGCGCTTGATCTTGTAAGAGAGAGAATTGCGTTTGCTGCAGTGTGCGGCAGAGTTTGCCATCATCCGTGTGAAGCACAATGTAAAAGAGGAGAATATGACCAGCCAATTGCGATAAGATCTCTAAAGCGGTTTCTTACGGATTGGGAAGACAAGAACAGTGAACAGAAGACAGAAGGCAGAGGACAGAAGGCAGAAAAAGCAAAAAAAGATAAGATTGCAATTATTGGCTCCGGGCCAGCCGGCTTGAGCTGTGCTTATGATCTGGCAAGAGAAGGATATCCTGTTACAGTATTTGAAGCATTGCCTGTTGCAGGTGGAATGCTTGCAGTAGGCATACCTGAATATCGTTTACCTAAGAAGATATTGAATAAAGAGATCGAAATAATTCGAAATATGGGTGTTGAGATAAAAACAAATACTCGCATTGGAGATAAAATCAGTCTTAATGATTTAAAAAATAAAATGGGATACAAAGCTGTGTTCATTGCAGCAGGCGCTCATAAGGGGCTTAAGCTGGGTATTCCCGGCGAAGAGATGAAGGGAGTATTAGATTGCGTGGCATTCTTGAGAGAGGCAAATCTGGGCAAGCTCAAGCAAGTTAAAGGGAAAGTTGCTGTTATAGGAGGAGGAAATGCAGCTGTTGATTCTGCCAGAACTGCCTTGAGACTGGGAGCTAGTAAAGTAACCATCATATACAGGCGGACTAAAGTGGAAATGCCTGCAGACGAGGAAGAGATAAGAGCAGCAGAGGCAGAAGAGATTAGTATTGTCTATTTAGCTGCTCCGTTGAGAATAGTTGGAGAAAAGAGCAAAGTCTGTAAGATTGTTTGTCAAAAAATGAAGCTTGGCAAACCTGATGAGAGCGGAAGAAGAAGACCTGTCCCAATACCCAAAACTGATTTTATTGTTGAAATAGATCTGCTCATACCTGCTATAAGCCAGTCTCCAGACCTGTCTTTTATTCCGGAGGACAGTGGCATAAATATCAGTAAATGGAATACAATTGATGCTGATGCTGATACCTACCAGACCGCTAAAGGAGGCATATTCGCAGGCGGGGATGTTACCAGTGGACCGGGAACGGTTATAGGGGCAATTGCAGCGGGAAAGAAAGCAGCTGTATCAATAAGGGGATATCTGCAAGGGGCAAAATTAACGTACAAGACTATTCAGGGTAATCCAAGTGAACCTGATATTGGAGATTACCTTGCTCCTGAGAAAAGAGTGAAAATGACTGAGCTTAATATAAAACCAAGGATTAAAAATTTCTCTGAAGTTGAGCTTGGATTCTCAGAAGAAGACGCGAGGAAAGAGGCAGAAAGGTGTCTTAACTGCGGAATCTGTTCCGGGTGCGGCGAATGTGAAAAAACATGTCAGGCAAACGCAATAGATCATGACATGAAGGATGAATTTGAAGAGATAAACATTGGCTCAATAATTCTTGCGCCAGGATTTGAGGAATTTAATCCTAAATTGAAATACGATTATGGATATAGTCGGTTCGAGAATGTAATCAGCAGTATTCAATTTGAGAGAATTTTGTCTGCTTCAGGACCTTATGAAGGACACTTGTTGAGACCATCTGATAAGAAATCGCCAAAGAGAATTGCGTTTCTTCAGTGTGTTGGCTCAAGGGATGTTGACTGTAAAGCAGGATACTGTTCTTCGGTATGTTGTATGTATGCTATAAAAGAAGCAATTATAGCAAAGGAACACAGTACGGAGGAATTGGACATTAATATTTTCTTCATGGATATGAGGGCATATGGAAAGGACTTTGACAAATATTATGAAAGAGCAAAAGCCGAATATGGCGTAAGATTTATAAGATCAAGAGTTTCAGAAGCAATAGAAGATGAAAAAACAGGCAATATTACATTAAAATATGTTAATGAAGAGGGGAACATATTCTTTGAAGAGTTTGATCTTGTTGTTCTTTCAGTAGGATTGAAGCCTTCTAAGAAAATTTCCGATCTTGCAAGAAAGATAGGCATTAAGCTTAACCAATATAATTTTTGTGATACAAGGGATTTTCTTCCTTTAAACACTTCTAAATCAGGAATATTTGTATGCGGTGCGTTTAGCGGTCCAAAAGATATTCCTGAAACTGTAATGGGGGCAAGTGGAGCTGCCGCTGCTGCTGCTGAGCCGTTATTTAATGTTCGTGGTGAGTTAATAAAAGAGAAAGCATATCCGAAAGAACTAGATATACGTGGACAGGGGCCTAAAATAGGAGTTTTTGTGTGCCACTGCGGTATTAATATTGGCGGCGTGGTGGATGTTAAAGATGTTGTTGAATACGCCAAAACTCTTCCAAACGTTATATATGCCGATGAGAATTTATATACATGCTCGCAGGATACTCAGCAAACCATTAAGGATAAGATTAAAGAGCATAGCTTAAACAGAGTAATAGTTGCTTCCTGTTCTCCGAGAACACATGAAGCTTTATTTCAGGAGACAATTAAAGAAGCTGGTCTGAATCCTTATCTGTTTGAAATGGGAAATATCAGGGATCAGTGTTCATGGGTACATATGAAGCAGCCTAAAGAGGCTACAGACAAAGCAAAAGATCTGGTCAGAATGACTGTAGCAAAAGCGCGGTTTAAACGGCCTCTGGAGAGAATTTCCTCGGATGTGACGCAGCAAGCTCTTGTTATTGGCGGAGGTGTGGCTGGAATAACTGCTGCCCTGTCAATAGCAAACAACGGGTTCCAGACATATCTTGTTGAAAAAGAAGCTGAGCTTGGAGGAAATCTGAGAAATATCCATTTTGATATAAACGGACAAGAAATCAGGACTAAATTTGAAAATCTAAAAAAACAACTTCAGAATAATAAGCATATAAAAGTCTATTTAAATTCGCGTGTTAAAGAGATTGAAGGGTATGTAGGGAATTTTAATTCAAAATTAAAAATTAATAATTCAAAATTAATTGAAATTAAGCATGGCGTTGTTATTGTAGCAACAGGAGCAGAGGAATATAAGCCAACAGAATATCTGTATGGAAGAGATAAACGAATTGTTACACAAAAAGAACTAGAACATACAATATCCTGTTCTGGTGCAGAATTAGATAATATGCAAACCGTTGTAATGATTCAGTGTGTTGGCTCAAGAGATGACGAGAGACCTTATTGCAGCAGAGTATGCTGCCAGCAGGCAGTAAAGAATGCTCTTCTATTAAAGAAAACAAATCCAGAGATTGAGATTTATGTTCTGTATAGAGACATAAGAACTTATGGATTCTATGAAGATGCATATAGAGAAGCAAGGGATAAAGGGGTGATTTTTATAAGATACAACGATGATGAGAAACCGGATGTTAAGCTGGATAAGAAGAAATTAATTGTTTCTGTTAAGGATATAATCGTTGGAAGACGGCTGGATTTAAATACAGATTTACTGGTTTTGAGTGCAGGAATTATACCTAATCCTGAAAATATAGAGCTTTCACAAATGATGAAAGTACCGTTAAACGAAGATAAATTCTTTCTTGAGGCGCACATGAAGCTCCGTCCTGTTGATTTTGCAACTGAGGGTATTTTTATGTGTGGGCTTGCTCATGGTCCAAAAAATATAAGAGAAAGCATTGTTCAAGCATACGCAGCAGCAGGCAGGGCATGTACTGTATTGAGTAAAAAACAAATTTTTGCAGAGGGTACTATTTCTGTTGTTGATGAGACTAAATGTGACGGCTGCGGATTATGTGTTGAAGTATGCGCTTATAAGGCAATAGAGATTGATGAGGAACGTAATGTTGCTGTTGTAAATTCTACCTTATGTAAAGGATGTGGAGCATGTTCTGCATCATGCAGACCAAACGCAATAACAGTCAGCGGTTTTACAGACGAGCAAATTCTTGCGCAGATTGACGCGCTGTAAGGATAAAAATGAATAAGAATGCAAAACAGGAAACTAAAAGCTGGCAGCCAAAGATAATTGCTTTTCTATGCAACTGGTGTTCCTATGCTGGTGCTGATCTGGCTGGTATAAGCAGGTTGCAGTATCCGCCTAATGTGCGAATTATCCGTGTACCATGCTCAGGAAGAATGAATCCTCTATATATAATCAGAGCTCTTCAGCATGGAGTTGACGGAGTCTTAGTTTCAGGTTGTCATCCGGGAGACTGCCATTACATAACAGGTAACTATCATGCCAGAAGAAAGTTTGCTATGATAAACAGCCTGCTTCAATATGTCGGTATTGAGAAAGGGAGAGTACATTTCTCATGGGTATCTGCATCTGAAGGCGGCAAGTTCGCAGAAGTTATAAAACAAGTTACAGAGGATGTTAAGAAGCTCGGACCTGCAAAAAAAATGGTGAAAAAAATATGAAAGATAAAAAGATTCAGGATATTGCGAGAAAACTTCTTAAAGAAAAGAAGGTAGATATTGTGATTGGTTTTGAGAAAGGGACGCTTCCTTCGTCTGCAACACCGTGTTTTATCAAGAATCCTGATGAGGCAGATAGACTTATATGGAACTCGTTCTGCGGAAATAATCTGGCAAATTATCTGCCAAAGCGCAAGGATAAAATCGGAATTGTAGCTAAAGGGTGTGATTCAAGATCCATAGTAGTTCTTATTCAGGAAAACCAGATAAAGCGAGAGCAACTATATATAATTGGAGTACCCTGTGATGGCATAACTGATAAGAACGGTGCGCTTCACGATTACTGTCTTATATGTGAACATAAGAATCCTGTAATATATGATGTGCTGGTTGGGGAAAAGGTTAAGGAAAGCAAGGAGAAAGATAAGTATAAAAAAATTGAGGATTTTGAGAAAAAATCTTCTTCTGATAAGTGGCACTATCTTGAATCTGAATTATCAAAATGTATAAGATGCAATGCGTGCAGGAATGCATGTCCAACTTGTTATTGCAAAGAATGTTTTATTGATCAGGAAAAACCAAGATGGGTTGGCACAACTAACAATATATCTGATACTATTTTCTTTCATCTTGGACGTATTTTTCATCAGGCAGGAAGATGTACAGATTGCGGAGCATGCGTAAGAGCCTGTCCAATGAATATAGACCTGAGGCAGTTTACGCAGAAGATTACAAAGGACGGGAAAACACTTTTTGACTATGAAACAGGACTTGATATAAACGTTAAACCTCCATTCACAACATTTAAAGAGGATGATTCTCAGGATTTTATAAAATGAAGAAAAAAGTATTGGCAAAAAAGGATTTGCCGAAATTTATCAGTAAGCTTGTTAAAGAGTATGATTTTTTTGCTCCTGTAAAGAAAGAGGAGGGTATCCTTTTCTCAAAGATTGATAAAGCAGATGATATATGTCTTTCCTATTCAAATACAAAAAATTCCGTAAAGGAATTTTTGCTTCCTCAATCAGAGGAACTTTTTAAATTTGCTAAAAAGGAAAACAGTAATGAAATTGCAGGTCCAAAGGAAAAGGAAAAGCGAAGTCTCCTCTTTGGAGTTCGCCCGTGTGACGGAAAGGCCATTGCTATGTTGGATAAGGTATTTTTGGAGAATATACCTGACTCATATTACAAAAGCAGACGTGAAAACACCTTAGTTTTTGGTATGGCATGCAATGAACCAGATCAAACATGTTTTTGCACATCTGTTGAAGGAGGACCTTTTTCAACTGAAGGGCTTGACGTGTTGTTTGTTGAACTAAAAGAAAAGTATCTTGTTATCCATGTAACAAAACAGTGCGAGAAGCTTTTTGCGCGTCTTGATGATGCTTCTCAGGAAGATATCAGGGAAGCAGAGAAGCTTAAAAAGAACGTAGAAAAAAAATTAAAACCTGTTTTTGAAATAAAGGATATAAAGGGAAAATTGGATGGGGCATTTGATAATCCGATCTGGGAGGAAATTCACCAAAAATGTATAAAATGCGGGATATGTACATATCTCTGTCCTGCTTGTCACTGCTTTGATATTCAGGATGAAACTGTAGGAGAGAAAGGGCGCAGAATGAGAAATTGGGATTCGTGTATGTTCCCAAAATTTACACTGCATGTTTCAGGTCATAATCCTAGACCGACACAGAAGAAAAGATGGCGGCAGAGAATTATGCACAAATTTAACTATCTAAAAGAAAATACAGGATTATACGGATGCGTAGGTTGTGGAAGATGCGTAGAATACTGTCCTGTTAATCTGGATATCCGAAAAGTCTTAAAAGATATATTGGAGACAAAATGAATAATCCATATTTACCAATTCCTATGATAATCAGAAGCATAATGAATGAAACGACAGCTAAGGATATTAAAACATTTGAGCTTGCGTTTTTAAACAAGGAAGATGAAAAGAATTTTTCGTATTTACCAGGTCAGTTTGCAGAGATTTCCGTTTTGGGTTCAGGAGAAGCGCCAATAGGAATCGCATCATCCCCAACGGAAAAAGGGATCTTAAAATTTACCATTAAGCTATACGAAAAAGGGGTTGTGACAAATGCCCTTCACAATATGTTTGCAGGTGATAAAATTGGTGTTCGCGGTCCCTTTGGCAATAGCTTTGAATCAAAAAATATTAAGAATAAAAGTGTTGTAATTATAGGAGGAGGTTTTGCTTTTACAACTCTGCGTTCTTTAACAACATATATGATCCATTCTCATAACAGAAACAAGTTTAAAAATATTACAGTTATCTACGGAGCAAGGAGTCCAGACGACTTAATTTATAAAAAAGAGTTGAAAGAGTGGGCTGAAAGAGACGATATGAAATTATATGTTACCGTTGACAAAGGGGATAAAGTCTGGAAGGGAAGAGAAGGATTTGTCCCAACTGTTGTGGGAGAAGTCCAGCCTTCTGCTCATGGGGCAGCAGCAATAATATGCGGGCCTCCAATAATGATAAAATTTACTATTCCAAAACTTGTAGAATTAGGATTCTCTCCGGAAAATATATTAAACTCGCTAGAAATGAGAATGAAATGCGGTATAGGGAAATGCGGCAGGTGCAATATAGGCAACAAATACGTTTGTAAAGACGGACCCATCTTCTCTCTTGCTGAACTAAATGACTTGCCTAAGGAATACTAAACAAATTTGTAGCGGTGCAGGGACTCGAACCCCGGACACAGAGATTATGATTCTCCCGCTCTAACCAGCTGAGCTACACCGCCATTTACTGTTCACAATGCACTTACGATTATAAGGAAGACGAAAAATCCTGTCAAGTTTGATTTTGAGGAGAGCTTGCTCTATAATAAATTTATAAAATAAGGAATTTTTTATGAAGGTTCTGGTTGTTGGCAGTGGTGGTCGTGAGCATACACTTGTATGGAAGATTACCCAGAGTCCAAGAGTTTCTAAAATCTATTGCGCTCCGGGAAATGCAGGTATCAGCCAGAAGGCAGAATGTGTTTCGATAAAAGCTGAGAATATTTCTGAACTTATCCGTTTTGCAGAAGAGAAGAAAATTGATTTAACTGTGGTTGGTCCTGAAGCGCCTCTTACAAAGGGGATAGTTGATGAATTTGAAAAGAGAAATCTAAGGATCTTTGGCCCCTCAAAAAACGCTTCCCAGCTTGAAGGAAGCAAGGTATTTGCAAAAGAAATAATGCTTGAAGCAGGAGTGCCAACAGGTAAGTGCGAAGTATTTGAGGATTCAGATAGAGCAGCGGAGTATATAAAATCGCAACCTGTTCCTATTGTTGTAAAAGCTGATGGGCTTGCTGCTGGCAAGGGAGTGATTGTTGCAAAAACAAAGGAAGAAGCATTAGAAGCTATAGACTTAATAATGATAAAGAGAACATTTGGAAAAGCTGGAAATAGAATTATGATTGAGGAATGCTTGGTTGGAGAAGAGGCATCAATACTTGCATTCTGTGATGGAGAGAATTTTATCCCAATGGCCGCGTCACAGGACCATAAAGCAATTTATGATGGAGACAAAGGACCTAATACAGGAGGAATGGGAGCGTATTCCCCTGCTCCGCTTATTAATGAGCATATGATGGAAACAATATCCTCACAGGTCTTTCAACCCATAATAAATAAGATGAAGGAAAAAGGCATTCCATATAAAGGTGTTCTTTATGCAGGGCTTATGATTACAGAAAGCGGACTGAAAGTCCTTGAGTTCAATGTAAGATTCGGAGATCCTGAAACACAGGTAATACTTCCAAGGCTTAAGACAGACTTAGTAGATATTATGGAATCTTCTATAGATGGCAAACTGAATAAAATAAGTATTGAGTGGAAAAATGAGACGGCGGTGTGCGTTGTGATAGCATCAGGAGGTTATCCGGGTCCGTATAAGAAAGGAGAAATAATAACAGGAATTAAACAAGCTGAGGAATTACAGGATGTAATTGTATTCCACGCAGGCACAGCTTTAGCCGGAGGCGAC
Source organism: uncultured bacterium (assembly GCA_964437505.1). Classification (GTDB taxonomy): domain Bacteria; phylum JAHJDO01; class JAHJDO01; order JAHJDO01; family JAHJDO01; genus JAHJDO01. The sequence goes on from CAYTGU010000001.1 coordinate 121,433, forward strand.
ATTATCACCTCCGGCGGAAGAGTTCTAGGCGTAACAGCTCTTGGAGCTAATATTGAGCAGGCTATTGATAAAACATATGAGGCAGTGGGAAAAATATATTTTAACAAGATGTATTTTAGAAGAGATATTGCGGATAAAGCGCTGAAGTATTTGTAGAACGTAATGAATTTAAAAAATGAGAGCAAAAACACTTAAAGACGATTCAATTCAGTTAATAGAAATAACAGGACATGCTCCCATACCTGGATATAATGTTGAAAGACATAATCACAGCTATTATCAAATCTGCTATGTAATAGAGGGAAAAGGCACAGTATCCATTAGCAATAAAAACTTTAAAATGTCAAAGGGAGATATATTCATATTTAATCCTTTTGAATATCACAGTCTTAAATCAGATGAAAAACATCCTTCTGAAACAATAGTTATTGGAATAGGTCTGAAGAATAATATATGGAGTCTTTATATTCCCAAAGAATACAACATAATTTCAAAAACAAAAGATACAAAAACAAAAAATGTTAAGGATATTCTAAAACATGTAATAAAAGAACACTCTAAAAAAGAACTTGGATATAAAGAAATTGAGATTTCATTATTAAATCAACTTTTAGTTACTATACAAAGAATTATAAAGAAAAATTTGGACAAAAGAACCATTTTCTCTCATAAGTATGTAAAAAAAACAGATAGGATGGAAGAAATAAAAAACTATATTTATAGGAATTATAGAAACAAACTTTCTTTAGATAATATTGCTCAAGCTGTTTTTCTAAGCAAGTATCATCTTTTGCATGAATTTAAAAAAGCTCTGGGAATAACACCTTATGAATATATTCAGCAACTTAGAATAGATGATGCAAAACGCCTTCTTAATATCACGAATAAAACTGTCAGCGAAATAGCATTTGAAGTTGGCTTTGAAAGTATAAGCCAATTCAACCGCACATTCAAAAAAATCTCAAAAACCTCTCCTAGCCAATATAAAAACAGAACAACCACCTAGAGCAATAAAAGCAATATATGCGCATATTTTAGCAACACATGCCTTGTCTTAGATTTTATTATATGGTTCAATAATTAACAAAAAGAAACTGATGTTAAAGGGAAATATGGAAAATTCAATGCAAAAAAATAAAAAAGTAGCATTAATTACAGGTGGGGTAAGAGGAATAGGATTTGCAATAGCAAATAAATTATCAAAAGAAGGTTTTATTGTCGCAATTGCAGATATTTGTTCAGTTAATACAGGAGCATGTGTAGCCTCAAAGCTGTCAAAAAGAAGCATATTTATTAAAGCAGATATAAGTTTGGCTAAGGATAGACAAAAGATTCTGAATAAAATTAAAGATAAATTTGGCAGGATAGATGTACTCATTAATAATGCGGGAATTGCTCCAAAAACAAGGACAGATATTTTGGAAGCATCAGAGGAAAGTTTTGATAAGGTTTTATCAGTAAATCTGAAAGGACCGTATTTCCTAACTCAAAAGATAGCAAACTATATGATATCCTTGCTCAAAGAAGAAAAAATCCAGAATCCTGTAATTATTAATATATCTTCAATGTCTGCATATACCTCTTCTCCAGCCAGAGGGGAATATTGTATATCTAAAGCTGGTGTAAGTATGATGACAAAATTATATGCAGATAGACTTTCAGGATACGGGATAAATGTATACGAGATAAGACCCGGCATAATTATGACAGATATGACAAAATCTGTTAAAGAGAAATATGATGAACTGATAGAAAAAGGCGTTACTCCATTAAAAAGATGGGGGTTACCAGCAGACATTTCCACTGCTGTCTCGGCAATTGTAAGTGGAGCTTTCCCCTTTTCTACTGGAGAGGTTTTTAATATTGACGGCGGATTTCATTTAAGGAGGTTATAGTTTTTAATATGAACAAAACATATTTATCTTTAGAAAACAAACGAAAAATTCCGTGTTTTAGAGCACATACTGTAATTATAGGAAGCGGTGCAGCTGGGTTGAATTGTGCTGAGCGGCTTTTCAATATGGGGATAAAGGATGTTCTGGTTATCACTGATAAACTTGGAGGTGGAACATCCAATAACTCAGGTTCAGATAAACAAACTTATTATAAAATGAGTATATTTAACAATATTCCTGATAGTCCAATTGATATGGCACATGCACTTTTTGATGGAGGCATGATGCATGGAGATACAGCCTATATAGAAGCACTGTACTCCCTTCCTGCTTTTTATCATCTTGTAGAAAATGGAGTCCCTTTTCCTTTTAACAAATACGGAGCATTTGTTGGTTATAAGACCGATCATGACCCGAAACAAAGAGCTACAAGTGCAGGTCCAAGGACTTCCATGTATATGTTTAGAACATCTCTAAAAAAGGCAAAACAGCTTGGGATACCTATATTTGATAACATGATGGCTGTAAAGCTTATAACCGTGGAGAAAAATTCAAAGAAAGAGGTGTGCGGAGTAATAGCTCTTGATTTAAAAGGACAATTTGGAAAGATAAATTCTCTTGTTGTTTTCTTATCTGAAAACATTGTAATGGCAACAGGCGGTCCTGGAGAATTATATGAATTAAGTGTTTATCCCCATGGACAGACCGGCTCGCACGGAATAGCTCTGGAAGAAGGAGCATTGGCATGTAATCTCACTGAATCACAATTCGGGATTGGCACAACTAAGTTCAGGTGGAATCTTTCAGGTACATATCAGCAGGTTATACCATCCTATTTTAGTATTGATGAAAATGGGGTGAAACACCATTTTTTAGCTGAGTATTTTCAGACTTTAGAGGGTATGTGTTCAGCAATATTTTTAAAAGGCTATCAATGGCCGTTTAATGTAAAACATCTTAATAATTTCGGCTCCTCTTTAGTTGATATTGCTGTTGATGCTGAAATAAGAAAAGGAAGAAGGGTATATCTTGATTTTACGAAAAATTCATATTTAAATAATGAAATCTTTAATTTCCAAACTTTATCTAAAGAAGCATTCCATTATTTAAAGCGTTCAAATGCTCTCCAGAAAACCCCTTATGATAGATTAGAACATATGAACAGGGAAAGCATTGAGATCTATGCTGAACACGGTATAGATCTAAGAGAACCTATTGAAGCAGCGGTATGCTTTCAGCATAACAATGGAGGTTTGGCAGTAAATACATGGTGGGAGAGCAGTCTAGGACATTTATTTGTAACAGGAGAAGCTGCAGGAACCCATGGAATAAGACCGGGAGGAAGCGCACTTAATTCAGGACAAGTCGGCGGGATAAGAGCAGCTCAGTATATTTCTAATGTTTATAGAGAGTTTTCAGATCCCAAAGCAAAAGAAATTTCAGCCATCAATGCAGTGAAACAGCTATATAAATTCATGGATAAAAGCAACGCTTCCTCAAAGATTTCTCTAAGACAGATAAAGAAGGACATTCAAAGACGTATGAGTGAAGTTGCTGCGTTTCTGCGTTCAGAATCTGAAGTAAAACAGGCATTATCTGAAACGAAAAAAATTCTTAACCAAATAAAGAATAATGGACTTAATGCAAACACTAGCGAGCTTGCTCTAGCTTTTGAGGTTTATCATCTTGCTCTAACAAGTTTATGTTTTTTAGAGTCTATCTCAGATTATATAGAAAACGACGGAGGCAGCCGAGGATCTTTTGTAATAATTGATTCTGATAGTAAAAGCAGAGTCAAATGTAAAAAAGGGGAACTTTTTAAATACAGGGAGGAGAATATTTCCTTAAAAAATAAAATCCAGTATATCAGTTATAATAAAGATAAATTAGATATATCTTATGAGAATGTAAGACCTTTACCTGAAGATGACTCATGGTATGAAACTACATGGGCTGATTGGAAGGGGAAGAACATATTTAAATAAATAAGGGAATAAACGCAATGGATTCGTTTCCAATAGAGCAAATCAAAAAATCAAAGGTTATTGCTGTTGTTAGGGAAAATTCAGTTGAAAGAGTTTTGAAAATAGTAAATGCCCTAAAACAAGGTGGAGTTAATATAATAGAGATAACATTTACAATGGCAGACCCGATTGGAGTTATAAAACGTCTTTCATCTCAGAAAGACATTCTTCTGGGAGCAGGTACTGTCTTGGGGCTAAAGCAGGCAGAGGAAGCTGTCCAAAATGGTGCGAAGTTTATTGTGAGTCCATGCACAGTAAAGGATGTTTTAAAATTCTGCCTGAATAATAATATCTTATGTATGCCGGGAATATTTACCCCAACCGAAGCCTTTAATGCAATATCTGCAGGGGCAAAGATTCTTAAACTTTTCCCCGGGTCAGCTGTTGGACCTGAATACATAAAAGCTTTAAAAGGACCTTTTCCCGATATAGAGATTATACCTACAGGCGGAGTGAGCTTATCCAATGTTAAAGATTGGTTCAAAGCAGGCGCAATAGCTGTGGGCATGGGTAGTAATCTTATTCCAAAAGAGGCAGTAGAAAAAGAAAATTATGCCGAAATTACAAAAAGGGCTAAAGACTTCGTGAGAGAAATTCATGACAAATAAGCTTACAATTAAACAAAAGAAAGCTGTGGTTGATTTTTATAGATATTATCAAACACATGAAATCCCGGAAAATCTTACAGAGATTATTAAAAATAACTTTGGGATTGATATTACTTCTAAATACTATGATAAGATTATAAAAAATCCTGTTATTGTTGCACCAGGACAAATTACAAGAACCCCATCGCACGTTAATCTCATCTCAAAAGCTGGATATGGTGGATTTGTTCTTAAATCATTTGTTGGAGAAGACCAAAACGGACATTGTTCAATGAGCGAATTTCGTATGAAGCCCAAATGGATTAAAACCTTCCATGAACCGGATGATATAAAAGGAGAGCGTCCTATAATTCACTGGAAAGGCGGATTGGATGTAAGAGACTGGAATACGTATAAGCCATTTGCACAATATGCTCATAAGATAGGTCGAGAATTAGGAATGTGCGCTATAGCTTCTATCCTTTGCCATCTTCCCAAGGAAAAAGAAGACTGGATAGAAAATGAATGGATATACACAACAAGGCAACTATATGAAATGGGCTATCATGCTTTTGAGATTGATTTTTGTCCGTATTTGAAGAGTAATAATATTGCTAGAAATAAAGATATGGTACTTCGTTGGTATAAAGAAGCACCAGGAATAATGAAGAAAGTTTCCGGCGAAATAAAGGTTTTTCCAAAATTGCTAAATCCAGAGTGGGGAGATGAATTTCAGATACAAATGGCAGAAGCATCCATTGAAGGAAAAGCAGATGGAGTTGTTGTTGCAAACAGGATATATAAAGAGGAGTATCAATCAGCTCATGGAGGAAAAGAACTAAAAGAGATTAACTTAAGAACAATTAGGAATATAAGAAAAAGAGGAATGAAAATTCCTATATCTGCAACTGGAGGGATATATACAGGGAAGGATGTTATTGAATACATAAAATCCGGCGCAGAGAATACACAGCTTATAAGTTACATAATGGGAAAAACAAAAACACCCTTTGCCAAAAAAGGCAGCAAGTTTAAACAGATATTATTTAAATTAATACTTAATCCAGAGGATGGTATAATTGCAGAAATGTTAAAGATAAAAAATTCTCTGGGAATCTTAAGTGTTTCGGAATTAGTGGGACATTCTAACTGTAACTTTTAACACAGGAGAAAATGATGAAAACTCTTAATCTTAAAGATAATGGTTATCGAGGCAATTGGTGTTGTTGTACCCTAACAAAGGATGAATATGTTTATAAGTATAGTGGAGGATTGGGAACTTATTGTGCTAAACATCAACCATTTGCCGTTTACTCAGATAAGGTAAAGAAAACTTTTTTTTGCTGGGGAGGAACTTACAAAACATCCCATACAAAGTTACTTCATATGGTCTCTTATTATGACCATATAAAAGCGATAGTTCCCAGACCAACTATACTCTTGGATAAAAATACCACCGATGCTCACGAGAATCCAGTAATTTCTTTAGATGAAAAAGGATATATCTGGATTTTTTCTACTTCCCATGGAGGACTCTCATCATCCTATATTCATCGAAGTAAACGCCCTTACGAGATAGAGGAATTTGAACTTATAAGACCAGTGGTACTGGAAAACGACAAGAAAATTCCTATTACCAATTTCTCCTATATGCAGGTTCACTATATCCCTAGAAAAGGATTTATCTATTTTTTTACTATCTATGGAAAACCAGCGAATCGAACTATTTTCTTTGCCCGAAGCAAGGATGGAATTAAGTGGGAAGGATGCACTCGTTTAGCAGCAATTCAAGAGGGACATTATCAAATAAGCGTAGCCAATACTCAGAAGGCGGGAACAGCCTTTAATTTCCATCCTGAAAAGAAAGAATTAGTTGGACTAGAGTACAGAACAAATCTATATTACATGGAAACACTTGATTTGGGAAAAACCTGGCAAACGGTGGAAGGAAGAAAAATAAATCTCCCTCTTACTCAAGTTGAAAATTCTGCTCTTGTTTACGACTACCAAAAGGAAGGCTTGAGTATTTATCTTAAAGACATTCAATTTGATAAAGATGGAAAGCCGGTTATTCTCTATTTAACCAGCAAAGGATGGAAGCCCGGCCCTGAAAATTGTCCCCGTACCTTGAGCATTGCTCATTGGAAAAACGGAAAATGGGAAATAAATTCAATAACCACTTCGGATAATAATTATGACACAGGTTCTCTTTATATTGAATCTGAGGAAATCTGGAGGGTAGTTGCCCCGACTGAAACTGGACCCCAACCTTACAATCCAGGAGGTGAAGTAGCTATGTGGACAAGTAGAGATGAGGGAAAAACATGGAAAAGAGTCAAGCAAATTACCAGAAATAGCCAATACAATCATAACTATGTTCGACGTCCGGTCAATGCTCATCCTGACTTTTATGCGTTCTGGTGCGACGGTCACGGCAGGAAGCCTTCAGTATCACGTTTATATTTTTGTGATAAAGAAGGAAATGTTTACCTTTTGCCTCAGGAAATGAAAAAAGATTTTATAAAGCCAGAAAAGATGCGATGATGAGCATTAGAATTTAATTTTTAGTAACTAATTTGGGAGAAGAAATGGAAATCGGACTTTGTAGTATTTGTTTTCATGAAAGCCCACTCGTTGAAGTACTTGATCTAGCTAAAAAAACGGGTTTTGATGGAGTGGAAATATGGGGAGAGGAACCCCATACACTCTATCCCTTTGATAAGAAGAAAATAGAAAATATTTCTCAGATGGTAAAAGAAAGAGGTCTTTCTATTTCCATGTTTGGCTCCTATATTTCTCCTTCTATGAAAAATTTTAAAGAAAAAGCAAAGGAATCGCTAAAAATTACTCATACGTTAGGGGCGCCTTTAATGAGAGTTTGGGCAGGGAATAAAGGAAGCAAAGAAGCAGACAAAGAGAATTGGAAAGTTTGCATTGAAGGATTTAAATGGCTTTCTCAGGAAGCAAAAAAGTACAATATTACTCTAGCTATAGAAATGCATGAAGGAACGTTAGCTGATTTAGGAAAGTCCGCTTTAAATTTGATTGAAAAAGTAGGGGAAGATAATCTAAAAGCTAATTTTCAGGTAAACTTTACTTTACAAAAAGATGACCCTATGGAAAGGCTTAAACTTGTTTCTCCTTATATTGTCAATTGCCATCTTCAGAATTTCAAAAATTTCCAGAAGGATAAAAATTCTTTTACTGAACGTTCTTTACTTAAAGAAGGAATAGTAAACTACAAAGAAATTATCTCTTTTTTAAAAGGAAAAGATTTTAAAGGATATCTGGAAGTAGAATTTGAGAAAGATCCAAAAGAAGAAAATTTAAAAAAGGATTATGAATTTTTAAAGGAGTTATTAAGTGGCTAAACTAAAAGGTATATTGAGTATGGAAAGAGGTATTTTTGATTATTGCTATGCCCCTTTTGAACAAAAAGAACTAAAAAGTTTAGTAGATTTAATTGGTGGATGCCCTTCGAAAGAAAAATATACTAAAAAATGGCTATTGAAAAATATTAAAGAAGCAGAAATCTGTATCACTGGATGGGGAAGCATCCCTTTTGACGAAGAAGTACTAAAAGAAGCAAAAAAATTAAAGATACTTTTTCATAGCGCAGGAAGTGTGCGTGGTCTTTATGATAAAGCAGTGAGAAAAAACATTAGGATGGTTTCTAATACATGGGTAAATGCTATTCCAGTAGCAGAATTTGCTCTGGGAGCAATATTAAGTGGCTTAAAAGGTGTCCATTATTATCAGGAAAGATTTCATAAATTGGGTAAAAAAGCATGGGGAAGAGATTTATCTAGTTCCAAAGGGTATTATCAAACCACTGTTGGAATAATTGGTTTGGGATGTGTTGGGCATAAGTTGGTAGATTTATTAAAAAATTTTGATTTTAAAGTATTGGTTTACTCTCGTCCTTTTACCTTAGAAAAAGCAAATAAATTAAATGTAGAGAAAGTAAATCTTGAGGAACTTATGTCTCGCTCAGACGCAGTAGTTTTAGCTGCTCCTAATCTTCCCCAAAATAGGCATATGATTAATGCAAATCTTTTATCCTTAATGAAGGATAAAGCTATTTTTATTAATATCGCTCGGGGTGCTTTGGTGAATGAAAACGCTTTAATTAAGGAACTTAAAAGAGGTCGCATTACAGCCTTTTTAGATGTTACTGACCCAGAGCCTCCAAAGGAGAATTCTCCTTTCTATAATCTTAAAAGCTGCATTCTTACTCCTCATATAGCTGGCTCATTGGGCAATGAATGTTATCGCTTTGGTAAAGCTACAGTAAAAGAAATTAAAAAATATTTAAATGGTGAGTCTTTAAAAGGAGAAATTTCTGAAAAGAATTTTTTTTACCGGGCATGATTCTATCTCAAATATTTATAAAAAACTTCTCAATCTTCCCAAAATATGCTAGAATTTCATAAACTCTTGAGGAAATAAAATATGACTAAACCACAAGTAGGAATTGTAATTGGAAGCATCTCAGATAAAGAGTATATAATGGAGACCTGTAAGATATTGGATTTTTTTGGTATTCAATATGAACTAACTGTATGTTCTGCGCATCGTACTCCTGCAAAAGCGGCAGAGTATGCTGGTAACGCCACAAAGAATGGACTGGAAATAATAATAGCAGGCGCAGGCGCAGCAGCACACCTTGGGGGAGTTATAGCATCTCATACAGTTTTGCCTGTTATAGGGATACCAATTCCGTCTTCTGAGTTAAAAGGAGTTGATTCCCTATATTCGACAGTTCAGATGCCTGCTGGAATTCCAGTTGCCACTATGGCTATTGGAAAGAGCGGAGCAAAGAATGCAGGTATACTGGCTGCGGAAATATTAGCTCTAAAAAACCCTTCTCTTATAAAGAAGCTCAAAGAGTATAGGAAGGGACTTGCTAACAAAGTTGAGAAGGATAATAAAAAGCTAAAAAGTTTATTATTTTAATTCTACCAAATTTTGTCGGTTCAGCAGGGATATTTCATCATATCTGGCTTCAATTGCCATGCGAATGTTTTCCAGGGCTGCCTTTGCCATGCGTTCGCAGGCTTCAGCAGTACTGCTGCTGATATGCGGAGTCATGAGCACGTTGTTTAATGTACGCAGGTTCCTGTCATGAGATTGCGGTACGTAGGGTTCGGTTTTAAATACGTCAAGCGCAGCTCCGGCAAGTTTGCCGGATGTCAATACATCATATAAAGCGTTTTCGTCGATGATACTGCCGCGTGCAGTATTAATTAGAATCGCTTTAGACGGTATTTGAGCAAGACGTTTAGCATTGATAAAGTCCTTTGTCTCCGGAATATCTGGAATATGCAGCGAGACAAAATCAGCATCTGAGACTGCGTCCGTAAAATCATTTTTGAATTGGCTGATACCGTATTTTTTGCGTAGTTCGGACAGATTAAAATCTGCAACGTCAAAGCCGATGACTTTCATGCCAAATCCGAACGCAGCGATTGCAGCAGCCTTTTTGCCGATAGCGCCACAGCCGATAATCGCTAGATTTTTGCCTGAAAGCTCTATACCCATCCTGCTTTTCCAAATACCGTTCTTATTATCCGTAATACAGGTAATAAAATGCCTGGCTGTGGTTAGCATTAAACCGATCGCACATTCGGCTACAGACAAATCGAGAACCTCTGGAGTATTGGTACAGAGCAAGCCTTTTTCGCTTGCCTTGACTTTGTCCACCCCATCGTGCCCAATGCCGAAGCGGGCAATTACACCGCCCTGGGGCAGAGCGTCATAAAGTTCGCCAGTATATTTATTCACTCCGATGATTACATGAAATACGTTCTCATTACGAATGAAGTTGGCAAGTTCGCTTTCTTCAGCTGGCGCAGGAAGGCACTCAAAACCATCCGAAATAACAGCTTTAAAAATGGCTTCTGCTTTGTAGTATTCCAGTTCCGTCACTGCTATCCTAATCATTTTGTTTCAAATCCTTTGATAAAACTCATCCATTTTGCCGCACCCCCAGCCAAAAATACCGTATCCGTACCCAATCCAAGTAAAGTAAATCCGTCATCAACCACTTTTTTTACAGGATTATCAAACATCAAAGCACACCTCCTTGGTCTTTTAATTTTTTTCGCAACTTGTTCGTGTTCAAGTCCCGCGGTTTCACATTCTGTTTTACACACATAGCGCCTGCTGTTCCAGCGGCTTCACCTGTAATCATACACTGCACTGTAGGTCGTGTACAGCCACTGGCTTCATGTGTTGTTGAAATACATCTTCCTGCAACCAATATATTATCAATCTGTTTAGCAACCAGACACCTGTAAGGAATGTTAAAATACCAGCGAGGAGGAAGAGGATGTTCCTTAAGGCTTTCGGGAATCGGCTGCACGTCTATGGGATGGCTCCCCTTGCCTATGCCATCTTCAAACTCCATGGATGAAAATATATCTTCAATTGTAAGAACATATTCTCCAATAATGTGCCTTGTCTCACGCACCCCTACCTGAGGACAGTCGAGTAAAAAGACATTTTCAAATCCGGGTATTTCTTTCATTTTAAGCATCCATTTTCTTACTTTTTTTGTTAGCGCTACCTCGGCTTTGGTAAGATCAGACACAGACAAACCATTACCTGAATATAGGGGACAACATATGGTAAGGACTCCTGAAATTGGTAAGTTATAGATTTGAAAACAAGGAGAGGCAAAATCAGTATCAATATTTATCGTCATCATTTCGCCTTTTTCAAAATTCTTCCGTGCCTGCTCAAAACTTAAGAGAGCGCATTCCTGCACCTGGAATTTGTCGGGGTTTTCTTTCAAATACTCAAAGCAATGAGTCATATCAACATTGCCAACCCTGAACATAACGCCCATGTCCTGTGTGATATTTAGCTTTGCACCGTGTTTTGCTGAGAAATCATTTGGCCCAACACCTACTACAAACGGTACTCCTGCCTTCGCAGCCAAGTCTCCATCTCCTGTAGCGTCAATAAATATCTTAGCCAAAATAGCTTGCCGACCGGATTTATTCTCAACAATAACCCCTCTTATAGTATTACCTTCTTTAATAATATCCACCATCAGAGAATGAAGTAATAACTTTACTCCTGCTTCTTCCATCATTGTTAAAAGAAGCCATTTGAAATCCTCTGAAGATGTAAAGACATAACTTCCTGCAGTCCCATTTGTACCAATGCCGGCTTTCATATCCAGAAGTCTCTCTGTAATCTCCATCGGTATTCCTCCGACTACTTGAACTGAAGAAGGATTCGTAACTAGTTCAGCTACAACTTTGCGATACTCTGACTGGCTTTTCTCATGAACAATATATTTGGTTAGTCCAGCATTACCTGCTGTCATCATGCCACCTAAAAAGCCATAGCGTTCAATCAGAAGAACATCTGCCCCATTACGCGCAGCAGCAATAGCAGCTATGCACCCAGCGGTCCCACCTCCGGCAACTACAACATCTGCTTCAGCTACCACTGACATTTCAACTTTACTTGTATGGGTATCTCCAATTTTTAGCTTAAGACTCATCACGATTCTCTCCTTTAATATTTACCATATGTTCTTGCTGCTTCTATCATCTTAAAGATATTCTCTTCGTCTTTCTCTATAATCTCTCTTTGAAATTCTCTTTTATCTTCTTTGCTTGGTCCCAGACTGACATAACCACAGTCCCAACCGTCAAAGCTAAAATACTTTACTGCTGAAAGATAAGCTCTGGCTAAACGAACCCTGACTCCTCCTCCTGAAAGAGGATCCTGTAGATAAAATTCCCAGAATGGTTTCCCTCACAATTGATCAGCAAATTGAAAAGAGTAAATTTCTCCCCTTTTAATGTGGAATCGTAACTTTATTGGTTCCACTTGCAAATTGTCTAACCTTTCTTTTTCTCTCCAAGACACTGTTTTCCTAACTGAATCTCCAGTAAATTTATCGCAGTCTTCCAGAGTTTTTCCTCTTATCGGATTTCCATTTTCATCAAGAATTTCAACTCCAATAAAACCATCAGGTTCAGTCTTTGCATTAATAATTAATTTGCACCCTTTGAATCTTAGAACTTTTGTCATTAAATTCCCTATACACTCTTTCCCTTGAAGACTGACAAACCCATCAAGTCTGAGTTTAGCCAAACCAATTCCTTCAAGAGTTTGTTCTCTTTTTGGTTCTTGATGTTTATTGTTGTGCCCACTATAATACATCCATATTTCATCTCCCACAATTAGAGGTTCATTCCCGGTAAAAATCATTTTTTCATCAAAAGCACCTATTTGCCCCAGAGGCAAAAAAACTTCCCTATTTCCAACTCTTTCCCAGTTTATGCCGTCGCGGCTAGTGGCAAGCTGGACATCTATGGTCTCTTCTTCTGAATCAGTATGGTATATCCATAACATACCAATATAGGTGCCAAAATAATTAAATCCTCCCATTCCATAAAACTGGGTATCTGCTCTGTCTTGCTGGTCAGGTTTTAATATTACTTTAAAATTTTCCCACTTTATTAAATCTTCGCTTTCTGCAGCAGCAATAACTCTGAGGTAATCTCCTGCCTTAAAGTAATCGTCTTCAGGTCCTCTATAAACCGGAGATTCATTAGGAAGAACTCGTCTGAACGCGCGGTATTTTTTAGTCAATTTGTCATATGAAGCACATATTACATCATCAGCTCCGCCCCGATGCATACTTCTATCCAGGGGAGTGCTCCATACAGGATTCTTTTCGTATTTCTGCCAGTGAATCCCATCATTAGAAAACGCAACACTCACCCCATGGGTTCTTTTATCAAGAGACGGTCTATCCCAGTACAACATTTTATATTGCCCAGTCTCTTTATTTCCATCAGACAACTTTATCACGTTTGGCTGGAATACTGCTTGAGGCGTTTTTTCAAAAAAGATAAGATTGTTACTTCTATTTCCTTGAATTTTTACTAATCCAAGCGATGGCTTTTCCCAAGAGATACCATCGTTACTCTCAGCATAAGCAATTCCGCCGAAATCCTCGTTTCCCCAAAAAGGGCTGTACCACATTCTAAACCTGCCGTTATCAAAAAGAACTGTTCCAAAAAAATGAGGATGGGGACTTTCTTTACCCTCTTTTTTCATTAAAGGATTTCTAGAATCTTTTTTTGGCTGATGGATAACCCGACCAATTTTATAAGTATTCTCTATTAATAAGTCGTCTAAAAATAATTGTTTAGAAGTACCAATATTAGTAGCCATAACTACGTGTCTCCTTAAGGTTTCTTGGTTATAGTTTCGTTATCAGGTTCAAAATTTATCCCGTCTTTGCTTTTTGCAACCCAGCAATAATAAGCCCGAGCCATGGTTTCCATACGCATCATCATGACATATTCTAAACCAACTTTTATCACTCCGCCGTTGTAAGCGGCAAAGCAGGATGCTGGAATTTTCTCCGCAGACATTATTGGGTTATGTTCAAACCTTACTGCAAGATTTTCTTTTACTTTTAATGTCATTTTTTTTCACCGTATACCTCTATCTCCCATATTTGGGGAATTGCGTCCATCAGAGAATGCAGTCGTATCTTTTTGGTCTCTACCAATGGGAATTTAACGGTTTGCACCTCTCGTAATAGGCTACTTCTATCTATTTTTGCATCAGCAACTCTAATCCATGCTCCATTATTCTCTACTTCAACCTGTAAATGGCAAATATTTGAATCTATTAGCACTTTACAAACCTTTTCTGGCCCAGTAAAAATTATTTCTACCCAAGATGGCCGCTTCCCTCTCCCTCCCCAGAATGAAGTTGTCTTGATACCATCAATAACAAAATTAAGTGGTGGAAGGCGGTTAGTAGTTTTTTTAGAGAACCTTATTGTGGTACCGCGACTTTTATGAGCAAGGTTGCCTGGTTTGATGACCGGGGTGCAGGTATCCTTAATCTCTTTATACACATTGGCAATACTTAGCCGATAGGCAAGAGATTTATTGGTGGTATAAATGTGCGTATCGTAAGGTTCAAAGGAATCCGTGAACTCTCCTCTCTGTAATCTAACCTCACGACCTTCACCAACTACAAAAAGTTGTCTATCGCTTAGACCGCTGGCTTTGAATTCTATTTCTCTCTTCTTACCGGAACTGCTAACAGTAAAAAGATAGGTGTCTTTACCTACCTGCCTACGGCTTAAGTGCAGTTCTGCAGACTTACCTGTATCTTTTGCAACAGAGAATTTGTGTAGAGACTCGGGCGCAAAGATTACCTCACGCAATAATTGGGACTCTTTTGCCAGATAAGTTAGCCCTATTTTTACCTGAGGCTCTATCCGCCAGCGACAATACCAAAAAAAACCTTTTGCCCCGGCAATGGCGGCTTGATAGAGCTGATTGCGCAGGTCGGCAAAGTTTGGCGCTCGCTGGTCAACTCGCCCAAAGAGCGTCATATCCTGCGCCTGCAGAAATGCCCAGACAGGTTTACGTCCTTTGCTAACCTTAACTGCCTCTTCTATTGCTTTAGTGGTAAATTGCGGCCGTATCCAGCCGCCATCCTTCATAAAACCAGGATAAGGGTCAGGCCATAAAACAACCGTAGCATCTGCAAAATACTTGATGTTTCTGATATTGTGGAAAGCAATGACAGTTGGATGATATGGGTCTTCCCCCTTTATGATATCATCAATTTGTTTCATCCTCTTTGGATTTACCGCTGATGGCTCTGGTTCATTGCCAATATACCAGGCAAGAATTTCTGGATAATGCCTTATTTTTTGCAGATGGGAACGAAGTATTTCTTCTTCCTTTGAAGTTAGAGGCTTTGATAACTTCTCGCCACCACGGATAAGTGGAAAACCTTGGGGATGGGGATATGCAATAAGTTTTAATCCAGATTGATGTAATTCATCAAAGTACTTGTCAATATCCTTTGTTCCCCACCGAAGTGCTCCAAAGTGCTCAACTGTATTACAGCCTATCTCAGCCGCCTCCTGTATTCCTGGATTTACCGCTGATGACTGTGGTTCAGTTCCGATAGACCACATATTAGAGATTCCAAAAGGCAGGAAGGGCTTATTATCTATCAGACAGACCATATTCTCATCAAAGCTAACCTCTCCTTTTTTAGGCGGCAGTTTACGCAGAACCTCCTGCCAGTTAGCTAAGGTATTACCTGTTGGTTTATGCACCAGAGAACTATTTATCAGGTAACTTCCTGTCTTTAGTCCTGGAAGAGGGATGGAGATATTCATCTTTTCATCTCTTATTCCGGAACTCTGACTACAGAGAACCTTCTGGTCTGAATTCAGGGAGAACTTAAACAGGTAATCTTTTCTTTCTTTTGGAGCAAGCGCAGTGATTACCTCTAACTCTATATCTTTTAACTTCTGACCGGAGAAAATCGCGTTTCGATAAATAGGTGGAAGCACCTCTACCTTCAGGGGTGTATAGTCAAGCGCTACAGAAAACCATTGACTGCAGACAACCTTCCCTGACTTAACATCTTGCAAAGATACCACAAGTGTTCCCTCCCTCGTAGCATGGAGTGGAATGGTGATATCCTGATGATAAGTACCTTGATTAAATCTTATTCCGCGCAGAATAGTAGATGTTTCTTTATCCCCTGCGGTTAGTATCGCTGTAATATCTATTTTTCGCGGCAGAGATGAGTTGTTTTTAATGAGAATCTTTGCATTGGCAACTACCTGTCCTTGTTTAAGAATACCCTTTATACCCTCCAAATCAAAGTCCAATAAAAAGGGGCTTAAGTCAATATTTTTGATGTGGACAAGGGCAAAATTTTTACTATCATGAAATGTGCCTTGCAGTGGTGCATAGGTAAAAAGTTCTCTTTTAGATGTAACAAAACGACTCCTGCCAATATTGAATCTCCATGTACTTAAATTCTCAGGAGAAAATGATAGGCAATAAAACGGTATTGATACTTCAAGGAACCAGGCGTCTTCACCAACACTGGTTGCTACCTTTATGTCTGAGTTCCAGTCCGACTTATTAAACATACCACCCCGTGTTGCCTTGGTGTCATAAAGAGAGCCTTTACTGTTAATAACAAACTGATAGTGATATATCCCTTCACCCTTAGAATCAATAAAAATCTCTATAGAGTCATCCTTCCACACAGGACCATCTCGTTTACTGACAAGTGCTTTCGTCTTTGCTATCTCTGGCTCATCAGCCCGCACAGCGATATAGAGATTCTCACCATCGTGTGCCATGGCAAAAGAAGTTCCTGGCTTTGCTATTTGTTGTGGATGATTAAGGATGTGAAAACCAGAATACCACCTCTCTTCTTTCCAGACTTTATCAGAGAGGTTGCCGTCTATCTCCGGCACTATAGAAATCCGTTGAACACTGAGTTTTCTATGTGTATCTGCTTTTACAAGAGACGTAGGAGATTGAAAATAAAGAATCTTAACCTTTTCGGGACTCAAGACGTGGTTGTAAACCTTGACATCATCAAAAGAACCATTTGCTCTGCATCCATGTAACTTTGTCTTGCCAATTCTAAAAGCTCCTTCATGGTTCTCCATTGCTGTATAAGAATCTCCGCTTTCAGGAGAGCTCCTTTTTACCACACCATTTACATACATAACAATCCCGGCATCGGTACTGCTTCCGTCATAAGTAACCACGAGATGAGTCCATTTTTTCTCGTAATTTAAAAAAACACCAGCAGCACGTCTACCAATGTGACCTTCCTCGCTAAACAGCCAAAACCTGAAACTATTACTATTACATAGAGAATATTCTTTCTCTTTTTCTACAAAGGCAAATTTCTTGTAGGTATTCATATTGACCCAGGCCTCTATTGAGAAAGGACTGTCTTTTGTTCCATTGCCAAAACTTAAACTCGCATCATTTCCGCAATCAACGTAATCATTCTTACCATCAAAGGATAAGGCTTTCTCTTGGTCTCCGAATCTGTTGGGTACCCAGGTAGGATTGCCTATGAGCGTGCCATGGTTACTTCCCTTACTGTCTTCTGCATTCCCGTCAAACTTCCATTCACTTACCAGCTCTGCTTGTGCTTGTTGGGAAACAAGACAAAACAGAAATAAAATTAAACCAAACATTGCTTTTTTTAACATTTTTTGCTCCTTATTTTTATATTTTTTATTCTTATTTGAAATCACACACAAGCAATTACGACATTTAATTTTATCAAAAAACACCGCCTTTCTACGCAAAAATTAGAGAATGAGTTTTTATATTAGAAGCTAACATATGTCCCGTCCTTTTCCCGAGCACCGGTAAACCCGCACTCTGCCAGTCTTTTCTTAGTGCATCCTTCTACGTGACCGTCAGCAAAAAGAGCATTAGCTAACCCTGTATGCCTGAGATGGATTTTGGTCCCAGCAATGTCGATATGGCAGTTTTGAGTATCCGCATCAACGTCAATACTATCCATAAGAAGCACACAATTTGAAGGTGTAGGTAACTTGCGGGTGAGGAGGTAACGGAAGTTCGGGGAACCAAGTAAATCCTTTAAATTCCCGTCATATTGGGAATAAAGGGGGTCGGATACGATGCCATAGGTGCTGTAGCGGTTACTATATTTCATTGGAGAATAAGATGGGCATACGGCAATATCTGGATTAGTGATGTAACCATAAATTTTCCCAAGCTTATCCTCATAAAGAACATTTATCCATCTGTCCCAATTAACCGTGGGCGTACCGGTAACGCATATCGCATTCCATCCGTCATAGTCATCTGCATACATCATAAGAGCCAAACCGCATTGTCTCAGGTTGCTCATACACTTTATCTGCCTTGCTTTTTCTCTTGCTTTTCCAAGCGCCGGCAATAGCATTGATGCAAGCAGAGCAATGATAGCTATTACGACCAAAAGCTCTATAAGCGTAAATGAGTTCCTTCTTCCCCAAATTTTCCTCATTTTTGCTAACATTTTCTTATTACCTCCTTGTTTATTTTTCAATTCTTTCTTACCGAACTTTCTCTGATAATTAATTTTGCAGAGAGAACGATCCTTTCTACTTTTTTATCCGGCTTCTCTATCCTTTTTTGGAGAAGCCGAATCGCTTTTTCCCCTATCTCTTCTCTTGGCTGGCAGACAGTTGTTAAAGGGATTTTTAATTTGTATGTAATATCAGAATCGTCAAAACCAACAAGCCCAATATCTTTCGGAACATTGAGCCCTGCTTCTTCAATCGCTTTAAAAGCGCCATATGCAAAAACATCATTGGCTCCAAAGAAAGCATCAGGCTTTTCATTCTCCAATAAATTTTTAGCCAGGGGATAAGCGTCCTCGTGAAATCTACCCTTGGAGAAAGAAACGAGGTTTTCATTATAGGAAAGGTTAAATTCTTTCAGGGCTCTCTTATAACCATTAAGTCTATCTCCTGTACTGGAACAATATGGTCCGCTAATAAAGGCAATTCTCCGATAACCTTGCTCAAGAAGATGATTGGTAAGAGAATAACCCATTTCTTCATTATTGATAATTACACAATCAGTAGGATAATTTTTAAGATAACTGTCTATAAGGACATATGGAATGGATGCTTTCTCTATCTGACGCAGGAGATTTAAATTTACTTCTTCATACCTCTCACTCAAAAGCGGAGCAATAATTAAACCATCAACTTTTCTCTCCTGATAAAGCTGAATATACTTCTTAAACTTTTGATAATTGTTGTCAGTATGACCAAGAAGAAGACTTCCTCCTGTCTGATAAACTTCTTCTTCTACTGTTCTGGCAACCTCTGCCCAGATGTATGGTTCCTTGAGATCACGAACAATAAGACCAAGGAGACCTGTTCTCTGGTGAAGTTTTTCAGGGGAAAGGAATGTCCCCTTTCCCTGAATTCTGTATAGCAGTCCTTCAGCACTCAACTCTGAGATTGCTTTGCCAGTGGTTATTTTGCTTATATTGTATTCTTTGCATAGCTGAGATTCAGAGGGAATCTTATCTCCAGGCTTGAGTCTGCCAGATTTAATTTGATTCAGCACAATGCTTTTTAACTGATGATACTGTGGGATAAAGCTGTCTTTACTTATTATCATGTTAACATGATAACATATAGAATTATCGTGTCAAGAAATTTTCTTGATATTTGTCAAGGCAATTTATAACGTCTTGTTTTTCGAGCCAGCCGCGTCTGGCGACTCCAACGCCAAATTTGGCGAAATCCAGTTGTGAAATACTATGGGCATCTGTATTAATTGCAAACTTAGCGCCTCTTTTTTTTGCTTCTTGAAGATAAATATCAGGTAAGTCCAGGCGTTCAGGAAAGGCATTTATTTCAAGCGCAGTTTCCGTATCTGCTGCTGCTTTGATAATAGCGGAAATATCTATTTTATATCCTTCTCTTTTCCCAAGTAAACGGCCTGTGGGATGTGCAATAATATCAACATTCTTATTTCCCATAGCTTTTATAATTCTAGCTGTATTTACTTTTTCATCCTGAGAAAAACCAGTATGTATTGCTCCAATCACAACATCCAGGCTTTCCAATATATCATCGCTGAAATCAAGCTCTCCATTGATATGTATCTCAAGCTCAATACCTGATAATACCTGAAAGTTCCTATATTTATTATTTAATTCATCAATCTCCTTTTGTCGTTCTATGAGGTCTCCTTCATTTAGCCCCCCTGCAATCTTCAGGCTTTTGGAATGGTCGCATATTGCTATGTATTTATATCCTCTTTTTATTGCAGCTTCTGCCATTTCTTCTATAGAATTTGTTCCGTCACTCCAGTTTGAGTGAATATGTAAATCTCCTTGCAAGTTATCAATTTCTATTAATTTTGGGAGTGTGTCTGAAAGTCCTGCCTCAATCTCTCCGCGATCCTCTCTCATTTCAGGCCAGATATAGGGCATGCCTATACTTTTGAATATATCAATCTCCTTTATACCGCCGATTTTCGCATGTTGTTTATTGCTCTTTCCTCGTTTAAAAACGCCGTATTCATTAATTTTAAGACCCTTTTTAATACCTAATTCTCTTATTCTTATGTTGTGAGCCTTTGACCCTGTAAAGTAATGAAGCGCCGCACCAAAGGAATCTGTTTCGACAACCCGTATGTCTACCTGTCTTCCGCCCTCAATTCTAACACTTGAACGCGTGCTTCCTTTTGCCAGTATTTGGTTAACCTGATGCAATGTTGTAAAAGCATCCATTACTTTAGCCGGCTTATCCGATGCAACCAGTATATCAATATCTCCGATTGTCTCCCGGCGTCTGCGCAAGCTGCCTGCAATACTGATGGTATGTACAGCGGGAACTTTTTTAAGTAGGCTGATTATATTTTCCGCAATTAGTTCTGCCTCGTATATGGGAATTCGTTCTTTTGTTTCTTGTAGGATTTTAATTCCACGGATAATATTTTCTTCCTTTTTTTCTCCCATACCCGGAAACTTTGCCAGTTTATGCTCTGTAACTGCTTTTTCAAGCTCTTCAATACTTGTTATACCTAATTCTTTGTAGATAAGAGCAACTGTTTTAGGCCCGACACTTGATATATTCAACATCTCCAGTAATCCGGAAGGCACGCTTTTTTTAATTGTCTCATATTCAGCAAGTTTTCCTGTTTGTATAAGCTCTGATATTTTTCCGGCAATTCCATCTCCAATGCCTGCTATGTTTGCCAGCTTGCCATTAATGTAGATATCTTTAATAGGTTGAGATAGTTCTTCGATTACCTGTGCAGCTTTTCTGTAAGCTCTTATTCTAAATGGATTTTCAGTCTTAATCTCCAGAATATCGGCTATAGAATGGAATATTTCAGCAATCTCTCTATTATTCACAGTCCCTTAACATGCAGACTAATGATCGCCTGTGCACCAATAGCTTTTTCTTCTCCTATTGGTCCGAGTTGTTCATATGTTTTAGCTTTTATGCTTATTTTATCTTTTCCAGTGGCTAATGCTTTTGCAATTTTCGATTTCATACTATCAATATAAGGAGCCATCTTGGGCTTTTCTGCAAATATGATGGTATCAATATTGTTAATTTCAAGATTTTCCATTCGTAGGATAGGATCCATTTCTTCAAGGAATTTAAGGCTGGAGATGCCCTCAAAAAGCGGGTCATCATCCGGGAAATGTTGTCCAATATCACCCTTATTTAATGCGCCGAGAATCCCATCGCATATAGCATGAACCAGAACATCCCCGTCAGAGTGCCCTTTTAGTCCAAATATAAAAGGGATCTTCACTCCGCCTATAATAAGGTCGCGGTTTATAACTAATCTGTGTATATCATAGCCTATTCCAACTAGCATTTGTAATTCCCTCCAAGTAGTTTGAATTGTTTTTGATCTGTAATTTTTATATTCCCCTCAGAGCCTGGAACTATCCTGACAGGGTGCTTTAATTGTTCCACTAATGAAGCATCGTCCGTTCCTGAAAACTTGTTTTTCTCAGCTTTTTGATATGCGGTTTTTATAAGACAATATCTAAACACCTGAGGAGTTTGAACTCTCCATAAATTGGTTCTGTCAACAGTTCTTTCAATACAATTATCTTTAACCAGTTTTATTGTATCAAATAAAGGAAGTCCTACTACAGCAGCACCATGCTTATGAGCAGTTTTTATTGATTTATCAATAAGCTCAGAAGTAATAAAGGGTCTTACTGCGTCATGAATCAATATAATGTCAGGCGCATTTTTAATACTCATAAGTCCCCTGTAAACTGATTCCTGTCTTGTTTTGCCTCCACAGACAATTCTTGAAACTTTTTTGATATTGTATTTTTGAATCAGCAAACGCGACTTTTCTATATATTTTTTATCTGAAATCAGGATGATCTCATTTATGCATTTTGCTTTATCAAGTATGTTCAATGTATGAATGAGAACAGGTTTGGTATCTAAGGCAAGATACTGTTTTGGAAGGTCGGTTTTCATTCTTGCCCCGGACCCAGCATTGGGAACTAATGCACATACTCTCATTATTTTGCCCGCGCAATATCCTTGATCTTCATTAACCTGACAATGTTTGCAAGCTCAAGTTCGCTGAGCTTCATTGTAATGTAAGTTATTGTTTCTTCCAGATTTGGTATTAAGATATATTCCAGCGCATTGACTCTTCTTCTGGTTTTCTTTAGCTCATCTGCTAGCAGATGTATGAGCTTTTCTGTTTCTGCCAGCTTCAGCATTTCAGGAAGAAGCGCGCTCAGCATGCTTAATGTAATATCTAAATCCGGAGAGGAATCTTTAAATCCATAGGAAAATGGATTCCCTGGTTTGCTTATTTCAATGTGCGGCGCTTTTATATTGAGAACCGTTAGTCTTGATGAAAGAAATTCTGGCACCTCTTGAGGGTATTTTATTGCAGAGTATAATGATTCTTTATTTGTTCGGGAACATACTCCCAAATACAGATTAAAGATTTTTTTAAGTTCCTCGTCAACTTTCTTGCGAAGCTCTTTATTATGGTCCAGGAATATCATAAATCTGCGCATAAGTTCATCCTGCTTATCTTTAAGCAGTTTGTGTCCACGTTTTGCAAGCGCAAGTCTTCGCCTAAGATTCAACACCTCCATTCGCGTTGGATTTAC
>CAYTGU010000002.1:0-132919 GCA_964437505.1 uncultured bacterium
TAATCCCGAATTTTCTTTAGAGCCCTGTATTTGCTGGTCTAAATAGGAATTTGGGCGGGAGTATAAAAATTGACAGCAACATCTCATAATAGTAGAATTAAATTTATGATACCTAAATCAATTACAAAAATTTTCAGCGCAACGCCTAAAGCCAGAACCAGTTTAGGATTAGATATAGGAAGCAGTACTGTCAAGATTATTGAGCTTACCGGAGACGGAGATACCTTATGCTTGAGTAAAGTTGGTGTAGCTGAAATAATTGGAAAGAACAGAGATAGTGTAGTTACTGCTGTTAAGAAGGCCTCTGCAGACGCGAATATCATCCCGAAAGCTTTCAGGACTAAAGTTGCTATAGGGCTTTCAGGGCAATCGGTAATTGTAAGATATATTCGTGTTCCAAAGATGTCAGAAGAAGATTTAAGCACTTCTTTGAAGTATGAAGCTGCAAAACACATTCCTTTTGAAATAAACGATGTAGTGCTCGACTTTCAAGTTTTAGATAATACTCCGAATGATACTAACACAATGGAAGTATTACTCGTGGCTGTAAAAAAGGATTTAGTTAACCAACGTTTGGAATTATTGAAAGCCTGTAAATTAGAACCCGTTTTCATTGATGTTGATTCCTTTGCCATTATAAATGCTTTTGAACATGCGCTTAGTTCTGTCTTTAAGAAAAAGGATAATGTAATTTCACTTATAAATATTGGCGCTCAGATGACAAATATAAGCATACTTGATAGTGGCATCTCAAAGCTTACAAGGGATATTAATATCGGAGGTAAGGATTTTACAGAGGCTATTAGCGAGGATTCAGGTGTTGATATTAAAGAAGCTGAAGAGATAAAAAAATCTAAAAAGGAATCTCAAAAAATTATAGAACCTATAAAAAGTATTGCAGCTAAACTTGTTGATGAAATACGCATGTCATTCGATTACTATGAAAGCCAGGTTCCTGATAAGAATATCGCAGATATATACTTAAGCGGAGGCAGTTCACAGATTTCCGTAATAAGCGATATCATGCATGAAAAAATTGGTGTAGAAACGCACATCTGGAATGCAATCGATAATCTGAAAATATCAGACGAAATCAATGCAGGAAAAATAAAAGGGCTTTATCCTTTTTTAACCGTTGCTGTTGGGCTTGCCCTGAGGAGTATAAGCAAATAATGATTACTATAAACCTACTCCCCACTGAGTTAAGAAAAGCCAGAAAAGGTTTAGATTTTAAATTACCCGGGATGGAAATCTTCATAACAGGCGGTATAATACTTGTTGTTGTAATGGTTCTTATTTATCTTATCAGTTTTTCCAGCGCAAAGTTCATGGGATGGACACATAACAAACTGGTAGCTGAATATTCTAAATTAGAACCGATAATGCGTGAAGCGGAGAAGTTGGAAAGCGCAAAGAAATCTATTAATAAAAAGATATCTCTTTTGAAGAAACTTATGCATTCCCGGATTATATGGGCAAAGAGATTAAACCAGTTGAGCGATATTCTGCCTCCTCAGACATGGCTTACAAAGATGGCTGTTGAAAAAAGGACTGAAATGGTTTCTGCCGCACCGAAAACGAAAGCAGATCCTGGCATAGGTAAAAAAGTTAAGAAAAGCTACAATGTCTTTATTTTGGAGGGTATGGCTCTGTCAAGGGAGAATGAAGATATGACAAGGCGCATTGGAGACTTAATTAAAAAAGTTAGGGAGGATAGTATTTTTTCAAGCGATTTCTCCAGTGTCAACCTTGTATCTACCTGTCGGGTTAATGTGGCGGACGTGGATATCATGTCATTTAAAGTAGGGTGTAGATTTAAGCAATGAAAAAAAATGAGCAAATTATCTTATTTGTTATTGCAGCTTTGGCAATTCTTGTAGGTTATTATTATCTGTTAACACCCCAGATTGCACAGATTTCTCTCCTGAAAAAAAACATAATACAAAAAAAAGCTGAAATACAAAAAGCAAAGATTATGGTTTCTAAAAAACCTCAGTTAGAACGTGAATTTCAGACAGTGCGAAAACTAATAAAAGAATACAAGAAACGCATGCCTGGAGAGGATAAAATTCCTGACTTTCTATCCTCGCTGACAAATATTGCTAATGAACATAAAGTTAAATTAATGTCTATTAATCCCGGCAAGTTAAAGAAGTCGGGTAAAATTGGAATATATACTGAATACCCGATAGCACTCGGCATTAAAGGTGGCTATCACCAGATAGCCAGATTCGTGAACAAACTGGAGAATCTGGAAAGATTCGTTAAGATAAATCATATAAGTATTACCTCAGATAAAAAGGATGCGCTAAAACATAATGCGGATATCTATCTGAGTATATTCATTTTTCAGGAGACAAAATCCAAATGACAAAAACTTTGTGCCTCTGTGCCTTTGTCGCTTTATGCCTTCTCTTGTCTTCATGCTGTTCGAAGCCAGCGCAGGATAATGTGAGTTTATCAATACAAAAGAAGGTTGATGTTTTAACGAAAAAAGTCTCAGAAGCTAAGAATAAACAACATGTTTTTATGTATAACACTCATGGAAAAAGAGACCCGTTTATCCCTCTTATATCAGAGAATAAGACCGTTATGGCCCCGACTGGCTGGAGTTTTATAAGTTCAAAATTGCCCGAGCTGAAAATAGAAGGGATTCTATTTGATGAGACCAAGCCCCTTGTTATTATAAACGATAAAATTGTTGCAGCAGGAGATAATATCAGCAACTGCAAAATCGCATCAATAACAAGAGAAGAAATAGTGATCAGATATATGGATAAAGAATATAGTGTAAAAATAAGTGGAGATAAATTATGAGGAAATTACATGTTTTTTTGGTACTTACAATGTGCATTGGTCTGATTTTTAGTTCTATCTCATATGCGGGTAATCAATTGGAAGGCGAAAATATCACATTAGACCTTAAAGATGCCGATATACGCAATGTTATAAGAATGCTTTCTCATAAAGGTAATGTCAATATAGTTGCAGGGGAAGAGGTGAAAGGAACGGTTTCGCTTCTTTTGCAAAATGTAGGTTGGGAACAAGCGTTACAGACAATTCTTGATGTTAGCGGGTATGCTTACGAGCGAAAAGGTAACTTGATAAAGGTTATGACTGCAGAGAAGATGAGAAAAATAAAAGTGGAACAGCTTGCCATCAAGCAAGCTACAAAGAAAGAGGCAGAGTTAGTAACAAGAATCTTTTCTCTGAATTTTGCAGATGTTGAAAAGCTCAAGAAATCAGTTACAAAAATGCTCTCATCAAGAGGAAAAATTGAGAGCGATTCACGCACAAATACTCTGATAGTCACTGATATTCAGGAGAATATTGACCAAATAGCAGAAATTGCGCAGAGACTGGATGTTAGAACTCCTCAGGTTCTTATTGAAGCGGCTATTGTAGATGTAAAAATAACAGGACGGACCAAGTACGGTATTGACTGGGATTTAACAAAGACTGGCACCGCGAAACGTGGAACAGCAGTGACTGAGGGCATGTTCGGGCAGTCTCTGACTACAGGTCTCCAGCATGCCATTACCGGTCTTGATGTTCATCTGTGGGACATTGCAGTAACTCTTCAATGGTTAAGATATAATGCAGATGTGGAAATACTTGCCCGACCCAGGCTCTTAGTTCTTGATAATCAGGAGGCGAATATAGAAATAACAGAGAGTATCCCATATACAAAAATTACAGTTAATCCCGATGGAACACAGATGACAACAATTGACTTTAAAGAGGTGGGAACATATCTTACTGTAAAGCCACACATAACAAATGATGGATTTGTTTCAATGCTTGTTAAGCCAAAACATAGTTTTTCAGTAGGTGAATATGACGGCGAACCTATAATAGACGCACGCTCATTAGAGACGAATCTGTTGACCAAGGATGGTCGTATGGTTATAGTTGGGGGGCTCAGGCGAAATTATACCACAATTACCGTGTATAAGGTACCAATACTCGGCGATATTCCATTGCTTGGATATCTTTTTAAAAAGAATACCACAGAAAAAACAAGGATGGAGTTAATTATTCTTATCACTCCTACCATTGTAACAGAGGAGACTGGGTTGACTGAAGAGGAAAAGGCAGGTGTTCAGAAAATGGATAAAACTTGGGAGAAAACAAATCCTGACAAAAAACTACCGACAAAAATATGGAGAGGGACTGATATAAATCTAAATATTGATAAAATATCAAGATAGATAAGGAGACTGTCGTTATGAGAAAAAGACACAATGTTTTAACAAATGTTGCTCTTGTAATTACTATGCTGCTATTGATAGGAGCATGTGTTTTTTTAGGCACATACGCATTATCATGGGATCAGGTTGTGCTTTATGTCAGCATAGCTATTCTGCTTGTTGTTATAGCGTTCTTAATGTTTCTGATTAAAAAAATTAATACAAATGTAGTGAAGATGATGGCAAAAGCCCAAATAGCAGATGATCCGGAATTAAAAGAGGTTGGGATAGACGAATTAGGCGTTTCATTGGATAAAATCACGAAAAAGCTTAAGGGAGATATGTCTGACCTTTACCAAACTGAGGCAAAAATAAGCGGTCTCAGTCATGAGATCAATAGATTGCTTGAAAAAACCAATTCCTTAACCATTACAGACAAATTAACGGGCTTATATAACTTGAAATATTATGAGGAATATTTGAATGAAGAGTTGAAACGGGCAGCTATGTATGAGCGTCCATGTTCTATAATTGGGTTTGATGTTGACAATCTGGATGTATATTTGAAGAAACTTGGCGGGAATATTAAGAATAAGGTTCTAAAGAAAATTGCAGGCATCTTGAGAGAGAGTGCAAGAGATATTGATAAGGTAGCTCGCTGCAAAGATACCACCTTCTGTATTATTCTTCCTGAGATTAATAAAAGGGAAGCTTATGCTTTTGCTGAGAAAGCAAGAAAAACGGTTGCCAATGAATCTATGCTAGATGCAAAAAGCGTAATAAAAGATACAAAGATCACAGTAAGCGCAGGCATAGTCGCCAATCCCATTGATGGTGATATTGCAGAAGAATTAAACAATAAATTGTATCGCGCAATAGAGCAGGCCAAGAAAGGAAAAGGAAACAAAGCGATTATGTTTCCTGGATAATACTATGTCAAGAACCATTAGAAAACGACTCGGAAAAATACTTATAGAGAGAAACATTATCACGGAACAGCAGGTGGATGAAGCACTAAAAATTCAGGAGCTAAAGGGTGGTTTTCTAGGTCAGATTTTAGTCAGTATGGGATCTGCAACTGAGGAACAGGTGGTTAACGCCCTTACTTCTCAGTTTGGATTTCCATATCTCCCTTTGAAAAATTATGAGATTGATCCGAATATACTCAAATTAATCCCGGAATCAATCATAAGGCATTATCACCTAATCCCTATAGATAAAATGGATAATATCATTGTATTAGCCATGGCTGACCCGCTGAACGATGCTGCAATTGAGGATGTAAAGATTGCCACTAATTCCAATGTAAGAATATTTGTCAGTGGCGGAGAGGATATTGAAGATACTATTAATCGTTATTTTGGCTCAGGGAAACCTAAGAAAATCACCAAAACCTCAGAAGAATATATGACAGACATTAACTTCAAGCAATTGGTAAGAGAAAAGGACGAGAAAGAAAAATTATGATCATGTCTTTAAAGGACAACCTGTCAAAAATTTTACTTAATGGAGGAATAATTACAGAAGAACAGTTAAAAGAGGCGCTTCAAGAGCAAAGGGAAAAAGGCGGCAGTTTAAGCCGGATTATTTATAAAAAAGGCTTTGCTGATGAGAAGACCCTTATGGCGTGCTTAAGCGAGCAACTAAATATCCCTCCGATAAATCTTTCAAAATTTAAAATTTCAAAAGAGGTTATAGAAACAATACCAAAAACAATCGCTAAAAAGTATTCCATTATTCCAATCTCTAAGATAGGAAAAACTCTTACGGTTGCCATGCTGGATCCTCTTAATGTGTTTGCTACAGACGATTTAAAAAGCACTACTGGATATGAAATAGATCCTGTAATAGCCACAGAGAAGGATATTCTCAATGCTATTGACCAGTATTATCAGGTATCTTTTGATATGAAAGAGATTCTAAAGGACATTGACATTAAGGAACCTGATGAGAAAAAGGAAGAAGTAGATCTGGAAAAACTCTTAAAGGAGACTGAGGAAGCTCCAGTTGTAAAAATGGTTAATGTTATTCTCGCTCAGGCAATTAAGGAGAAAGCAAGTGATGTTCATATTGAACCGGAGGATAAGGCATTACGCATTCGCTATCGTATTGACGGTGTTCTTTACGAAAGATTATCTCCGCCTAAAAAACTTCAGGCTGCGTTAATCTCCAGAATAAAGATTATGTCCAATCTGGATATAGCAGAACGAAGGCTTCCGCAGGACGGCCGTATGAGGATTGTTTTAAATAATAAGGAAATAGACTTTCGCGTATCAATTCTGCCAATAGTTTTTGGAGAGAAGGTGGTATTGCGTATTCTGGATAAGAGCAGCTTAACACTGAATCTTGAGAAATTAGGATTTGGAGAAAAAGAACTGGAAATATTTACAGAATCTATTTCAAAACCACATGGGATGATCCTTCTAACAGGACCAACAGGCAGTGGTAAAACCACCACACTCTATTCTGCGTTAAGCAAAATAAATACACCAACTAAGAATATTATTACAGTTGAGGATCCTGTAGAATATCAGCTAAAGGGAATCAATCAGGTGCATGCTCGCTCAGATATAGGTCTGACATTTGCCAGCGGCTTGCGATCTATATTGAGACAGGATCCTGATATTATAATGGTTGGAGAGATAAGGGATTTAGAAACTGCTGATATTGCAATAAAATCCGCTCTGACAGGGCATTTGGTCTTCAGTACTTTACACACCAATGATGCTCCCGGAGCAATTACAAGATTAATAGATATGGGGATTGAGCCGTTTCTTCTCTCATCTTCTGTAATAATGGTTGCTGCGCAGAGACTCATGCGAAAGATATGCGAAAACTGCAAAGAAGAAATCAATCTGCAGGAAAAGGCAAAAGAAAATTTTACCCGTATTCTGCAACAGCCAATTTCCAAAATATCAGATTTAACAATATATGAAGGAAAAGGCTGTGAACTTTGCAGCAACACCGGATACAAAGGCAGAATTGCTGTTGTTGAAATACTAAAGATAGATGATGAGATTAAGCAACTAATTATGAACAAGGCTACTTCAGGTGAGATTAAGGAAACCGCTGTAAAAAACGGAATGAGAACATTGCAGGAAAGTGGTATAAGTCTAATTAAAAATGGGACAACCACTATTGAAGAAGTTTTGCGCGTAACAGCGGAATGAAAGCATGGCAACATATAATTATATTGCGATTGATAAAAACGGAAAGAGAATAGAAGCTCTTCATTCTGCTGAAAGCGAAAAAAATCTCGTTAGTACTCTCAGCGCTAACCAATTAACAATAGTCTCCATAACTGAACAAAAAAAACGCGCATCTATATTTAAGAAGAGTACTAAAATAAAGTCCGATGATCTAATTCTCTTTAGCAGACAACTAGCTACAATGGTTAACGCAGGATTGCCTCTGGTTCAGGGGCTGGATACTCTTGCTGACCAAATGGAGAATCCTTCTCTAAAAACACTTGTTAGAAAACTGGAAGATGATGTAGAGGGAGGAGAAAGTTTTTCTCAGGCTCTCTTAAAACACCAAAAAGTGTTCTCGGAATTTTATGTAAGCATGATAAGGGCAGGGGAAGAAAGTGGGACATTGGATGAAATTCTTAACCGTCTTGCAACATATCTTGAGAATTCCGCCAAACTTGCCAGAAAGGTGAAATCTGCTCTGGTGTATCCAGCAGTTGTTACTGTTATGTCTATTCTTATAGTTATGGTTTTAATATTAAAAGTAGTTCCAACGTTTAAAAATATTTTTGATGCTTTTGGCGGGACTCTTCCTCTTCCGACAAGAGTACTTATAGGAACAAGCGATATCCTCAAAGATTATTTTCTGATTGTAGCAGGAATCTTAGCTGTTGCTTTCTTCTTATTACGTAAATATGTGCGAACTGAAAAAGGAAGACTTCAGTTTGATGGATTGAAACTTCGTATAATTATTTTTGGGAGTCTTATGAAGAAGGTAGCTCTGGCAAAGTTTGCAAGAACGCTGTGCACACTGATAAAGAGCAGTGTTCCTATTCTTAAGGCGCTTGAAATAGTTGGCGCGACTTCAGGGAATAAGGTTTTGGAGAAAACTCTTAGCAGTGTTGGAATAGGTGTTAAAGAGGGGAAAACCATTGCAGAGCCGCTTAGTAAAAGCAGGTTTTTCCCAGCAATGGTTGTCAAGATGATATCGGTTGGTGAAAAAACAGGCGCTTTAGAAGATATGTTGACAAAGATCGCTGATTTTTACGAATCAGAAGTTGATGCTGCAGTAGACGGATTAACCTCTGTGATAGAACCTGTTTTAATCTGCTTTTTGGGCATAATAATAGGTAGTATTGTTATTGCCATGTTCCTGCCTATACTCAAGATGAGTACTCTAGTAACAGAGGGTTTCTAAAAAGATGCAACCTGCTGAATCCATCCAAGGAAAAGTCCCTCGACTTAGAGCATTAATGATCGCAAGACTTCTCATAGTAACAGCTATGCTTGGTATAGGCACTTTTGTGTTCCGGGCAGAGAATATCCCCTTTTACTGGTTAATATCCGTAATGTTTCTTTTGACCATAGCATACAGCATTCTTTTAATAAAAAGGATACATTTGGATACCTTGATACGTATTCAAATTATTGCGGATACGATATGGATTGGTGCATTGATCTACTATTCCGGCGGAATAGACAGTATCTTTACATTTTTGTATGTTATTTCCATAATTGCAGGCTGTTTGTTAGTCCCTTTTGGAGAGGGATTAATGCTAACTTCGTTTGCCGTAATAACTTATTTTGCAATTATAATTATGCAGTATGATCCTGAATTCTTACCTAAGAGCGTGGTTATATACGTTACCTGTTTTCGGGCAATAATATTTTACCTCGTATCTATATTAAGCGGGATACTGGCAAAAAATCTTAGGCGTAAAACTAAACAGCTGAGAGAATTACAGAACTTTACAGATAACATATTGCAAAACATGGCTAGCGGACTCATAACTGTTGACTCCAATGGAATGATATCATATTTTAACCAAGCTGCCTCAGACATCCTTGGATATCAAAGAGAAGAAGCTGTGGGAACTGCATGGGAAGTGTTGTTCCCTGATAGCAGGATTAAGATAGAGAATTATATCAATAGGGATTTTGATTTAGAAGGACGATCTTCTTTGCAATTCGAATCTAATATTCGAAGAAAAAATGGCGATCTGCTGTTAATCGGTTTCAACATTTCACCATTAAAAACTGACGCTGGAGAGTTTGAAGGGATAATATTTATTTTTAGAGATTTAAGCGCGATCAAAGACCTGGAACGCAAATTAAGCCAGAACGACAGATTAGCCCTTATGGGAAAGATGTCAGCAAAAATAGCGCACGAAGTCAGGAATCCTCTCGCTTCCCTGAGGGGTTCTGCTGAGATGCTGAAGGAAGATGATAAAATTAGTCATAGCAGTAGAAAATTACTGGAACTAATTATTCGTGAATCTGATAAAATCAATGAAAGAGTTACAGGCTTTCTTAATCTGTCAAAACCAGCAAAACCCAAGTTAAAAAGATGCAACATACATGCAATAATTAAAAATGTTTTGGTTTTACTAAGAAGTCGGGGTGATGTTAATCCTGAAATTAATATAGAATATAATGTAAATAGCAAAACTCTATTTTCTCTTGTAGATGAGGAACAAATAGAACAGATGTTTTTGAACTTATGTCTTAATGCAATCCAGGCAATGCCTGAGGGTGGAACTCTCGCAATAGAGGCAGATACGAGAGATGAAATGATAGAGATTAGATTTAGTGATACGGGGAAAGGATTGTCTGCTGATGAGAAGAAAAGTCTTTTTGATCCATTTTCAACAACAAGTGAGAAGGGGACAGGTCTGGGATTAAGTATTGTCAGGGAAATAATAGACGCTCATAGCGGACAAATAGAGGTTATTAGTAAAAAAGGGAAAGGTAGTAGTTTTATAGTTAAACTTCCTATAGCTGAGAAGAACGACAATGTCTAAGAATAAAATACTTGTAATTGACGATGAGAAAAGCATGCTTGAGTTTCTTTCAATAATGCTTACAAAAGACGGTTTTAGTGTTGCTACCTTAGACAGAGGGCAAGAAGGTATAAATATGTTTAAAAATACTCATTTTGACCTTGTAATCGTTGATATAAAAATGCCGGAAGTTAGTGGTATAGATGTATTGAAATCTATAAGAAGTTATGACACTAGCGCTGTTGTTCTAATGATTACTGCGTATGCTTCAGTAGATACAGCGATTGAAGCGATGAAACTAGGCGCTTTTGATTATATTACAAAGCCATTTGAGATAAAAAATATCAGGGTTATTATTAGCAAGGCTCTTCAGCAAAGGAAATTGCTTGATGAAAATATAAATCTAAAAAAACAGTTAAAGTCTGAGTATGATTTTAAAAACATAATAGGCAATAGCCTTCCTATTAGAGATGTTTTTGATAAGGTGAGAAAGATCTCGCACACAAATGCAACAGTTCTTCTCTATGGAGAAACTGGCGCTGGGAAAGAGCTTTTTGCCAGAGCAATACATTGTAACAGTCATAGAAAAAGCGAGCCTTTTATATCAATTGATTGCGGAGCATTAACTGAAACATTGCTTGAGTCTGAACTCTTCGGGCATGTAAAGGGTGCATTTACAGGAGCTATAGAACATAAAAAGGGATTATTTGAAGTAGCAGATGGAGGAACAATTTTTCTTGATGAAGTTGGAGTGGCTTCTCCTCAGATACAGACCAAGCTTCTGAGGGTTTTGCAGGAACATGAAATAAAGCATGTTGGAGGAAATAAAAGCATTAAAGTGGATGTAAGGGTAATAGCTGCTACTAATCTGAATTTAGAACAACAGATAAAGGAGGGCAAATTTAGAGAAGATCTGTTTTATAGACTGAGTGTTATTCCCATAATACTACCTTCGCTGCGTGAAAGAAGAGACGATATTCCTTTGCTGGTAAGCCACTTCTTAAAAAAATATGCTAAGAAAGCTGGCAGCAAAATCAAAAAGATGTCATCAGAAGCTATGCAGATCCTAATGAAATATAATTGGCCTGGAAACATAAGGGAACTGGAAAATGTAATAGAAAGGGCTGTTATTCTTGAAGAAGGAGATACGATTTCTACAGAAAGCCTTCCTGATAAACTGCGAGAGCAGGAAATAGGAATAGACGAAGAGCGTGTTATTGCAGAAGGATTAAAAAACACTGTTGAACAAACAGAAAGGAATATAATACTTAAAGCGTTCAAAGAATGCGCAGAGAACCAGTATCAAACAGCAAAAAAATTGAAAGTCTCTAGGCAAAATCTGCAATATAAGTTGAAAAAACATAGAATAATTAAGTAGAATAAGCTATATGGATATTAACAAGTTTCTTAAGATTATGGTGAATAAGAAAGCTTCGGATCTTTATTTTAAGGTGGGGAATGTTCCATATATAAGAGTTAATGGAGAACTTCAGCCTGTTGGAGAGGAGTCTATTTCGTCTGAGAACATGGATGAAGCTGCCAATATCATTCTTGAAAGTCAAAAAAGGGCAAGTCTTGCTGAAAAGGATGAAATAGATACTAGTTATACAGTCCCTGAATTGGGAAGATTCAGAGTTAATATATTCACCCAAAGAGGATATACTGGTATTGTGATTCGCTCTTTAAAAACTGAGATTTTAGGCTTTAGGGAATTGAATTTACCTGTTGACATCATGCAAAAATTATCAATGGGAAAACGGGGATTGATTCTTATTACAGGTCATGCTGGTAGTGGAAAATCAACTACACTTGCTGCAATGATTGAGTATATGAGTGCTAATAGAAGAGCCCATATTATAACAATTGAAGATCCTATAGAGTTTATTCATGAGGATAATAAGAGCATAATTGAACAACGCGAAGTAGGTATTGATACAAAAGGTTTTAAGAGCGCCTTGAGATATGTTGTTAGACAGAGTCCTGATGTCATACTAATAGGGGAGATAAGGGATACGGAAACTATGGAAACTGCAATAATGGCTGCTGAGACAGGGCATCTTGTCTTAAGCACGCTTCATACTATTGATGCAATTCAGACAGTGGAAAGGATTATAAATTTCTTTCCTCCGCATCAGCACCGCCAGATTAGAATGCAGCTTTCATTTATACTTAAAGGAGTTATATCTATGCGGCTTTTACCATTAGCTTCCGGAGAGGGAAGAATACCAGCTCTGGAAATAATGCTTGCAAGTCCTACTATCAGAAAACTCGTGCTGGAAGGACAAACAGGGAAAATCTATGATACAATAAAAAACAGTAAGGATTTTGGTATGCAGACATTTAATCAGTGTGTGGAAAAGTTTTACAAGGATGGATTAATATCATACGAAGATGCGCTTTCTGCATCAGATAGTCAGGCAGAATTTAGATTAAGGACAAAAGGCATATTCTCTACTAGTAGAACGCTTAAGGATGTCTAAAAACATAAAGGAGGTTACTATGGATATTCAAGATTTATTGAAATTGACAGTGGATAAAGGAGCATCAGATTTACATATAACAGAAGGGGCTCCTCCTGTTTTGCGTATAGACGGCAAACTTGTTTCTACGGATTGCGGTCCTTTAAGCGGAGACGACACTAAGAACATGATATATAATATACTAACAGATGAGCAGAAGGTTGAATTTGAGGAAAACTGGGAACTTGATTTTTCTTTTGCTATACCTGATTTAGGCCGTTTCAGGGTAAATGTCCATCTTGAAAAAGGGAATGTTGAAGCAGCCTTTAGAAGTATAGAATTAAATATCAGGACCCTCAAGGATCTGGAGTTGCCGCCTGTTGTTACAGAGCTTTCACGCAAACCAAACGGGCTGGTTTTGATTACCGGACCAACTGGTGTTGGAAAAACCACAACACTTGCTGCAATGATTGATTTAATAAATAGCGAGAGGGCTTCTTTGATTATTACGGTGGAGGATCCTATTGAATATCTTCATAGCCATAAAAAAAGTATAGTAAAACAACGCGAAGTACATTCTGACACCAAGTCTTTCGCAAATGCACTTAAACATGTTTTGCGCCAGGATCCGGATGTAATATGTGTAGGTGAGATGCGTGATCTGGAAACCATA
This sequence comes from uncultured bacterium, assembly GCA_964437505.1. Classification (GTDB taxonomy): domain Bacteria; phylum JAHJDO01; class JAHJDO01; order JAHJDO01; family JAHJDO01; genus JAHJDO01. The sequence goes on from CAYTGU010000002.1 coordinate 13,291, forward strand.
TCTACAGCTCTGACAGCAGCAGAGACAGGGCATCTGGTTCTAACAACCTTGCATACGCCGGATGTTGCACAAACAGTGGATAGAATTATAGATGTTTTCCCCCCTCACCAGCAGCAACAGGTCAGAATCCAGCTTGCAGGAAGCATTCAGGGAATAGTTTCTCAGCAGCTTTTTCCAAGAATAGATAGAACAGGAAGAATAGTCGCAACAGAAATTCTTGTTGCAACTCCTGCTGTGAGAAATGTAATAAGAGAACAAAAGACAGAACAGATTTCTACAATACTTCAAACTGGTGGCAAATTGGGTATGCATACCATGGATAAATCCATTAAGGAATTGTATCAGCGAGGTATTATTTCTCACGAATCAGCTATTGCAAAAGTCAAAAACCTCTCCGAATTCAAGAAGCTGTGAGAGAAAAATGAGATGTAATATATTTCTCAAGTTTTAGCATTCCTAATCCACAGAGTATTCCTACAGCTGCGCCTGCCAAAACATCAAATGGATAATGTACTCCAACATAAATCCTGGATATACCTACAACTAATGCAATAGAGAAGAAATAAAATCTGAAACTCTTGTATTTGCTTGACAGTATGGTTGCTAATCCAAATATGTTACTGGCATGGGATGAAGGAAATGAGTATGTGGTTGAAGTTGGGACAAGGGTACGAACATCAAGAAGCGCATTACATGGACGTATTCTTGCAAAAAGAAATTTCAGAGGATAGCTATTGAAGAGATCTATAAGTATAATTGATACAATAAGCACTATTCCTGTTATCCTTTCCTTTTTCCCTCCAAATATCATCAGACATAGCCAGGCAGCTAAAAGAGGAATTTTCCAATATCCTATATCTGTTATAATTGGCATTATTACGTCAAAGAACTTGTTCTCTAAGCCATGATTTACGGCGTAGAATAGATACCTATCTATATTTGCAAAAAAGCTACACACTTATATATTTCTCATTTTAAAAGTGAAAGATGTCGTCGTAAATTCTTGTAATCTCCGCCCGATTCTTCTTTTATAGCCGTATCAAACATATCCGTTACCTCTTTATACTCATGGTCTGAAAGATCGAAATCAAATGCTTTTATACCTTCTTTCAGCTGATTAAGAGAGCTAACTCCAACGATCGGGCATGTTACAGCGGGAGATTTACGCACCCACGATATGGCAAGTTGAGCAGGTGTTATGTCATGATCTTTGGCAAATTGAAAGAATCTCAAGATTCCCAACTTATATCTTTCAAGCCATGTTGAAATTCGCCAGTCATTATGTCCGCGGGAATCGTCAGGGATAGGTTCTTCAGGTTTATATTTTCCAGTTAATAGCCCAATTGCCATAGGCCTGTAAGTAGTTATTGCTATGTTTTCTGCCATTGCCTGTGGGAGCACTTCAACCTCAATTCCTCTCTCAATTAGATTATAGCAAACCTGATGATTGATGAATGTTTTCCATCCTCTCAGTTTAGCAATACAATTAGAGTATGCAAAAAGCCATGCTGGATAATTAGAACAGCCTATAAAGCGTGTTTTTCCACTTTCAACAACCTTATTAAGAGCCTCCATGATTTTCTCAGGATTCATTTTCTCTTTTGGCCAATGAATCAGATACATGTCAACATAATCTGTTTGAAGTCTCTTAAGACTCTCATCTATGCTTTCGAGGATGCTTTTACTATCTATTCCTTTGTGAACTTTTGTGGTTATAAAGAGTTTCTTTCTCCTGCTTTTAATTATACGTCCAAGTATTTTTTCTGTCTCTCCTTCACCATACATTGCAGCAGTATCAATAAAATTAACTCCATTATCCAAAGCAAATGATAATATTCTGTCTGATTCCTTTTCATCGCACCTTCTACCAAACATCATTGTCCCAAGACACATCTCGGAAACTTGTTCACCTGCACTTCCAAGCTTAACCAGTTTCATGTACATACCTCCTTATTGCCCAGACTGCTTTAGTCTATGAAGTTTAACTTCTGGTTTATGATTTGTCAAACTACAGGAATTTCATAAGTGAATATCGATAATTTCGCGAGTTTGGTGATTTTAGGTTTTTGGCTTGTAAACAGTATTCATTTTCGCTATACTAACACAGCTTTTCCGAGGGCGGTTAGCTCAGCTGGTTAGAGTACCTGCTTGACGTGCAGGGGGTCACTGGTTCGAGCCCAGTACCGCCCACTGTTACAATTATTAATCTTAAATTGAGGTTTGGTTGGTGAATTCTAATTCAAAATTGGCATTAGATGTTTGTCGGCATAGTACTGCGCATATAATGGCTTCAGCTGTTCAGCAGCTATTCCCCGGCACAAAGATAAGTATAGGGCCTGCTATTGAGGACGGGTTTTATTACGATTTTGATAAGGAAACTCCATTTGTCCCTGAAGATTTGAAAAAAATTGAAAAGAAGATGTGGAATATAATAAATAAGAAAATTTGTTTTGAGCGGATTGAAGTCTCTAAGAATGAAGCTAAAAAGATATTTAAAGAGAAAGGTGAGCCATATAAATTGGAATTGCTTGATAAAATTCCTGATGAAAAAGTGAGCTTGTATAAGACAGGTGATTTTATTGATCTCTGTCGCGGACCGCATGTTGAGAGCACAGGTGACATAAAGGCGTTTAAGCTGCTTAGTATTGCTGGCGCGTATTGGCGTGGAGATGAAAAGAACAAAATGCTTCAGAGAATATATGGCACAGCCTGGTATACAAAAGAGGAGCTTGATAAGCATGTAAATAAACTCGCAGAGGCTAAAAAGCGTGATCATAGAAAATTGGGAAAGGAGCTCGATTTATACAGCATACATGAAGAAGCGGGAGCCGGTCTTATTTTTTGGCATCCAAAAGGAGCTATGATTCGCAGAGTAATTGAAGATTTCTGGTATAAGGAGCATATGCAGCGTGGATATCAATTTGTAAATATACCTCATATCTCAAATATCAATTTGTGGAAGACTAGCGGACATCTGGATTTTTACAAAGATAATATGTATTCTCCAATAGAAATAGATAAGCAGGATTACATAATCAAGCCAATGAACTGTCCCGGTCATATATTGATTTACAAAACAAATTTGCATAGTTATAGAGAACTGCCAATACGTTATGCGGAGCTCGGCACAGTCTATAGATATGAAAAATCAGGCGTGCTTCACGGTATGCTGAGAGTTAGGGGCTTTACTCAGGATGATGCTCATATCTTTTGCACTCCCAACCAGCTTAAGAATGAGATCAAAGAAGTGATAGAACTTGTGGACTATATGATGAAAACATTTGGATTTGAATACGAAGTATTTTTGAGCACAAGAGATAAAAGCAATAAATTTGCCGGAAGTATTGAGGACTGGGAGAAAGCTACAGGTACACTTGAAGATGTATTAAAAGAAAAGAATATAATATACAAGGTTGAGGAAGGAGAGGCAGTTTTTTATGGTCCAAAGATTGATGTAAAAATGAAAGACTCTCTTGGCAGGTTATGGCAGGGACCAACTGTGCAGTTTGACTTTAATCTGCCGCACCGTTTTAATGTAACTTACATAGGAGAAGATGGGAAAGAACATTACGTAATGATGGTTCACCGTACTGTTCTTGGTTCCATGGAAAGGTTTGTGGGAACTCTTATTGAGCACTACGGGGGAGCATTCCCGATATGGCTTTCACCTGTTCAGGTTAAAATATTGACGATAGGAGAGGATAATATCCCTTATGCAAAAGAAATGCAGAATTTGTTGCAGTGCAAACAAATAAGAACAGAACTTGATAATAGAGATGAAAAGATAGGATTAAAAATAAGGGAATCAGAGCTGGATAAAATTCCTTACATGCTTATAATAGGAGACAGGGAGGTTAAAGAGAAGACAGTAGCTATTCGAAAGCACGGAAATAGGGATTGTACGAAAATGAACATTGAGCATTTTGTAAACCTAATTAGGACGCAAATAGAGAGTAAGAAATATTAACTAAAATGAAAGAGAGAAGATATGAATGAGAAGGTAGAAGTAAAAATGGGCGGGAGAGACTTAATTATAGAAACAGGCAAGCTTGCAAAACAGGCAGATGGAGCTGTTACAGTTAGATGTGGTGATACTGTTGTTCTTGCAACGGTCGTTTGCTCTAAAACAACCAGAGAAGGAATGGATTACTTTCCGTTGTCTGTTGATTATCGGGAAAAGACATATGCTGCAGGGAAAATTCCCGGAGGATTTTTTAAACGAGAAGGAAGACCAACGGAAAAAGAAATCTTGACTTCAAGGCTGATAGACAGACCAATAAGACCTCTTTTCCCTGATATGTTCAGGAATGAACTGCAAGTTATGGTATCCGCACTATCTGCTGATGAATTTACGGATCCTGATGTTCTTGCAATAGTTGGCGCTTCAGCAGCGCTGGGAATATCTGATATACCTTTCTTTAAACCAATCGGAGCAGTAAGGATAGGCAGAATCAACGATGAATTTATTATTAATCCCTCGTACGAACAGATTGAACAGAGCGAATTAGCTTTTGTTGTTGCGGGCACAAAGGATGCGATAACGATGGTAGAAGGTGACGGAAAAGGAGTATCGGAAGAAATCTCTTTAGATGCTTTAAAAGTGGCGCATACCCATATCGTAAAGATTACCGAAGTAATTGAGGAATTAATAGCAAAATGTGGCAAATCTAAGCGTACAATTGAGATCATGAATATACCACAAGAACTGGAGGATGCTACGAAAGAATTAGCTTTAGATAAAATATTAGAGGCAAACAAGATAACCGATAGATCTCAGCGCAGGGAGCTTCTGGATAGTTTGTTGAGCGATGTCAAGGATGAACTTTCAGAGAAATACCCTGAACAGGAGAACGCAATATCTTATGTTTTTGATAAGATAGAGAAAGAGGAAGTAAGAAGAAAAATTTTGAATGAAAAGAAAAGAATAGACGGCAGATCCTTAGAAGAGATCAGACCTATTACATGCGAGATCAGCGTTTTGCCGAGGACGCACGGCTCAGCAGTTTTTACAAGAGGAGAGACGCAGAGTCTGGCAGTAACAACACTTGGCACATCTGCTGATGGACAACGTATTGACGGGCTAAGAGGGGACTCTGAAAAAACATTTATGCTACATTATAATTTTCCTGCATTTAGTGTTGGAGAAGCAAGGCCTAACAGGGGTCCAGGTAGACGGGAAATAGGTCATGGCGCGCTTGCCGAACGCGCTATAAGACCTGTAATGCCTTCTTCTGAAGAATTTCCCTACACAGTAAGAATAGTATCGGATATTCTGGAATCAAATGGTTCTTCTTCAATGGCGACGGTATGCGGAGGAGTGCTTTCTCTTATGGATGCGGGGGTGCCGATAAAAGAACCTGTAGCAGGTATTGCAATGGGTTTAATAAAAGAAGATGATAAATTTGTTGTGCTCACAGATATCAGCGGAATGGAGGATCATCTGGGAGATATGGATTTTAAGGTTACAGGTACCAGAGATGGAATAACAGCTTTTCAGATGGATATAAAAATGGAAGGCATTACGCCTGAGATTATGGAAAAGGGGCTGTTACAGGCAAAGGATGCGCGTTTAAAAATTCTTGATAAGATGAAAGCCGTGATTTCTGAGCCGCGAAAAGAAGTATCTTCATATGCGCCAATGATTTTCTCAATGCAGGTGAATACTGAGAAAATTGGAAAAGTAATTGGTCCTGGCGGGAAAACAATAAAAAAGATTGTTCAGGATACAGGTGTCAAGATTGATATTGACGATCAAGGCAAGGTCTCTATTGCGTCTACGGATAAGGAGCAGCTTGACAAAGCCATTGATATTGTCAAGAAAATTGTAGAGGATGTGGAAGTAGGGAGAACATACGATAGCGTAGTAAAGAAAATAATGAATTTTGGCGCATTTGCAGAGGTGCTTCCGGGACAGGAAGGACTCATTCATGTGTCTCAACTGTCTGATGAATATGTGAAGAATATTGATGATGTGGTTAAGGTTGGAGACAAGCTGACTGTTAAGGTAACTGAAATAGATTCTCAGGGCAAAATCAAGTTAAGCCGCAAGGCAGTAATAGAGGAAGAGAAGAAAGATAAATAGGAACTAGTTTTGGAAGAGATAAAAGTAGAGATAGCGCATATTAAAGGTTCGGAGGATCTGCCGCTTCCCAAATATATGACTGAGCGTGCAAGCGGCATGGATCTTATGGCTGCTGTTAAGGAAGATACGGTTTTAAAGCCGGGTGAAATTAAACTAGTTTCCACAGGTGTCAAAATAGCCATTCCGTCCGGATATGAAGGACAGGTTAGACCTAGGAGTGGACTTGCTCTTAAACATGGGATAAGTATTGTTAACAGCCCCGGTACTATTGATGCGGATTACAGGGGCGAAGTAGGTGTTATACTGGTGAATCTTGGGAAAAAGGACTTTTTAATTCACAGGGAAGATCGTATAGCACAGCTCGTAATTAATAAGATTGCTAGAGCTGATTTAGTGTATGTTAACAAGTTAGCCAAAACCTCTAGGAATGATGGAGGTTTTGGACATACAGGATTATAAACTTGTTTGGCTTTTTAAAAGAAAAACAGAGAAACGAATTAATTGGGGTTCTGCTTCTTGCCCTTAGCATCCTTGTATTTCTTAGCTTAAAATCCTATGATTCAGCTGATATCGCATTTAATATATCAACCCCTAATAGTCCTGCGCATAATTATATTGGTATAAGCGGGGCATATATTGGGTTTGGACTTTTTCTTGCTCTGGGATTTTCAGCCTATTTTGTGCCCCTTATAAGCTTTATTTCAAGCATTAATAAATTCAGACAAAGTCCCTCACAGAATATATATGTAAAAATACTGGGCATAGTTTTGCTCTTATGTGGAGGAGCGGCTTTATTTGCTCTCATCAATATACCGTCATTAAAAATTTTTCTTTTAACAAGCAGGTTTAAAGCAGGCGGCATATTAGGGCTTTTTTTAGCGGAACAGCTAAAAATGTATCTGCAGCAAACAGGAGCTTATATTGTAACAGCAACAGTATTTATTTCCGGCTTTCTCTTATGTACAGAATTTTCTCTCTCTGGGATTGGTTCGTTTTTTGTCCGCAAATTCTCAAAAAAAGACTTAATTATTAATAGAAATGTTACAAGAAAGATTAGAACTACAGGACTAAAACAAGTTCAGGTAGAAAATGTTTCAGAAAAGCAGCTTGCATCTAAAGAAACTGTTGCTTTAGTTCAGCCTGATGTATTTCAATTACCGCCATTAACATTGCTGGATTTACCTTCGGAATCTGAGATGGCGAGTGATGACGCAGGGGTATTGGATTCAAACTCTGAAATACTTGAAAATACACTCCATGATTTTGGTATAGAGGCAAAGGTTACCCAAATCAATCAAGGACCAGCTATTACAAGTTATGAAGTTCAGCCTGCGCCTGGCGTAAAAGTACACAATATTGTTTCCCTTGCAAATGACATAGCCTTGAACCTCAAAGCGCAAAGCGTGCGCATTGTTGCTCCAATTCCAGGAAAGGACGTTGTAGGGATTGAAATTCCGAATAAGAAAAGACAACCAGTCTATCTGAGAGAAATACTGGAATCAAAAGCTTTTAAGGATACTAAGTCAAAACTTGCGCTAGCTTTTGGAAAGGATATTCAGGGAGAATGTCTGGTTGCAGATATTGATGATATGCCTCATATTTTAATTGCAGGAACTACTGGAGCAGGCAAATCCGTGTGTATTAGTAGTCTTATAATGAGTATGTTATATAATTCATATCCAAGTGAAGTTCAATTTTTGATGATAGATCCCAAAATGGTGGAATTAGCTGCTTTTGCAGATATCCCTCAGCTCATAACCCCAATAGTAACCAATGCAAAGAAAGCAGCTAATGCTTTAAAATGGATCGTGGGAGAGATGGAGGATAGATATCAGAAGCTTGCAAAAGCAGGCGTACGCAATATCACCGGATATAACAAGATAGTTTCTGAATCAAATGAATCAGAGAACATGCCGTATATTGTTGTAATTATTGACGAATTGGCAGATTTAATGAGTGTGGCGCGTAGAGATGTTGAAGATTCAATTACAAGACTGGCGCAACTCTCAAGAGCTGCTGGAATTCATATTATTCTGGCTACTCAAAGACCTTCAGTTGATGTAATAACTGGTGTTATTAAAGCTAATTTCCCATGTAGACTCTCGTTTCAAGTTTCTTCTAAGGTGGATTCCAGAACTGTTCTTGACATGAATGGAGCAGAGATTCTTCTTGGCAAGGGAGATATGTTATTTCTGCCCGCTGGCTCACCAAAGCCTGTGAGAGCGCAGGCATGCTTTGTATCTGATAAGGAAATCTCAAGAACGGTTAATTTTCTAAAGAAGCAGGCGGGCCCTTCATACAGAAAGGAAATTCTAGAAGAGTCTCAAGCTGAAAATGGGCAAGAGGGATTATTTGAAAAAGACGAACTGTTTGAAGATGCAGTCAAAGTAGTTTTAGATACACGTCAGGCTTCCTCGTCGGTACTGCAACGCCGTCTCAGGATCGGATACGCTAGAGCTGCGCGGCTTATTGATATGATGGAAGCTGAAGGCATTGTAGGTCCCCTCAAAGGCAGTAAAGGCAGAGAAATCCTCATAGATTCTTACGAGTCATAATACTTTCGGTTTTGAAATATTTCTCATATATCTTCTACTAAATTACCTCAAATGTATCTTTGAGTCCACCTGTCATAACCTCAAACTTGCCGGACTCCACAACAGGTTTCATATCGCGGTTAATAAGAGACAAGTCATGTGCATTAAGCATAAACTTTACTTCTTTCTTATCACCTGGCTTTAATCTTATCTTCTTAAACCTCTTGAGTGCCTTGACAGGCGTGGTTACGCTGCTTACAACATCATTTACGTATAATTGAACAACTTCATCTCCTTCACGTTTGCCTGTGTTTTTCACCTCAACTCTTACCCTGACTTTTTCACAGGAACACATTTTTTTCGGAGTTATCCGAAGATTGCTGTAATGAAAGCTCGTGTAACTTAGACCATGTCCAAACTCATACAGCGGCGAGGATTGCGAATACACATAGTCTCTACCTGGTTTGCCCGGCGAGCCGGGCTTTTTATAGATACCCCGACTAGAAGGCTTCTGGCTGTAATACTTTGGCACTTGTCCTACTGAACGTGGAAAGGACATGGTCAGCTTGGCTGAAGGGTTAGTCTTTCCAAAGAGAATGTCGGCAATGGCATGGCCGCCTTGTTCCCCAGGATACCAGGCCTCGAGAATCGCGGGTATGTGTTCGGCAATCCAGACAATACTCAATGGCCGGCCGTTTATGACCACGACCACGACCGGTGTACCCGCGGCCGCCACAGCCTCGACCAGTTCCTGCTGAACACCCGAGAGGTTCAGGTTGGTGCGATCAAAACCTTCTCCACAGGTTGAAGGTCTGGTTGTTTTTCTGCCCATGCTCGAGCCGCCCACAAACATAATCGCAACATCCGAATCACGCGCGATCCGCATTGCTTCTTTGAAACCCTCCCGGCTTAAATCATGCATATCACAGCCGGGTGCAAAGTTTACCTTTGTTTTTTGTGAAACCGCTTCACTGATACCTTTAAGCGGACTAATATCTTCTAATTTTGGGAAACAATAACCTCCACATTCGGCTACATCTGCGTTCGGACCTATGACTGCGATAGAAGAAACATTCTTATCCAGAGGTAGAAGATTATCTTTGTTCTTCAGCAGTACGATTGATTCGCCGGCAGCCTTCCGAGCGAGCTTGACGTGCCTGTTACAATGCACGATTTCTTTAACTTTATCCTCATCTACATAAGGGCTCTCAAAGAGACCAGCTAAGAACTTAACTCGTAAAATTCTTCCCACTGCCTCATCAAGACGCGCCCTAGAAACTACGCCTTTTTTTACTAATTCAAGAAGGTTTTTGCCGAAACATTTTATTTCCGGCGCTTCCATGTCCAAACCCGCTTCAAAAGCCTGCCTGCCTGCCTCCTGTAAATCCACGGCAACATTGTGAAACGCGGTCAGCATATCTATAGAACCAAAGTCAGAAAATGTGTAACCTTCAAAACCCCATTCTTCACGAAGAATCTTCTGTAGAAGAAATTCTGAAGCAGCACAGGGTATGCCATCAATCTCGTTGTAAGCCGGCATTATAGACAGCACGCCTGCCTCTACAGCTGCCTTAAAAGGTGGCAGGTATTCTTCCCGCAGTTTGCGTATTCCCACGTCTGCCGGGGCGATGTTAATACCACCTTCAGGAGCGCAATGCGCAGCAAAGTGTTTCGGCGTGGCCACTAACTTATCACGAACTATTTCACCTTTTCGCCCCTGTACTCCTTCAATATAGGCTACGCCTAGACGGCTGCACAGATAAGTGTCTTCCCCGTATGTTTCTTCCACACGTCCCCATCGCGGGTCGCGGGCAATGTCCAGGTCAGGGCTGAATGTCTGGCGAATGCCTACGGAACTAGCCTCTTTGGCCACAGCCTCTGCGATTTTTTTTATAAGTCCAGGATTCCATGAACAGGATAGGCCGATTGATTGCGGGAATATGGTTGCATCTGGTGAAAGATGACCATGCAGACACTCTCCCATAATCAAGGCAGGGATACCCAGCCGTGTTTTGGTAACGAGGTATTTCTGAATAACATTGATTATCTTAGCTGTCCGGCTTGAAGACTCTTGTGGATCCATTATTCCGCCAATACTCATATTGCCTAACAGTTTTTTAGTCAGGATAGCGGAAAATCTTTTGTTTTCTACCAGCTTTTTGCCCATAATAAAGCCTGTTTGGCGAATTTTTTCCTCTAATGTCATCCTGCCGAGTAAATCTTTTACCCTTTTATCAACAGGCTGACTACTATCAAGATACAGATTTCTCATTTTTGCTCCTTTCTTAAACTTACTTAAATAAACTACCTATGCTTGCGTACATGATTATTTTATCTCAGAGACCGTGACCGTTTTTTTCTGAAGCGAAATAGTTTTCTTCTCCAGGGCATCAATCCTGCGGCAAAAATCTACAAACTTAGGATAATCCGAGGCAGAAATTTCCTGAATTGGAAGTTCAAAATGCTGTTTTACTTTCAGTGTGTTCTTATTGAACGTGAATTCAACCAGATATTTACCAAATTTACTCTCTTCAGTAATATTTTGAGGTGTATCCTTAATTATAAAATTGTCAGGGATATTTATATCAAACTGCTGATCTAGATATAGAGGAGTAAATTCAAGCTTTATTCTGATTGGGAATTTCCGCTGAGTTTTCTGTATATACTTTTTGCTGAGTTTAAGTCTAAAAGGAATAGGGTTGAATATAAACTCATCATCTTGTCCTGATACCTGCCTGAGAAAATCGGATATCTTGAATTTATATTTTATACGAAATGGCTCTTCAGAATTGTCTATATTTGGGAATTCTGTCTTTTCTAAAACAGGTTCTCCAAAGGATTCTGCCAGACCTTTTTCAATATACTTACCCCATAGATTTTTTTCTATACCCTCAAGAAAAATAAGGCGAAATAAACCGGATAAATTACCCAGGTAAATTTCTTCTCCCAAACAATCAGATTTTTCGTTAATATCTCTGTTAATATTTATAATCAGACTTGTTTCTGCGCCATTAGCTGAAAGATTCAAAGGAGGAGTTTTGCATATCTGATAATTACTTGTATTAAAAACAAGTGCATCTCCATTTGTTAGACTCGAAGAAATTTCCCCAAACTTAAGATATTTGTTGCTTGTGTCAAGCCAAACATCCCTCCTCTGTAAATTAACTTTTACAAGTGGTGTTCGAAAAGCTCCATAATAGGGCACAATCATTTTTGCAAATGTATTGGGTCTTACAAGAACATACGTTGCATCCAATCCTGCTATATCTAACATTACTTTTAATAAAATAGCTTTATTCCCGCTTTTTTTTGTTAAAGTAGATATTGCAGATTCAAACTTAGCGCTGTTATGCTTGATGGATTTGTTTATGTAATAGTATATTGCTTCTGCCTTTTCATGAGGGGTGTTGCAATCCTTTATAATTTCATAGGTTGTATCTTTAAGTATAGATGCAGGTATGCATGTGCCCATGATCAAATTTTTATAGAGATCATACACGTTATCCAATTTCATGGAAGTCATTACAGTAACATTTGGTAATACATCTTCTTTTGGAGGCATCATGACCTCTTTTGTAACACTGGGGATATTATAGAGTTCAAATTGAACAAGTTTTCTATTGCCTGCCAGATTTTTTTCTTCCTTTACTATATTCTCTGGCAAATTCTTGGATATCCATGATATTTTAACATCTGATGGAAATATCACAGTATAACGAGACCACAGGAGAGCTTCGTTAAATGCCTGAAAATAGAATGGAGATAATCTAAAATAACCCTTAGCAATATTATATGTTTTATGTTCAACTGTATATTTATACTCTATCACTGAGTCCTTCTCTAACCCATGAATGGAATAGGCGTTTTTTTTCTTTATCTTCACAGGTTCCAATATTGTTCCATCTTTAAGAAATACCCTTAATTCTTCCAGTTTGCCAGGGATATGAATTTCACCGTATTTTTCTATCCCTATTTCACTGAGGATTTTAACTACCTTATGTACCGTTTCTTTGTAGCTGCCGTCTGTATTAAGAATTATAACCTTCCCATTGTATAAACTTGCAGTGTAGGCATTGGGAAGTTCGCTTAGATCTTTATTGCCTGAAATTAATTTTAGCGTATTAAGTTTCTTTGGAGTATATGGCTCTGTACTTGCTTTTATTTCAACTAACATGTTTCCGAGTTCATAATCACGCGGATTAAGCTTTAAGGCAGATTCCCATGCCTCTATTGCACTATTTGCCATGTTCTCAGAATAGAGGAGGTTTCCCAATAGTTTATGGCACATACTGTATGTTGGTATAATATCCAGAACATCTTTATACTGTTTATATGCACCTCTGTAGTCTCCCAATTTAGAATATAATCTACCCAATTCCAGACGTAGATCTGTTCTCAATGGATTAGCGTTTATACGAGCATTATACTGTTCTACTGCCTGATCATATTTGCTTTGCCTGAGTAAAAGAGAGACAGGTATATTGCCAATTTTTTCATAGATCTTTTCTGCTTTCCTAAACTGGTTTCTGTCAGTGCATAACTTTGCTTTAAGCACTAAGGCATCTTTTAGCTCCGGATTGATTTTTAAAGCAAAATCAATGGATTTTATAGCTTCTAAATACCACCTTCTCTTTCTGTAAACCCTTCCAAGACCAACGTAGCCAGGAGCAAACTCAGAATTTATTTTTATTGCATGTCTAAATTTCTCTATTGCTTCTTCGTATAACTTGTTTCTCTCAAAATATAGACCCAGTGCCGCTAGAGCAGGTACATGCTGGCTGTCATACTCAATAGATTTATTGTAAAAGTTCTTTGTCTTGTTTTCTCTTTCTATTTTTGGGAGGAATCCAGCTTGTTCATACATCTTGCCTATTGTATATAAAAATCCTGAAAACTTAGGTTGGAGTTCTATTGCCAACTTTAAATATTTTATTCCCTTATCCTGTAGCCCTTGGGAATAAAGAAGCAGGCTGGTATAGTAATAGTTCAGGGCTTTATTATCTAAACGTTCAGTGTCATTGAAGCGTTTAGATTGCCGTGTTGTTTCGAACATTTTCGGGACTTTTCTCAATGATGTGGTTGATAAGTTATCCATAAACTTTAGGTTTGTGCAAGTTCTTTCTTTTAGGTCAGTTACCCTTAACTTAAATGCCCAGTTGCTTAATTTTTCCTCGCAAACAGACTTGATAAGCAGAGAATTCCATCCTTCTTCCAGGGAAACAGGAAATGAATTAATCAGAGGATAGAAATTCTTATATCGATCACATACAGAGACACATTGATAGTTAACCCAGGCTTTCCAAGCACATGGTGTTTGGAGATTCAAGATCACATCCTGCTTAAAAGGAGAATATATAAACGTCAGCGCATAAGCGCATCCAACATTTGGCTTAACTATCTGTTTAAAATCAACTAAGCCATTTCTGAAGATACCATCAAAACGTCTCCAGCGAACCCATCCAGTATATCCTTGGTAACTGGTACTGAATTTGATCTCTTGTTCCGGAGGAAATTCCTCATAAAAACATGAACGTCCCAATTTACCGAATGGGCCTATTGCCGTCCATTCAGTTACATATCCAAAAGAAGCATATATTTTTTCAGCCTTTTTGGGCTGATGAGTGAGGTTATAGAGTTTCACAAGAACCTGTTTTATAAAAAACTTGTTTTCGCTGTTGCTTATTTCCTTTTTTAATACCTTTTCAAGAATCTTAATAGCTTTTTTATAATCCTTAAACTTATTAGATGAGTTCAACATACTTTGCAATATAACCGAGCTTCTTATAGAATCAGGATCTTCCTTTAATATTTTAAGCCAGTTATTCAGCATCTCGTCATATTTACCTCTGGCTTCATATGCAAAAGCCATCCCCTCATATGCAGACACTGCATTTTTATTCTGGTCAATGTCTCTGGAGAAATATTCAATGGCTTCGTCATACCTGTTCTGATAAAGAGCCTTCCAACCTCGAGACAAAGAATCAGCAGTTGCATTTGCACCTGTTACTAAGCATATAAGTATTACTAGGGCGAAATTTTTAAATAATCTCATCTAATTATCTCCCAATGTCCACCTTTTGCCGAGCCAACACGCTTAAGAAAGCCTTCTTTTTTTAACTTTTTGATATGCCATTCTATCCCTTTAGAAGTTATCCCGACCATTCCAGTCAATTCTTTCGTGGTAACCCCAGGATTTTCTTGCATCAACCGCAGTATCTTCTCCCTAGTTTTCTCCCTAGTTTTCTCCCTAGTTTCTCCAACTTTAAGCGAATAGCGGGGGTCGCGATAGAAGATAACACGAAAAAATCTGCCCATTTCAAACACAGGCTCTTTCAGACCTGCTTCACGCATAAGATTTCTCATACGGTCAATTCCAGAGCCCATACGTTCAACTTTACCCATGCGGTGGAATAAATCCGCAATAATTGGATTTCTTCTTACTGATGATTTACTGAAATTATGCTTTGTAACGCCATCAGGCAATCCGCCGGGATTTTCAATTTCCACACGATCATCATAAATTCCTATGTATATACTCGTGCCTTTCATGCTATAATTTCGATGAACTATCGCATTAACTACCGCTTCTCTTAAGGCGTCCAGAGGAATTTCATAAATATCCTGACGATTAAATCCTTTTATTTCGCTTCTTACGTTTAAATGTTTTTTAAGAAAAGTCTCAGCTTCATTAAATTGCGTCAATAGATCATCCTGAACATCTTTGCGGTCGTAAATATTCGTCTTATCCCTTCCCTTAAAAGCCCCTAGAATGCTTTCCGAATGAGGGATAAATCTCTTAACTTTAGACGCAAACATTAACGCTCCTGCATTACTGATTTTGCCTTTCCTATATATGCTTAGACTTGTAAGAAAAGAGGGCATATTTGCTTTGCTAACCTTATAGGATGTATTCGCTTCCTGCAGAAATGTTTTTACTTTTTTAAATAAAATATCATTAAGGCTTAAATCGTTGCAAGTGATGTCCTCGAAAGAAATAGTATCCGTCTCACGGAAGATAGAGCGCACTTCTCGTTGTGTTATCTTCTGCGTAACAGCGTCAAGTCTGCGGAAATATCCAGCAGAACAGCTATACGGCTTTTCATCTCCTTCAGCAACCTCAACAACAACAATCTCTTCAGTCTGCTGAATTTTCTTAATATGGATTGACGGCTCACAATTTCTGGCAATCGTATTTATTTCAGATTTCATCTTGTTCGTCAGTATTTCCCCGACTATTTTCCCGCTGTCGTTAACTCCAAGAAGCAACAATCCGCCTTTTGAATTGGCAAAAGCTACAATATCACGATTAATCTTTGAGGTGTATTTCTCCTTAAACTCAACCGTTAAGCTTTCGCCTTCTTTGATTATCAACTTTAATTCTTCCGTTTTCATATAAAAAAGGCCTCCTTAACAACAGTAATTAGTTAAATAATAACACCACTGCTATAGTATTAATCAAAATATGGGCTATTATTGAAGTCCACAGCGAACCGCTTCTTTCATAAAGGTAAGAAAATATTATCCCCATAAAGACTAAAGGAATCATTCCTATCCATTCCAAATGCATAAGGCCAAATAATAAAGCACTCAAAACAATAGCCCATCTTATGCCCAAATATTTCTTTATTCCATTGTACAAAAATCCTCTATAAAAGACTTCTTCGCAAAAAGGACCGATGAGGGTAATAAAAATAAAGGCAAAGAATAATTCCTTCTTTAACTTTAGTGAAAGAAGAAAATTCGCAATAAATTGGGTATATTGAATATGGAAAAATCTATTCAGACAAAAGTCGTAAAGAAAACCAAACGCTATAGCAATAATCACTCCTGATAAACAATAGACAGCCGCCTTCTTAAGAGCCAGCTTTCTAAATCCCAGTGCAGATATTTTTAGTTTATATTTAAAGAGAACCAGATAGCCTATCAGACCAATCACTATGAGATTTACAAGTAGCACGCTCAACAATAAATTTTTTAAAACTAGTAGCGATAATACCGAGAAGATAAGAAAGCAAATCTCCACTATTATTATATCTTTAAGTCCCCATTTAATCGCTGGGTAGGGAATAGCGATTCTTCTTTTCTGATAAAAGAGTTTTGTTAGAAAAATAATTAATACCAGTAATAAAATGCCTCCTGTTAGAATTGCCATAGTGATACCTACTGCTGACCATAGTTTTCCTGATTTTATCAATTCATTAATACCCTTTCTTGTTTTTGCCTGATTCATATAACAAAGAGCAAGCATTAGATGAGCAGATTCAATATGTTTCCCTAGGGGATAGCAATTAATATACTTTTTGAATCCTTCTTCTGCTTTAGAAAAATCTTTTTTCTTCAAATAACAATGAGCTAATTTATAATAACATTTACCTAAGTATATTTGGGCAACAGCTCTCAGCCTTGTTTCTTCAGCATAAGTAGATTTTAACTTTTGGAAATATAATAGAGCTTTTTCATACTCTCTTTGATCATAATAACTTATACCTATCAAATAGTAGCAAATCCCTATATTAGTCCTGATTTTTCTTATTGTTTGAGTATCTATATCTTCTTTTTGAAGTTCCTCTTCACAATTAGATATGATTTTCTGGTAGAGAAGAATAGCTTCTTGATATCTCTTTTCGTCGATTAATTTGATAGTCTGATTAAACTCTTTTGAAGTAATTTTGCCTGTTGTATAGAAATGGAGATTTATGTTTGTTCTGGTAGTATTTTCTATTGCTGTGTTAGTAAAACTTAAAGAAGGTAACCCAAATACAAGAAGTATAAGTAAAAGCAATCTTTTCATGTCAAAAAATGTCCCTTCTTTCCTTTTCTTGAGATTCCCAAGCCTCTTTAGCTACAATTGCTCTTTTTGTATCCTTAACTTCCTCAGGAAATTTTTTTTTACTTATGGTTGTTTCTCCTATTTTCCCCTGTAATGTTTTAGACTTTGCATTGACTTCCCTCCAGACAATATCAAAATCGCCCTGCCATCTTTTTTCTAAACCAGAAATGCCACCATCATCTTTGGCATTGTCTCCAAGGCTGTAAACGATAAATCCATCTCCTTCGCGACGATAGACGTAATTTTTACCTGTAAATGGATCCTTCGGTAATTTATTGATAATTCGTGGAGTAAGCTTAACTAGTGATGAAGGGTAATGCCCTTTCCTGTCCTTATATATTTTTAAGGCTAAAACGATTTCTACAGCTCCTAGCCGAGCATCAATTCTCGCTTCTTGAGTGTAAATTTTGTAAAAGATAGGCTCATCAAAGGAAACTGGTGCATTTTTTATCTCTTCATTCAATTTTTTTAATTCGTCTCTTACTTTCCAATAGGGCTGTTTAGTTAAAGAAATAGCATTAGCCATAGTCTTGAGGTAAAAGAACTCTTGCTGATTTAAGAACTCATCTGCACTTTTGCATCCACTTTTAAGATAAGCATCTTTTATTCTCTTCTTATATTTCCTTATATTTGCCTCCATTTTCTTTTCCATTTCTTCTTTGAATTTTTTATGATCTTTTAAGTGAAAATACGCTTTTTCTATCTTTTTCCTATCCTCTTCGGTAAATTCAAAGAATGTTTCTCCTCTTTTTCTGCGTTGAGCATAGTTTTGTCTTCCTAAAATCCTGTCTTCTATTAAACTTGAATATATCATTTTATCTTTTCTTTCCTTTTCTATTTCCCGAATAAGATTTTGGTATATTTCTATACTTAGCGGGACTCCTTTTTCTAAAGTCTTTCTTATGTTATCTATTGCAAGACTGTCCAAAGCAATTCTGACTAATTGAGAGATTAGAATAGGCTCATTGGATAAAGATTTAGCAACTTTTAAACTAGTCAAGGATGTGTTTAAAGCATCGTCTATTTGTCCAATTTCCGACTGTATTTTTGCCTTAGCAGCAAGCATACGAGCACAACTTCTCATTCCTGCCAACTGGGGAAGTAACATACCTATGAAATGCCCTGATTTTCCGCTTATACCTGTGCTTTTTTGATAATCTTTTCTTTTAGAAAATCGACATTTCATATTTGAAGCTTTTTCAAGCAACTGATAGAATCTTAAAAACTCAGAATTTTTAAATAAAAGAGCGGTTATTTTTCCTTTTTCTTCTTCCGAAATTTCCTCCCATTCTTTAGCCCCCTCATATGGCATATATTTCCACTCTTCCTTATATTTCTTTTCTAAATCTTTTTTTAGTTTAAATGCCTTCCTATATACCAAAGCGCCATTTTCCTTATCTGGAATCTCTCTAGGAATAAGCTCTTCAATCGTTGTAGGCTCACCTCTATCTTTTATCTTTTGAATCTCCTGCTGGAGTTTCCCCTGGCTCTTTTGGGCTCCAGCATAAAAACAACCAGCTAAAAGGCAAAGTGCTAAAACAAAGCTTAGGCTAAGTCTTTTTAGTTTGGAATTGATAAAAACATTTCTTCTGATTTCCTTCATATTTCTCCTTTCCTTTTCTATATATTTCATCATTATTCAACCGCAGGTTTCTTTTTAATTATTATTTCCTTGTTTTCGTTCTTATCTACTTTTGTGCAAAATTTACGAAATTCCGGATACTCTTCAGGCAAAATTCTTGAGACATCTAATTGAAACTTTATTTTAACTATAATCTTATCGGGTAATTTACCATATGTTATTGATAAAGAGCCGAATTTGTTTTTCAGTTCAACATCTTGAGGCACGTGACTTACTTCATAGCCTTGCGGGAGCAAAAATTCATTGGTCCTGTTCTCCGTAAATGGATACGAAAGCAGGAGATCATGTTTTCGTGTACTGCTTGAAGCGTATCTTTGAGTGAGTTTGTGACGAATCATAACGGGATCAAATGAAAAACCTTCGGAAACAGGTTTTAAGAATTTTGGCACACTAATAGCGTAATTGTATTTTATAGGAGTATCCAACCCTGATAAATCGGGGAAATGGATGTTTATTACCTGCGCACCTTCAAATATGGTGTTTAACAGTTTTTCAAATTCCTCCTTCTGCTTTGAAGGAATTTGGAAAAAATATCTAATTCCGGGACAGAATGCTCCACTAGCTACTTCTGTTCCGCCAATGTATGCGCTGCCATCGTTTTTTAACAATACATTTTTATCTGAGATGCGGTTATTATGAATGCCTGCGCTAACTGGTATTGTAGATAACATGCCCTTTCTACGCTTCAGATTCACTACAAACACACCGACTCCCTGATCCATCCATGGTATCTCATTGATACTGCTATATTCAGCAGTTCCATCCAGCCAGAGCTCTTTTCCGCCCTTGAGTTTAATATGACATATTGCGTGATTAAATAGGCCAAGATATGGCTGAAAGAAATCAAAGCTGCCTCTGGATCTTGTTCTTACAAGCACAATTTCCGAATGAATCCCTGCTTCTTTAAGCATTGTCATAATCAGCAGCGCTTTATCCTTGCAGTCGCCGAATTTCCTGTTAAATACCTGGCACGCCTTATATGGCTTGTAGCCGTGTATCCCAAATTCTAAACCTACATATCTGATTTTCTTAACAACGTAATTGTATATAGCTCTAATCTTATCAATTTCTGTATTCTTATTTTCGGTTAATGAAGCTACTGTTTTTTTTATTTCAGGAGACGATTCCATCTGATCCTTTATAAGGGCAGAGTACCACCTGGAGACATTTGTCCAATCCTTAAAGGTGGATATAAGCAGGTATGGAGTGATTTCTGGATAAGGAGGCATACTCAACTCTTTCTCTATTTTTTCAATGTTTCTTTTATCCCAGATATAGGTGATAGTATCCGTATGTCTATTAAAAATCTTTTTGGGGATGATATTGAGCTTTGGGCTGTAGAAGTAAAATTTGCGTTGTTTTGGAGCAATGAGAATATATTTAGAATGAACAATAGGATTTGTATCTTTAAACAGGAACATATTTCCAAAGTAATTACCATATATATTGCCACCTATATCATTGATCTTGTATTCAAAATCAACGATATCGCCTTTTTCAAGAGAACTAAACTTAATAGTTTTTCTTCTGTAATCATAGTATAGTCTATACTGCGGGCTGGATGTGGACACGTCAGAGAACTTATAGTAATCCGTTGTTGTTCCGTCTTTCTTTATAATACGCGCTTTTTTAATAATGACTTCCTGCTCTCCGGGCGTATAATATATGTTGAGATGATTAAAATCCCTTACCCCTTTATCTGTAAGAACTTTAATGACTTGATGTACATATTCAGACGAAGTACCATCCGTATATACTCGTGAGATTGCTTTATCAAGAAGATAAACAGCTTCGCTATCAATGTGGTTTAGATTATTTGCAGAATTGATTATTGCTGTTATGTTCTCTGTGAAATTCTCTTCATAAGCTTCTTTCTTTGGACTCACAAATTCTTCGTATTTTCTGAGCCATGTATAGTCAGGCTTTATTTTCAAAGCCTTATTAACAAACTCTTCAAACTTTTCATAATTACCGATGCGTCGATATAGTAGCCCTAAATTTGAAAGTATTTCATAATTCTCCGGACAGATAGTCACTGCTTGATTACACACTTTAATGGCTTTATGAAATTGGTATCTGTTAGCATATATCTTTGCCCTGCGAAGATAGCTCCTCGTATCATACGGACTCAAGTCCGATATTTCACATAGTTTATTCAATGCTTCTGAATCTTTGCTCATATTCAGTAAAATTCTAACGATCTTGTCTCTTGCACGGTTATCCGTAAAATCTGTTTCGAGAAGCTTTCGGAGTTGTTCTAAAGTTTCTTCCTGTGAATGATGCTTCTCATAATAGCGGATTATACTATTTCGTGCTTCTTTCTTATATGCATGAGTATCTTTAATTTTCTCAAGCAAAGTAGGAATAAGCGGGGTTAAGCCTTGTTTTGAGTAAATGGATATCTTCAGACAAATTGCCGGGATAAATGATGGATTAATCTCAAGGCATTTATTAATTATATGCAGAGCTTTTGTTAAGTTATCAGCATTTAGATAATACTTTGCTAATTGATAAAAGGCTATTGTAAAATCAGGATCCAATTCAATAGTTTTCTCTAACATCTCCCTTCTTTTGTTTGGTTGATATGCAAGATTTGCTCCAAGATAACTATAGAAAGGATTATCCGGATTTAGCTGAATCGCTTTTGTTATGCATAGAAAATCCTTATGTTTGGTTTCATCATACGGCAGGCTTTTATTGAGAAGATATGCTAAATAATAATAGAGTTGTGCATTATCCGGGTCGGTTTTAACGCTTTCTTCAAGACGGGATATATTTTCGGAGTTAATCTTGCCTGTATCTTTCGCAGGAACATGTTCTGCTATCTTTGCAGGTAGATTTGCGCGAACTTTTAGTCTTGATATGCGTTTGCCATCCGGAGATGTTATTCTAAAAAGCAATCCCCATTTCCCCTGTTTTTGACAGAGCTTAATCAGGATTTTGTTCCATCCTTTATTAAGAAAAACTCTTGCATGGCTCTGATCAAATCGCGCAGCATGATAATTATTATTGCTAAAAACCAAGCTGTTATTTAGCCATATCTTAATTGCATCGTCATGCCCTATTCTAAATACAACCTCTCTTTTCTTATTTGATTTAACAAATGTTAGTAAATAACTACATGTATTTTTATTTGGTCTGAAAATAGCTCCAAGGTCAACAAATCCCAACGGAGATTCAATATTCATATGTCTCCATTTTACTTTTCTATCCTTACCCTGATATTTAGAAGGAATTTTTATTTCCTTCTCGGGCGGGTATTCTTTGTCAAAACCTGTTTTCCCATCATTGTCAAAAGGCCCTATTACAAACCAGTTTTGAATAAAACCAAGTTTTTTGCACAAGCTCTTTGCCGTCTCAATTTCCCCGTCTTCAAGGTACAGCTGCAGCATGAACCATTCAGCAAGAGATTTTAGTGGTTGGTTAGATTTCCTGCCTTTTCTTATATATTTGCAGATTTTTAAGACGTTTGTTTTATTACTGATACTGAAACGCATATCAAAAATTCTTCTTAGATATACCTCTTGCTGTACGCTATTAGAAGTCTCTCTGATTAGCTTTTCATACAAGGTAAATGCTTTATCATAATGTCCCTTTGCTTCCTCAGACAGCCCTGAGTTTTCCAGTACTAATATATCTCCTCTCTCTGGTGTTGAATAGATAGGGATACTGATAAAAAGTATTGAGAGAATAACGGAAAATAAAAATTTTGAATTAATCTTCATATGCAGTATAAACACCCTCCACAAATCTTCCATTAATATAACATCTCATAGCTTTGCAAGCAATAAATTAAAAACTGTCAAGCAGGCTTTTGATGCCGAGTTTATTTTTTATCTTTCTTGACATTCTATGCTAGCGTGACAAAATAAGGGTAACTGTTCAATGATATATGTTAGATCCTTATGGAAAAAATAATCGTTAATCAATATAACCCTCAATGGGTTTCTCAATTTGAATCATTGTACAATGCTATCTGGCCTCATATTTCAGATATAGCATTAACTTTGGAACATGTCGGAAGTACCTCTGTTCCAGGTCTTGTCGCTAAGCCAATCATAGACTTAACTATTGTTGCTCCTGAAGAAGGCTGTATGCCAATCATCATAAACCGGTTAGCATCTATTGGCATAAAACATAGAGGCAATCTTGGTATTATAGGCCGTGAAGCGTTTACTAGATTACAAGGTTATCCAGAGCATAACCTATACGCTTGTATTTCTGGTTCTCAGCCATTGAGGAATCATATAGCTATTAGAGACGCGCTTAGAAACAATACTAAACTTGCCAAAAAATATGGCGAACTCAAGCTTTTATTGGCCTCTAAATATGAAAATGACATCGATTCATATGTAGAAGGAAAGTCTTCTTTTCTTCTTTCCATCTTAGAAGAATGTGGTTTTTCAAATGAAGATATCTATGAAATTGAAAACATTAATCGTAAACTCCAAAAGGGGTCTAACAATGCAAATTAGAAATTCCCCATTTTTTCAGATAATAGTGTATAGTCGTTAGGAATAAATGGATAATAATTAGGAAAAGAGAAAGATATGACAAGCAAAAAGACATTTGATGATCTTGGGCTCTCAGCAGAAGCGCTGAACTCAATTAATAAAAAGGGCTTTGAAGAGCCAACTGCAATCCAGTCCATAACTATCCCTGTAATGCTAAGAGATGATACTAATATCATCGCTCAGGCACAAACAGGTACAGGCAAAACAGCTGCATTTGGATTACCTCTGATAGAAATGGTTGACATGGATTCTCAAACAGTTCAGGCGCTGATCCTTGTTCCTACACGAGAGCTAGCCATTCAGGTATCAGAAGAAATCAATTCACTCAAGGGAGATAAGGATATCAAAATAGTACCAATTTATGGGGGGCAGTCTATTGATCAGCAGTTACGCAGCCTAAAAAAAGGTGTGCATATTGTGGTTGGAACTCCGGGCAGGGTAATAGATCATCTTAAAAGAAAGACACTAAAGATCGGAAAAATTGAGCACTTGATACTTGATGAGGCGGATGAAATGCTTAATATGGGATTTATTGATGATATGGAAGAAATAATGAAGTATACAAATTCCGATAAGAGAACACTGTTGTTTTCCGCAACAATACCAAAAAAAATAAAAGACCTTGCGCGTAAATACATGGACGGTTACGAGCTTCTTACAGTCAAGAAAGAACCGCTGACAACAAATCTGACGGAACAAATATACTTTGAGGTAAAAGCCTCTGACAAATTTGAGGCACTATGCAGGATAATTGATATTGAAGACAATTTTTACGGTTTGGTTTTCTGTAGAACAAAAAGAGATGTTGATTCCGTTGTAGCTCATTTAATGGATAGAGGATATGACTCAGGAGCTATTCATGGGGATTTTTCGCAAGCGCAAAGAGAAAGAACTCTTAAAAAATTCAAGAAACAAAAAATAAATATTCTTGTAGCAACGGATGTTGCGGCACGTGGGATTGATGTTAGCAACCTTACCCACGTTATAAACTATTCATTACCGCAAGACCCGGAGTTATATGTTCATAGAATAGGCCGTACAGGAAGAGCAGGAAATGAGGGCACCGCTGTTACATTTATTACTTCCAATGAGTATAAGGGGCTGATGTTCATACAGCGGTTCGCTAAGACTGATATTAGAAAATCAAAGATACCAGAAGTAGAGGACATTATTAAAGCCAAAAAGAAAAAAATATATAATGATCTGACTGCTATTCTGGAAGACGAGATTGATGCTAAATATCATAACTGGGCTAAGAAATTACTTGAAGATAATAATCCGACGAAAATATTAGCTGCCATACTTAACTATAGCTTTGAAGAAGAACTTAATCCTGATTCCTATGGTGAGATTAAAGAGGTTGGCTCGAAGGGGAAACAGCTTGATCAACAAGGCAAAGCAAGGCTTTTTGTCGCAATTGGTAAGAGAGACAAGATTAATGCCAGAAAACTTGTTGAGCTTATTATGAGCAAAGTTTCAATTAAGTCTAAACAGATCAGCGAAATACAGGTAATGGAAAGATTCTCTTTTATAACTGTTCCTTTTGAAAAAGCAGAGAAAATCGTTGTCAGTTTTAAAAAAAAGGGTCGTCAACCGTTGATCTCTCACGCCAAGAAAAAATGAATTCAAACTGGTTTCTATAGAATATATCCTCCAGCATTTTTTCCACAACAGTATAAACGTCCTTCATAAATTCTTCATCAATAATAATATCTCATAGCGTTGCAGGCAATGAATTAAAAATCCGAAATTCCTAAATGTGCTTGACGCACTTTCTTGACATTTTATATAATTACTTGCTATCGTAACAAAGTAATGGTAACTGTTCAAAGGAGGTAATAAATTATGATGAATATGAAGGAACCCGTTTGCAGAAGAATCCGAAAAACCAGTATGCGGATTGGTGGTTTTGTGGGGAACTACCTCAGCGGCATCACTGAGCAATGGTTGCTTGTGGCGCCAAAAGCCAATCCCGGCATGCTTGAGATGTTCCGCGACCGTGACGCGTCCCCGCTGCGGCAGATGGTGCCCTGGGCAGGGGAGTTCGCAGGCAAGTATCTGACGGGGGCTGTCCAGGTGCTGCGCGTCACCAACGAACCGACGCTGAAAGCGTGGTTGAAGGAATTCGTTCACATCCTTGTCGGTCTCCAAGATCCCGATGGCTACCTCGGCCCTTGGACGAAAGAATGTCGCCTGACGAACATGAATTCGGCTGAGCACAATACGTGGGACACCTGGGGTCATTACCACATCATGCTGGGACTCATGCTGTGGCACGAAGAGACACGGGACAAGGAAGCCCTGGCATGCACGGCCCGCATAGCGGATCTCCTCTGCCGGAAGTACCTGGGCAGAAAGAAATCGCGCCTGGTCGACACGGGTTCTACAGAGATGAACCTGGCTCCAGTGCACTCGCTCTGTATGCTGTATCGCAAGACAAAGAACGAACGCTATCTCAAGTTGGCGCTTCAGATTGTGGACGAATTCGCTGCTCGATCCAAAGGGGAGCCCTTGGCGGGTGACTACCTGCGGCAGGCCCTGCAAGGCAGAGAGTTCTTCCAGACCCCAAAGCCTCGATGGGAAAGCCTGCATCCAATCATGGCGCTGGCAGAGCTTTACTGGATCACTGGCGAAGACCAGTACCGGCAAGCCTTCGAGCAGATCTGGTGGAGTATCGTAAAACTTGACCGGCACAACAACGGCGGCTTCTCTTCCGGTGAGAAGGCTACCGGCAACCCATTCCATCTTGCTGCGATCGAATCATGCTGCACTATTGCGTGGACTGCGATGAGTGTTGAGATGCTTAAACTCACCGGGAACTCTATCGTTGCCGATGAGCTCGAACTCTCCATGCTTAATTCAGTAGTGGGCATGCATTCCTCTACAGGTCGCTGGGCCACCTACGATACTCCTATGAACGGAATACGCCGTGCTAGCGCTCATGCAATCGTTTTTCAAGCACGTGAAGGAAGCCCGGAACTGAACTGCTGCAGTGTGAACTCGAGCAGAGGATTCGGCATGTTAAGTGACTGGAGCCTCATGAAGGATAAGGAAAGCCTGATTCTGAACTATTACGGCCCGTCAAGACTGACGGCTAAAATAAAGCCGGACCTGTCTGTGACTCTGACGCAAGATACAGAATATCCGCTTGATGGGAAGATCGTCCTACACGTGAAACCGTCCAGATCCTGCGAGTTTGGCTTGAAGCTGCGCATCCCTCGCTGGTCCACGAAGACAAACGTCAGACTTAACGGTGAGGCGGTCCCTGCTGTGAAAGCGGGCAGTTACCTGAAGATTGATCGCAAATGGAAAGCGGGAGACAGGATCTATGTCACTCTGGATATGTCTTTTCATCTATGGCGCGGAGAGCAAGAGTGTGAAGGGCTCGCATCCGTATATCGTGGCCCTATCCTGCTGGCGTATGATCATCGGTACAATCTCAAGAATGCAAGAAAGGGGGAACTGCAGATACGCGACGTTAAGAAATGGGATACTAGAACCTGCATGTTGAATATTCCGCCCATCGATGCAAAGAGCATGAAGTCAAAACAAGTCCAGTGGTCAGATTGGCTACCCCCTCTACTGCTCCTGCAATTCAAGTCGGCGGATGGCAAGACCGTCCGTCTATGTGACTTTGGCAGTGCAGGTGAGGCTGGAACTCCGTACTGCTCATGGCTGCCCGTCAAGCACTGCCCCAAAACACCCGGGTTTTCCAGGGTGAACTCGTTACGGACTTGTCGCATTTGATCACAGAAGAAGTGCCAACAAGCCGGATGCAGGCGACGGCTGATAGCCGCGCCTGATCCGCGACGTTAGAAATACATATATAAAAAGGGAGAAAGAATATACACTTGCAATCTACCACATACTGCGGTATGATATATTGTAATACCAAAGGAGAAAAGAAATGAGTACCGCAAAAGTTGCTATCACAATTGAAGAAAGACTGTTGAGTAAGCTTGATCGCTTGGTCAATTCGCGCGTTTTCCCAAATCGTAGCAGGGCGATTCAAGAAGCCGTATCAGACAAGTTGGCAAGAATTGACCGCCGTCGTCTTACCAAGGAGTGCTCAAAACTCAATAAGACTTTTGAGCAAGCCATGGCAGAAGAGGGTTTAGGCTCGGAGGTTGAGTCGTGGCCAGAATATTAAGAGGTGATATTGTCTGGGCGGATCTAAACCCGACTAAAGGTCATGAACAGTCTGGCTTGCGTCCCGTTTTGATTCTCAGCCACGATGTTTTCAACGAACGTTCCGGCACTGTCATAGCTGTTGCCCTCACAAGTCAGTCACAGCGGGCCGGGTTTCCTCTCAATCTGGAACTTGATAGTCCCAAACTTCCCAAAAAATCGTGGGCAAAAATCAGCCAGATTAGAACCCTTTCAGTCCAAAGACTTACCAAAAAAATAGGAAGAGTATCTCCTGAGGAACTTGATCTTATTGTTGAAGGGTTGAATGAAATAATCGGAGGATAACAATTGTTTTCGCCTTATTGCTTGCTACGCTGACAAAAAGTGAAACAGTCGTTGTATTTCACAGAATATATCTTGTAATGTCAATATCCTCCAGCATTTTTTCCACAACAGTATAAACTGTCCTTCATAAATTCTTCATCAATAATAACATCTCATAGCGTTGCAAGCAATAATTTTAAAATCGAGAAATTTCCCATTTTTATTGATTTTTCGAGCAATTCTTAATATAGTAGCATTAAAGTAACAGTAAACGTCCAATGGTCAGTTATTGAAGGGATGTTAGTTTGGGAAGATTGGCTATCTTCTATCGCTTTAATTGCGTGCATTCTTCTAGAAATCACTTACGGATAAGGAAATTTTAAATGAACAAACAAAAAAACAGAGATTGGATTAAAGATGCGGTTATTTATCAAATATATCCTCAAAGTTATTATGATAGCAATGGAGATGGGATTGGCGATCTACAAGGGATAATAAAAAAGCTTGATTATATAAAATCCTTGGGGGTAAATTTAATTTGGCTTAATCCCTGCTTTGAATCTCCTTTTAATGATGCAGGTTATGATGTTAGTGATTTTTACAAAATTGCTCCCCGCTATGGTACTAATAAAGATATGGCAACTCTTTTTAAGGAGGCTCATAAGCGTGATTTGCGTGTTTGTCTCGATTTAGTCGCCGGGCATAGTTCTATAGAAGCTGAGTGGTTTCAGCAGTCTACAAAAGTAAAAAAGAATAAGTATTCCAATTATTATATATGGTCAGATAGTTGGGATGTGAAGCCTAGGGGTGGCAATAGTATTAGGGGCTATGGACAGCGAAATGGTAATTTTTTAATTAATTTTTTCTGGAATCAACCAGCTTTAAATTATGGATATGCTAATCCAGATCCTAATTTGCCTTGGGAAGAGGCGGTTACTGGTAAAGGGCCTAAGGCTGTAATAGCTGAATTGAAAAATATTATGAAGTACTGGTTGGATATGGGATGCGATGGCTATCGAGTAGATATGGCGGCATCGCTTATAAAAAACGACCATAGCCGAAAAAAAGTTATAAAACTATGGAATAGTAATCTTCATCCTTGGATCAGAAAGAGTTATCCTTCAGCAATAATGATTGCTGAATGGGGTGATCCGACTAAAGCTGTTGCTGGCGCCGGTTTTGATGTTGATTTTTTTCTACACTGTGGCGTTCCTGGATATGGCGAGATGTTTTTTAATCATCAAGCTGTTTGTGGTCGGAAGATTAAAAAAGCTTGCTATTTTGACATAGCAGGAAAGGGATCGCCAAAGAAATTCTTAAACGAATATTTCAAACATTATAAAAAAGTCAAAGGTAAAGGATTTATTTCAATACCAACTGCTAACCATGATTTTCAAAGGATGAACTGGGGGCGTTCTGATCAAGAATTAAAAATAATTTATACTTTTATTTTTACATGGATAGGAATTCCTACGCTTTACTACGGCGATGAGATCGGTATGCGCTTTATTCCTGGCTTACCAAGTAAGGAAGGAGCATATACACGAACTGGTAGTCGAACTCCGATGCAATGGTCAAAAGAAAAAAATTCAGGTTTTTCTAAAGGGAAAGAGACAAACTTATATTTACCATTAGATCCGGATAAGAAAAGACCGGATGTACTGTCTCAAGAAAAGAATTCGGGTTCGCTATTAAATTTTACCCGTAGATTGATTGAACTGAGAAATACTATACCAGCCTTACGCAATGATGGTGATATTAAAGTATTGTCAATAGAAGGAGCTAGTTATACTTTGGTTTATCAGCGCTCAATGGGAAATAAAAAATATCTTATTGCCTTAAATCCTTCATCTAAAAAAGCCGAGTTCCAATTGAAAATCAAGGTAAATTCATTCGAATTGATAATGGGCAGCGGAGTAAAATTGCTTAGTGGATTAAAGGCAAGCGTAAAAATAAGTGGTCAATCTTATGCAATTTTCAAGATAGAACAATGATGCTATAATAACACATTAAAGAAATGAAAATTGCTTTTCACAAAATATATCTTGTAATGTCAATATCTTCTACAAATCCTTCCAGTTTTTTCTTTACATATGCTGCATTTATGGATATTTTTTTACCGCTCTCCTCAGGCGCATTGAAAGATATATCCTCCAGCATTTTCTCCATAACAGTATAAAGACGTCTGGCTCCTATATTTTCCGTTGCCTGGTTTACCTTAAATGCTATGGATGCAATTTCTTGAACAGCATCTTTTGTAAACTCAATCTTAACATTTTCTGTTTCCAGAAGCGCTATGTATTGTTTAATCAATGCGTTGCGAGGTTTCGTGAGTATTTTTTCAAAATCACCTTTGCTTAAGCTTGAGAGTTCAACTCTTATTGGGAATCTCCCCTGCAGTTCAGGGATAAGGTCTGACGGTTTACTCACATGAAAAGCGCCGGCTGCTATGAATAGAATATGATCTGTCTTTACCATTCCGTATTTTGTTGCAACAGTTGTTCCTTCTACAATAGGCAGTATATCTCTCTGTACACCCTCCCTTGACACATCAGGTCCGGATTGTGACTTAGTGCCTGCAACCTTATCAAGCTCATCAATAAATACTATACCTGAATTTTCTACTTTGGATATAGCGGTGAGGATAATCTCGTCCATGTCAAGCAGTTTTGCCGCTTCTTCCTGAATGAGGATGCGCCTGGCTTCCTTAATAGCTGCTTTTCTTTTCTTGCTCTGTTTTGGCATCATTTTGGAAAACATATCCTGGAAATTTATTCCCATTTCTTCTATGCCGGAGCTTGAGAAAATTTCAACCATAGGCATTATGTGATTTTTTGTCTCAAGCTCAACCATTCTATTATCAAGCTTGCCGTCAGTAAGTCTCATTTTTAACTTTTCCCGCGTTCTTTTAATTTGGGCTTCCTTTTCCTTATCATCAGTTTTACTTTTTGCAGGAGGCAGAAGCAGATCTAATAACCTTTCCTCTGCAAGCTCAGCTGCTTTTATTTCAACACGGCGGGTTTCGCTGTCCTTTATCATCTTTACCGCAAGATCAGTCAGATCCCTTATCATGGATTCTACATCTCTGCCAACATAACCAACCTCTGTATATTTTGACGCCTCAACCTTAAGGAACGGTACCTGAGCCAATCGCGCAAGACGTCTGGCAATCTCCGTTTTTCCTATGCCCGTTGGCCCGATCATAATAATATTTTTTGGAGCAACTTCGTCGCGCAATTCCAAAGGCAGTTTCTGTCTGCGCCACCTGTTTCTCAAAGCTATGGCAACAGACTTCTTTGCATTGCCTTGTCCGATAATATATTTATCAAGCTCTTTTACAACTTGTTTTGGTGTTAATGCATCCATTAGAATTTTCTCCCTATAGTTTCTCTACAACTATCTGGTCATTTGTGTATATACATATTGAAGACGCTATCATAATGGCTTCCTTAACAATTTCTGCTGATGATAGGTCTGAATGTTTTATCAGTGCTTTAGCTGCAGCAAGCGCATAAGGACCTCCGGAACCTATGGCTAATACTCCGTCACTTGGTTCAATAACATCTCCTGTTCCGGATATAAGAAGTGAATAATCCTTATTGACAACAGCGAGCAAAGACTCCAGTCGTCTTAGAACTCTATCTGTGCGCCAGTCCTTTGCAAGCTCAATTGCAGCACGCTGAAGGTTACCGTTATACTTATCCAGTTTTTTTTCAAACCTTTCAAACAGGGTAAAAGCGTCTGCTGTTGCTCCTGCAAAACCGACCAGAACCTGATCATTATATAGTCTTCTTAGCTTTTTCGCATTCTGTTTCATAATAGTTTCGCCTTGCGTAACCTGTCCGTCACCACCTATAGCCACCTTTCCTTTGTGCCTTACAGTAAGGATTGTAGTTGAGCGTGTCATTTTTCCTCCTCCCTGAACTGGTTTTTAAATCAAAAAAATCTCCATCAATATAACATCTTGAGGCTCTGCAAGCAATGAATTAAAAAATTCTAAATGGATTTTCTAATTCGTCACTGCCTTTGTCATTGCGAACCAAAGGTGAAGCAATTTTAGAGATTGTTTCGTTGCTATGCTTCTCGCAATGACGATAGAAAAAATATTGCTAGATACGTGCTTTGATGATATAATTTTTTATTAAAAGGAGGGTATTATTATGACTTTACAAGCGAAGCAAATATTTAAAGAAGTTTTATTATTGCCGCCCGTCGAGCGAGCAGAATTAATCGAAAAGGTGTTTCATAGTTTTGATTACTCCGGTAAGAATAATTTTGATGCCTTATGGGCTAAAGAAGCGGAAGCAAGAATTGACGCCTTTGAGGAAGGAGAATTAAAAGCTGTTTCCGCAAAAGAAGTATTCCAACGAATCGAAAAACTTCAATAATGCCGCCAAAAATTAAATTTTTTTCAGCTGCCGAGCAAGAACTTATAGAAACGGTAATTTATTACAACTCTCAAAGCGAAGGTCTCGGTTTTGAATTTGCCGCTGAAGTAAAATACACTCTGGATAGAATCATCCAATACCCTCTTGCCTGGTACAAGCTTTCTGAGCGAACCCGCCGATGCAGAACAGACCGATTTCCTTACGGAATTATCTATCAGATAAGAAAAGACTGTATTATGATTATTGCCGTAATGCATTTACATAGAAAACCTAAAACTTGGCAGGAAAGAATTAAAATTGCTAAGTGAATCTTTTAATTCGTTATCTCTTTTGGAATTTTAGACAGTTTGAGGTATGGTAACATTGAAGTATTTGAAACATTTTGATCAAGAAAGTTGTTTAACATGGTAGAGATTCGATAGTTAATGTTAGACATACACAATATGGGAAAAATAGGATGTCAGAGATAAAGAAGATATGGAATAAGGGAGCTGCTGTATACGATGAACAGGTAAGGAACTTTCTTCCGTATCACAGATCACACGAGGTAATCGTTGACTTGCTCACTACGACAAAAATGATGCGGATTCTCGATCTTGGATCGGGGACGGGTATTGTTTCTGAGAAGATTCTCAAAGCAATTCCTACAGTTTCGATAACATGTATTGATTTCTCCGCCCGCATGATCGATGAGAGTAAACGTCGGTTAGCGCAATTTGAATCTCGCGTTGATTTTGTCTGTGCGGATTTTGCTGAATGGAATGTGAAACAAAACTATGATGCTATAGTAACGTGCAATGCACTCATTTATATGGGAGTCAATGTGGGTAAAAGTTATTCAAAATTTGCAGACTGTTTGGCACCCGGCGGATTATTTCTGAATTCAACGATTGTAAAATATGAAGCGGACTTGCCGAAATTTATGGAAAAATTATTCTACTCAGGATCTCAGTCAAAAGAGTCAGCTGATTTTGCACAAGGGCCTGGTAAAAGAATTTCTTCTCACTGTGGTGAGGATTCTCTTCTTGCGCCGTTGTCAATACAGGAGCATATCGATTCTATGACTAATGCAGGACTAAAATCTATCTGCGTATGGCAATACCTGCTCCAAACTATAATTATGGGAGTGAAGACATGAGCAAAGTCAGGCTGAGACCGCACCACATCGTTCTTGTGCTTTTCTGGCGTTTTGGGACAGCGCCCGAACGCAATGATCCAAAATATGCAGCGCTATTTGAGCCTGAGTTTCCAATCCGTCTTGCCGATTTCGTCAGCCAGATTCCCGACGATGCTCTTGTCGAAGTGGTTTCGTCTAATGACGATCTTTGCAGCGCAACGAGGTGTCCGTACTTTGGGCTCTGCGAAGCAGGATACTACCGACAAGCTCAGGATATGATGATTGCGAAGGCTCCGGCAGATATACCGCCGAGCGTGATTGAGAAACTGCGTCATTCCGGTCCAGACGCAGAAGATGCCAAGGTCTGTCGGAATCTCGGAATTAAAATTGGAGTATCGTACAAACTAAGAGAATTGTATCCAACCAATGAATCGAGTGCGACTCTGAGTTAGCCGCGTTGCTTCGTTCTGCGGCTGACCCGAAGCGACACATTCTAATCGTTAAAAATTAACGCATTCTTGCACATCAAATATTAAAAACCACTTGCAAATGATACTATCATGTTATACTGCCTCAATTTAGGAGCGAAAATTAGATAATGATGCTATTTAGAGAACTGGGAATTATTGAGCCTATTTTAGATGCTCTCAAAAAAGAAAATTATATTGAGCCTACATCAATACAAGTTAAATCCATTCCGCTCATTCTAAAAAGAAATGATGTATTAGGTAGCGCTCAAACTGGGACAGGTAAAACTGCTGCTTTTGCTATTCCAATCCTGCAGCACCTCTTTCTTGCCCGTCAGCAAAATAACAACTCGAGCAAAATTAAGTCGCTCATCGTAACTCCTACACGCGAATTGGCGATTCAGATTGCAGAGAGCTTTACAACGTATGGAAAATTCACAGGAATTAAAAATACTGTCGTTTTCGGTGGTGTGAAGCAAGGTGCACAAACGGATGCACTTCGCAAAGGGGTCGATATTCTCGTTGCAACACCTGGAAGGCTTCTGGACTTAATAGAGCAGGGTTTCATTAGATTGAATGCTATTGAATACTTTGTACTGGACGAAGCTGACCGGATGCTAGACATGGGTTTCATCAACGACATTCGAAAGATCATCGCCAAATTACCAGTGAAACGGCAGTCTTTGTTTTTTTCAGCGACAATGCCGAATAATATTGTAAAACTTTCAAGGAAAATTTTAAGAAATCCTATAAAAGTTGACGTAAGCCCCATTTCCTCTACTGCTGAAACTATAAAGCAATATCTGTATTATACCAATAGATTAAGCAAGAAAGATTTGCTGTGCCATATACTTCAGGAGCAAAAAATTGATCAGGTATTATTGTTTTCCAGAACAAAACACGGTGCTGACAAAATAGAGCGTTACCTAAAAAAACATAAGATTAAGTCAGCAGCTATACATGGTAATAAAGCCCAAAATCAAAGACAAAAAGTCCTGGCGCAATTTAAAGCCGGAGAAGTTAGAGTATTGGTGGCAACAGATATTGCCGCAAGAGGTATTGATATTGACAAACTAAAATATGTCATAAATTATGATATACCGAATATAGCCGAAACATATGTCCACAGGATAGGCAGGTCCGGTAGAGCAGGGGAGGAAGGTAATGCTATATCCCTTTGCGAACCTGAAGAAAATGCTTATATAAAAGACATTGAAAAATTAATAGACCGGAAAATAGAACTTGTCAAAGAAAACCCTTATCCTCAAACAGAAAAACCAATGACAGTAAAAGAAAAAAAGGAATGGGACAAAGAGAAACAACAAAGAAGACAAGAATATTTTTCCGGGAAGAATAAAAAACAAAATAGAACAAACTCATCAAGGTTTTCCAGACAATCCAAGTAATGTTACGAAATCAATATGACATTGTAATTATCGGCGCAGGACCGGCTGGTTTGATTGCGGCTATTGAGAGCTGTAAATCCTCTGCAAAAATATTAATTCTTGAAAAAATGCATAACCCGGCACTGAAACTGAGAATTTCGGGAAAGGGACGGTGCAATATTACTAACAATGCTGTATTAGAGGATTTTATTTCGCATTTTGGCAAGAATGGAAGGTTCCTGAAGTTTGCTTTTGCAAAATTTTTTAATACAGACCTTATTGAATACTTTGAGAAGCTAGGTGTTCAGTTTAAGCTTGAACGAGGAGGGCGTTACTTTCCAGAAAATGATGATGCAGGGGAGATTGCAAACGCTTTGCTTAACAAAGTAAAATCGCTGAATATTCCCATTTCTACTAATTCAGAAGTAATAAGTATTACAAAATCAAAGAATGAAAAATTCACTGTTACAATTAATAAGAATACTCAGCGCATTCAAATAGAAGCGGACAAAGTTGTGCTTGCAACCGGAGGGAAATCATATCCCAAAACTGGTTCAACCGGAGCAGGATTCAAGCTAGCCTCTCAGCTTGGACATACAATTACCCCTGTTTCCCCATCTCTTGTGCCTGTTGAAACTAAAGGCAGCACTGCAAAAAAACTTCAGGGATTAAGCTTAAAAAATGTAAAAGCGCAGGTATGGTGCGGGAACAAGAAGGCTGATGAACGGTTTGGTGAAATGTTGTTTACTGATTTTGGCCTCTCTGGCCCAATAATTCTCTCTTTAAGCAAAACTATTGTAAAGCTCATTGATGATAAAGAGAAGGTGCTTATCTCCATAGATTTAAAGCCCGCACTCAACCACAAAATGATTGATCAAAGAATAATAAGGGAAATAAATGAGCACAGCAGGCAAGGGTTTAAAAATCTATTGAAAAAGCTACTGCCGGGGAAACTAGTTCCTGTATTTATCGAGGAATTAAAAATTTCAGAGGAAAAACAGATGAGCCAGATTAATTCTGAAGAACGTAAAAAACTGAGAATGCTGCTGAAAGAGTTTCAATTTG
Organism: uncultured bacterium; assembly: GCA_964437505.1. Lineage (GTDB taxonomy): Bacteria > JAHJDO01 > JAHJDO01 > JAHJDO01 > JAHJDO01 > JAHJDO01. The sequence goes on from CAYTGU010000002.1 coordinate 49,767, forward strand.
AAGTAACAGGTTACAGGTCATTTGATCATGCCATTGTAACATCCGGAGGAATCTGCATAAAAGAGATCAATCCTCAAACAATGGAATCAAAACTTGTTAATGGCCTATATTTTGCAGGCGAAATTATTGACGTTGATGCTGATACAGGTGGATTTAATCTGCAGGCCGCTTTTTCAACTGGATGGATTGCAGGAAGAAATGTGTTTCATGCTCTAGGGTGAGTTTTTTTATACGTTCTTTTCAGTTTTTCAGGTGTAAGGTGAGTGTATATTTGTGTTGTTGATAAACTTACATGCCCGAGCAGTTCCTGCACAGATCTGAGATCAGCGCCGGCATCCAAAAGATGCGTTGCAAAACTGTGTCTGAAAGTATGGGGAGTAATTCCTAACGTTTTTGGGATTCCCACAATATGCTTACGCACAATTCTCTCAACACTTCTTGAAGTAAGCCTGCCTCCCCATTTATCAAGAAATAATGCTTGTCTGTCCTCAATTATGCCGATATTTTTATTATTAAATAATGTGATTCTAACAGCAGAATATCTGTTTATTACATCCAGGGCTGTATCCCCAATAGGAACAATGCGTTCTTTGTTTCCTTTGCCCTTAACCTTTATAGTTCCACCGCCAAAATCTATGTCATAGATATTAAGACTGGTAAGTTCTCCAACTCTTATGCCTGTTGAATAGAGTGTTTCAAATATAGCTCTGTCTCTTATTCCTAATGCATTATTTTCGTCAGGTTTTTCTATCAACTTAATCATATTCTCTACAGTAAGAAATTCCGGCAATTTTTTATTGGTTTTCGGGGTAGAAACAGCCAGTGTTGGATTTGTTTTTTGATATCCTTCTCTTACAAGGAACTTAAAGAAAGACCTGATTGTAGCGAGTTTTCTTCCTATTGATTTATTTGAGTAGGCTTTGTTTTGTAAATGCGCCAGAAATTTTCTTATAGTTCTGTGTGTAATTTTCTCCAATTCTTCTTTATCTGATTTTAAGAATTCTAAGAATTGCTTAATGTCAGATGAGTAGGCTTTAACAGTATATTCTGACACATTGCGCTCAATTTCCAGATATGTAATAAATTCTTGAACATTTGTCCCGACAATGTCGGGATGTTTCGGATTTCGGATTTCGGATTTCGGATTTTCCATCTTAGTGAGTATATGTCCTGATTTTTACTTTATCGGAATTTTTGATATAAAACACATCTGCTACTAATGCCATGGATTTCTTATATCCTATCCATTTTATCTTCATAGAAAACGTGTCAGTCTGCATATTTTCAGAAGCCAGTTTCCACCATCTCTCTATTTCTATAGTAGCTTTTGGAGAATGATTTCTAACCAGATCCCTGAATATGGAATCAACAAAAATCTCTATAAATCCGATTTCTTTATCAGCCCGTGTTTTTAGAATATATTCACTGCTATCGTATAGTACGCGCGCAATTTTCTTATCAGCCTGTGTAGATCCGTGCCATCTTGGCATGCGCGAGATAACTATACTTGGATCCTTGTTTGTTCGCTCATGTAAGCCAATAGATATCTGTTCCTTCTGTTTGCAAAAAGCTGGATGCATTTCAAATAAGATTAGTGCAAGCAGTATTATAGTATTTAACGTTTTCATAATTTCTCCTCGTGATATTCATCTTCAGTATTCACAGCCCAAATGTTGTGCTTTGCTTTGATATTATTAATGATATTTTCAACAGCCACAATTGCTGTAAGCATAGAATGGTCTTGATTATTATACCTATGCATACCGTTCCTGCCTATTAAAAACAGGTTTTCGAATTTATCGGTAAAGTTTCTGATTACATGAAATTGATCATATGTACCAAAATAAGCCGGATAGGTCTTTGGCATTCGAATAACAACTTTATCAAGCACATCTTCTTTTTCTATGATATCAATTTTAGCTAATTCATCAATTGCGAATTTGGCAAAACTCTCATCAGACTTATTCCACAGTTCATCTCCTTCATTGCAAAAGTATTCTAATCCTATCCATACAGTATTTTCATCCTTAACCATGTAAGGACTCCAGTTATTAAATATCTGAATCCTGCCAAGTTTCACATCTCTTTCCTGAATATAAATCCAGTTATCAGGAACAATATTATTGATGGTTTTTATTCTGGTTTTATTCTTTATTTTTAGCTTTCTCAGGAGTAGGCCAGCTGTTATAAAATCACGATATATCAATCCATGGGCTACATGGTGAACCTCTCGTGGCACATCATTCTGAAGAGATTGTATTAATTCTTTAACAGGCATTGTTGAGAAAAAATAATCTGCTGTTTTAGTTATCAGTTCATTAGTCGTCTTCTCTTTTACTTGAGCTTCCACTATCTTATTATCATGGCGCTTAAGGCCAATTACTTTATGCTTCAGATATATTTCTCCCCCTTTTTCTTTAATGATTCTGGCAACTTGTTCCCACATCTGACCCGGACCCAGTTTAGGATACATAAATTGCCCAATCAGACTGGTCTCTGTATTTTTCTGCTTTTTCACAGCGTGAAGCAGTGCTTTACTAATAGACAAACCTTTTATTCTTTGCCTGCCCCATTCAGGTCTAATTCTATTACAAGGAATCCCCCAGACTTTTTCTGTATAATCTTTAAAGAATGTAAGATACAGCTCTTTGCCAAATCTGTTGATAAAAAAGTCTTCAAGAGATACTTCGTTTTTTATTGGAGAAAATCGTATTTTGATATAGCTCAGACCAATCTTAGTAATTCGCATAAATCCAAGATTTAAAAAAGTATTGAGATTCAAAGAGACAGGGTAATCAAATAATTTTCGCAGGAAAAAGATTCTTGAAAGCCGTGTGCGTGTTAACATTTGCGAAGGAAGAATATTCTGCCACCACTGCATAACCCTATTAGACTTAGAGAAGAATCTGTGTCCTCCTATATCTATTCTATTGCCTTTATAATTTATTGTCTTGGAAATACCGCCAATATCTTCTGTCATCTCATAAATAACAGGTTTGATATTTGTTCTATTCAGCAGTTCGTAGGCTGCAGTTAGACCTGCGGGACCTGCTCCGATTATAATAGCTGTTTTTTGATCTGACATGGTGTTTTCACTGTATCATAACTCATAAGATATAGATAATACTTCTCGTTAGGTACAATGCTTTTTTTGAATTCTTTAATTTTGGCAATAGGATTCAAAGCAGAGGATATATCAAGTTTGTAATTCATAATAAGCAATATGTCTTCTTTTCTCTGTAGTGAGAGTTCCTGAGCTTTTTTAAGAATTTCCTGCGCGCTGTGATCACCTCTTTCGTTATTCCAGATAATGAAAGAGCCAAATCTATTGCTTTGTGTGTAATAGATCCTGCGATTAAGATAACCAGCTACAGCAGATGCTGGAAAATCCATATCTCCAAGCATTAACATATTATCCATTTTGCTATTTTTAATGAATTTTGCTGTTTCTTTGCTTGCGGAAAATGGAGAAAACCAATCCACACTACTTGCAGTAATGCCTAAGATAAGATGAATAGACAGAATCCCAACGATAAACCTGTTTTTGTGTTTTTTACAAAACCTAGCCAGATTGTTAAAAATCCGTGATTTTAATTCTATATCAGTATAATAATCTGAAATCCACAAACATACAATAAACATCATGAATATATATCCATGATGTCTTAACTCACCAAAGTGTATAAAGTAGGAAAACATTAGAAGCCCAATGGTTGCAGAAATATATAAAAAAATCACAACAGGCTTTCGCACAAAAAGCAAAAGAGAGAAACATAACAGAATGATGGATAGGATTGCACTAGGAATCCGGGAAGGGAGTATTGTGGAAGTAATAAATTTAGTATTCATGAATTCCGGTACAGGAATATAAGCTTTCCATGGAATTGCAATTACATGTGCGATACGTCTTAAATCAATATTCATTCCCCATATTCTTCCTCCGCTATCAATGGGCTGGATAAGTTGGAGAACCGTAATTATAGTACCAAGAATAAATATGCACATACAGATAACAAGTTCCGTTCTTCTTGCGCTCAATAATTTTCGCAGGTTCCTATCAAGAACATATTCCATGATCAGCGTAAATCCAAAACAGATAGCGATCATCAAGCCGTAGACACTGGTTTGAGCAAGCATGAACAGAATACATGACAGAACAAGGTAGTTTTTGGTACGGGTTCGAAACACTGTGCAGAAGCAAAAGATAAACAGAACACCCATTGCATAATTTCTGCTTATGGTAGCGTATTCATAAAGAGGAAAGTAACCAAAAGCAAATAATATCTTTTGTAACTTTGTAAATGGCGAAAATCTTGTAAAAAGGTATATTGTTGTTGCAGCTAATAGTAAGTGAAAGAATTGCATTGCAATTGGCTGAGCTGTAAACCTGCTGATAAAGTAAAGACACATATGCCACAGCGCAGGGTGTCCTTCGTATCTCAGATTGCTAAACAGGTTCATAATGGAGACACTATCCTTGGCAATGAGCCAGGCTTGCAGTTCATCCCGCCACATTTCGTGTGTCAGAATATTCAGAAGTCCAATGCATAAGAAACTTAAAACTAACAATCCTATAAAAGCAGAGTTATTGCTTAAAAGTGAGTTAAGGGTCTTTTTTGTAGAATTAGTGATTTTTCGAACAGCAGTCATTCATTTATTATATATTAGGATTATAAGAAAAACAATTGGCAGATTGTGTACTAAATGCTATAATGATTTTAAGAATAAGAAAATAAAATTTGGTTAATTATGAGTATATCTGAACAGAGCATCGAAAGGCGAAAATATCCGAGAGCTGAAGCCGATTTTCATGCAGTGATAGATAATGGTTTTGAGGCAATAAAGACAAAGGTCGATAATATCAGCTGTTCCGGCATCTATTGTGAAGTAAACAAAGAAATTCCACTAATGACAAAGCTTGATTTAAATATGTTAATTCCGACAACTTTCCCATCAATGGGTGAGTTCTTCCGTGTCCATTGCAGCGGCGTTGTTGTTCGTACGGAACTATCCAAAGATAAAGGCAAATATAATATAGCTATCTTATTCTCCGATCTATTAGAAAGCGCAAAAGACAAACTATCTTCATACATTATTGTAAAGAATTTGAGCAACAAATCCTAGTAAAACCCTGCATTAATTCTTGACATTTATCAATTTCTATCTTATTCTATGTTTAGAACATTCTAAACGCAAAGAAACATAAGAGTATTTTATTATGAATTCAGAAATAGAAGAGATACGCGACTATTTTATTGAAATTGCCGGAAGCATGGCAGGAAATCTCGGATTAAATTCAATTGCCGGTCAGATGTATGCGCTTCTATATATCTCTAGTGAACCAGTCTCACTTGATGAAATCACACACATCCTGAAAGTAAGCAAGGGAAATGCAAGCGTGAATATCCGTGTGCTTGAAAGGTGGGGCGCGGTAAAAAAGGTATGGGTAAAAGGAAGCAGGCGTAATTTCTATAAAGCGAATGAAGATATTTTGGAAATAGTTAAAAACCGCCTTAAAGAAGGATTGACAAAGAGAACAAAAGAGATAGATAGTGAATTATTCCGAGCAGAGCAAATGATTCAAATCGCAGGAAAGCAGCTTAATAAAGAGGATAAGAAAATCACATATGTATATAAACAAAAGATTTCAGATATCAGGAAATTGTCTGTGAAGGTGGAAGAGTTGTTGAGGCTTGTTCCGTGAATACAGCCAAAAGAATTGCCAAGAACACAGCTGTTTTGACAACTGCCCGCATTATCAGCATGATTCTATCCTTGGTATTAACCGCACTTATAGCACGTCATTTAGGCGATATAAACTTTGGTAAGTATTCTTTTGCCTTTGCCTTCACTTCGCTATTTGTAATACTATCAAACTTTGGTTTGCATACATTAGCCCTAAGAGAAATCGCCAGAGATAAAAAATTAGCTCCTAAGTACTTAGGCAACATTTTTCCTATTAAGATTATTCTATCTATCGTTGTCTTTGGGTTGATTGTCGTCACTATCAATCTTCTAAACTACCCCTCAGATACTAAGTTAGCGGTTTACATAATGGGTCTGTATATAATCATGACCTCATTTACCCAGTTTCATATTTCGGTATTTCGCGCTTTTGAACAGATGGAATATGAAGCGCTTACAACTGTTCTGGGTAGAGTTGTACTTTTAAGTTTGGGCCTGATTGTTCTATTTTCAGGTGGTGGATTAATCGCTATCATCTTTGTGTTTCTTATAGGCGCTATCTTTGAGGCTGTCTTCACATTGTCTCTCCTCACCAGGCGTTTTGTGAAATTTAGACTGCAGTGGGACATAAAGTTTTTGAAACACCTTATGAAGAAAGCCCTCCCATTTGGATTAGCAGGGATATTTGGTGTAATATATTTTCGGATTGATATGGTAATGCTTTCTGCGATGAAAGGAGATGCTGCCGTTGGCTGGTATAGTGCCGCCTATAGGTTGTTGGAAGGGGTAGTATTTATTCCCGCCTTTTTTGCCGCATCGCTTTTTCCTGTGATGTCTAAATTTTTTGTCTCTTCACGAAGTTCTTTAAAACTATACTATAGTAAATCAGTGGAATATTTATTGTTCATAGCAATCCCCCTTGTGATTGGAACAACTATCTTGGCAGATAAGATCATTGTTTTTCTCTATGGGATAGAGTATGCCAACTCAATAATTGCTCTCAAAGTACTCATCTGGGCAGTCTTCTTTATTTTTTTAAACTATATAATGGGAACAGTATTAGTATCAATCAATAGGGAGAGGTTAAATCTTGTTAATAGTGGTTTTTGCGTTTTGTTGAATATTAGTCTAAATCTTTTTTTGATCCCCAGTCTGAGTTATGTGGGAGCCAGTATTGCCACTATAATTACAGAGGCAAGTCTTTTCATTATCTCGTTTTGTTTTATATCAAAATACCTACATTTACTCTCCTTTCATAAACTTTTGCTAAGACCATTGATAGCTAGTTTGGTAATGGGATGTGTAATATTTTGCTTAAAGAATCTAAATCTATTTATATTGACAGCTCTTGGGATTGTAGTGTACGTGGGAATGTTATATCTTACGGTCTCTCAAGAGAATAGAGAATTTTTTAGAAAGCTTATACATAATAAGAAATAAAGGATTATTATGAAGAAGGTATTAATTTCAGCCGGTGCGTCATTAGCAGAAAGCATTCAAATTCAAGCAGTAGTCAAGGCATTTAGAAAGCTGGGGTTTAATCCAGTCTATCTCAGGTATTGGCATAAGAGATTGCCTAAAGGGGTGAATATTTCAAAGCTATATCCCATAGCCTTACTTAACGGAGAAAAACTCTTTCTCGCAGCAAAGAAAAAGAGGCCAGATTTGGTTCTGGTTCTTAAAGGAGAAACGTTTCTTCCCGGTTCTATCGCGAGGATTAAGAAATTAGGTATTCGTACAGCTAACTGGACAGTAGACGATGTATTTGGAGTGCATAATCCATTCAACAGGATAGTAAATATAGCAGAATATGATTATGCCTTCAGCTACGACAGATATTGCGTTGAAGAGTTGAAGATGCGAGGGCTGAATGCTCATTATCTGCCCTGTGCTGCTGACCCTGATGTTTACAAAGAGATGCCTGAGATAAAACCCAAATATGACGTAACATTTCTTGGAGGTCACGACAAAGACAGAGAGAAAATATTGAGTCAGTTGTTGAATTTTGACCTGCATATCTGGGGAAGGGGATGGCTAAGGGGAGTAAAGAGAACTTCTCCGTTATATCCGCATATTCATAAAGAAGCCTCGTATGGAGTTGAGATGCCAAAAATTTTAAACCAGAGCCGAATAACATTAAATATCCATAACAAACAATCTATTCTCAGCACAAACTTCAGAACATTTGAGGCATTGGCGTGCAGAACTTTTCTTCTTTCTGATTATAACAAAGAATTGGAAAATTTATTTCAACTGGATAAAGAACTCGTTTGTTATCGTAATATTGAAGAACTTAAAAGACTAATTAGATATTATCTTAATAATGAAGAGGAACGAGAGAGAATAGCTGAAGCAGGGCAGGAGAAGGTCCATAAAGAGAATACTACTATTCATAGGATAAAAAGGCTGATGTATACCCTGCTTTGAAGTAGATTTATCTCTTACAAAAGTAAAGTATGTATAAAAAAGATAGTAAAGAGAAAAACGAGCGAAGAGAAGAACCCCTTTGGATGAGAAAAAATCTTGAATTACTAATGCAACGGAACAAGATTCCAGAGGATATTTTTAACAAAATATTTCATAATGAAATCATACCATTACAGAGTATGCAGATGCATATAGAACATTATTATAAACCCAAAAGTGAAGAGGACATAAGAAGGATAGATCGTATCATGTCTAACTTATGTCTAAATAAAAATGACAAGGTTCTCGATATCGGTTGTGGGACAGGCACATTTGTATATCATACCTCAAAACTGTGTTCAATGGCCATCGGCATAGATTATTCCATTGGTTCAGTTAAGAGGGCTTCAGAAATAAATAAAAAGTTTATTACAAATGGTAAGCGATATTTTGTTTGTGCTGATTTAAAGGCCATTCCATTGAAAGAATCAATATTTGACAAGATTGTTGCTGCTGACATTATAGAACATCTAAGTAAGCGTCAAAAACTATTCGTTTTTAAAGAAGTATACCGCGTTATGAAAAAAGAGGGAGTTCTTGTTATCGGTACGCCAAACGGCTTGCTTGTAAAGTTTAGCTATTTTCTTATGAAGTTAAAAACAGTTAAAGCAAAAATCTTAGGAGGCGATTTTCCCAGGCCAGATATAACTACAGCAAGTCACATCGGCCTTACTGATATTTTTGAGCTTAAAAAATTAGCTAGAAATAGATACACGGTCAAAACAAAGTATTTTATTGATAATATCCCCTTTATTTCAAGACGTTTGGGTCGTTTTCCAAACATTATTTCTTTTTTGACAAATCTACTAAAGAAGATACCATTAATAAGAGATTTTTTTACAACTTACATTATGATGGTAATGAAAAAGATATAGAAAGGAAAAACGTATAGTATAAATCGGTGAAAAAATCTAAATAATTTGGAGATTAAAGAAGAGAATGAGAATAGGAATTGGTGTCCAAGCCCTAATCAATCACCATGGTCGTGGGATAGAAAAGTATATTCAATATTTTTTGAAGGCTCTGGCTAAAATCGATAGTATAAATGAATATGTACTTCTTCAAGAGGATACAGAGCTTGAAGGGAATATTTTTCAAGGTAATTTTCTGCCTCAGTCATATCATATCAGTGCGCGAAATTATCCACGCGGATTACGCTGGCTTTGGGAATATATTTCCTTACCACGCGAGTTCAAATATTTTAAACTTGATTTATATCATAGCATGGATCTGGGAATTCCACGCTATGGGAGAGGAGTTTATCTAGCTACTGTGCATGATATTTTGCCTTATCTTTATCCTCAAACTTGTCAGATCAGTCCGCAGCAGCTTTTTAAGTACAGGTTGAAGCTCTGGTCATTGAAGCGAGCGGATCACATTATAGCTATTAGTGAGTACACAAAGAATGATCTAGTTGTAAAACTTGGATTATCAGCTAGACGAATAACAGTTATTCCATACGGAATAGCCGATATTTTTCATCCGATTGATATCAGAGAATCCAGAAGAGTGATAAAAGACAAATTCAAGATAGAATATCCATATATACTTTACGTTGGAGCTTTTGGACCAACAAAAAACATCTCCGTGCTTTTGAGATCGTTTCGTCATGTTGTAGATAGATTTCCGAATTACAGACTAGTGTTGATTGGCTCTCAAAAGCATCCCAATTATAACCAGTTGATAATACTATCTCAGAATCTGGGGATAGAGGGTAAGCTAACATGGATTGATTCTCTGGAACATAAAGATTTAGTGAGCCTCTATAGCGCTGCTCATCTTTTTGTTTTTCCTAGTCTTTTAGAGGGATTTGGGCTACCACCACTGGAAGCTATGGCCTGTGGAGCCCCAGTGATTGCTTCAAAAGCTGTCTCTTTACCAGAAGTGGTTGGAGGTGCAGGAATATTGGTTGATTCACGCAATGTTGATGATCTATCCCAATCAATAATAAAAGTGCTTTCTTCAGATACAATGAGATTAAAAATGAAAGTCAGAGGACTAAAACAGGCTGCACAATTCTCATGGGGGGAGAATGCTAGAAAAACATTGGGTATTTACCAGAAAATTTTGGAAAATATCAAAAAAGACAGGTACAATGCTATTAATTAAAATATTTATTCTACGCATTTTTTATACGTTGATTTGGATTAAAGAATTAATAGTCCATCAATTCCTACCATTAAATTTATCCATAATTAAAAAAATTCTTGTGATTCAACCATCAGGGATTGGAAATATGGTACTGTTTACTCCTGCATTGAAGGCGTTGCGAAAAGGTTTTCCTCATGCGTATATTACGCTAATGATTGGGACTAATAGTGCTGATGAGGTAATCAGAGGAAGCGGCTTAGTGAATAAGGTAATCAGATACAAATTTAATGGAATAATAGAAAAGAGCAGATTCATTAAGAGACTGCGAAAGGAAAGATTTGATCTATCCCTTGTTTCATTTTTAGACAGCAATTATGAGATGGCTCTGGTCTCCTATCTCAGCGCTGCTACATGGAGGGTCGGTTATCATTCTCAAAGATATTCCTGTGGCAAGGGGTGTGGGAAGCTATATAATATTAAAATCAAATTGCTTGATATTACAGAGGACAGACACGAAGTAGAGAGGCATCTGGATCTCATACGAGTTTTAGGTTTACCCATAAAGGATAAGAAAATAGAAATCTGGCTTGATAAAGAAGATAGAGAATTCGCAGAAGAATTTCTTAAGAAGTATGATATATCAAATAATCTTCTTATCGGAATGCATCCTGGGGCAGGTGGAACAATGGGCTTTAAGTGCTGGCCTAAGGAAAGGTTTGCCATGGTAGCAGATAAATTTGGTAAAGGATATAATGCAAAGATATTACTTGTAGGAGGTCATGAAGAAACTAAATTGGCTGATCAAATTGGAAAGTTAATGACCGAAGAACCGATTATAGCTGTTGGAAAGACTTCTATTAAACAAACAGCTGCATTAATAGAAAAATGCGATTTATTCATCACTAATGATAGTGGTCCCATGCATATAGCCTCTGCAGTAGGCATTTCTGTTGTTGCCATCTTTGGGCCAACAATCTCTCAGAAGAATGCACCGCGTGGGAATAAGAATATTATAATAAAGAAAGACCTGATATGCTCTCCTTGCTATCGATTTAAGGATATAAGTTGCAAAAAGCGTATTTGTCTTGAGTCTATATCGGTTGAAGAAGTTATAGTGGCAGCAGAGAAATTACTGCGACAAATTGGGAGGATAGATGTCCAAAATTAACCTTAATTATGTTGCTTCTTCCAAATATTTTATTCCAGATCAATTAGATAAATAAGAGAATGGATATTATTAAGATCGCTTTTATAATAAATAAAGTTTATAACAGAAAAGAAGGTGTTTTAGAATGAAAAATCAGTTTCTTCCACTAATACTCTCTTTTATGCGAAAATACTGGGAGGGTTTGCTTTTAGTATTAATATTTTGTCTTTATCTGTACTTAGCCATAAGTGGTATTACTTGGGGTCTATCTTTCGGTAGATATAATGCCTCTTACCACCCTGATGAGTCCATATACCTGACTCTCTGGAGCAATATGGATATGAGTCATCTGGACTTTAATCCGCATTGGTTTAATAAAGGAACTATGCATTTTTATCTGGTTGGGGCCTATCTTAAAATTGTTTCCCTGTTAAAGTTAATCATTTTGACCCCAGATAAGAGCTTTTATCAGAAACACCCTGCTGAATTGGCAAAAATTTATTTAGCCGGTCGCTTTTTGACAGTAATCTTCGGACTGGGAACCTTGTGGATAGTATATGTCCTTGCCAGAAAGTTTTATGGGCCTAGAGCAGGTATCATATCTGCTTTTCTTTGCGCCATTACACCTGCTTTTGTCATTAATAGTCATTACATGAAACCGGATGTTCCTGTGACATTTTGGATATTTCTATCAGTACTAACTCTTTGTAAGCTTCAGCAAAGCGGATGGTCATTAAAAAATATTATTCTAACTGGTGTGTTTACTGGTTTCGCAATTGGAACAAAGTATTCTGCAGTATCGCTAATCCCATTGATCTGTTGGGTGTGTTTTATATCAAGAAACGAGTTAAGGAAGGCTTTCTGGATTATAGTTGGTGTTGCTATTTTTGCTTTTTTGATTGTGAATCCATATATTATACTCGCCTGGCATGAATTTGTAGAGGGAGGAGTTAATCATTTATTGCGGTTACAATCCAGCTCCTTCCCTGATTCTGAACCGTACTCTGCTTTAGGATATTTTATTAAGGTTATTTTCCCTTACGGATTTGGATTACCATTATTTCTACTCTATATAGTTGGGATGGCATATTATTTAGTAAAGAGTTCTCGTAATAAATCAATTCTTCTAATATTTATACTATTCTACCTGACAATTATGTTGAATATTAACTGGTATTTTTTGAGGTACATTTTGCCTCTTGTTCCTGCATTAGCTATTGTCACTTCGTGTGTTCTAATAGATATATTCAATAGAATATCACTTAGATCAAAGGGGCGTACTGCCAAAGTGTTATTTCTCTCTAGTATTTTGTTAATTGTGTCTTGCACTTTAATTTATAACCATGCTTTCCTAAAACTTATGAAAGAAAAACCTGTTCAGGAGAAAGCTCGAGATTGGATTATAGAAAACATTACAAAAGAAACTGAAATAGCTCTAATTGATCCCTATTTTTATACTCCACCTATAGCTAAGGATGGTTATAAAACATTGACTGTCGGTCTTGACTGGTCGAAACTAATGACTTCAGAAAGTCGCTACGTCATAGTAAGCGATTATGAATATAGAAACTATTTTCGTCTCAAGGGTTCATATCCCTATAGTCAGAAATTTTTTAAGGCATTATTTGACGGTAACGATTTTATTTTGGTAAAAACATTCGAAAATCTGCCTACAATCTTTGGTGTGAAGTTAAAGAAAGGCTATCCACCACAGGACTGGATGTATACTTATCCAACCATTCTGATTTTTAAACGGAAAAAAAATGCTTAATATCCTCCACATCATTCCTACTCTTGATATTGGGGGAGTAGAGATGCAATTGGCAGAGCTTGTAAAACGATTAAATAGAGAGAAATATAATATAACTGTCTGCTGTATAACAAGAGGCGGTCCTCTGGAGGAAAGCATAAGGGGCTCAGGAGTTAAGCTGGTAATTTTAAAAAGAAGATTTAAGTTTGACCTGTCAATAATATTTCAACTAATCAGATTAATGAAAAGGGAGAAGATTGATTTAGTTCATACTTATCTTTTTACTGCCAACGCGTGGGGGAGAGTGGCAGCTATATTAGCCAATGTTCCTGTTGTTATTGCTTCTGAAAGAAACGCAATCCCGGAGAGAAAAAAATCAGTTCATATACTTATTGACAGATTTCTTAGCAGATACACAGATGTAATTGTTTGTAATTCAAACTTTATTAAAGAGTTAAATACTAAAAGGGAATCAATAAACGGGAACAAGTTTACTATTGTGCATAATGCTGTTGACACTAAGCAGTTTTCTCCGGAAATAAACAGCGATATTGCAAGAAAGGAGTTCAGTATATATCCGGATGTTTCTGTTGTCGGGATGGTAGCCAGGCTTCATATTTGCAAGGGGCATCAATATCTTCTGAAAGCGGCTGTTGAAGTAATTAAAGTTCTCCCTGAGGTGAAATTTGTTTTGGTTGGAGATGGAGAATTGAGAGGAGAACTGGAGAATTTAGCCATGAAATTAGGAATAGAGAAAAACATTGTTTTTACTGGTAGTAGGCAGGACGTTTCTCAGTTGATCCAGTTATTCGATGTGGCTGTATTGTCATCAATCTATGAAGGTTTTGGCAATTTCCTGATTGAGGCTATGGCAATGACCAAGCCGGTGGTGGCAACTAATGTTGGAGGAATACCAGAGGTGGTAAAGCACGAAGAAACTGGCATACTTGTGTCTCCAAGGAATCCGGAGGCATTAGCAGAGGGCATTATTAGACTATTGAAAAACAAGGAAGAAGTAAGAAGAATGGGGCTTGCTGGCAGAAAGCGGGTAGAGCAATATTATGATATTAATTTGAAGGTTAAAAAAGTGGAAGAAATTTATGTGCGGAATTTGCGGAATTTTAAATACAAGGTCTGAAGGCAATATTAAAGAAGAAATAATACGGAACATGTGCTCTGTGCTAAAACATAGAGGACCTGATGATGAAGGAATATATCTTGGCTGGGGAAAAGATGGCAGAAAGAATATAGGGCTTGGTATAAGGCGGCTTGCTATTATTGATCTGGATACAGGTCATCAGCCGATCCATAATGAAGATAGAACAATATGGATTGTGTGTAACGGAGAGATCTATAATTTCCGCGAATTAAGAAAAGATTTAGAGATTAAAGGACATTGCTTTTATACAAATAGTGATGTTGAAGTTATTGTTCATTTATATGAGGAATATGGTCCCAAGTGTTTACAGTTCTTACGCGGTATGTTTGCTCTTGCCGTATGGGATGATACAAAGAAGAGTCTTCTTTTGGCAAGGGACAGAATAGGACAGAAGCCTTTGTGCTATACAGAGGTTGACAATAAACTGGTTTTCGCTTCTGAGATAAAATCTATCTTACAGGTAAAACAAATTCCCAGAGAGGTAAATATAGAAGCCATTCATAATTATCTTACTTATCAATACGTTCCAAGTCCTCTAACCGCTTTTAAAGGCATCTTCAAATTGCCGCCCGCTCATTATCTATTGTGGGAAAATGGGAAAATTTCAATTGAACAATACTGGAGTTTAAATGCAGTAAATAAGATTAAAATGTCAGAGGATGAATATTGCTCACGTCTTAGAGACTTGTTTGAAGAGTCTGTAAAGCTTAGACTTGTCAGTGATGTTCCTTTGGGCGCTTTCTTGAGTGGCGGTCTTGACTCAAGTATTGTAGTTGGTGTTATGAGCAAGCTGATGAAGGAACCGGTCAAAACTTTTTCAATAGGATTTCGGGAAGAGAAATATAATGAACTTAATTATGCGCGAATCGTTGCGAATCATTTTAAGACCGATCATCATGAATATATTGTAAAGCCGGATGCTCTTGATGTTCTACCTAAGCTCATATGGCATTATAATGAGCCTTTTGCGGATTCGTCTGCGCTTCCCACTTACTATGTTGCAAAGATGACAAGCCAGGATGTAACAGTTGCATTGAATGGAGACGGAGGGGATGAGAGCTTTGCGGGATATCCGCGTTATAAAGCCGTAAAATTAGCTAAGTATTATGAGAAATTCCCGCAATGTATACGTGATATGATTAATGGTATTGTAAGGAAGATTCCATATTCTCCAGAACAAAAAACAATGCTCCGCCGTTTCAGAAGATTTGCCGAATCCATGAATTATTCTCCTGAAAGGCGATATATTCGCTGGATATCCATCTTTGATAATGAAAGAAAAAAGGATCTTTACACTCCATTCTTTAAAGAAGCGGTTCAAGGGATTGACGCATTTAGTTATGCGGAAAATTATTATAACAATAGTAAATACAGCGATTTTCTGGACAGCACACTTTTTGTTGATATTATGACGTATCTTCCTGGGGACCTGCTTGTAAAAATGGATATAGCTTCAATGGCAAACTCTTTGGAAGCACGTTCTCCTTTTCTTGACCACAAATTCATGGAATTTGCTGCTTCTATTCCGGCTAATCTTAAGTTGAAGGGGCTTAGCAGTAAGTATATTTTAAAGAAAGCGTTTTCAGAACTTGTTCCCGCGCCAATACTCAAGCGCAAAAAAATGGGGTTTGGAGTGCCTATCAGTCATTGGTTTAGAAATGAGCTTAAAGAGTATCTCCATGACGATCTTCTTTCAAGACGCTGTCTGGAGAGAGGATATTTTCAGACAAAATACCTGAAATTAATTATTGATGAACACACAAGCGGGCGCTATGACCACGGATACAGGCTATGGGCTCTCCTTAATCTGGAACTCTGGCAGCAAATGTTTATTGATAAAATCCCTGATAATAAAATATAATTCATAGTAAGGTATTCTTAGGACAAACTGAACTCAGCCCACGATGTGCACAAAAATGAGGAAAAGATGAGATATTGTTTCGTGTCTAGAAACTATAAGATATGGAAATGTCAAATCTGCCCTTATGTCTATCTATCCCGTATCCATAAAACAATGTAACAGGTATAGGCATAAGTATTCTTATCCCGGTTCCTATGCTTGTTTTAAGTGAACCCGAGAAACCGCCTGTGCTTCTCCATGCATTTCCAGCATCATAGAACACCAAACCTCTAATCTTCATAGGACTTTTGGTTGGAGTATCCGTTGTATCTACCAAAAGATATGAGTACTCCAAATTACCAACTAACATCGAACTTCCGCCAACATTTACATCGTCGTCTTTAGGACCTATACTGCTGTAATCATATCCTCTAACCGTGCTTGGTCCTCCTATATAGAATCGCTCATAAACCGGCACTCGCTTCGTGCCTCCATAATTATCAACTACTCCCGCTCTAAAACGGACATTGAACACGGATTTTTTAGTTAGAGGAAAATACTTGCTTGTGCTGCCTGTTACTTTATAAAAATCCTTATCTCCAAGAAAGGGGCCACCAGCACACTCTACAGATACCACATTCAGATAACCTTCCCTCGGATCAAAGATATTATCTCTATGATCATTTTTTATCTTGGCTGTTACACTGCTGATAGTTGCTGAGCCTTCATCGTCCTGTACTACATCAGGAGCATCATCCGTTAAGTCACCCACGTCTACATTTTCGCATTTATATGTAAGCGAGCCTCGTGTATATTCTGTAATGGAACGTCCAACTCTTATATCTCCGCCTGTTTTGGTTTCTGCCCATTCTTCCTGATAATAGGTTTTATTATATAGATCAAACCCTGCGGAAAGAGGCTTATCCATAAACCACGGCTCTGTGAAGCTCAGGACAAAATTCTTCCGTCTTGCGCTTATATCTGCCCGCATACTGACATACTGACCTCCGCCTGAAAAACTCGGAAAGTTCTTGATATCGAAATTACTCTGCTTAAGCTCTATAAATCCTATGGCATTCTCTACTGTGCTGTATCCACCGCCAAAAGAGAAACTGCCTGTCTTTTTTTCTTCCACATCACAAATTAAATTTCTGACATTTATTTCTTCCGTTTTCTCATCAGAAAAATTCACCTTAGAGAAATAACCTAGATTCATTAATCTTTCCCTGCTTCGCTTAACCTTTTTTGTATCAAACTTTTCTCCCGGCTTCATTCTTACTTCTCTGCGAATAACCTTGTCCTTTGTTTCCAGATTTCCTTTGATAATAATACGGCGAACATAGTTAAGACTCCCTTCATGTATGTTATACACGGCATCAACTGTTTTATCTCTATCATTAATCTGTGTTTCCGGCTTCACATAAGCCTCTATATATCCTCTCTCTCCGTAAAACATCCGCATGTTATAAACATCCTTAGAAACACCATACTCACTAAACACATCGCCTTTTTTCATATCCAATATGTTGATAATCTCCTGAGGAGGGAAACTCTTGTTGCCCGCTATAACGATTTTGTTTGTGAAATACCTGTCATTTTCATTAATAGAAATTCTTATATGCATCACGGTTTTTGCCTCATTAAAAGTTATGCCGGCTTCTTCTATCTCAGCTTTTATATACCCGGCTCTGTCGTAATAAAGTTTGAGCCGCTTTATGTCTTCTTTTAATTTATCAGGATCATAATATCCCTTTGGAAACCATTTTAATCTGGACTTTTTTGTTTCCATTTGCCTCTTTAGCTTCCAGCTGCTGAAATGGCTGTTTCCCTCAAAGACAATCTTTTTTATCTTTACTTTATTCCCCTCTTTTATCCTGATATTGACAACAACTTTGTCGGGTTTCTTTTCCTCAACTGTATGACTAACAACAGCCGCATAATACCCGTGTTTCTTGTACAGTTCATATATAGATTTTTCATTTCCTTTTAAACGTTTCTTATTGTATGTATCTCCTACGACAATAGACATATGCCTCTTTATCTTTCTTAATTTTAATTTCTTGTTGCCTGATATCACAATTTTCTCAATAGCGGGTCTCTCCCGAACAATAAAAGTAATGTTCAGCCCTCCGAGAAATTCAGAAGCGTCTACAGTTATATCCTGAAAATGTCCAAGCTTATACAGCCTTTCAATATCCGCACTCGCTACTTCCTGTAAAAACGGCATTCCTTCCTTGATTTCTATTTTACTAAGAATAGTGGAAGTGCTTATTCTGCTATTCCCTTTCACACTTACTTTGGTCACTTTTTTAACCACGTTAGAAGCCTGCTCAGCACCTACCTCAGAAACGCAGAATGCGAGAAGGGAAACAAAGAGAAAGAGAAAAATACTCGTATAAAGTTTTTTAAACATTCATCACCCTCTACCAAAAATTAACAACTTCGCTTACAATATTTCTTGCCAGATTTTCAATAGCCTTATCTGCAGCTGCTTTCTCTGACATTGCCAATCTCCCGGAAGTATAATAAGCAGTACTGCCCTCAATACTCTGAGTCCAGATAATTTTATCTTTCTTAAGATTTCTAAATACAACCTGTACAGTTACCACCATTCGATATTGTTCTACATCATTATTTCCGTCATATCCAAGCGGCTCGGTCTTGTATCTTGTTACCTGCCCTTCAAGTATAGTATCCGCTTCTTCGTGCTTTAGTAGTCTCAGATTCCCATCAAGAATAAGTTCGTTTATAACTGCATCTGTTACCGTTACATGAACATTATGCTCATAGGTCTGATTCTTGAACATTGGCACATATATAGAGCTTATTCCTGCTCCTTTTATTGTGCTGGTAGTATATCCACATCCTGCCAGAACAATAGGAATTAAAAAAACAATTAAAATCTTCGCCGTCTTCATAAAACAATTATCCCAGCCTGATCGTTTTTCCATTGTTTATTCCCCTAAAATCTAACCGCTGAACTCTGCTCTTCAGCACTCTCTCTTCTCTTCTCTGTGTACAGGCTTCTGAATCTGACCTTGCCACTTTTGTATGCAGATAAGTTAAATGATATAAAGAAACTGGTTTCATCCGGATTATCAGATCTGTTTCTTGTACGCACAATAAATTCTACATCCCAGCAACACATATTATGCCAGATGGAAAACTCCTGTTTTTCCCACGCAGATCTCTCTGCGTCATACATATTATACGCTTTGACAGCCCATTTTTTGTTAATTTCCCATCTGGTAGAATTTTCCCATAAGTGTCTATCTGTGTCATTGTTATATCGTAATCCAAAGGATGTCTCAAATTTATCTACAGGGCAAAAAACAATGTCTCCGCTTATTGAGCTCAATTCATCTTTATACATGTCATAATTGCTCTCAGTACGCACGCCCCATTTATCTGTGGCATTTATTTGCAGGTCACTTGAAATGTCTGTAAAACGATGTGTAGTGTGTATGTTTTGATCATACTTTGTTCCAACGTTCCAGTAGAATATCTCTCTTTTACTATAACCTGTTGTTTTAATTAGTTTATTATCTTTGTCCCTTGTTATGTCTTCATGTTTTTTCTTAATCTGTATCCTGTTTATCAATGAAAAGTCAAAATAGTCCAGATCTGCCAGTTTGTCAAGTTCGTCAAAATAGTAGAGATTGTTCTGATCCATTTGAGGCGAAGGTCTATAATGATAACCTACAATCGGCTCAACTACGTGTCTTATCCTGTTTATTTCTCCGAGTTCGTTTACCTCCATTGTCTTGTATAACGTTGTTCTTGCCTCAATATCGCCCCTATAAACTCCTCTAAGCACGTTGTCTTTGCCGTATTTATCCTCACTGAACCATGTTTCTTCATATCCTACGGACGGGTCTATTCTTAACCATCCAAAATACTTACGCGGCATAGAGAGCGTATTACTCGCATCTACGCGCTGTCTTTGAAAATTATCAGATTCTTTTTCAAGATTTACAGCGCTGCCCTCCAGCTTATAGAAAAATGATGAATCACCTATTCGCTGTTTTCTCGTTCCAAAATCTATCTCCGGCAGACGGTCTATTACATCATCATAAAAATCATGCATGCGCTTTCCTACAAGCAGGCTAACATAATAATCATCCCATGTTTGAGAAAGGGATAAGTAGGTCTTTGGGTTTCTTGTAAGCGATTCTTCTGTCCACCCTTTCAAGTATTCCTCGTCAAAGAAATCCTCATTATAATCAGGATCGCTGAGCTTTTCTATCTTGGTAGTACCGTAGAGCCCTTCTCCAAAATCTTGTTTGTGTCTATAGTACAGCTTCCATCTATTCCATTTATCATCTTTCTCATCAGAAACGCTTACTCCATATTCATCCTTGTGGTCATCTCCGATTTCTTTGTAGTAATCCTTGCTTTCATATATCTGATATCCATAGAAATACCCCTTGCCTCCATCAGTCCTGTAGTCAATATCAAGCCCCTTTCCCATAGGAAATCGCGCTTCATCTATTCCTTCTTTCGGGTATTCATGTTGTCTGCCCCATCCCCTTTGCTCAATATAATCTCCATACACTCGACCGCGTAAGTTCTTGCTAACATACCAGTTATAGTAAGCAAGAGTCATCCATCCATCGTTGTTATTATGTCCAAGCCAGATAACCCATCCATAAGGAATATGTTTCAGAGGAAAAGCGTATACAGGTGTATAAAAAACAGGAATCCCTCTAAAGGACATAACAGCGTTGTATACCCAGATTCTATCATCAAGAATAATCTTCATGCGGCTTGCTTTTATCACATAATGCGGCGGAGTTTTAGGGCATGTTGTAAGAATTGCATTATGAACATCATATTCTTCCGATGAAAGCCTCTCCATATTCTCCGCATCCCAAAACCATGGCGGAGTGCGTCCTTTTATGCTTTCTACTGTTGCTTGTCCACTCAGAATATCATAGGTTATAATTTCTGCATGTATCTTATTTTTATTTTCAAAGAAGGTTACATCCCCTTTAGCAAAAATCTTCTTTTCTGTTAGATCTACCTTACACCAGTCTCCTGTCATACGTATGGGCTTATATTTAACCTCAACATTGCCTTTGCCAATAATTACACTACCTTGTTCTGAATATTCCAGTTGATCTGCATTTATGTCAATGGCAGGTTTTGCAACAGGTTGTGTTGCAGGTAATCCCCCTGCAAGGGCAGAGACTGACAAGCAAAAAAGTAATAAAACGCAACAAACCAAGCTGCCTCTGGCAGCAATTTTTAATTTTAAATTTTTAATTTTAAATTGAAGATTCATAATAATGAGTTGGTTGGTGGTATTGATGGCAAAAACCCTATTTAATAAACTATCCAATTGTCAGGCTTGCCGTCTTTATTAGTATCCTTTTCTGCCTTAACAGGAACGCCTTTTTTATAATGAACCCATTCATTTATTTTGCCATCGTTGTCAGTATCTGTTTCAGATTTGATCATTACACCTTTTCTATCGTAGGTTAAAAAAGTATTTGCCTTCCCGTCGCCATTGGTATCTTTCTCTGCCTTAACCGGAATGCCCTTTTCATAAAAGACCCATTCATCCATTTTGCCGTTATTATTTGTATCTGTTTCAGATCTGATTATTATGCCTTTTTCGTCATAAGCCTCTACTCTGTCAACAAGCCCATCATAGTTTCTATCCATCTTTATTTCTTTAGGCTTAAATTTACGTACCTCTGGCGTTTTTGCCTCTGCTGCTGATGTAATACTAGCAAAACTTATTACTGATACGCACATACACATAACCACTAGCTTTTTCATACAACCTCCTTTATTTATTTGTCTTCTTCCTTTTCCTTGCGAATAATATAATAATTCACCGGCTGCTGAAATTTGTCAGGACTAATTATCAAGTCTCTTGGCATTACGTCCACACCAACACTTGAACCATCAATAGTAACAGAAGGACCGTCTAAGAAATTCCCGGAGATAAGAGATGTCTCGGGAAGAAGCACTTTATGAGCCCATGGTTGCATAGCCTGATTATAGAACATATCCAAACTGTCACCTTTTACCATCACAATATATCCATAACCACGGCTTAAGATACTTCCACGAATGCTGCCGCTTCCATAATTACCTCCACCCATCAGGCGATTATTCAACATAACCAATCCCGGAGGAGACGGCTTATATATTCTTACTCTTTCAGTTTCAGCAGAGGAATTGACATTACCTTCTAACATTACTGATACCCCGTTCTTCTCAGCGCCTGCCCAGACCCACAAGTCGCCGTCTATATCTACATTCACCGGATTATCAGTAGTTCCGATTATCCCGCTTGTCCTGAAGGAAGACTGGGCGCTTGCTGTTATCAACGCGCCTCCGGTATCATAAATATTTCCACCATTAGCAACTAGACTAACCCCATGATTATGCCCGCCGGCTGTCACTGTAGTCACGGTCATAGTTCCACTTACTGTTTCTATGTCAACCAAACCGCCGGTTGTAACAACAGACGTCAAGGTTATATCATTTTCTTCCAGGACATAAGTATTTCCACGGGCTGCTAATGTAAGCGTATCAACATCTGTATCCAGTTCCCCGTTTGACGCATCTGATCCAACTGCTCCGGCATTAGCTGTTATTGTTAAGTTACGAGCTGAGATATCAGTTGCTCCATCAGTTGTATCGGTTATATTAGCCGCAGAAACTAACGTTACTTCATCGTTAAGCGCTGTAATATTACCGCTCATGATTATATCGCCTGAAGTTGTTGTCAAAGTCACATCGTCATTACTTCCCGTGTCTCCGCCCGCAGTAACCTCTGTTACTGTCATAGCGCCACCTGAGACTAGATTAATCGGACCATCTGTTGTAGTAACTGAAGTAAGAGTAATCGTATCTGTTTCCGTGATGTTGATCACACCAGTAGATGTTACGGAAGCAGTAAGAGAGGTAACTGTTGTCTCAATATCATCGGTTGCACCTATACCAGTTGCTGCGCTAAGCGTTGCTGCTGCTGCAAGAATATTTGCAGCTTCAGTAGAAAGAGCATCTGTTATTTCACCAATACTATCACCAAGAGAATATGTATTATCATCAGCAGTAATGCTGACATCACCTGTAGTTGAAACAATACTTAAAGCTATATTTTCTGTAGCAGTCATTGTAATGTTTCCGCTGGTTGAACTGATTGTTCGGCCATCGGATTGGGTAATATCGGCTGTTGCATGCCCTGCCTGAGGTGTGCCGGAATTATAATCAACACCAGCATAAACATTTACTGATCCACTTCCTGCTGCTGTTATATCGCCTGTTGTCTGGAGTATGTCATGTCCGGCATATAGAGTGACATTTCCATTAGCCCCTGCAGCGCTTATCGCAGCAGCTATAGTCATGTCATTAGCTGCAGCAGTTCCTGTAGCAGCAAGAAGGACATTTCCACCACCGGTATCTGTTACAACTGCACTTATTGTTAAAGGACCTTCGGTTGTAACTGTTATACTATCACTTGAGCTTCCTCCAGTAATAGTTATACCGTTTACTCCTGTAGGTGTATATCCAGACGCATCAACTATTGCAAGCGTTCCAGTATTGTCTATATTTATATCGCCGCTTGTCGTTGTTGCGGCAAGTTCTCTAACTTCGGTCTCAATTGCATCTGCATCTGTCCCAATGCCTGTTAAAGCACTTATGGATACAGTCCCATAATCCTGATCTACTTCTATGTCAGGCTGATTAAGAGCTGCGGCACCTGAATCACCGGCATCAACTATAGCACCGCTCGCACTCACTATCAATACTTCTGTTTCTGTATGACTTGCATCTACATGAGCTGTTATCAAGCGGGCAATTGTAATATCCTCATCAGCACTCATAGAAATCAAGCCAGTTCCTGCATTGATAATTGTTGCATCTGCAACTCCTGCAATTGTCTCGTTGTTATCCGCCATAGTGATCGCCCCGCCCTGCCCAGCATCACCAGCTGATCCATCATCATCTGCTGTAATCGTTATATTACCGGCTCCAGACGCCGTTACGTCACCAGCGAGAGCAAATGTGATATCATCATCTGCACTGATTACAATATTACCTAAAAGAGTTGTTTCAACAACTGTATTTACAATTATTGATGCATCGTTATCTGCCTGCAAGGTTACATTACCATCTATTGCAGTTACACCGCTTTCTCCTGCTTCAACCGTAATCGCACCATCTGCTACCAATGAAATTGTTCCTGTTGTAGCATCGGTATCACTAGGCATATCATTATCAATTTTGATTACTGTGATAGCATCTGTTTCATCAATCTGGATATTTCCTGATGTTGTATTATGCACATCAATTGATGCAACCGTTGTTTCAATATCAGCATCAGCACCCGCTCCAGCAGTAGAAGAACCAACACCGGTTACCGCTTCTATTACCAGACGACCATCTGCAGCTACAATATCAGCACCGGCAGTATCACCGTTGTCAATTATTCCACCTTCTCTTGTAACCAATCTAACAGCAGTGTTTGACGAATTAGTAGTTACCAACCTACCAAGCATAATATTTCCATCTGCAGTTAAATCAATGGTACCTGAACCTGCATCAATCACTGTGCCATCAACCATAGTTAAAAGACCACTTCCTGCAGCAACAGGATTATCAAAATCAGCAGTTACAGTAACATTACCAGTAGTTGATGTAACGTCTCCAGAAGCGTTAAATTCTATATCATTATCTGCCTTTAATGTAATATTTCCATTTACTGAAGTTACGGCAGCATTAACAGTTAAATCACCCTCAGCAGCACCATCAGCAAATAGCGTTATTGTTCCGTCCATTGCTGTTGTAACTACACCAGAAATCGTAAGTTCTCCTGTTGTTGTTGCAATATTGATATCGCCATCTTCAGGACCTGTGGGATTCAATACAACCGCTTTGCTCACAATCAGGTCATCTGTGCCAGAACCATCTATTTCCACAATACGAATATCGCCAACTGCGTCTTTATCGGAATCAGTATTATTATCTATGTTAATCTCATATACTGAGACATCTAAGGCATCATCAGTACCAACACCTGTTACAGCATCAATGGTTACTACGGCATTATCCTCATTGGCATCAATATCAGTATGAGTAATGCCGCCATCAATTATTGCGCCGGACGTAGAAGTAATTGATACTGCGCTTCCTGTATTATTTGTTGTAAGCAATCCGCCAAGAGTAATATCTTCATCAGCGCTTACAGTAATCGTACCACTACCAGCATCAACCAATGTACCATTCACCATTGTCAAGGCGCCGCCTGTTCCGTCAGCATCGCTATCGTTATCCGCGGTAATCGTAATCGTATCACCTGCTCCAACAGTAGCAGAATCAACATCACCATCAGCGCCGAAAATTACATCATTATCCGCCTTCAAATCAATTGTTCCGTTAGCAGCAGTGACTGCGTCATTTACAGTTAAGCTGCTGTCTCCGGCTACAGTAATGCTAATGCTGTCACCGTCACCTGCTGTAGTCACGCCGCCTAAAGCAGCAACTACTGTCGTTGCTCCAGCTGTAGTAACTGTAATTGAACCGGCTGTGGTTTGTATAATCCTGTTGATTAAAAGACCGTCTGTTTCATTTATATTTATTGCTCCTGAAGTCTCATTTTCAACATCTATGGTAGCAACAGTTGTATCTACGTCTACACCTGTCTTAGCCGCAATCGTCGCTTCTCCGCCAGCAGTAATATTTACTGAGGTTCCATTTGCATCCGTAACCGCTCCATCTGAGGTGTTAACGTCTACTGCTGCTGCCGTACTATTCGTAGTTACAAGACTGCCCAGCGCAATATCCCCATAGGCATTCAAATCAATAATATCATCACCTGCATTAAGCACAGTGCCATCGCTCATTGTAATTTTACCCTCACCAGCAGGAGCTACACCAGAAAGGGCATTTACTTCAATTTCACCAGAAGTCGTAGTAACATCGCCAGCAACGCCGAATGTAACGTCATTGCCGGATGAAGTTAATGTAATTTTGCCTGTGTTTGAGGTAACTGCACAATCAACTTCCAAGTCATCATTGTAAGAGCCAAGGCTGTCACCGGCAATCAAAGTAATTGTACCGGCATCAACCGCAGTAACTCCGTACTGGTCAGCAACTATGGTTAAACTACCGTTTTCAGTCTGAATATTGATAACGCCGTCATTGTCGGCACCCGCAGGGCTCTGCTGTGTGGCTTGATTAACACTTACCTCTCCACCTGTGGCAAGTTGAGTTATATAGATATCGCCAGAAGTTGTATTAAGCGCGTCAAGAGCTGTTATATTGGTATCAATATCAGCAACAGAAGTCCCTATTCCGGTTGCAGTGCGAAGTGTTGCAGTGGTACAGGTTATGTTAGCCGTTTCGTTACCAAGTACGTCAGTTATTGCTCCAGCGCCATCAGCAAGTCCGTAAGTATCATCATCTGCTGTTATATTTACTGTTCCTCCAGTGCCAACAGCACATACCGCTACATTTTCTGTTGCCTTTATAGTAATCGCGCCCGTTCCTGTAGACTGGATTATAAGATTGTCGGCCTGTGTAACACTGCCTGTAGCATGACCTGCCTTAGGAGTACCGCTATTATAATCAACGCCGGCGTAAATATTTATTGTTCCGGTATTTGCGGTCTGTATAGTGCCTGCGGTGTTATGAAGCACATCATGCCCGGCATAAAGACTAATACTTCCACTGCCACCGGCGGCAGTTATATTTGCGTTAATTGTTAAATCATCAGTTACCAAAGCGTCTTCAGCAGCTAATGTAATATCGCCACCACCGGTATTGGACACTACGCTGCTCACTGTTAGTGGACTGGAGGCTGTTACTACGATATGGTGAGTAGCGCCGCCAGTGGTAATCGTTACTCCTATTACTGCATCAAGCGTATCAATCGTAAGTGCTCCTGTATTTGCAACGTTTATGTCACCGGTTACTGTTGTTGCAGCCAATGTTGATATTACTGTCTCAAGCCCTGTATAGGTATCGCCAGAATCACATATACCTGTACCCGCTGTCATACGAAGGCTGCTCGCTGTTACATCCGGAACGGCCTCACCACCATCAACAATATCCGCAGTCGTAGTAAGAAATACCGCTTGACCGGTGGAATCAACCTGCGTAACTTTCAATTCCCCAGCTGCATCTACTCCAAATTCGCCGGTTGTGGTTACATCTAAAAGATTAATATCGTCATTTTCATCTATATAAGTGTTACCCGCTGTAGTAATATTTAAATCGGTTACATCTATATCAAACCAACCGGCATCTACTGCGTTGTCAGACACAGTATCAGCACCTACTGTTGTAGCAGTAACTATAGTCAAAGTGTAGGCTGACACAGCATCGGCTGAATCAGTCGTTGTCAAAGCACTGCCTGTCGCTGTTAAAGTTACTATGCCGTCTGTAGTATCTCCATTAATATCTACCAGATTTATGGCACCATTGTTGGAGATGCTGATATCTCCATCTGTTACCTGAGCTAAAGTTACCCCGAGTATCTGGGTTCCGGTCTGATCATAGTTAATATTTCCTATTCCTGTAGTCATAGTGGTAATAGTAACTCCTACATCAGCAACGTGATCTATATCAATATTCCCATTAGTTGTATCTGCGGTAAGGGTTACTACGCTGGCAAGTTCTAACTCTTCTGCTGCTCCGATACCTGTTACTGCATTCAAATCAACGGTATCAGCAGTAATATCAGCCGTAGTGTCTGTGGTAGCATCATTAATTGTACCTGCACTGGTTAAGGACACAGTCCCTGTGCCTGCAGTAATCGCGCCAATAGGCAAGTCAAGGGTAATATCGTCGATTGTGATGTTTCCGCTATCAGTTGTTGTAGTAGCATTTAATGCAACGGTAGCATTGATATCCAAACTATTACCACCCTGCCCGATTCCACCATCGGTGGCATCCAATGTAATTGTAGCGCCAACTATTTCAGCATCGGCATCATCGGCACTAGCCGTAATTGCGCCACTTGATGTGATAGAGATTGTATCATCAACTATATCAGCCTCAACACCAGGCGCACCAACAGCACTGCCGATTAAAATATCTGCAGTTGTGCCACCCGAATTAGTGATTGTTACGTCTCCGTTATCTGTTTTAACACGAGTTAAATTCAAATTAACGTCACCCGTCTGGTCATATGTAATATTTCCAGGACCTGTTGTCATAGTTGTTATTGTAACAGTTCCTCCCGGAGTTAAATTGTCTATATTTATATCACCACTGGCGCTGTCCATAGTTAACGCAGTACCCTGTATTTCAAGCTGAGCCAGAGTACCAATCCCGGTTGCTGCGTTAAGATCAATTGTCGTTGCGACTATGTCTGCAGTCTCAGGAGGACCATCTGTCCCAGATTCTTCAATGCGAGCTGCAGAAGTTATAGTTATCTGGTCATCTGCTGCAGTTACAGCATCCACATACACATCGCCACTATTAGTAGTAGTAAGAATAATATTCCCATCAGCTCCCGCGGTAACTGTAGTTGCGGTCAAATCCCCATCATCTACGCTTATGGTTATATCACCGTCTACTGTCGTCGCCGTGGTTACCGTTAATGACCCGCCTCCTGTCTGAGCAAAGGTAATGTTTGCATCAACTACTCCAACTGTTGTAAGGCTGTTTACTGTAGTTGCTGCTGCATTAACATTGCTTAGATTTATGCTCTCTCCACCTGCAACACCTGTTGTGTCTGCATCAATCGTAGTTGCGGCTAATTCCAAGGCATTTGTTTCACCGATGCCGTCTGCAGCGTTCAGGTCTACTACTGCTGCGGTGATATCTATTTCACTGTCTACTGCTGCATCGTTTATTGTTGTGGCTGCAGTCAGGGTTGCTGTACCGGCTCCGGCATTAATTAATCCTACGCTGATTGCTGCTGCAACACTCTGAAGGGTTACATTATCATCACTGGTAATTACGCTTGTGGCTGTAACATCACCTAATGTTGCGATTACGTTTACAAGACCATTTACGTTTACATCACCTAATGTAATCGTATCATCTTCAATTATATAGCTTGCCCCATCCACATTGCTCATATTCAATGTGTCAATATTAGTATTTAGGGCTGCAACAGCACCTGTTCCGGTTCCTACGTTTGTTGCGTCGGTAATGGTTAATGTGCCTGCAACAACACCAACTACATCTCCAGCTGCAGTGATTGCGCCGTCTGCATCAAGATATACTGTCGCACCATCTACATCAAGGTCTACTACAATAATATCTCCTGCACTGGTTAAGGTTACATCGTCATCTGTGGTATCTACACTTGTTGCAGTGATATTCCCTGCGGTTGTCTGAACACTCAGTGCTCCTTGTATATCTATTACACTTAAATCAACTGTATTAACTTCCAGGAGGTAACTGGCTCCGCTTACTAAAGCCATTTCCAATGTATCGATATCTATGTCAACTACATTTTCAGCTGCTCCTATGGTTGTGGCTCTATCTATATCCAACACCTGAGCAGTAATGTTAATTAATCCTGCATTGTTATCTGTTATTGCTGCGACTGAGTTTAAGGTTACTTCGTCACCAGTTGCTGTTACTGCGCCAAGTTTAATATCTCCACTGGTTGTTGTATCCAATAATATGTTCCCATCATCTAAAGCCGTTATTAATGTTGCTGTCAAATCTCCTTTATCCACACTGATATCTATATCACCATTAGTTGTTGTGGCTGAGATAACTTCAAGATTCCCGCCGCCATCCTGATCAAAGGTAATGTTGGCATTGGCGCCTATGGTTGAAACAGTAAGTGTCGAATTCGCTGTTGTTGTATTATCTATATCAATGTGAGCAGCAGCAGCAGTTGTGCTTGCCTCTATACTTGAGCCGGTTGTTACTGTATCTAATGGATTGCCTGAAGCCCCAATACCTGCTGTCGCGCTTAAAACAATAGTCCCGGCTGTAACATCAGCATTGGTCTCTTCGCCAGCTTCAGCATCAGTTATCGTACCGCCACTGGCTGTTAATGATGCTGTTGCTGTATCTGCACTAATCGCACCTACTGAAATCGCCTGGGCTGCTTCTAAGGTTATATTATCATCAGTTGTATCTATTGCTGTAGCAAGGATATTTCCATTGGTTACTGTAGTTAGAGTTACAATTCCATTAGCATCTACATCAGTGGCAATCAGTGTATTTGCCCCAACTCCAGCATTAGTTACGGTTACTGTTAATGCACCTTGATTTGTATCCACATCGGTCAGCGTTACAACCTCTGTAGAAGTCATTACTATGTTGCCAGTACCCTGAGAATTAGCTGTTACTCCAACTCCGCCTGCTCCTAGATCCTCTATATACATTCCGCCATTGCTTGAAGTAAGGTTTAATGTCGTAGCATCTACTTCTACAAAGTTTGCTGCGCCGCTAGTTCCGATGTTCTGTGCTGCACTCATGGTTAAGGTGTCATCTGCCTGAACATCATCATTATTATCGTTGTTTCCTGTAAGTATTGAGCCGGCTGAGGAAATGCTTATATTGCCGGCTCCAGCCAGCCTATTGGTGCCTGTTACGTGGGTTAAGGTAATATTACCGCTGGTGAGTGTTGTCAGGGATACCACTGTTTGGGGATTAGTAGCATCCTCTATCCCGCCGTCTACTGCTGTGGCAATTATATCTGCGCCGGTTATCTGGACTGTAATGGTACCACCGGCATCATCGGTGTCAAGGTCTGTATCCACATCGGTTAAGGTTACATTCTCTGTACCATAAATCTCAATGTTACCTGCTGTCTGGGCATGGGCTGTAATTCCTACTCCGCCTGTGCCTACTGCATTTAAAAATATGCCGCCTTCTGTGGCATTGGTGGCAGTAATGGTGGTTGCATCTACCTCTATAGAAGCACTTTCTCCTGTTGCTCCTATCCCGCCTGCAGTAGTCAGTGTTACTGTGCCGCCGATAATATCGGAACCGGTTGAGTCATCTACATCTGTTATTTTTCCATACACATTGCTAAGTGTTTGAAAGGAATTGGCACGAACAGTTACATTACCACTGCCAGCATTAATATAAGTTATTGCAATATATCCACCACTGACACTCCCGCTATTATCGTCTGCGTCTCCTTTAACACCATCTGGCCCTGCAGTAAGGGTAATCAAACCGCCGCCGCTTATTATCTGCGCTGTGCCAGCCTGGGCTATACTGCCTATAACATCGTCGGTACTGGTTACACCTTCATTACCAGCTGTTAATGTTATTGTTCCACCTCCGCCAGTCTGAATCAGGCCACCTGTGCCTGAATAGCTGATATTGTCACCAGCAGTCAGCAAAATATCACCAAGATCAGTATATATTAAAATATCGTCGCCAATGGTAATATTGTCGCCGGAAGTAGCATCATCATCAGATGCAGTTAAAGTAATATTTCCACTACCTGTTGTGGTTTGGTCACCAGAAACCATCAATTCACTGTTGGCAATTATTGTGATATTGCCGCCATCATAGTTAGCAGTGCCGTTTAGAGTAAGATCGCCGGTATTTGTAACTTGAATGTTACTGGTACCAGCAACATCATCATTATTAATTATACTTAGATTACTAACTATGGTCTCCAGAACATCCGCAGAACCGACACCATCAACTGCTTCAATATTAAGTGTTGTGGCAGTAACGTTATTGGTAGTGTCGAGCAGGGCATCGGTAATTGCTCCGGTAGAATTCAGGGCCAATGTATGTGCACCTATATCTATATGCTCCATGGCCATGGCTCCGCCGTGAATAGTTATATTGCCCTGATCAAATGTACAATCATCAATATCCACAGCACCGGTGCCGTTTACCTGCCCGATTGTTATTCCCGGCGTTCCAGTGGCATTAATCGCTACTATTTCAGCGGCATCTAAATCATACGTACCAGTTGCACCATCGCCAATTCCTATTGTTGTGCCAGGGGTTGTCGTTTGCAGCGTTAAAGCGCCTGTAGTGTTAATTGTATCTGGAGTAGTCCCTAAATCTATAGTATCGGATATAAATAAGATAGCGCCTGAACCCGAACTAACTGTCTGATCAGCAGTATCGATATTGCCGGTAGCAGCATCTAAAGTTATTGCCCCATTATTAGTAGTGCTGATTCCAGTCAAGCCTCCAAGCGTTGCTCCTCCAAGCGTCAGATCCTGGGTAGGCGATTCAATGTAGACACCGCCGGATTGTGCTATAGCTTCTAAGTTTGTAGTTGTTACTCGAATTGGAGCACTGCTTGTTCCTACTGCTCCAGTCGTAATATTTGTAGGCGTAGCATCTAATGCTACAGAAGCCGCTGTTATAAGAGCATCATTCGATGCACGTAAAATATTACCAGTAAGCTCGTTCGGATCATCGCCTCCATTTACAACAAGGACATGTCCTGCGCCCGCATCAAGATTTTCGAGAGTTATATCTCCGCTCTGATCGGACGTAGTCGGACCGGTGCTCATTGTTATTGTGATATTGTCACCACCAGTACTTGTATCTATTGTCGTTCCATCAGCCATCGTAAATACTGCCGTAGCGTCTGTACGTTGGGCGTCTGTAGCACCACTGTCGTTTGCTGTTGCTGTAAATGCACCGGCCACCTTTATACTGGCATTAACTAAAATACTTCTGCCGGCTTGTAATGTTAGAGAACCAGCTGAACCACTAGAATCCACAGCATTGGTTATTGTGATAGTATCATTCGCTTGTAACGTTAAGCCACCATCCTGTATAGCTGTTATAACATTCGCAACGGAAAGCGCTGCACTAGCAGCTGGATTATCGCCAAACAGATCATTATCAGCGACAACGTCTGCTCCGTCAGTTGCTATTTCAATATTTTTCGGGTCTATCAGTAACATACCAGGATTACCATTTGCAGCTAGTGTAGTCACTCTGCCCTGGAATATCATAGAGTTTCTACCTGATACTTCAACAAATCCACCATCACCACTATTAGAACCACCTTTAGCTTCAATCCTAGCGCCTGACCAGAAATTAGCTGTTCCGGGTGAATAGACAATAATTTCACCGCCTGAACCATCTACTGCGGCATTGGCAGTTGTGATACTACCTGAAGTCAGAGCAACTGCATCGTTGGCATAGAGCATAATACTTCCGCCATCGCCAGAGCCCATTGCATCAGCGTGAACTTCGCCGAATTGACCAACTTTGGAACCGCGCATTTCAATTGAGCCGCCGCCTGCACCGTCTTCAATTGCTGAAGCGGTCATAGTGCCTGTGTTTTGAATTATTCCTTCTGAATTTGATTTAAGAACGATTCTACCATTTTCTTCAACCATAGAACCTGCGCGGATAATACCTTCCTGATTTATTAGCTTATCAAAAACATTCTGAACTGCCTCTACCTCTATATATACCCTGCCTCCGTCAGCAGTAATTGTTCCCAGATTCTCTACGCCAAAGTTTACCTCTTCTCCGTCCTGATCATAAACATTACCCAGAACTTCCTTGCTTACTGCGGCTTGAATACTGCCGTCACCGGCTATATTTAAGGTAACTTCGCTTCCTGAAATTAGATTTACACTGCCAAAATTTGCGTTAATAACGCCTAAGTTCTCAACAGCGCCGCCGATCAGTGTAACTCCTGCTTTATTTAAAGTGTTGATCGCGCCTGCATTGGTTATAGAGGTTAAATTTTCTATATCGTTGGAATTAAACACATAATTACCCGCCAGAAAATCCTCTTTGGACATTTTCAGAGTTGAGGCAACAAGCGAGCCAAGATTTAGCGTGGCTGTAGGAGAAATCAATATGCCGTTTGGATTAATAAGGAACTGGTTACAATTACTGTTCCACATACCTGCAAGGTTTGAACCTGAAGGACCTGTAACATTATGAAGCATAACTGCGGATGATGAAGGACCTGTAGTGTTCAGGGTGTGTCCTGCTCCAATATTAAAAGAGTCATAATCGCCCCAGTACTTATCCTCATGAGAAGTGATATTCATTGTGTCGCCGTCTGTTGTAACTGTTGCGCTTCCAACGGCAACGGACGGACTGCTGGGCAGATTATCGTCTGAGATAGCTGTAGCAGACCCAAACAAAAAACCGACAAGTGTCAATAATGTAAAGATACTATTTTTTATATTCATAATAGTTAACCTCTTGTTAGAATTCATATTGAATCTCAAAATGGATTCTGCTTGAAGAACCGTCACTCGGTTCTTCCTCACCTATTGGGAAGCCCCAATCTATCTTGCCTCTGATATGATCTGCAAAATCATATCTCAGACCAAGACCAATACTGCTTAAGAACTTGTAATCCTCTTCGCCAACCTGCGCTTTCTCAAGACGCCCTTCTCCGAAATCAATAAAATAAGCAAACTGCATTGCTTTTCTTAAAGAGGTCTTCTTTTTATCATAAGGAACTCTTAATCCTGTGGGCAGGAGGAAAGCAGGTGTTCTTAACTCAACAGTGCTTACCCATCCAGAATCCGCAAGATATTCATTCTCAGGAAATCCTCTTACTGTATTCGCTCCGCCAATGGGGAACTGTTCGCAGTTAACAAGAGGACTGTCTGTATACTGATATTTTATTGAAGCAGTTAAATAGGATGATAATGGCAATCTGCTAAGTCTGGTCAATGAACCAACATACTTTATGAACTCACCGCCGGCATCTATCCTGCTTGCATCTTCGTCATATACATCCATTGAGCCGAGAAAATTAGCTATTCCTATGCGCAGCTCGTTGGACATAAAAGTCCGCCCCATGCTGTCTTTTGCGTCAAAACCAATTCCAGGTTTAATTACACGAAGCTCATCATGACTGGTCTGTTCGCCCAATATACTATTTTCAACACTTATGGAATCAAATCCTATTGTAGCGTTACTGGTGAGATTCAAAGCAACCGGATCGTAAAAATCCTTGTCAAATAACGGATGGGTCAAATATATTCCGCAGGCAGTTGCTTCGCCCTCAGGGTCAAGAACTTTAAATTGTCCGCCAATCTCAGCATGACTGTAAGCCCCGTAAAGACCAAACCGCGTATCATAGCGGTTAACAGGAAAATTATAATTCAGACTTCCGCCATAAACATCCTTATAGTCGTCATCTGCTCTAGCGCGAATTCTAGCGGACAGGATATCGTCAAATCCAAAAAGATTATTATCAACAAATCCTACGCCAGCTCGTTCTTCTCCGGTATATTCGCTTCCGCGGTTATTATATTCTAAATAAAGATGGCGTGGAGATTTCTCTTCTTCCTGCTTTAATAAGATATCCGAGGTTTGCGGCTTTTCACCCGGCAGCAATACCGCCTTTACAGTCCTGTCCGGTTGTTTATTAATGCGCTTAATACTCTTTTCCAGCGCCTTGTAGTTTAAGATACGTCCTTCTTCAACGAAGAACTTTCGCTTTATTGTTTTCTTACTATAATATTTACCGTCTTCAACTTTTATCTTTCCTACCCTACCCTCAACGATTCTGAATTCTACAGTATTATCTGCTATTTCCTGAGTAGGAGCATAAGCCAAACTGGTGATATATCCTTTGTCTCTGTAGAAGGCAGTTATCTTATCGGCTATTTTCTTTAAATCACTTATGCCCAGCTTCCTGTTTTTATACCTGTCCAGAATTGGTTCAAATTCTTTTGCTGTAAACAAATATACCCCGTTCAACACAAATTTGTTGACGAGAAATTTCGGCTCAGGCGGAGCTAACGCTTCTTTTATCCCCGGAATTCCCTTTACCTTATCTAAAACCCTTCTTTGCAGTTCAATAACTCTTTCCTGCTCTGTGACCTTTTTCTCAAGCCCGCTGATTCTCTGTTTCATTCTGCTCAGTTCTTCCATTATTGCTTTAATACTTGCGTCATTGATACTTGCGTTCTTTTTGGAATTTTCAGCTACAGTTCCAGTCACCGGGGCATTTTCAGCATATACCGCAATACTGCTTAAAACAAGAACCACTGCCAGACAACTACTAACGTATATGTTCCAAATAAAATTTTTCTTCATCTTAATTCTCTTCGTTCCATTTTTTCTATTCTTTTCTTAATCTTTTCTTTTCTTGCCGGTATTTTTTTGTCAATATAGCGATTTGCCTTCTTTTGCGTAGGATCAATTGCAAGAATCTGCTCAAATATCTCCCTGGATTTATCCAGTTTTTCGTACGAATGATAGAATAGGGCTAAACTCCCCTTATAATAAGGTATAGCTTTTTTATACAATGCTTTTATTTCTTTTTTGTCCTTCTCAGTTAATACAAATCTTTCAACAACAAATTCCGGCTTGCCAACTCTTGGCTTGTCAACTTTTGGCTTGCCAGATTCTGGCTTGCTAACTTTCGGTTTCGGCCTTGGTAAAACTATCGCTTTCGGTGGCTCTGCCTTCTTTAATACACGCGCTTTTTCTAGCTTCTTTGGCTTGGGCAAAATTATTGCTTTCGGAGGTTCCTCTTTCTTTAGCACACGTGACTTCTCGAGCTTCTTCGGTTTCTCAAGTTTCTTTGGCTTCTTTACTTTTTCCGGTTTCCTGACTTTCTTTGGCTTTCTGACCTTCTTTGGCTTCTCGAGTTCTTTCGCCTTCTCAAGTTTTTTTGGCTTTTCGAGTTTCTTTGGCTCTTCTTTTTTCAGCACAACTGGTTTCTTCAGTTTTCTGACCTTCTTTGGTTTCTTGACCTTCTTGATCTTCTTAGGTTTCTTTTTTTTCTCTTTTTCCAATGCATTTACTTTCTTTTTTTCTTCTTCTTTCTTTTTGGAGATAAAATCTTCACCACTCAAGTATTTTCCCTTAGTGATATCCGAGACGTAATTATACAGAGCAAGAGCTTCTTCGTATTTCCCGATTGAATATAGCTGATCTGCATCCTTCAGGATATCCTTAACTGCTCTATGTTTTATTGTAATGTAATCGCTTTTCCCTTTTTCAGCTGGTGTTACGGGTTTTGCGGATGTGGCGGTTTTTGCGAATGCAGAGGAAATAAAAGCAACTAAAAAAAGATTAATTATAAAAAAAGATACAGAAAACCGTTTAATCTGACAATTTTTCTTAATACAAAAACCCATTGCCGTCGCCTCTATTTACATATATTTCAGTCGTAAAATACCCGTCCTTTATACCGCAAAGAAAATATCCTGTCAAGCGTTTTTTGTGCTTGTCAGATAAAAATTAAAAGCTTTAAAAGGCATTCTGGATTAGTTTAAAATCAACCATATTCTTTTTTGAATCAAACAGGATAGAGACCACATCAAAACGAAAGCAGAGATTCCGATACTTACATGTTTTAATATATGCCTCTGCGATACGACGAATTCTATTCTGCTTAGTACGGGTAACCGAACTTTCCGGCGGACCAAATCTGTCTGAGGAACGGGTTTTAACCTCAATAAATACCAATATCTCCTTATCTTTTGCAATAATATCTATTTCCCCCCATAGAGACCTATAATTTCTTTCAATGATTTTATATCTCTTTGTCTTAAGGAATCTACATGTAAAGTCTTCTCCATATTTTCCTAAAGATATCTTTCCCATTTGCTTATTCTCCTTTTCCAGAACAGGAGAAAACGACCTTCTGTGAATAGGGGATATGCCAAACTTTGCTATTGCTTCAAGATGAAACTGTGTGGCGTACCCCTTATGTTTTTCAAAGCCATACTGAGGGTATTGTTTTGCGTAATCTATCATTATTCTGTCTCTTGTGACTTTTGCAATAATAGACGCTGCAGCTATAGATGCGCTTTTTGAATCACCTTTAATAATTGCTATCTGTGGCTTTTTTAAACTTGATACTCTTAATCCGTCAACAAGTATACATTCAGGAGAGATATCTAAGTTATCAATGGCTCTATTCATAGCGCAATGTGTGGCAGCCAGTATATTGATTTTATCTACTTCTTTTGTATCTGCAGTTCCAATACCAACACTTAGAGCCACGTCATATATTTGACTGAATAAACTATCTCTTTTTTTTGGACTAAGCTTTTTTGAATCGTTTAAGCCCTGAATATTACAGGACTTAGGAAGGATTACTGCCCCTGCAACAACCGGCCCTGCAAGAGGGCCTCTGCCAGCCTCATCCAGCCCTGCAATTAAGTTTTTGCCCTGTGCATATAACTTGTTTTCGTAAAAAAACATGCATCTAAGTTTTTACTTCGTTAGAGGACTCCTCTATAACAGGGCTTACTTGCTCCTTGGGGATATCCTGTTCTTCTTGGACATTCTTTGATAGTGTTTTTTTAATCTGTCTTTTCTTTTCCTTAACCTTAGCCGCTTTTCCAATTCTTTCACGCAGGTAATATAATTTTGCCCTTCTGACAGCGCCTCGTCTTGCAACTTCAATCTTTATAATATTCGGAGAATGTAGAGGAAATATTCTTTCCACTCCCTCGCCATAACTGACTTTTCTTACCGTAAAGGTTTCGCTGATGCCACCACCTTTTCTTCTAATCACAATGCCCTGAAATACTTGAACACGCTCTTTTTTCTCTGCCTTTCCTTTCTTCTGTCCCATCTTTCCTTTTTTCGCTGCCATTTCTTCTACTATCTTTACATGAACCTTAACTGTATCTCCTGTGCGAAAATCCGTGATACTATCTTTTCTTTGTGCCTTACTTATTCCATCCAGAATACTTCCTATATTTGACATATCATTTCCTCCAGAAAAGTTATTTTAATTTTTTAAAATATCAGGTCTTCTTAATAGTGTTCTTTCTAAAGATTTCTTCTTTCTCCATAAGTCTATTTGATTATGGTTGCCGCCAAGTAGAACCTGTGGAACCTTGAGCCCTCTGAATACAGAAGGCTTTGTATATTGAGGATATCCTAAAGAAGGACCAAAGAAAGAGTCAGTTTTTATAGAATCATGGTTACCCAACACACCAGGTATTAATCTAGCAATAGTATCAATAATAACCATTGCTGGCAATTCACCACCTGTTAGCACATAATCACCTATTGAAATTTCCATATCAACTAAATTGCGAATTCGTTCATCAACACCTTCATATCTTCCGCATATAAATATCAAGACATGTTTTCCACTTAATTTCTTTGCCATATCCTGATTAAATTTTTTCCCCTGTGGACAGGTAAGAATAACAGAGATGTTCTCTGTTTCAATCTTAGATTCTTCTTTTATATAATCCACCGCTTTGTATACTGGTTCAGGTTTCATAACCATGCCACAGCCACCACCATATGGAGTATCGTCCGTAGTCCCTCTTATATCATCAGCAAAATCCCGCAGATTATGTATATTTATATCTATATGCCCTCTTTCCTGTGCTTTCCCCAATATACTCTGATGCAAAGGATATTCAAACATATCCGGGAATATTGTGAGAACATGTATTATCATTAGTGCGCTCTGCTAAGTTTCTTTTTTTTCTTGCTCTGCGCTGCTTTGGTACTAGGCGTTGTCTTGCGTGTAGCTTTTTTACCTACTATCTTTTGTTTTTCTCTCTGTGTCTCTGTGCCTTTGCCACTTTGTGCCTTAGTTTCTACAACAGGCTTCTTCTCTGCTTTTTCTTGTCCTTGTGGTCCTTTAACTTTGCGTAATATACTCCTTACCGTATCAGAAAGCTGTGCTCCTTTCTTTACCCACATATCCACCTTTTCAATATCAATATCTACCTTTACAGGATTCTCTATTGGACCATAATGTCCTAACAATTCCAAAATCTTTCCTCTGGTGGACACTCTGGAATCAACAGCAACTATCCTGTAATAAGGTTTCTTCTTTGCTCCTATTCTCCTTAATCTAATTCTAACTGGCATTTATCTATCTCCTTTTGTAGTTTTTAAATCATTCCGGGGAACAGGCCTCTTTTGCCCAGTGCCCCTCCTTGTTTCATCATTCCTTTAAGCATTTTTCTTGATGCAATAAAATTCTTAAGAAGCAGGTTAACATCCTGAATGTTTGTTCCGCTGCCTCTAGCTATACGTTTTCGTCTTTGTCCGTTAATTATCTCTATACTCTTCCTTTCCTCTTTTGTCATTGAATTAATAATTGCTTCCTGTTTCTTTATAGTTCCTTCATCAACCTTTAAATTTTTAAATTGACCCTGCGCAGGAAGCATTTGCAGAATTTCCTGCATTGATCCCATTTTTCTCATTTTCTTAAGCTGATCAAGAAAATCCTCCAGAGTTAAGGTTTCTTTCCTCATTTTCTTCTCAAGATCCTTTTCCTGTTCAGCTTCATCCTTGAATTCCGCCTTATCAATTAAGCTGAGGATATCTCCCATTCCAAGTATTCTGGACGCCATTCTATCCGGATAAAATAATTCCAAATCATCTAGTTTCTCGCCATTTCCAATAAATTTCACAGGCCTACCTGTAACAGCACATATAGATATTGCTGCGCCGCCTCTAGCATCTCCATCCATCTTTGTAAGAATTACACCGTCTATTCCCATAATATCCTGATATTCCCTTGCTATTTTCACTGCGTCTTGACCTGTCATGGCATCTGCTACAAGTAGAACTTCATGTGCTTTTGTAGCCTTTTTCATATCTACCAGCTCTTTCATTAGTTTCTCATCAATATGGAGCCTGCCTGCTGTATCAATAATAACAATATCCTTGTTCTCTCTGGAGGCTAGTTTAATGGAATTGGTTGCAATCTTTACAGCGTCATTGTCCTCTGTAAAAACAGGTACATTCAATTGGCTGCCAAGAACTTCCAGCTGTTTCACAGCAGCAGGTCTGTATATATCTGCTGCTGTTAGAGAGCACTGATAATTCTGTTTTGTGAAATATTTTGCAAGTTTACCAACTGTTGTGGTTTTTCCTACTCCCTGTAAACCAACTACCATTATAACCATAGGCTGCGCTTTTACTACATTTATGCTGCTAACTGATTTTCCCAGAAGATTGATCAATTCTTCATGCACTACTTTTACAACCTGCTGTCCTGGCTGAAGACTTCTAAATACTTGTTGCCCAATTGCTTTTTCATTAATATTTTCAATAAATTCTTTAACAACCTTATAATTAACATCAGCTTCCAGAAGAACAAGTTGTACTTCCCGTAACGCTGCCTTTATGTTGTCTTCCGTAAGCCTGCCCGGTTTTCTAAGATTGCGAAATATATTCTGAAACTTCTCTGATATTACTTCAAACATTACTAATCCTTAATCCTGCAATTGCTTTCTCTATATCCGGCGCCTTAAAAACAGCTGTTCCGGCAACCAGTATGTTTGCGCCTGCCTTTACAACATCTGCCGCTGTGGTTTCGTCTATCCCGCCATCTACCTCTATATCAATAGGTAAGCTTGCATTATCTATCATCTGTTTAAGCTCTTCTATCTTTGGCAGAACAGATCTGATGAATTTCTGCCCGCCAAATCCCGGATTAACAGTCATAAGCAGAACCATATCAACTTGTTTTAGAACATGTTCTATACGCACAATAGGCGTAGAAGGGTTAAGGGAAATCCCGACTCCCTTAGAGAATTTTCGTATATGATCAAAAGTTTTTCGTAAATTCGTACACACCTCAACATGAACAGTTATAATATCTGCGCCTGCCTCTGCAAAAGCATCTATATATTTGTCCGGATTTTCAATCATCAAATGCACATCAAGCGGAATGTTAGTCTTGTCTCTTATAGATTTTACTACCACTGGCCCTATTGTTATATTAGGAACAAAATGCCCATCCATAACATCAATATGTATAAGATCCGCTCCCGCTTTCTCAGCTCTGTGTACCTCTTGCCCAAGCCTTGAAAAATCTGCAGAAAGGATTGAAGGCGCTATTTTTATCATTGAGCCAAATTTCTCCTAAATTAGTTCCACTCTTTTAGCACATTTTGCTTTATATTTCAAGAAGGGGTTCACCTAACAAATCTGAACCCCTTCTTAACAGGATGGCCTCTGGTAAATTCTTCAAAGGATACTTTTCTGCTACCTTCAAGCTGTACCTCCCTAAGCAGAAGTTGCCCCTTGCCTGTACCTACAAGTCCGCCTTTATTCTTTAATATATCCAATAAAACACCTGTTTTTTCTTTGCTATATGCGGATTTATTAAAAACTTCTGTTTTGAAGATTCTTAATCTTTTGTTCTTCCCTGATATATTTATGAACATATAAACCCCAGGCCATGGATTCATGGCTCTTGTCATGTTATTAATTTCTTCGGCAGATCTGGTCCAATCTATGAGACCGTCAGATTTCCTGAGCATTGGAGCATATGTTGCCTCTGCATGATTTTGAGGGATTCTGGAACAAGTTCCTTGCTCTATTTGCACTATAGTCTTAATCAATAATTTAGCCGATAATTTGCTTAATTTATCATGAAGAGTTTCCATGTTGTCTGAAGGGCTAATCATTATTTTTTCTTGAAACGAAATGTCGCCGGTATCCATTCTTTCATTAATAAACATTATTGTTACACCTGTTTGTTTCTCGCCATTAAGCAATGCTCTTTGTATTGGGGCAGCACCTCTATATTTTGGCAATAAAGACGCATGCGCATTTATACAACCTAAGCGTGGAATATCCAGAATTTGTTTAGGAAGTATTTTCCCATAAGCTACAACAGCTATGAGATCGGGACTGAGTGCTTGAATGTTCTTTACTAATGCGTCTGTTATTGTCTCTGGCTGAAGAATCTTAATATTGTGCTTTTGGACATATAATTTTACAGGAGGAGCTATCACTCTTCCTCGTCTGCCTTTTGGCCTGTCAGGCTGCGTAACAATGCATATCACATCATGCTTAGCTTGTATAAGCGCTTTAAGACCGGGCAGAGCAAAATCAGGCGTTCCCATAAAAACAAGTTTCAAGAGAATAACTCCTTAAAAATAATTATTTTGCTAATGTGGTAGCTATTTTACTTTAAGGTATTAAGAATTGCAATTCTCTAACAGATCTTCTATATTAACTAGTTTGTCCTCACCTGTATCTCTTTTATGGATTTCCACCATATTGTCTTTTGCTTTTTGAGAACTAATTGTGATTCTGGTCGGTATGCCAATTAAATCTGCATCCTTGAATTTTATTCCAGGCCGTTCATTTCTATCATCAATAATAACCTCTGTTTTTTCTGATAGAAATTTTTTATATAGATTTTTTGCTATCTGCATTGTCTTCTTATCATTAACATTTAGAGGCAAAATTTCTACTTGATATGGAGCTATTAATTTTGGCCATATTATCCCATGTTCGTCGTTATTTTGTTCTATAACTGCTGCAATAATTCTGGATATCCCAATTCCATAACAACCCATTACGATTGTCTTTTCTTTACCATCATTATCGAGGAATTTTGCTTCCATAGATTTGCTGTATTTAGTACCAAGTTTAAATATATGCCCAAGTTCTATTCCTTTCTTAATTTTCATATGACTTGCGCATTTGGGGCATTTGTCTCCTTTTGCTTTTTCCATACTTGCACTGTATCCGCAGGAGGGACATAGAACAATAGTATCTTCTCCCGAATCAGCTAACGCCATGAATTCATGAGACACATCCCCGCCCATAAGACCAGATTCTGCTTCAACAATTTGATATTTCAATGCACATCTGTCGAAAATTTTGCAATAAGCATTGTGCA
The DNA here is from genome assembly GCA_964437505.1 of uncultured bacterium. Classification (GTDB taxonomy): domain Bacteria; phylum JAHJDO01; class JAHJDO01; order JAHJDO01; family JAHJDO01; genus JAHJDO01. The sequence continues at coordinate 93,398 of CAYTGU010000002.1, forward strand.
TTTTTTTATAGTTTTTATTTAATCCATCAACATCTCTATCAAAGCTATATGCGTCTTTCATGATAAATTCCCTGGCTCTAATAACTCCAAATCGCGGTCTTATTTCATCTCTGAACTTTGTTTGAATTTGATAGAGTGTGACAGGCAACTGCTTATATGATTTAACCTCTTTGCGAATAATATCTGTTACAATCTCTTCATGTGTTGGGCCAAGGCCGAATTGTCTCTTGTGCCGATCTTGAATTTTTATCATCTCCTTACCCATCTTATCCCATCTTCCTGTTTCCTGCCATAACTGCTCAGGTTGAAGAGTTGGCATCAAAAGTTCTAAAGCTCCAGAGGTATCCATTTCTTCTCGAACGATATTTTCTATTTTGCGTAATACTCTAAGTCCCATAGGCATAAAGATGTATATACCTGCAGCGAGCTTTTTGATAAGCCCAGCGCGGAGCATTAGTTTATGAGACGAAATTTCCGCCTCAGATGGTGCCTGCCACAGAGTATTTATAAGAGACTCAGTCCAACGCATAATATTTTATACCTTTCCTATTTATCCCTTTTTATTGTTATGAATTATAATTTATCTATGCTGGGTTGTAAAGCAGAAGATATAGATATAAATCGGAAAGAATTAGAAGAGATAATATCAAGAAGCTAGCTTCCCAGACTACCTATACACATCGCTTCTATGGCGTATTCTAAAAAGATAGATAAGCTTGTCTTCATCATCAATTTGATAAAGGATCCTGTAATTCCCCACCTCTAACTACTCATTGACCGGATGAGCCGATAATATCAATTTTTTGAGAGAAAACAACTATTTCACCTCTAAAGCTGTTGAGGAGGGGCGAAATAAATTTCTTTTTATGATAGTGTTAATCAGATGTTACAAGTTTGAAAACACTTTCGCAATACGCACATTGGTGGCATAAACCATTACACTTGGATGTTCGTTCAAACCAATCTGATGGAAATAAGGCATTATCAATGATTTTTGGCGTAAGCCATTGGGCAAAAGAAGGTTCAAGAAGATTGAGGAGATTTCCGTTGAATTTTTGATTAACGTATGCAGCAATTACCATTCTTGGGTGTGAATGCTGACGTGTAGCCAGCTTTACCGCATTAAAAATGCCTTCATAATAATGCAAGTCCTCAGGACGTACCCATGTTGCCTGTAGAATTGCAGGTAGATTCTCTTGCTTGCTCAGGACATTGTGGCATACGTACGGAATCCAACCTTTAATATTATTTGTTGCAGCAATTTCGACATCATGGGCAACCATATTATCGTGGAAGATCTGTCCCGGGCAATTTCGTAGACAGCCGCTATTGGCGAGTATATAGAGACCTTTGTCATTCTGCCTGCACCAATCTCCAATGCTATGCACATAATCCAGATTACGTTGATTATCCCGCTGCAGGCAAAAACTGTCAAATAGTCCTGAGACATATTTCATCGCTTCGGAGGTTCCGATTTTCATGTTAACCGAGGCACGGACATCAATGCCCGGATATTCTCGTTTGACCGTTCGAGCAACTGTCAACGATGTTGTTGTAACCACATCTGGTCCGCCACAAAGACTGCCTAAATGATCAATAATACTTTTTATTTCATTTTCCAATGATATGCTGACAGCATCTGCGCCATAACAATTGCTATTAAACAACAAATCCAATTTAATGCCCATTGCTTTTACAGCACATAACTCTTGTTCAAGTCTTTGTTGAGCTGACCAATCAAACCGTGTATTTTTTGTTCCAAATACTCCTCGCCCGCTGGCGGAACCTACCCATGAAAAATACATTTCCTCAATATTTTGCTGGTATTCTTTTAAAATATCAACGAAATACTCCCCATTGTCTGGTTGTTGATAGCCAACGTTGAATTTCATGGGTATGCTCCCTAAGCAACAACTTCTACGTTAATCAATGAGTGGATTGTCAGGCTCTTTTTTTGTTGTTCCGTAATTATATATCTTATTATAATTTATATAATCGTCAACATCCTCAATCATGCCGCTGTTAACATAAACTTGTTTTACATCTTTTGTCAGTTCATAGGGTTTTGTACGGTCTATTTCCCATTGTGCGCTGGAACGGAATTTATTATGGAACCTGTTCTTTATTTTTTTACGTTCTTCCAAATGGATCATGCAAGCTCGGATACAGCCACATGCCCCCTCAATAGCACGCCCATAACCGTATTTTTTCGGATAGTCTCCCTCGAAAGGATTAAGTTCCTTATTCAAACCACCCTGGATACCTATTTCACAGGCCATTGGATCAATTTTAGCCCATTCTAATTCGTGACCTGCCACTGTTACTTTTACTGATTCGTTCATGCTTATTGCTTTTCCGTGGCAACTTTTTACACATAGTTTACAGCGATCACAGATTTTCCCTGTATAAATGGGATCTGGCTCGAGTTTAGCGTCAGTAAGCATGATTGCAAAACGCTGCCGCGGGCCGAATTCTGGAGTTAGAAATAATTTGCTCCAGCCAATTTCGCCTAGGCCTGCCATAAAAGCTGCAAGTCTAAAATGTACCAACACATCAGGATAGGGTTTCCCCTCTGCGACCGCGCGGCTCCAGCCATTGCGAAATTTACCTGTTACGGGATTGACGGCTTCGCCGCCATTAGTATTCAACATAGGAATAGTTTCATGCCCTTCGTCCTCAAGAAAACGGGTAAGCTTCCACAGAACCATCGGGCCATAAATCTGATTAAGGGCGGCATAGCCCATTGAGGGATAATTACTAAACAAGGTGCCTTCTTCTATACCCCGCAGTGTTCCGCGGGCTATTCGAAAGCCTAATACAATCATGGATTCAGCATTAGGAAAAATATACCTTGCGTCCATTTGCTTTGGTGCACCTTCAAATCGATCCATCGACGAAATACCGACGAGATCAGCACCAACTTGTTTTGCATATTCTTTTACATCTGAAGACGTAACCATGTCTCTCTCCTTTCACAAATATGAACACCAAATAAACTTTTTTAATTTCGATTGCCTTATGACTTAAGCACACATTCTGGATCCAAGGGCAGACGGGTGTCGTCCGGCAGACCGAAATCGGGTATTTTTAATAGTTCTCCATCACGTTTGCAGGACTCATGAGCAACGATGCCAGGAGCCATATAACGAGCAGCCTGCCAAACGTTGTTTTGCGGAAGCTTATTATTGACTACAGAACGTACAAAATCATTAACCATGAAAACATGAGTTCCAGCATGGCCGTTCTTGATATCCAGAAACTCGACAGGCAATTGATGATAGGGCTGAATTTTTGAAATACCGACGATCTTTTTCCCTAGGTAACTTCTGGGAAAATCGCCCAGATTTTCTTCTGTAAGTTCGATACCATCGAAATTTCGGATATCACTTACATCTTTTGCCTGTATATCTACCAGTTCTTTCGCTTGTTCAAAATTTATTTCGCCATTTTTCCGATAACCATCAGATATCGAATGATGTGTAAATATACTCGAGCCCACCTGTTCCTGGTAGGACCCTTGAGAGCCTACAAACGCCATTCTACCATCACCAGTAATATTCGCTCCTGAGTATGGGTTTTTAAATATTCGAGAGTCTAAACCCTCGCCAACACGTCTGAATTCATTAACCCGTGCCATACCGCCATCGGATGTGCGAAACAATGCGGATTGATTGCTGAAAACATTTCCCCATTTGCTCAATTCGGAATTGAAAATGCCGTCTTCGTGGCTGTCAACATATCCCATACAACTGACTTCTGTCATTCGCTGAAAAGTTACTCCGAGGATAAATGCGGTTGAATGTGTCGGATAATACATAGGTGGAATGCTGGCAAAGGTTTTCCAATCTTGGCCATTACTGCGCATAAAGCTTTTATAGAAATGTGACATGTCATGGTAATAATGGCCCTCGCCATAGACAAATTGTCCGAACGCTCCTTCGCGAAATTTCTGACGGCAGAACATGCTTTGAGGACGATAATAGCTGGTTTCACCCATCATATATATCATACCAGTTTGCCTTACGGTGGCGACAAGTTCTTCCAATTCTTCGAGAGACATGGCTGCAGGCACAGCGGAGTAAACGTGCTTGCCCGCTTTGAGTGCTTGTATCGCCAGGGGCGCATGAGACCATCGCTGCGTAAAAATAGCAATACAATCACAGTCGCTGTTGCACAGCTCCTGGCAGCTGTTAAACGTCTTTTTTATCCCAAATTCTGCAGCTTTTTCATTAAGCCGATCTCGATTAATATCCGCCAAATAAACCTCACTAACATCAGGATGCTTCTGAAATAGAGGCACAAAAAAGCTGCCAAAAATACTAACTCCCGCGATACCTACTTTTAGTTTCATTAACAATGCTCCTCATTAATTATTTATGGTTTTTGATATAATGGCTGACGAGATTCATAAGCAGTTGCTATTTTTCTTGCCATTGTCTTTAAGATTTCCGCACGTTTACAGGCAACCACTTTTCCCGACTCTAGATAATAGGAAGGGAAAGACTGTGCCAATCCAGCGATGGTTTTTCCATTATTACAAATTACAGGAACGCCCAAGGCACAAATACCATCAGCTGCTTCATCCTGGCACTTTGTCCAACCCCTGGCTTTTGACAATAAAATATCTTTGCATAACTGTTTCGAGTTAGACAGTGTCTTCGGAGTAAGCGAGACAAGTTTCGCCTTGGCCAACCAACCGTTCAACTCACAATCATCCATCCCTGCCAGCAACGCCTTGCCCGCTGCAGTTGTATGAAGACGTTCGTTCCAAATTTGTTTTTCAACAACCCGTATATTACCCGTCGGAAGTAAGGTCAAAACGCAGTGCAATTTCCCACCGTCATTTATTCCCAAAAAGGCTCCATCTTCCGTAGTACGGGTAAGTTTCTTCATAATAGGTAACGACGTTTCACGCAGGATGGACCATCTGTCGGCTGCTTCACCAAGTCGTGCGCAAAAACTGCCAAGCATATAGCGACCGTTTTCATCTTGTGATAGATAAGCTCGACGATAAAGCGTCCGAACCAAATTGTTAGTTGTATTGCAATTCAGATTCAACAGATTTGCAATGTCGCTTGAGCGTAAAGGATTTTCATGCATGAAAACTAGTTCCATTATATCCAATGCCCGCTCGACGCTTTGCACCAAAGGTTTTGTTTTTGTATTTTTATCCACGCCTTACACCATATTATTGTATATACTACCATTTTATGGTTTTTGCTTAATTTGTCAATTGTTTTTTCTAAAAAACTGAATAAATATAACTGATTCTATTGGCTGTCTAATTAAGCAATCAACCATAGCTTTGACTTTTAAGTTTTATAACCTTTTATTTTATCGGGTTATTTTATTTTCATAAACTTAATCAATTTTCTTAAGTTGGGTAGTTTATAATTCACCCAAAGAAGAAGTGGATTCCATCCAACATCATTGTTGAATTTTTTTTCGTTTCTCATGTACGATGAAAAAAATGGACACATTTCGTCCATTGAAATCTGAGCATGAAAGTACCCTATAAAATATTTCAATGCCCGTTTTAGCATTTCTAATGTAGATATCTTTTTTGATGTTTTGACCCCATTTAAAAATGGAATAATATCCTTTTCATTAATTTCTGCATTTAAATTGTGTGCTAATGAATTCCTAAGAGTATTTAATTTTCGAAGTTTTTGCACAATTTTAGTGTTGCCAGGTGGGAATTCTAAATTTAAGGCTTCATATAAATCAACTTTCATGGCAAATGTTTTGTTTAAAATTTTTTTAGGTTTGGGTAAAAAAATGGATAAATGGCGATCTAAGCAGGTTTCTATATATAGATGTGACTTTAAAATTAAAACAATTGCATCCCCCTGAATCCCTCTTCAAAGGGGGACTTTTTATTCCACTTCTTTAATTTTACTTATCAGTTCCTGAACAAGTTTTTCTTTTTTGACTTTTTTAATGATTTTGCCTTTACAGAACAGGATTCCTGAGGTTTTTCCTCCTGCAACTCCGATATCAGCTTCTTTGGCTTCACCAGGTCCGTTTACCTCACAGCCCATAACGGCAATCTTCATAGGCGGCAATTGTAAGGCAATGGATTCAAGTTGTTTTTTTAGTTCTGTTACGATCGCTATAATATCGATTTTACATCTACCGCATGTCGGACAAGAAATAATCTCCGGACCGTATTCTCTGAGCTTAAGAGATTGTAATATCTGAAAGCCTGCTTTTACTTCTTCTTCAGGGGGAGCGGTAAGTGAGACTCTGATAGTATCTCCAATTCCTTCTGAGAGGAGTATGCCAAGGCCAACGGAGGATTTGATGAGTCCTTCAGGTAATGGACCTGCCTCTGTAATGCCAATGTGAAACGGATAATCGCATTTAGTTGTCATTTGTCTATAAGCTTCCACAGTGGAGAGTACGTCTGAAGATTTTAGCGCTATGATAATATTATAAAATTTATGTTTTTCGAAAATCTTTATATACTTAAGACACTCATCGACCATTAGTTTTGAATTTTGAGTTTTAAGTTTCGAGTTTTTTTTAACCGAACCGGCGTTTACTCCTACCCTGATTGCTATATCTTTTTCTGCGGCTGCGGAGATGATCATACTAAGATGTTTTTTACTAGAGATATTTCCCGGGTTAAGTCTTAATTTATCAACACCTTGTTTTATAGCCTCCAAAGCAAGCCCGTATGAAAAATGTATATCTGCAACAAGAGGGATAATAATCTGTTTTTTTATTTCTCCCAAACATTTTGCCGCTTCAATATCAGGGACAGCAACCCTTATAATTTCACAACCAGTTTTCTCAAGACTTTTTATTTGAGAGACTGTTGTATCAATATCTCTGGTATCTGTTTTTGTCATAGACTGTACAGATATCGGTGCATTGCCGCCTATTATAATGTTTCCAACTTTAACAGGTCTGGTGTTACGGCGTTTGATTGGATAATTGATTATTTTGTGAGGTATTTTTCTCATGGAAGATATTGTTTATTTTATCTTTTGCAACTCTCATAATGTCATTAAATGTTACGTATACCATTAAAGTTACAAGAAGCGCAATGCCGAATTTTGTTGCCCATTCAAGTCCTTTCTCACTAACTGGATTGCCCTTTATAACTTCTATCAGAAAGAAAACTATATGTCCGCCGTCAAGCACAGGAATTGGAAGTAGATTAAGCACAGCAAGGTTTATACTTATCAGAGCAAGCAGGTAAAACAGATTTATAAGTCCTGCTTTTGCCTGTTTATCTGCAAGCTGTGCAATCATTATTGGTCCGCCAAGTGTTTTAGGGGATATCTCCCTCTTTACAAGCATCCATATAGATCTATATGTGAGAACTGTCAAACTTATGGTTTGATTACATCCTTGAACAAATGCTCCGATTGGACCATATTTACGCGTTATTGTCTTCATCTCAGGGATTATTCCTATGAGACCAATGTTTAGTGTTTTATTAAGTTTAGGCATAACACTTATTTTTAATTGCTCCTTCTCACGCTTTATTGTAAGTAAGATTTTCTTTTCTGCATTATTATGAATACTCCTTGTCATATCATTCCACGAGGACATTTGTTTGCCATTAATAAACAGAACAACATCCCCTTTTCTAATACCAGCTTTGTATGCAGGGCTTTCAGGCTCAACAATTCCTATTACTGGAGGAATAAATGGAGACACTCCCAAGTATCCACCTCCTTTTTCTTTGTTAAACTCTGTTTTAACCTGAATGTCTTTTCTTTCCCCGTTTCTGTCAATGAGTAAAGACATTGTATGATTCGGATGAGTCAGGATAATATGTTTAAACTTGTTCCAATCTTTGATTTGTTTGCCATTAGCCTTGAGTATTGTATCTCCCACTTTCAGGTCAGATTTGAAACCGGGCGAATCTTTGGCTATTTCCCCGATTTTAGCCTCAAAGTAAGGTAGTTCTATTCCCGTAAAGAAGATGCAAGAGAAGACAAAAATTGCCAGCAGTATATTCATAAAAGGACCTGCAAGTATTACAAGAATTCTCTGAAAAGGGCTTTTAGAATAAAACTCCCATGAAGCGCCTGTTTTTTCTTCGGCAGATTCTCCTGCAAGTTTTACATATCCTCCTAAAGGTACAGCAGAAATCAGATACTCCGTATCCCCTTTCCGAAAGCCAATAAGCTTAGGACCAAATCCCAGAGAGAACTTTTCTACTCTAATGCCAAACCCCTTAGCTACAAGAAAATGTCCCAGTTCATGTACAAAGACAAGAATACTTATTACAACAATGAATGGGAGTAAATGAATCAGCCAATTTAGAGCAAACATGTTTTTATAGAGTTTCTCCTATTTCATGAGCCGCTTTTCTTGCCCAGACGTCAGATGCAAGAATATGGTCAAGGCATGGATTTTGAATAACATTATGTTTATTCATAACCTTTTCTATTATTTGAGGAATATTTGAAAATTTTATTTTTTTCTTAAGAAACAGATTAACAGCAACATCGTTTGCACTATTAAGAGCAGCGGGCATAGTTCCGCCAATTGTGCCTGCTTCATAGGCAAGTTTCAGGCATGGGAATTTATCAAAGTTCGGAACTGAAAAATTAAACCGGGATATTTTTGCTAAGTCTAAAGGCTCTAGCTGTGTAGGCATTCGCTCAGGATACGTTAATGCGTACTGAATAGGCATCTTCATATCAGGAATTCCAAGCAAGGCAAATACAGATCCGTCAATAAATTCTACCATAGAATGAATAATACATTCGGGATGTATAATGATTTCAATTTTCGATATATCTATTCCAAACAGCCAATGCGCCTCTATGACTTCCAAGCCCTTATTCATGAGTGTTGCAGAATCTATGCTGATTTTTCTCCCCATTTTCCATACAGGGTGAGCTAATGCCTGCTCAGGACTAATATCGTCCAAGTTTTTTTCTTTGTAAAACGGTCCTCCTGAAGCTGTGAGAATAATTTTTTTAATATCCTTTTTATCTCTTCCGTCAATGCACTGAAAAACAGCATTATGTTCACTATCCACTGGAAGGAGTTTTACTTCTTTTTTCTTAACCTCTTTTAAGATAATTCTTCCCGCAGTAACCAGCAGTTCTTTAGCTGCAATTGCAATACGCTTACCTTTCTTTATTGCTTCTAAAGTGGGGATCAGCCCTGTTATGCCGGTAATTGCTGATACTACAATATCAACTTCATCAAGTGTTGATATTTTAATGAGATTTTCATCTCCGCATTCTATTTTTACTTTTTTATCACTGATAGAATTGCGAAGCTGATCTCGTGTCTTCTCATCCATTACTACAACAAATTTGGGATGAAACTGGTTTATCTGCTTCTCTAAAAGGCTGATATTAGTTTTGCCTGATATGGCTGTAACTTTGAATTTGTCCGGGAAGGATTTTACAATCTCAAGAGTATTTCTGCCAATTGAGCCTGTTGCTCCGAGAACAGCAATATTTTTCATTTCGCGTTAGGCTCATAAACACTTATGCATTTTCTGGCGCTGATACTTTCAAAACACACTATCCCATTTATTTTAGCAAATAATGTCCAATCCCTTCCACAGCCAACATTTCTTCCTGGAGAGAATTTTGTGCCGCGTTGACGGACAAGAATACTGCCCGCACTTACAGTCTGTCCACCGAAACGCTTTACGCCAAGTCTTTTTCCGGCACTATCTCTTCCATTCCTTGAACCTCCCTGTCCTTTTTTATGTGCCATAATCTATCTCCTGAGCTTTTTTATGTGTTAGGGAGTATATTGATTTTCTAATCTATTGTCAAGATGTTGCAGAATTTACTTTTTAGAGTTTGTTGGCATACAAAGGGAATTGATTACAGAGGTTATTTACCATACTTGAAACCTTCTTTATAGTGTATGCATCATTGATATTTGCAATAACCTTTGTTATCATTTCTGCGATGAACTTCATTTCAGGCTCTTTCATACCTCTTGTGGTTACAGCGGGAGTTCCTATTCTTATTCCGCTAGTAATAAATGGGCTTTGTTTATCAAATGGAATAGCATTTTTGTTTACCGTTATTCCGGCAGCATCCAATGCTTTCTCTGCATCCTTGCCGGAGATATATTTATTAGTTAAATCCAGTAGTATAAGATGGGTATCTGTTCCTCCAGAAACAAGTCGGAAGTCTCTTTTTTTTAGTTCTGAGGCAAGTGCCTTAGCATTTTTTACGATCTGTTTCTGATAATCATTAAATCCTTTTGCCATGGCTTCCTTGAACGCAACAGCTTTAGCAGCTATAACATGCATCAGAGGCCCTCCCTGAATACCGGGGAAAATCATTTTGTCTATTTGTTTTGCATATTTTTCCTTGCAGAGAATCATGCCTCCGCGTGGTCCTCTTAATGTTTTATGTGTAGTGGTAGTAACAAAATCAGCGTATGGAATAGGGCTTGGATAAATTTTTGCTGCAACAAGTCCTGCAAAATGAGCCATATCTACCATAAGGTATGCATTTACTTTATCTGCTATCTTTCTGAATGCTACGAAATCTATTATGCGGGGATAAGCGCTAGCGCCAGCAATTATCAATTTAGGTTTCTTTTCAAGCGCTAATTTTTCTACATATTCATACTCTATTGTTTCTGTTTTCTTACTCACTCCGTAAGAGATAATATTAAAATATTTCCCTGAAAAGTTTACTGGGCTGCCATGTGTTAAATGTCCACCATGGCTTAAGTCCATACCTAGAATTGTATCTCCAATATCCAACATGGAAAAATAAACCGCCATATTTGCCTGTGAACCGGAATGTGGCTGTACATTTGCATGGTCAGCTCCAAAAATCTCTTTTGCTCTTTTTATGGCCAAGTCTTCAACAACATCAACAAATTCACATCCGCCATAGTATCTTTTTTTAGGATAGCCTTCTGCATATTTATTGGTCATTACTGAGCTCTGCGCCTCAAGCACAGCATCGCTCACGAAATTCTCTGATGCAATAAGCTCAAGGCTTGAAGCTTCTCTTTTTGTTTCATTATAGATTGCTTTTGCCACTTCTGGATCAGTTGTTTTTAAATTACTCATATTACTTTTTTGAAGTCCCCATGTATTTGCTTTCAATTTCTTTAATTTTTTTTATTCTTTGCTTATGACGGGACGCATTGCTGAATTTTGTCTGGAGCCAGACTTTGGCTATTTCCTTTGCCAGTTCTTCCTTAACTACTCGTCCCCCGATTGTTAAAATATTTGCATCATTATGCTCTCTGCTCATCTTTGCGGTAAATACATCATTACATAAAGCCGCTCTAATGTTCGGAACCTTATTGGCTGACATAGACATACCCAGACCAGTTCCGCATATCAGTATTCCCTTTTTGTATTTGCCTGCTCTCACAGCTTCAGCCAGCACTAATGCAAAATCCGGATAGTCAACGGATTCCTCAGATGATGTGCCAAGATCAGTATACTTATAACCCAAGCCTTTCAAAAAGGGCTTAAGTGTTTCTTTTAGATGCCATCCTCCGTGGTCAGCAGCTATTGCAACTCTATCTTTGTTATCCAATTTTTCTTATAACCTTTCTTAAACATTCCTCTATTTCCTTCATGCAGTATTTATATGCATCGTAGGATAATCCGATAGGATCTGCTATATCCTGATTCTTATCCTCTTTTTCTGCAAATTCTTTAAGCAGAAATATCTTCTTTGTCTTTTCCTGATAAATACGGAGTATTTCATCTTTATGTTTCTGAGTCATTACCAGAACAAGGTCGGCTTTATTTACTGTTTCCTTGGTTAGTCTATTTGATCTGTATGAAGATACATCTATTTCTTGCTCAGTCATAATCTTCTGTGTCATGTAAACTGGAGGAAAGCCTTCATCTGTGTGAGTTCCGGCAGAGATAACTTCATACTTACTGTATTCTTTAACTCCTTTTTTAGAAAGCATCTTTTTAAGTAGCCCCTCAGCCATAATGCTACGGCAGCTGTTTCCTGTGCAAATAAAAAGGATAGTCTTTTTCATGCACTAAATCTTAACACGAGATATAGAGTCAAGTCAAGAAATCCAGTGACTTTTTTCTGCTTGCCAATACAGAAAACTTTGTGTTAGTATCAGAAACTGAAGTTGTAAAAACGCACACCTTTTGATCTCAACCAAGGGTGCGTCTTCTTTAAGACGTTTTGGTGAGAAATGATAGAGGTGGAGGGTAAAAACCAAAAATAGGAGAAAGTCATGGCAACTATTCCAATCAAAGACCTGTTAGAGGCAGGGGTGCATTTCGGGCACCAAACGCATAGATGGAATCCAAAAATGAAAGAATTTATTTTTGGACAGAAAAGAGGCATACATATTATAAATCTCGAGAAAACTGTTCAAAAGATAGAGAAAGCATATGAGTTCTTAATGAATTTGGCTGCGCAGGGGGAATCTATTTTATTTGTTGGAACAAAGAGACAGGCTCAAATGACTGTTGCTGAGCAAGCAGCAAGATGTGGAATGCATTATGTAAATCAACGCTGGTTAGGGGGCATGCTTACAAACTTTCAGACTGTCCGCAAGAGTATAAGTCGATTGCTTGAAATTGAACAGATGAAGGAAAAAGGGGAATTTGAATCGCGACATAAGAAAGAGGTTATTAGATTAAATAAAGAAAAAGATAAGCTTAATAAATATCTTATGGGAATTAAGACCATGACCAAATTTCCAGGTGCATTACTTGTAGTGGATCCGCAAAAAGAAAAAATTGCCGTTCTAGAGGCAAATAAATTAAAAATTCCTGTAATTGCAATTATTGATACAAATTGTGATCCTGATAGAATAGCCTGTTTTATTCCTGGTAATGATGATGCTGTTAAATCGATCGCAATATTGATTACAAAAATGGCTGATGCGATTATTGAAGGCAAAAAGAAAATTCCTAAAGAGAAAAAGGAAGAGAAAGTAATAGGCGAAGAAGACGTAGAGTCTCAAAATCTTGAACCAATTTCAGAGAAGACCGAGAAGAAAAAGGCCGAAAAAAAAGAAAAAGAGAAATCAGTTAAAAAAGTAAAAGAATCTGGAGAAAAAAAGGCAACACTAACAAGTAAAAAAACTACTGCTAAAAAAATAGATAAAAAATAAAAATAAAGGAGTTTTTCTATAATGGGAATAAATGCAGATTTGGTAAAAAAATTAAGGGAGTCGACAGGCATAGGTATTATGGATTGCAAGACGGCTTTGATAGAAGCAGATGGGGATTTGGAAAAAGCTATTGACGTTCTGCGTAAAAAGGGGCTGGCAAGTGCAAAGAAGAAGACTGGACGGCAGGCTCTAGAAGGCATTATTGCTACCTACATACATCATGGAAGTAAAATAGGTGTATTGGTAGAAATTAATTGCGAGACTGATTTTGTTGCCAGAACAGATGAGTTTAAGAATCTAGCAAAGGATATAGCGATGCATATTGCTGCAACAAATCCATCTTATATTTCTAAAGAAGAGGTGACTTGTGATGTAATTGAAAAAGAAAGAGAGATATACAGCGAACAGAGTAAAGGCAAGCCGGAACATGCTATTGAAAAAATAGTTAATGGCAAATTAGAGAAATTCTTTGCGCAATTCTGTCTGTAGCAGCAGACATTTATTAAAGATAGTAAAATGTCCGTTGGCGAATATATAATGTCTAAAGTATCCAAGCTGGGAGAAAATATCAAGGTTCGTAGATTTACTAGATATCAACTTGGAGGATAACTTGTTTTATGAAAAAGCCTGTATATAAACGGATTTTACTCAAGTTAAGCGGAGAGGCGCTTAAAGGCAAAAAAGACTCTGGTATAGACTTTGAGCAAACAGCCCTTATTGCAGGGCAAATTCATGAGATACAGGCACTTGGTGTAGAAATCGCTGTTGTAATAGGCGGAGGGAATATATTTAGAGGCGTGCCGGCAAGTAAAAACGGGATAGATAGGGTTACTGCTGATTATATGGGAATGATTGCTACTATGATTAATGCATTGGCACTTCAGGGAGCATTGGAGAATGTAGGAGTAATTACCAGAGTACAAACTGCGATAGAAATGCAGAAACTGGCAGAGCCGTATGTAAGAAGGAAAGCTGTTAGACACTTGGAGAAAGGAAGAGTTGTGATCTTTGCAGGGGGAACAGGAAATCCGTATTTCAGCACTGATACTGCAGCTGCCCTGCGTGCAGTAGAAATAGAAGCTGAAATAGTACTTAAGGCAACAAAAGTTGACGGGGTATATAGTTCAGATCCTCTATCTAACAAGAAAGCAAAACGATTTAGTTCAATTGACTATCTTGAAGTAATAACAAAGAAGCTTAAAGTTATGGATAGTACTGCTATTTCTCTTTGTATGGATAATAATCTGCCGATTGTTGTCTTTAATATGGCTCAAAAAGACAATATTAAAAAGGTTATAATGGGAGAGAATATCGGGACTTTTGTAAAGGAGGCAAAGTAAAATGCTAAAACAAATTATTTCGCAGACCGAAGCAAAAATGGGAAAATCCATGGAGGCAGTAAAGGGGGAGCTGGCTACGATACGAACCGGAAGAGCATCTGCTTCTTTAGTGGAACATATTATGGTTGATTGTTACGGCTCATCATCGCTACTCAATCAGGTAGCAGGTATTTCTGTTCCAGAGTCTCAACTTATTGTTATTCAGCCATGGGATAAGAATTTAATATCTGATGTAGAGAAGGCAATAATAAAGGCTAATATTGGATTGACACCTATAAATGACGGCAAAGTATTGCGCATACCTGTTCCGTCTCCTACTGAGGACAGAAGAAAAGAGCTCATAAAGATCGTAAAAAAGATAGGCGAAGAAGGCAAGATATCTATAAGAGGAATACGGCGAGATACTATTGCAGAAATTAAAACTCTGCAAAAGAATGGACAGGTATCTGAAGACGATGCTTTTAGAGATGAAGCACATATACAAAAAATCACAGATCAGCACATTGCCCAGATTGATAAAATTCTGGACGATAAGGAAAAGGCATTGCTGGAAGTTTGAAAAACCTCTTTTATCATTTGGTATAAAGGTTAAAAATTGTTTCTGTCAGAACAGTTACTTGACATCCTACAGCTAGTATGGTCTACTTAAGTTAAGAGAAAACGAGGTTAACTAAAGTCCTGAAGTTTTGTGATGGTTATCTTTAGATCACCCTCATAAGCGTAGTGTATCTGCGCCAGCTTCAGGCTTTTTTTATTCTATGTGGTTTATGCAAATTTTAATTGATGAAAGTGGTGATTTAGGTTGGATTTTCGATAAGCCATACAGAAAGGGTGGTTCTAGCCGATACCTTACCCTTGCCTGTCTATTTCTTCCGAAATCGTTAAAAAACTTACCAAGAAATATCATTCGTGCTATGTACAAAAAGATGGGTTGGCAAAATGAAAAAAAAGCTTCCACAGCCACAATAAAACAGAAAACCATATTTTGTCAAAACGTTATAATGTTATTAAAATCCAATCCTAGTATTAAAATAGAAGCAATTACTGTTAAAAAAGAAAATGTTGAAAATCACATTAGGGAAGATGGAAATAAACTGTATAATTATATGATATCTCTAATAATTCCTGAATATACAAATGGACATTCAGAAGTAGATTTTATTCCTGATGAGCGAAGCATAAAAGTTAAAAGTGGTAACTCTTTAGTAGACTATCTGCAGGTGAAACTATGGTTTGACTATAAACAACAGACGAAACTCATTAATAAGCCTGGCCGTAGCCATGAGCAATATAATCTTCAATTTATAGACTGGGTAACTCATTGTATATGGATGAATTTTGAACAGGGTCAAAATACAATGTATGATATACTGGTGCTTCATATTAAAAACAGGACACTGTTCTTTTAAGAATTCTAATCAAAACGTCTATATTTTCCCCTCTAAGATAGAATGTAAATAGCATAAAGTGCGGTTGTGTCATGCCTGCGAAAGCAGGAATGACAAGGGATGAGTATAGGGCACAATATCTTGTGCCCTTTTTTCTTTATGGTTTGGGGATGGTGGGGTATAATTAATTTATGGAAAATGAAATTAGTAATGAATATATTGAAAATGCAATAAATAAACTGGGAAAATTCTTCGGAGTTAAAGAAGAAATTTCTAGCAAAAGACTTTTTTCTTTGATGAAAAGCGACAAGGTAAAAGAGTCAATGAAAATGATAGCTCAACAGCTAGATTTGCCTATAGACATCAATATTGTTAATGTTCCAAGTGATTATAGGAGACAAAGTGATGATAATCAGTTTCATAGCACACATTTAGCCAGAGTCAGTCAACGTGGCTCAGGAAGCGAAGGAATTACGGCTCAAGTAAGCATACCAGGGAATTTACCATTTTTTGGTTCCACAGCATTAAATAACTACCCAATAAACGTCAAGATAAGTAAGAATTGTACAGAACATCCCGTAGTATTTTCAATGGTTATGGCGCACGAGCTTTCACATGTACTTTTACATTCATTACGCCATGCTGAAAAAGATAATGAGTTTTACACAGACATTGTTGCTATGATGCTTGGCTTCAAAACAATATTTCGAAATGGACGCAAAATTACAACCACAAAAGAAGATCATGGACTTATGAGTACAACAATTAGGACAACTACCACTACTTATGGATACTTATCCGATGAACAATTTAATTTTGCTAAAAATAAAATAAATTTAATATTTAAAAAAAATCACGGCAGGAAAAAACTTTTATTAAAAGAGATTAAAAAATTTAAAAAAGTATTGTTAAAATATAAGATAACTTTTTTCAGATTTAGTAAATTTCTTGAATATCTTTCTAAAAATCACGGTAAAAATATTTCTGGGGATGATGGCAAAAAGATAATGATGCTTTTCCAACCTGGTTATATTGGTAATTTTGAGTCATCTATAAAACAAAATGTCCAAAAAATTAACAAAGTTGAAACATTTTGCAAAAAACTGTTCCACTACACTGAGCAAAACTTAAACCAAATGATGAATTATACTAAAGAATTAGAAAGCGAAACGAAAGATTTAAAAAATAAATTAACTTCTTTAAGACAAGACGCGAGAATGTTAAAAACACATATCAATTTTACATACAGAATGAAAGTTTTTTCCAGTCAAATTTGGCAAAGATTAACTAAAAAAGGCGACTAGAATGTTCAGTAGAGTAACTATAAGTCAGAAAGATGAAAAACATATTGGCTTGAAATTTGAGAAAAGGCGTACAAGAATTGATGCTGAATATAATACTAAATTACTAGAAAAACAAACAGAGCTTGGAAATAGAATCCACGGTGGGTGTGGGCAGAACGAACTGATAAGGATAAAGACTGAGAAAGTTATGAAATTAGCCGAGGCATGGTCTGATATATACAGAGAGGTTTGTGGTAATCCAGCAAACGAAAAAGATGTCAACGTCATAATAGAGAGAGTCAAACAAATTGTAGATTCGCACATGAAAAGTCTGATTAGCAATGTGGAAAACAATACGACTATACCCGCAAACTTCAAACAAGCATGTCAGGAACAATTTATAGCAGGAGGCATGAGTATTATATCGAATATTAAGAGTGATCTTGAGATATGTGTAATGGAGAATAAATTTACTCTAAGAAAAATAATTGGTCGTTCTTTTACTATTAAATTTTTCAAACATTCTATATTTATTTACATAGTTGCACCAATAATTGTGTTTTTGATTATTAGTAACTGCAATAAAACCAAATCTCCAAATGTTACAATAAATAATTATTTTGAAAGTTCGTTTTTTATTTCAAAAAAACAAGAATTAACATTAAATTTAAGACAGAAATATCCATTTGGATTTGTGATTTTTTCAGTCGATGATAAAAATATAGTTACTCTTAATAATCTCAACTTTGCTCAAGATTTTGATATTGATTGGGTAAACACTAAAATAAAACAATTAACTAATAATAGAATAGAAATTTTAATACCTAAAATATTTTATAAACCCCAAAGAGTCACAATACAGAAATTCACCATGATAATACCTAGGAAAGTTGGATATAAAAAAGTATTTCCAATCAGTTTCGGAAGCCAAAAATTTAAACCAATTTTTGAAGTGCTTGAAGATCATAGTAAATTTTTGATCCTTGTAATAGGATTTAAATAAAGGTTAAAATGGGGACAACAACCTTTTCTTAAATCCTGAGCTCAAATCACTAACCACCCGGCTTATCCGATCAAGCAGGAGAATGACAAAATTTGTAATTTTGGGAATAAAATGATAAAAAGACTGTTACAAAAATTGCTAAACCATACAGAGTAAAAAACAAAGGAGAACGAAGACATGGCTTATAAAATCTCAGATGAATGTGTTGGTTGCGGTACGTGTGTTGACGAATGTGAAGCAGAAGCAATTAAGGAACAGGACGATAAATACAGTATTGTTGCTGAGAAATGTACGGAGTGTGGTAAGTGCGCGGAAGTATGCCCTGTAGAAGCGATAGCTAAGGATGAGTAAAAAAGAAGAACGGTTGTCAGAATTAGACCATAGGAAGATTCCTCAACATGTTGCTATTATAATGGATGGTAATGGCAGATGGGCAAAGAAGCGCGGATTGCCAAGGTCTGCAGGACATCTGGCAGGGGTAAAAACTGTTAGGCGTATTGTAGAAACATCCTCAAACATTGGTGTAAAATTTCTGACCATGTATGCATTTTCCACAGAAAACTGGAAACGTCCCAAAGATGAAGTTAGTACAATTATGTCTTTATTTAAGATATATCTCAAAAAAGAAATATCAACCTTTAATAAGAATGATGTAAGGCTTAATGTAATTGGAAATACAGGAGATTTGTCGGATGGTCTTCAGAAAATTATGGATAACGCACTGGAAAAGACATCTGCAAATAAAGGCTTAACGTTTACTTTGGCTATCAATTATGGCAGCAGGGAAGAGATTACGAACGCAGTAAAAAACATTGTAAATGATGTTGAAAAAGGTATCATAAGTAGAGATATAAATGAGAGTATAATCAGCAGGTATTTATATACCTCTGATTTGCCGGATCCGGATCTTTTAATCAGAACAAGCGGAGAGATGAGAATTAGCAATTTTTTACTCTGGCAATTGTCGTACTCTGAGATATGGGTTACAGATACGTATTGGCCGGATTTTGAGCAAACAGAGTATATAAAAGCGATTTTGGATTATCAAAATAGACAAAGACGGTTTGGAAAACATAACGGATAAGGCAGTAACTATGTTGCGTAGTCGAATAGCAGTTGCTATATTTTGCATTCCTGTTTTTCTTCTTTTGGCGTACAAGGGAGGAATAGCGTTTATACTACTTGTTGGAACTGTGTCTATATTTGCGTTTTTAGAATTTGCCAATCTGGTTAAACACATAAAGAAGGATATTCCTAAACTTATTGGAGCTTTAGGTTGTGCGTGTATGGTTTTTTCATTTTATGGCGGAGAACAAATATTAGCCGGCATAATTTTGTTTGTTGTGTTTCTCCTGGTGCTGGCGTTCCAGCTTTTCAGGAATGACATATCAGGCTCAATAATTACTACAGGAATAACTAGTTTTGGAGTAATATATGCAGGATGGTTCTTAGCGCATCTTGTTGCTCTTAGAAATCTGCCGTCAGGAAAAGAATATGTTTTTGCAATGCTGGCTGTTACATGGCTTACAGATTCGGGAGCTTATGCAGTCGGCACATTATTTGGTAAACATAAATTGCCTTTAAAGGCAAGTCCAAACAAATCCTACGAAGGATTAATAGGGGCTTGCATAGGAAGTTTTATGGGAATTGTTGTTGCAAAATTAATGTTTATGAAGACACTCACGGTGACTCATATGATTGCGCTGGCAATAGTAATGTTCCTGGCTGGCCAGCTTGGGGATCTATCCGAATCACTGCTGAAGCGTGACGCAAAAGTAAAGGATACTGATTGTAGTATCCCGGGGCATGGCGGAGTTCTGGATAGGTTTGACAGCATGTTATTTACGGCACCAGCAATGTTTTACTATATAAAACTTTTTTTATAAATGGGACCCTATATTGAAATATGAAAAAGATACCTGTAGATAAACTGCCTCCGCAAAACATAGACGCAGAGATATCTGTGCTGGGAGCTATGCTGATTGAAAAAGAAGCTATTGGAAAGACGCTTGAGATATTAAACAGCAAGGATTTTTATAAGGATGCTCATAAGAAGATATTCTCTGCAATAATATCTTTGTATGATAAAGATGAAGCTGTAGATTTAGTTACAATAACCGAACACCTGACAAAGGGAAAAGAGTTAGAGGATGTTGGGGGGCCAAGCTATATATCCGGCTTGGTCAGCAGTGTAGCAACAGCTGCTAATGTTGAGCATCATGCGCGAATTGTAAAGCAGAAAGCAACACTCAGAAATTTAATTAATGTATCTACTAAAATTATCGCAAAGAGCTATGAAGGGGATGAAGATGTTGATTCGATATTAGACAATGCAGAAAAACTTATTTTTGATGTAAGCCAGCAGAAGATGAAAGGGGAATTTGTTGCAGTAAAGTCTATATTAAAGGACACGTTTCAAACTATAGAGAATATAATTGATAAAAAGATTCATGTAACAGGTGTTCGTACTGGATTTGACGAACTTGATGACAGAACAGCAGGGCTGCAGAATTCAGACCTCATTATTGTTGCAGGCAGACCAAGTATGGGTAAAACAAGTTTTGCTCTCTCTCTTGCCCATTATATTGGAGTTGAAGAGAAAATACCTGTTGGTATATTGAGCTTGGAAATGTCTAAGGAGCAGCTTGTACAGCGTATGTTGTGTTCAGAAGCCAGAGTTGACATGCATAAAATGAGAACAGGTTATCTTGGAGAACAGGATTGGCCGAAACTTACTATTGCTGCCGGAAGATTATCTGAAGCTCCAATTTTTATTGATGACAGTTCCAACCTTTCCGGGCTGGAGGTGCGCGCAAAAGCAAGGCGGCTTAAGGCAAGTAAGAATATAGGAATTCTCATAATAGACTATTTACAATTGATGAGCGGTAAATCGAGGACGGAGAACAGACAGCAGGAGATATCCGAAATTTCTAGGTCATTAAAAGGATTGGCAAAGGAATTGAATATCCCTGTCGTTGCTCTTTCACAGTTAAGACGTTTGGGAGAAGGAAGACACAGGCCTCAGTTATCAGATCTTAGGGAATCAGGTGCTATAGAGCAGGATGCAGATGTGGTTTTACTTCTGGTAAGAGAAGAATTGTATGAAGAGACTGAAGAGAATAAGGGGAAAGCTGAAATAAATATAGGCAAGCAGAGAAACGGGCCAACCGGTCCATTTGAATTGGCGTTTATTAAAGAATATGCTAAGTTTGAAAATCTTTCATTGAGAGAAGATGAAGAATAGAAAATCATATATAGGAGGAATGCTACAATGACAACTATAATGGATGTGTTTGCGCGGGAAATTCTTGATTCAAGAGGCAATCCAACAATTGAAGTTGATGTGGAATTGGAATGTGGCGCAATGGGAAGAGCTGCTGTGCCATCTGGCGCGTCTACAGGAGAGCATGAAGCTTGCGAGCTGAGAGATGGAGACAAAAAAAGATTTCTTGGGAAAGGTGTTAGCAAGGCAGTGGAAAATGTGAACGATATAATTGCTCCTGAACTTCTGGATATGGATGCGACAGAACAGGTGGAAATTGACAGTATTATGATTTCTTTGGATGGCACGCCCAATAAGACCAAACTTGGAGCAAATGCGATACTTGGTGTTTCCCTTGCAGTTGCAAAGGCTTCAGCCATTGCATTAGAACAGCCTTTGTATAAATATATAGGCGGTGTAAACGCAAAGGAACTTCCTGTGCCAATGATGAATGTTATTAACGGAGGAAGCCATGCAGACAATAACGTTGACTTGCAGGAGTTTATGATTATGCCTGCTGGAGCTGGTTCGTTCAAAGACGCTTATAGAATGGCTGCTGAAACATTTCACAATTTAAAAACAGTTCTCAAAAAGAAAGGATATAGTACAGCAGTTGGAGATGAAGGAGGATTCGCTCCAAATCTTTCTTCGAACGAGGAAGCAATAAAAGTAATAGTAGAGGCAATTAAACTTGCTGGCTATACTCCGGGGAAAGAGATTTATATAGCTCTTGACCCTGCTGCAAGTGAGTTTTATAAAAACGGCAAATATGTGCTAGCTGGAGAAGGGGATGTCAGGAAATCATCTTCTCAGATGACAGATTATTATGAAAAACTGGTTGATAAATATCCAATAATCTCTATTGAAGACGGTCTTGCTGAGGATGATTGGAAAGGATGGGAAATTCTAACAAAACGTCTTGGAAAGAAAATACAGATTGTTGGGGATGATCTTTTTGTTACAAATACTAAACGTCTTAAGATGGGCATTGAGAAAGGTATAGCAAATTCAATCCTGATAAAACTCAATCAGATCGGGACATTGACAGAAACACTGGACGCAATAGAAATGGCAAAAAGAGCGGGCTATACTGCTGTAGTATCCCACCGGTCTGGCGAGACAGCGGATACGACAATTGCGGACGTTGTAGTAGGAACCAATGCAGGACAGATTAAGTCCGGCTCTCTGTGCAGGACAGACAGAATCGCAAAGTATAACCAGTTGCTCAGAATAGAAGAAGAGCTTGGTGATACTGCAATTTACAAAGGCAAAGGCGTTTTCTATAATCTCTACTAATGCGTAATAAAAAGCAAAGCGCTTTAAGCAAGCTTAAAAAAATATTAATAGCTGCAATAATTGCTCTATCTATAGCGTGGGCTATATATGTTTTTACTCCCTGTATAATAGAGCAGAGAAAACTGAATAAACAGATTACAGAGCTTAAGAAAGAGATTAGAAAAGTCCGGAAATCCAACAAAAAACTTACTAAAGAGATATCCGCTTTAAAGAACGACCCGTTGTATATAGAAAAACTCGCCCGTAAGGAATTAGGATTGATAAGATCCGGCGAGGTGATATATAAGCTTAAGCCTGATAAGAAATAATAATTATTTCTCTACTAACATTTATATTTTTGACAGAAGTCATCAAGTGTTTTTACAACATCAATAAGTCTATCAAAAGTTGTAATTTCGCTATTTTCATTTAGTCTTCTTTCTCGATCAGACTTTGAGAGAGAATTCCTTCTGCCTATGATAATTTTATAGCCATAACGTATCACTGTATGTGGATCTGCTATTTCTGTATCAGCTGAATTATGCATATCGACACTGGAACATTGAGCAGAAATTTTATCTTTTCTAAAATGTTTTGAAAATTGTTGACGCAAATATGTTTCATTTATTCGTATCCAGCTTTTCCAATCTGAAATTTGTCTTTGCGCAATTCTCAAAATCTTTGATGGGGTACCATTTTTTAAATATAAAGTGGCCTTGGGTGATTCTAATTCAATAAATATTGCCGTCCAGAAACCAGAATTAGCACACAAGATTAAGAAATCACATTTAAAGTCACTTCCAAAAGAAAATTCAGCAACACAGGTCTTGTAATTCCATGAAGTACAAAAAGTTTTTATTAAAATGTTTTTATTTTTCTTTAAATAAGCGGATATTTCTCGTTCACCGTTTGTTTTTTCTAAAATGCCTCTTATTATTTTTACCCTATTATTCATGTTTTTATTTTGATGCCTTGCATTTTGGAGCAAAGTGAAAAATATTAGGTGTGTCGATTTGTTATGTTTTATGGTTTGTCTATTCCTGAATTGAATTTTACAAGTTTACCCCAATTAATTTCACCATTGTCTTTGCAAAACTCATTTAAAAATTCCTTTGTAAATTTATTTATCATTTCAGAATAGGATTTAACGAACATATCATTTTTTTCTTTTGCTTTATGACCTAATGGCTTAATAATATCTGTATACAGATTAGCATTTTCAGAAATAAATTCCCAAAACTTCTGACCACAATATTTAAAATAATCTCCTTTGTCTGGATTGTTATCTCGACCATAACAGCAACCATTTACAGCAGTAATAGATATTCCCGAGTTACTTGTACGAAGAGTTCGCTTTGCTGATTTGAAATCTGTTCTCATTTTTGCAATTTGACTGCTATTACCCCAGTTTGGGCCAGACTTAATTGATACGATGTACCTAATATTTGCATTGTTAAATTCAAGGTCAATGCCTTGTATTCCAGATTTTTGACCTTTATAAACTTGGTTGTTTATAAAAACAGCTAATCCTTCAAGCCAATCTCCAAAGATTGTTTCTTCATTTGATGATATAAATGCATCTGTTATGCTTTTAATTATCTGTTCAGCTGTAAGAGTATATTTGGCTTTGAATAGATATGGATTCTTCTTTTTAAGTACTGTCTTAAGATCAAGTCTATATAAACGCTCTATTCTTTTTTGATGAAAAACTCCAATGTTTTCTTCAACGTATTGCGTAATTTTTTCTAATTTCAATTTCTTCATTATACTCCTCTAAATTAAATAGTGGCAATTGTTCAATTTCTGTGTTCTTTTTTGCAATAGCGTAATACTCTGGAAGAATTTCAATTCCTATTGAATTTCTGTTCATCATTTGTGCTGCTTTATTGGTTGTGCCGGAACCTGCGAAAGGGTCTAGAACGACATCATATTCTTTTGTGAACAATTTTATAAACCATTTTGGAAGTGCTTTGGGGAATGCAGCGCTATGATTTTTGTTGCCGCATTCGGTAGCCATATGCAACACATTGGAAGGATACGCTTTGTCTCTATCTATCCAATTCGATATGTTTTTCCCAAAACCACTACCTGCTTTTGATTCATCCCTTAATTTATCTGTTTCACTAAGATTTTTTAATCTGGATTTTGCCCAATCTCCAACAGGTATCATTACTTCTTCTTGGTACATATTGAATTTTTTGTTTTTGTTAAATTGAAGCAGTCGCTCCCATGCGTCTCTGAACCTATTTGGCCATTTACCGGGGTAACAATTTTTCTTATGCCAAATAAATTCTTCTGTCCAAAGCCAACCTTGCTTTCTCATTGCTAGAATAAGCTCCATAACATAAATGCTACGTTCACCATTCACTGCTTTTTCTTTAATATTAAGAACAAAAGTGCCCGTTGGCTTTAGTACTCGCAGTAACTGTTCTGTAATGGGAATAAACCAATCAACATATTTATCTGGGTGAATGCCCCCATACGTTGTCTTTCTTTGATCAGCATATGGTGGAGATGTAAATATCAAATCAACCGAATCATTAGGTATTTGTTTTAACACTTCTTTGCTATCGCCCAAGTACATTTCTGTGCTTACATTCATCATATTTTAATTAGTCCTTTTTCCGAAATAAATCTACAATTTTTCAGTTAGTTAATCAAGCATAACATTATCTTTTATCTTATTGTAACAAACATATTAAATATATATCGTAAAAGATTGTTTGTCAACTATCGCTTGACATATTACATGGTCTCGTGTTAGCTTATGTGGTGGAAAGTGGAGTAGAATGGTGGAAAAGCTGTGGATTATGGGGATAACTTATGTTTTACGGTGAATTTACACATACACTGGATGAGAAAAACCGTCTTATTGTCCCTATGCGTCTTAGGGGAAAGATAAAGGAGACTTTTGTTGAAAAATTCATTATTACAAAAGGACTGGATAACTGTTTATTCTTATTTACAAAGGATGAATGGAGATTGTTTGAAAATAAGATAAAAGCTTTGCCTCTTACCGGTAAGGACGCCCGCGCTTACACCAGGCATTTATTTTCCGGCGCTTCTGAATGTACAATAGACAAACAGGGAAGGATATCAATCCCTTTATATTTAAAGAATTATGCACAGATAAGAAAAGATGTGATTATCATCGGGGTTATGAGTCGTATAGAGATCTGGAGTAGAGAAAACTGGATTTCCTATTCTAAGAATACCGAAAGATCTGTTAACGAGATTGCGGAACAATTGGAAATTTGATATTCAAGCATATACCTGTTTTACTTAATGAAGTACTAGCCCTCCTATGTATTAAACCTGAAGGCATATACATTGATTGCACAATTGGTGAAGGAGGACATTCTGAGGCAATACTGGGCATTATACATCCCAAAGGTTTTCTGATTGGCGTAGACTGCGACAAGTCAGTTCTAGAGATAACTGAGAGAAGATTGGTAAAGTTTGCTGGCTCGTTCAAGCTTGTTCATGATAAATTTTCAAATATTACAGATATCTGTAGCAGGTTAAATATTAAAGCAGTAGACGGAATTATCCTTGATGTCGGGATATCTTCATATCAAATAGATAATCCCGAAAGAGGCTTTAGTTTTAATAAAGACGGACCGTTGGATATGAGAATGGATCAATCTTCCAATCTTACGGCACAGAGTCTGATTAATGATTCATCTTACGATGAGTTAACTAAGATTTTTTTTGAATACGGAGAAGAACGATACTCTAGAAAAATTGCTTCCAGAATTATAGCAGAAAGAAATAAGAGGCCTATACAAACAACATTTGAGTTGGTAAGTACGATAAAGAAGGCTATTCCTTTTAGAAGATATAGAATTCATCCAGCTACCAGAGTATTTCAGGCATTAAGAATAGCTGCAAATAATGAATTGGTAAATTTATCCAAAACAATTACAGATGGATTTAGTCTTCTTAAAAAAGAAGGAAGGATGGCCATAATATCGTTTCATTCACTAGAAGACAGGATTGCGAAAAACAAGTTCAAGGAATTTAAAATAGAAGAACAGGCTAGAATTATCACTAAAAAACCCCTAACGGCGACAAAGGAAGAACTTAATAGAAACATTCGCTCCAGGAGCGCAAAACTGAGAGTTATAGAAAAGACACAATAAATGCATACGAACATTTTTCTATCAGTATGTCATAGAGGAAAAAGTCTGCAAAAGACGGTTTCAACGTTCAAAAGGTTTCTATGGATTATTCCTTTCATATTACTTGGGATATTTTATGTATGGCAACATATTGAGATTGTGAAGAGCGGATACTACATTAATAAGCTAAAGAGTGAATGCACAAGACTGGTGGAAGAAAATCATATCCTACGGCTGGATGTAGCTTCTTTAAGATCTCCTCAGCGCATAGAAACCATAGCTAAAGATATGGGGCTTATCCCGTCTAAAAGATGGTGTATAGTGAGATTATACACGAAGTAGGAACTTATCATGGGTAGTTTAAACTCTTACCATAAACGTCGTACGGCAATTGTTGTGATAGTAATAAATCTCGCTTTTCTTATTCTCATTGGGCGACTTTTTCATATCCAGATACTTCAGAATAAGAAGCTGTCTGAAGAAGCTAAAAAAATACAGAAGATGAAGATCTTATCAACTACTGAAAGAGGAAGAATTTACGACCGAAATTATAGAGAGTTAGCAATAAATATAAAGACATATACTCTTTACATCAGACCCAAAAACGTTGAAGACCCTAAGAATGTTTCTGAGCAATTAGGAAGAATTCTATTAAAAACCCCCAAATATATACTAGAACAGATTCAATCTCGTGAAAAGCTTTTTACTTTAAGTAGAAAATTATCTTCAGATATGTTTAATAATATCGCAGCATTAGATTTAAAGGGTATTCAACTTTGCCCGGAAAGTGCTAGGTTTTATCCAAAAGGGACATTAGGAAGTCATGTTATTGGGTTTGTCAGCCGTGATAACAAGGGATTAGAAGGAATAGAGAGGTTTTTTGAGCATGAGCTTGGTGGTAAAACAGGTTCTTATATAACCAGCAAAGATGCTAGAGGCAGGGAAGTTATTCCATTCAGATCGCATATATCCAGTTTATCGGACGGCGCAAATATTGTTCTTACTATAGATGAAATTATACAGCATATATTAGAGCGCGAATTAAATAAACTGGTTGAGAAATTCAGCCCTAAAAGTGTAACAGGAATTGTTATGAATCCAAATACAGGAGAGATACTTGCCCTAGCTAACAGACCAACATATAATCCAAATAACGCCGGAAGCTTTACTCATGATTGCAGAAGAAACAGAGCAGCAACAGATGCTTATGAACCTGGATCTACTTTCAAGGTCATAACAGCAGCAGCAGCTTTAAATAATAAAGTATTTGAGCCTGAGGACGTTATTTTTGCTGAGAATGGCTCATATAGATTTATGAGACACACAATACACGATCATGATCCCTATGGAAAGATTACATTTGCTCAGGCGCTTGAGGTATCGAGTAATGTAGCATTTGCCAAGATAGGTATTAAGACTGGCGCAGAAGAGTTATATAAGTATATCAGATCATTCGGTTTTGGAGCAAGGACAGGTATAAAGCTTCCCGGGGAAGCTAAGGGTTTGCTGCGCTCTTTAAGTAGATGGTCAAAGCTTTCTGTTGGGGTCATTCCGTTTGGTCAGGAGATATCAGTAACGCCTATTCAGCTTATAACTGCAATATCAGCAGTTGCCAATGGAGGCAATTTAATGGCTCCTATGATTGTCAGTAGTATAGAGGATAAAGAGGGTAAAATAAAAAAAGAATTCAAACCTAAGAAAGTTCGCAGAGTAGTTTCTCCTCAGACGAGCGAAATATTAACTGGGATATTAACAGGGGTTGTAAAAACCGGAACTGGTATCAATGCGCAGATTGAAGGTTATACTATTGCAGGCAAGACAGGAACTGCTCAAAAGTACATACAAGGGAAGGGCTATTCCAATAAAAAATATGTAGCGTCTTTTATAGGATTTTTGCCGGTGCCTAATCCACAAATAGCAATATTAATAATGGTGAATGAGCCTCATGGAGCATACTATGGATCTATTGTTGCAGCTCCTGCATTTAAGAATGTTGCGCAGGATGTGCTAAGATATCTTAATGTTTTCCCAGATCAGGGAGAGGAACAGTGAAATTACAGAAACTAATTTCTAATTTAGGGAGCTTTACTATATCCGGTAAGAAGGATATTGAGATTAATGGAATAGCTTCTAATTCCAACAACGTAAAGAGAGGTTTTATATTTATTAGTATTAAAGGGCCAAAGGTAGACGGACATAATTTTATTAACGATGCTATTTCCAGAGGAGCCGTTGCCATCATAGTAGAAAAAGATGTGGAAGTGCTAAAGGATATAACGATAGTAAGGGTGACTGATACAAAGAAGATCCTTCCCATAGTAGCAGATGAATTCTATAACTATCCTTCAAATAGAATGAACATTATTGGTGTAACAGGAACTAATGGCAAGACAACAACTACCTATTTTATTGATCAAATTCTTAGAAAAGCAGGCCACAAAACTGGAATAATTGGAACAATCAATTATCAAATAGGCGACAGGATCATACCTGCTGTAAATACCACACCAGGCCCAATTCAATTAAGAGCATTGCTCCATCAGATGTTAGTGGCAAATATAGAGTATGCTGTAATGGAGGTTTCCTCTCACGCAATTGCTCAAAGAAGGATAGCCGGAATTGAATTTGACACATGTGTTTTTACTAATCTAACACCTGAACATTTAGATTACCACGGAACATTAGAAAAATATCAAGATACAAAGCTTCAGCTCTTTGAACAAATGGGAAAGAACAGTAAAAAGAATACTACTAAAAAAGCTATTATAAATATAGACGACCCTGCAAATAAACGATTTATTGATGTATGCCAGGTTGAGACTATTACCTATGGATTAAATACAAACGCATCTGTGTATGCAACTGATATAGAATCAACCCTTAATGGTTCATGTTTTAAACTTCATATAGGCTCTGAAAGCATAGAGGTAAAGATTAATCTTGCAGGTAGATACAACATCTATAATGCGCTTGCAGGCGCAAGCGCTGTGTTAGCTTTTGGTTTATCTCTCAGTGAAATCAAATCCGGACTGAAAAGCTTAAAATCAGTTCCCGGCAGGTTTGAAAAAATAACCGCAAATGCGGGTTTTTGCATTATTGTTGACTATGCTCATACCCCGGACGGTATGAAACAAGTTCTTAGTGCTGCAAAAGCGTTAAAACCCAACAGAATAATAACAGTGTTCGGATGCGGGGGAGACAGAGACAAGTTGAAACGTCCGCAAATGGGAAAGATATCTTCAGAACTAAGCGATTATATTATCATTACCTCTGATAATCCAAGAACTGAGGAGCCTATGAAGATTATTGAAGAAATTATTCAGGGTATTAAAGACACCAGCAGTTCTGTTCTTGAGATTATACCGGACAGAAAAAGCGCTATTAAGAGAGCTATAGAGCTTGCTAAAGAGAATGACATGGTAATGATTCTGGGTAAAGGGCACGAGACCTATCAGGTATTAAAAAACACAGTTGTTCCATTTGACGACAGGCAGGTTGTGAAAGAGATATTGGGTAAAATATAGGTTTTTATGCGAGGCTATGGTATAATTTAAGACCAAAGAGTCGGTAACAATAAAGCGGGTCAGGGTGTTTGGGGTATGAGAAAAATCGTAAGTAAAGACAAGCCAGAATTCCTAAAGAAATATTTTTGGGATATTGATTTTGATAAGATTAATCTTGAAACTCGCAAGATATATGTTCTAAAGCGTCTTCTGGAATATGGCGATGAGAATGCTGTTGATTGGATGTGGAAGAATTTTGAAAAAAGAGATATAAAAAATGCATTATCTAATTTTCGCGGATATTCTCAAAAAACTGCTAATTTTTGGGCTTTGATATTAGATATACCAAGAAAGGATGTGTTATGTTTGAAGAAACTTTCGTCAAAGGAGCCAAAGATATTCTGGCCTTATTAGAAAAAAGCGAAAGAGTTTTTTTGAAGAAGAAATAAAAAAGATAGTTCCGTAGTTCGTTTTGATGACGAGGTTTCAAGCAGTTTGAGCTAAAGTAGCAGTAAACGTTCAATGATTGATGTTGGAGGAGGAAAACAATATGAATAAAACAGAAGAATTTGTATTTATTGGATTTTGGAAACGTGTATTAACGAAACTTATCGATGCTGCAATTAGCTGGATATTTATTCCCATCACTATGCCCTTGATGTATTGGGAGATTAAAAATCGAAGTATTATGTTTACTACAACATTTTCAATAGTATGGACCTTAATTTTTCTTTATTTGGTTGTTAAGTTTGGAGGCACACCTGGCAAATTATTGATAAAAGCAAGGATTGTTAACAAAAATGGAGATTATTTAGATTGGAAAAGAGCTATTCTTAGAGCTCTCCCTGCAATAATTATTTCAATAAATACGGTTTTGTTACTTTATAATGTAGCAAATTCATATGTAGAGTTACCGATGAAATTAACTTTTTTAGAACTTGGAAAACTATATCAACAACATGGAGGGATGTACAATAAACTGCAAACAATAATTGGCCTGTTTGTTTGTGTAGACTATGGTGCTGTGTTATTTAATAAAAAGAAAAGGGCAATTCACGATTTTATTGCAGGGAGTTTTGTTGTAACAAAAAAGTCATATTTAGAAACTAAAAACCTCTAACAATGCGATCGAGCGAACGGCGTTTCGCCGTCGCTCATCTCTACGTAGGGACACATCCCATTTTTCTTAAGACTCGGAGATAAATTTACTCAATCCCTTAAATACCCGGATTCCCCAATCAAGCAGGAGAATGACAAAGAGATTGCTTCTAAATAACGAAAATTCTTGCTCTCACCAAATCTACAGATAACCGCCAGCTAAAGCAAGCGGTTGCGGTGGAGTGGACAACAGACTGCTTCATCTGTTTGTTGGAACAAGCAATTAAAATATTTATTAAATTCCTGAAATGTAGTAGATTGTCGGTAACGAAGTAGTATACGTATGAGAGATAGAAATAATTTATGAATAAAAGTGATATTGTAGAATTGTATTTCATTACATATATCGAGAATGTTTCTTCAGTTCTAAAGAGAGGGATATTGTCGCATAATAAATCACGAAACATTAATTTTCGTGATATTTCTGAAAGTGGAGTGCAGGAGCGTAGGGCAAGAAAGAAGATACTAGGTATTAATAAAAGTTTGCACGATTATGCTAATTTGTATTTTGACGCACATAATCCTATGCTAAGCGTACGAAGGTCAGAAAATAATGAAATTTGTGTTCTCAGAATAGATAGTTCAGTTTTAAATATTGAAGGCGTTATAGTAACGGATAAAAATGCGGCAAGAGAATGTTGGTTCAAGCCTGTGGATGAAGGGATTACACTGTTAGATAAGAATGAAGTTTATGCGGAATTTTGGTTGCACAGTGATTATTTAGAACAAGAGCGTTTAAAAGGGATAAAATGTGCGGAAGTGTTAGTGCCAGATTACGTTCATCCGGATTACATTATTGGCGCATACGTTGCTAATAATACGGCCTTAAATAAATTGTGTAATTTACCAAATTTGAATGCTATAATAAAAAGTGAGTTATTTTTCTAAATAAGAGATAATTATGAAAGTTTTAATTGGTGACATTTTTAATTCGGAGGCACAAACACTTGTTAATACTGTTAATTGCGTGGGAATAATGGGGAAAGGGATTGCCGCAGAGTTTAAAAAGCGTTTCTCTGAGATGTTTAAGGATTATGTTACACGGTGCGAACGGAAAAGTGTTAAGCCGGGAATACCGTATTTATTTGAAGTAGGAATGTTTTCTCCTCAAATAATCAATTTCCCTACAAAAACCCATTGGCGTGCGGCTTCTCGTATTGAAGACATTGAAAAAGGGTTAAAACTTTTGTCTGAAAAGTATAAAGAGTGGAACATTGAGTCTATTGCAATTCCTCCTCTTGGGTGTGGTAATGGGCAATTACTTTGGGAATCAGTTGGTCCGCTTATTTATAAATACGTATCCAAGTGGGATATCCCTGTGAAGATGTATGCGCCATATGGCACTCGTCCATCGCAATTAACGATTGAGTTTTTGTCAAAAGAATTTAGTTTGAAACGAACCGGATCCGGTATGAGAATATTACAAAAATTGAACCCAGCGTGGGTAATTTTAGCTGAAGTTATTTATCGCATTGAACAACAAAAGTATCATATGCCGGTAGGACGTACTATATTTCAAAAAATTGCTTATGTTGCAACTGCTTTAGGTTTACCGACAGAGTTGAATTATGTGAGAGCATCTTTTGGTCCGTATTGTCGTGAGTTGGATAGCGTAAAGAGAAGATTAGCAAATGCGGGCTTAATTCAAGAACAAAAACTAGGGAGAATGTATAGAGTTCGTCCAGGTTTAGATTATTCTCTCGCTCGGGATAAATATAGCGAAGACATTAAAAAATGGGGTGGTTTAATTGATAAAACAGCTGATTTGTTTTTACGTTTGGATACACATAAAGCAGAAGTTGTGGCGACAGTTTTATTTATTGAAAAAGAATTGAATAAGGAAGGCGAGATAGCAGAGCAAGATGTTTTAAATGAAGTAATGAGGTGGAAACAAAAACGCAAACCGCCTTTAAATGAAAATGATGTTGCTGAAACTATCCGTAATTTAGGTGTTTTAAGATGGTTTAATTTAAGAGCCTCTCGTGGATTACCTATCAATCAACCAGATTTTTAGACATAATTCAATAAAAAATTCTACAAATACTTCGTTTTCTGTTATATTTACGGAAGGGACAATTTTATACGAAAGTCTATTTATTAAATTCCCAAAATGTAGTAGATTGTCAGTATGGAATCATTGTATGTAAACGAGGTAATAGAAGCTACCAAAGGCAAGCTTGTCAAAGGCGATAAAAATTTCCAGATTAGAAGCATATCAATAGACTCCCGCAGTATAAAAAAAGGTGACTTATTTATTGCAATTAAGGGAGAGAATTTTGATGGGCACGATTTTATCGGTAATGCCATAAAAAATGGCGCATCAGGGATTATTCTTTCCAGTCTGTCTCCGGACACTCAGAATTCAGTTTCTGTTATTATCAAAGTAGGCGATACTCTTAAAGCACTCCAAGATTTAGCAAAATATTATAGGGGAAAATTTGATATTCCGATTGTTGGCATTACAGGCAGTAACGGGAAGACCACTGTTAAGGATATGACAGAGAGCATACTCTCTCAGAAGCTTAGAATAACAGGGACTATTGGGAATTATAATAATCAAGTTGGGGTTCCGCTTACAGTGTTTAGACTATCAAAGGATAGCGAAGTCGGTATCTTTGAGACGGGGATAAGTTCATATACAGAAATGGAAAATCTTGGAGAGATTATCTGTCCGGATATTGCAGTTATAACGAATATAAATATAGCTCATATGCAGTATTTTAAAACAGTTAAGAATCTGGTAAATGCAAAGGCAAAGCTGCTGGATTTTGTTCCTAAGGAAGGTGTCGCGATTCTAAATGCAGATGATAAATATTTTAGCTTTCTCAAAGCCAGTGCAAAATGCAGGGTTATATCATTTGGCATAAAGAATAAGGCTGATGTTATGGCTAAGGATATTAGTTTATTGTCTACAGGAACAAAATTTCTTTTAAATGACGCTGTTAAAATAACTCTGCCTGTACCCGGAATTCATAATGTGTATAATGCATTAGCTGCTGCCAGTGTCTCTTTGCAGTTTTCTAAAGATATAAATCTTATAAGAGATGGCTTGCGGAACTTCAAACCTCCTAAGATGAGAATGCAAACAATAAAGGTAAAAGATATTACTGTAATAAATGACGCATATAATGCAAACCCGGCTTCAACCAGAGCAGCTTTAGAAGTGCTTGGGAATATTAATTCAAAGGGCAGAAAAGTTTTTATTTTTGGTAATATGCTTGAGCTTGGTGCCTGCGAGGTGTCAGAGCATAAAAAGATTGGAAAACTTGTTTTGGAATCTCAAATAGACATATTTATAACTATAGGAAAACTAGCTGGATTATCAGCTGTTACTGCAGAAGAGAACGGGCTCAATGGAAACAAGATATTCTCATTCGAAAACACAGAGAAGGTTGAAGAAAAATTATTGAGCATACTGGAAAGTAATGATACTCTGTTATTAAAGGGTTCAAGAGCAATGCATCTTGAGAACATACTTGAAATATTAAAGGGATTATAATGTTTTATTATCTTTTTTATTCTCTTCGCAATGTATGGAGCGGGTTTAATGTTTTTAAGTATATTACATTTCGCGCAGGATGCGCAGCTGCAACTGCTCTTTTATTAAGTATATTTCTAGGTCCATGGGTTATAAGAAAATTGCAGGAGTTGAATATCGGACAGTATATCAGAAGGGGAGAATGTCCTGATCTGTTCACTCTTCATCAAAAGAAACAAGGTACTCCCACTATGGGCGGGGTTCTAATAATTCTGGTTTTGCTGATTACCACATTATTATGGACTGATTTGACAAACAGATACGTAGTGCTTGTTTTACTCATAACTCTGGGACTGGGCGGGGTTGGCTTTATTGATGACTATCTAAAAATACATAAAAAGAATGCCAAAGGACTTAAGATAAGCGCAAAATTATTAGGCCAGCTCATTATTGCTGGTGTTATAGGCCTCTATCTTTATTATAATCCGGTAAATTCCGAGTTTGCCACAAAGCTTGGATTCCCATTTTTCAAAAGTTTCTTTATAGATTTAGGCTATTTCTATATTCCGTTTGTTATGCTGGTTATTGTCGGGGCTTCAAATGCAGTTAATTTTACGGATGGGCTTGACGGACTAGCTATTGGATGCACAATGATGGTTTCTGTTACGTTCATTATAGTAACATATTTGTGCGGACATGTAGTATTCAGTAAATACCTGCATATTATAAACGTTGTTGGAAGCGGAGAACTTGCTGTGTTCTGCGCCGCTCTGGTAGGAGCAAGTCTGGGTTTTCTCTGGTTCAATTGCTATCCTGCAGAGATATTCATGGGGGATACAGGTTCCCTTGCAATAGGTGGGGCGCTTGGTTTTGTATCTGTGATTGTAAAACAGGAGATATTGCTGGTCATAGCCGGAGGTATTTTTGTTATAGAGGCTATATCCGTTATTATTCAGATCATCTCCTTTCGTACGACAGGGAAAAGAGTGTTTTTAATAGCTCCATTGCATCATCATTTTGAAAAAAAAGGCTGGGATGAACCAAAGGTTACAATTAGATTCTGGATAGTATCTATAATTTTTGCTCTTATAAGCCTTGCAACGCTGAAAGTAAGATAATGTCAGAACTTACTCCAATGCTCAGGCAGTATCTAGGTATAAAAAAGAACAATGAAAACACGATTCTCTTCTTCAGGCTGGGGGATTTTTATGAGATGTTCTTTGATGATGCAAAGCTTGCATCAAAGATTCTTGAGATTACTCTGACTTCTCGCGATGGAGGAGAAGGGAAAAAGATTCCTATGTGCGGCATTCCGTATCATGCCGCAGAAAACTATATAGCAAAATTAATAAAAAGCGGCCATAAAGTTGCTATCTGCGAACAAGTTGAAGACGCAAAAAAAGCAAAGGGACTTGTTAAAAGAGAGATCGTAAGAACAATAACGCCCGGTACGGTTCTTTCAGGCTCTATGCTTGATGCGAAAAGCAATAATTATCTTGGAGCGGTGGTATTATCGGATAAAAAATTTGCGCTTGCAATCTCGGATTTGTCAACGGGTGAGTTTAAAGCAACAGAGTTTTCTGATTATGCAAAATTTTTAGATGAAGTTCGCCGTGTCAGTCCAAAAGAAATTGTTCTTCCAAATTCCTTAATGGAAAAGGGAAAGATTAAAGAAGATATTAGTATATCCTGTCCTGTTTTAACACCTTATGATGACTGGCACTTTGATAGAGAAAGTGCAAACAGTGTACTTACACAGCATTTTAAAACACAGTCAATGGACGGCTTCGGTTGCAGGGATTTTCCCACTGCAATATGTTGTGGAGGAGCGCTTCTTGAGTACATAAAGGATATACAGCAAATTTCGCCAACACACATAAATGATTTCAAGATATATTCAACGTCAGACTTTATGATACTGGATAGTGCTACTCAGAAAAACCTTGAACTTGTTGAAACCATACATACACATGAAGAGAAGGGAACTTTGCTGGATATACTGGATGAAACTCGTACTCCAATGGGAGCGCGTCTCTTACGAACCTGGGTTATACAGCCTATGAGAAACTCAAAGGAGATTAATAATAGGCTTGATGCTGTTAATGAATTTATGAATTCTGCAGACATCAATGATAAGATAAGAGCCAGCGTCAGACATATCTCTGACATGGAGAGAATAATCAGCCGTGTCAATTGCGGTCTGGCTAACGGGCGTGATCTGATAGGTCTCAGGGAATCACTAAAAAAGGTTCCTCAAATAAAAGAGATAATCAAACAATCTAAAATACAGGTGTTGAAAAATGTGTGTGAAGACTTGCAGGACGTCTCCGAACTGGTTAGTTTGCTTGATAGAGCTATTGTTGATGAACCTCCGATCAGTATTCGGGATGGAAATATTATCAAGCAGGGATTTGATCCTGATCTTGATGAAATAAGACAGGTCAGTAAGGGAGGAAAGGACTGGATCAAATCACTTCAGGTAGAAGAGATTCAGCGAACAGGAATAAAATCTCTGAAGGTAAGATACAATAAGGTTTTTGGATACTATATTGAAATTACAAAAACAAACTTGAATATGGTGCCTGATAATTATATCAGAAAGCAGACACTTGTAAGCAGTGAGAGGTTTATAACTCCGGAACTGAAGGAGAAAGAGGCTCTTGTTCTTGGGGCAGAAGAAAGAATTAATGAAGCAGAATATAAGATATTTACTGATATCCGCATAAAAGTGGGAAAACACACTTTGACCATTCAGAAAATAGCGCGCGCTATTGGCATTCTGGATGCAGTAAGTTCGTTTGCATTAGTAGCCATACAAAATAATTACGTAAAACCTGAAATTACAGATTCTGATGTTATAGAGATTATTGAGGGTAGACATCCTGTTCTTGAGAGATTAGATATCGGAAGTAAATTTGTTCCAAATGATACATATATTGATAATTCCAGCCAGCAGGTGCTGATAATTACAGGGCCAAACATGGCAGGCAAGTCAACTTATATCAGACAGGTTGCTCTCATTGTTCTCATGGGGCAAATCGGCAGCTTTGTACCTGCGAAAAGCGCAAAGATCGGTACAGTTGATAGAATATTTACCAGAGTCGGCGCATCAGATGATCTGACAAAGGGACAGAGCACATTTATGATAGAGATGAATGAGGTAGCAAATATACTCAACAATGCTACTCCGCACAGTTTAATAATACTTGACGAAGTAGGAAGGGGCACAAGTACCTTTGATGGTGTTAGCATTGCATGGGCGGTGGCGGAATATATACATAATAACCCAAAAGTTAGCGCAAAAACTCTTTTTGCCACTCACTATCATGAATTGACAGAACTAGTTCTCACTTTGGAAAGAGCAAAGAATTATAATGTTTCAGTAAAGGAATGGAATAACGAAGTCATTTTTCTCCATAAGATAGTTGAAGGGCCAACAGATAAGAGCTATGGTATCCATGTTGCGTCTCTTGCAGGTTTACCTAAAGAGGTCATAGAAAGGGCAAAGGATATTTTGGTTAATTTAGAGAATGAGACAATCTCTAAAGATGGTCTTCCTAAATTCGCAAAAGAACCTGCTCAGCTTACATTTTTTACTCCAATAGATTATCATCCTGTTGTGGATGAGATAAAAGATTTAGATACAGAGAATATGACTCCTTTTCAGGCGCTTAAGAAACTTGATGAGCTGAAGAAGAAAGTTGAAAAAGGAAAATAACAGTTCATTACATCTGACATTGGCTTTAGTAGTATTCTTTACTGAAGCAGTATTGCGATTAAGCTTTCCTTTTGCCATTCACATGCTTTTTTGTATAAAGGGAAATTCCGTTCAAGCTTTCTGAATTCTTTAGGATGTCTTTGTATCCTGCCATTGACAACCCTTTGTTTAAATACCTCATGCAGCATTTCGTGATAAACCAGGTAGTTGATGTAGTACGTGGGAACTTTTTTAGTATCAAGAAGTCGATTAATTCTTACGAGGTTTTTTTCTAATCCTGTATCTTTCCATGTTCCCATAAGCCTTTTATTAGGTCTATGCGACCATGTAATATCAATGTTTAGCCTGCTACTAAAATATTCGCTATTTAGATTGTCGTAGATTTTTCTAAGATTAAACACCTTGCCAACTGGATCCGTTAGGATTCTGCGGGTTTTTGGTTTACATACTATTCTATGCTGATTTTGGGCTATAAAATTTCTTATTATTTTTCTGCACGCAGTACGTGTGCTTTTTCTTGTGAAGCGAGTGTATATCTTAAGTACAGCATCAAGGACATGTTCAGGGGCATTTTTAAACATGTTATGCAGTCGAATACTATGCCTATTGAAGTTTCTCTTACAGCTGATCATAACTGTAGAGTTGTTTGTATAATGAATTGTTATCCGTCTGTTCAATGTTGGTAAGCTATGCTATGACGATTTTGATTTTTTATTCTTGTCATCAGGCATCTGCAAGCCTATTTTATCAGCAATCTCATGAAACTCTTTTTTATTTATGTTGTCTAGAGTCTTTCCGCGTTTTTTAAGTTGTTCATTAAGCTTTATTGCCTTTTCCTGCATTGTATTATGCGTGTCTTCAGAACCGCCTACGAGATAGAAATTATAGCCTTTCGTAAATCGCTTGTGACCATCTTTATTGTCAAGAC
>CAYTGU010000003.1:0-106239 GCA_964437505.1 uncultured bacterium
CACCTTTCTTACTTTCTTTTTTAAGGCATTCAAACTTGCTTCATCCTGTGGATTGTTAGTGCGTACGCCAGTAAGAAGAATGGACGTTGTTTTCATTCCAATTTCTTTCCTCATCGCTAAATCCTTGTCAAAAAGTGCCATATCGACTCCAGCACCCCAAATTTTTTCTTCCCATTTCTGCGGTTTATTGTCAATCACGTCATAGTACGGAATCGGATTGTTTACTCCATGGGCCAACATATTTTTAAATTCTGCTTTCATTTGTTCTTCGCTCTTCATGTGAGAAGAGATGGTACCATTAGGATAAGCATGGTGAAGGTAGCCCCGATAATAAAGAGAACATATAAAATCCTGATTTAAATCGTAATAAACCTTTGGTGAGGCAAGCTTGAATGGAAGGACTTTTAACTTTAAAGTAATAAAGCCTAAAAGTTTATTCTTAGTTGAAAGATTAATTTTGCCGGTATATCTCCCGGGCATTGCATCCTTTGGAACCTTCACTGTAATCCAAATTTGCTTGTTCGTTAGTGCCGGTATATCTATCGGTAATAGCGTAGAACTGTCCTTAACAGGGAACTGCTCGACGGAAAGACTCCAAGACCCCTTCTGGTATGGAATATCGCTTATTCGGATATATTGTTTTTTCTCAGAAGGAGTTCCTCTCAAATGAACTACCTTCAGATAATTTTCTTTTTTCTGATAATCCACCTTAACCAGTGAATCGTCATTCAGAAGCAGTTCCGGAACAA
This sequence comes from uncultured bacterium, assembly GCA_964437505.1. Lineage (GTDB taxonomy): Bacteria > JAHJDO01 > JAHJDO01 > JAHJDO01 > JAHJDO01 > JAHJDO01. The sequence continues at coordinate 750 of CAYTGU010000003.1, forward strand.
GAACCTTTTGACCCTGACCACGTATACCCGTACCATCCCAAGCTCTACCTGCTTGGTACCAGCATTTCACCGATTTAATATCTATATTTGAGGAAGAAATACTTTTTTCTTTTCCTTTAAGGTCGGTAGCTTCTATCTTTAAAGAACTAATATCAGAAAAAGGTACGACAACAAAACTTCCTGATTCATATTCTCCCGGAGTAGCAATTATCCTGACTTCATCAGAGATTTCTCTAGGAACAGAGTTTGGCAGTATTTTTACACTGCTTATGGGCGAGACAACGTACGATAAATAACCATCCTTTTTGCTTATTTTTTCAAAGGCATCCAAAATTGCATTAAGACGTTTAACGGTTAAGTCTCCCTTTATTTCCAGTATCTCGGATGAGGGAATCATAAAATTTTTACTTTTAATGCTTTGTATTTTTTTGATAAGTGGAAATAATTCAGCATTAATTCTCTGTTTCCAAAGTCTTTTCTCTGAATCAGTGATGGAAAGATAATCAACTCTCTTTTCCAATCTGGCAATTGATTCCTCTAACTCCTGGATCTTTTTGATCGGCATCCTTCGAACAACATCATAACGTTTATTTATTTCCTCAGGACTTAAAGCATGGTTGTAAATCCTGACATAATCAAGGGAACCATTGAAATAACAATCTTTCTCTCCTAATTTAACCTTTCCTATTATTAGCGGAAATCCTTTATTACCCATGGCCATATAGGAACCTTTGTTTTCATGGATAGGACCTTCTAATAATGCTCCGTCTTGATAAAATTTGATACCATCAGAAGTTCCTGAACCATCATAAGTGACTACAATATGCGTCCAGTTATTCTGCTTAACACCGATATATCCAGCTCTCCCAATACGGCTGCTATTATTGGATGAATCAATTAAACGTAGCCTGGGCGCGTTATTAAACTTAAAGGAATATTCGCCTTGTTTCGTTAGAATACCAACCCCCTTACCACCCTTCTTAATCAAAGGGCGAATGTTGCTTTTTTGTTGCCATTCTATTGAAAAGGGACTATCTTCTGTTCCATTGCCAAAACTTAGACTGGCATCATTCCCACAATCAACATAATCATCCACACCATCAAGTGATAAAACTTTATCCGCCTCATTGTATTTGTTAGCTGCCCAGGTTGGATTACCCTTGAGCGTACCGTGGTTATTTCCTATGCTATCTTCCGCATTTCCGTCAAACTTCCATTCACTTACTAACTCGGCCTGTCCTTGCGTAGATAGACAAAACAGAAACAAGCCCAAACCAACACACATCATTTTCTTTAACATATCTGCCTCCTTTTCTTAAACACTTTTAACACCTTGTTAAGTTCCTGATTAGAAATTATATATAAGCACTCATATAGCTTATATACATCGTCTCGAAAGCTTTCAAAACTAAGGTTCATTTCCTTTCTTAAACATCTGTGTTACCAGCTAACATATATTCCATTCTCCTCCATAGCACCGATAATCCCAAAACACTACCAAGAAAGAGTATCTACCTCATAACCGGGATAGGTACCTACATGCCCATCAACAAAGAGTACATTACACATACCACCATGGCAGTAATCAGGTCTGGAGTTATTTCCACTTGTTCCATAACCCATTGGAATAAGGTTGTATTTACAACTGTTATTATCATTAGGTATAGAATCAGCCATGTAAATCCTTTCGCTTGGGTCTCGAATAGAGCTTAACCTTACATAAGTATCTAGACTGAACGTTACAGCATTAACTGAGTATTTTCTTTTGTTTGTTGGACATACAACTAATTTATAAACAGCCCCATCACGAATCATTGGCAAGACAGTATTATCAAGAACTCCATACCATACTCTATACTTCGCAGCATCTTCAGTTCCACTCCGCTCGGCAGGTATAAGATATCCATCATTGTCCTGGCAATACAACATTACTCCTAAAGAGATTTGTTTTAAGTTGTTCACACACTTTATCTGCCTTGCCTTCTCCCTTGCTTTTCCAAGCGCAGGCAGTAACATTGACGCGAGCAGAGCTATGATGGCTATCACAACCAAAAGCTCGATCAACGTAAATGCCCAACAGTTCATAAATATTTTACGACTTTTTGTTAACATTTCTTTTGCTCCTTTTTTTGCGTTTTTACTTTATATATAGAAACGTCACGACACTTAAAACTCGTCGCCACCTCCTTTCAAGCTTGTTTAACATTGTTATATAGTATCCTTTTTCTGCAGCAAGAATTCAGTCTTATTCCATGTCCAAATCATTCTCTTTAAAACAATTTAGGTCTTTATCACCTGTATTCCATATTTTACAAACATATTAGAATATTTTGAAAGCTCTTTCTCTGTAGGAGGAATAACATGCTCCAAAGAATATCGCTTTCCAAGTGCTTTCCATTTACTGATTCCCATTCTATGATACTGAAGCAGCTCAACCTTTAGTTCAGGATAATTTAGGTCTGATAAAAATCTTGCGGTATCTTCTAGATTTTTATTATCATTAAAACCTGGGACAACAGGTATACGGATCCACATTGGATGTTTTTTCTCAGCTATTCTTTTTATATTCTCTAGTATTATTTCGTTTGAAGAACCTGTTTGTTCTCTATGCTTCTTTTCATCAATCTGTTTTAAATCACAAATTACAAGATTTAGATATTCTAATAATTCCAATAATCTGGGAGAGGAAGCATTCGTTTCAATCGCTGTATGAAAGCCATTATACTTAAAAGCCTTAAGAAGCTCAACAAGAAATGGAAACTGACATGTCGGCTCTCCACCTGAAATCGTAACTCCATAATCATTGATTAAATCCTTATATGGAATAATTTCCTCTATTATTTTACCAACATCTGTTTCTTTGCCAACAAGTTCCATTGAGCCGTCCAGTACAAACTTTATACAGTCGTAACTACTACATTTTCTGCATTTTTTAACATCAATGATGAATCCATTATCCTTTTTACTAATTGCATTATGTTTGCAAACTCCAGAACCAGTTTTTACAAATTTTGGATGCTTACTATATATCAAAAGGCTTTTGCCAAACTCATGGCTTTCGGGAGCTGCGCACCATAGACACCTGAAATTGCACCCTTTAAAATAGACTATACTTCTCCAGCCAGGACCATCTTTTACTGAGCCGTGCTCTATGTTCATGATCATGCCTGTTTGATATGGGTTATATTTCATAACCTATTTAATCTTTCTAGTTATTTTCTCTTCTATCAAATTTACTTCATACCATTGTTTTTTCTGAGGATTGAGGGCAATAGTTTTTATCTCAAAAGGTTGCAACAAAGTCTCTATACTCATTGACCAAACAGGCAAATTAAGTTTAGCCATTGTTTTCACACCTGTAGATTCAAATAGACGAAGAATAATGTTGTTGCTATCTTCCGCCATTTTCATTGAAGTCAAAATTACGTTGCATGGCTTGATAGATATCCATGAATTCTGCTTTGCCCAATCACCTATATGTGAATAAGTAACAGATAAAATAGGTGGTTGGTTCAGCTCGTAAGCTAAATTCACAACATGAGCCTTTTGCCACAAACCAGAATGCGGTATTAGTCTGCATTTGAAGGAATAAATTCCCTGATTCATGTATTTTGGTCTAATTGTTTTATCTTCATTTCCAGTCTCGTCCATAGCATAAAGAGGGCTTCTTAATACTGTAAGTCTTATTTCATTCTTTTTTATGTCGTAGCCATACAGACTATTATTAGCTATTGTTAATCCGTACTTTATTTTTTTGCCTTCTTTATCCTGACAATTTCCAGTTATGTCAATCCATTGATTCATTGGTTCTTCTACTCCGGAAGACTCTCTTTCTATTGCCCCATATGGTATTTCAGCATATGTTCTTCCTGAAAAAGTTAGAGGGAAAGCTAGCTTTAACATTTTATGTTTTTCTCTCCAATCAACAGTAACTTTTAGATCAACATAGGACTCAGAATTATAGAGTATCCATTCTATTTCAATATTTGATTTATTCCAGCTTCCTTTTCCTCTTACAACAACCTGGACAGGTCCTCGTTCCAGAATTTCAGTTTCCGTTATTTTAAACCTGCCAATTTCCTCTCTGAATTCCGACCTTTCATGCCCCCACGTATCGGCTTGATCTTCAATAACAATAAACTCTCCAGCAGAATCAGAGAATAGCTCCATATCATTTTTTTTATCAAATAGGGAAGTAAAGCGGCCATGCTTATCCCATGTCAATTTTAAGAATTTGTTTTCAACATGCTTTTTACCCGCATTAATAGGATATTTTTTACTGACCGTTGGCGAAAAATCACCCGGGGAAGCAGTCAGTCTGAAAAGCCGATAGCCAAAAGCAGGCACATCAGCCACAAAACAAATTCTTTTACGCCATTCCCATCCTGTGATAGAAGAGGTATCTTTAAGCTGTGACACTATTGTTTTCCCTGTATCGTCTATAACAGAAATCTTATCATGTTTTTCTTTTTTGGGACGATAATCAAGCATCCACTCTACTTCAATCGGGGCTTTTATCTGCCATGAGTGTGGATTAAAAATAATAACAGGAGTTCCTTCGCCTTGAGTATTTATTTTCTCTGCGATTCTTTGCAGAGATTTCCATAATATTTTGCTTGCGGCAGCTCTTGACGCGCCAAAAACATCAAATACATCCCCATAAGCTTCTTTAACACTGGTCCCTGGCAAAGTATCATGAAATTGATTAAGCAGAAGTCCTTCCCACGTTTGTTTTAAATAATTACGGGAAACCGTTCTATTTGCGTTTGAAGAAAGACCCTCTTCTATAAGCGTAAATTTTTCCGCAGAGAGAAGCAGATGCTCTGTACTTCTATTGAGTTTTTTGACTTCAAAAACCGTGCTATAACAACCTTGCGCATGATGTTGTAATTCGCCTTGATATACTGGAATTTCAGCCTTTGACTTTAAATATTTTTTAATAAATTCTTCCAGATTACTGAAACGAAGTGTTGGTAGACCATCTTTACGCTTTAGTTTTTCTATAGCATCGAGAATTTCACGGGTGCCTCCTCCTCCATGATCACCCACTCCAATAAAACACAATCCATCTTTGCAGTAATCAGGAATTTGTTTTTCGGCATTAGAAACAACTGTTTCCAGCTTATCCTTCTCTCCCAGATAACTTCCGTCGGGTCTAATAGCAAGGATCTCTGAGCCATCAACTCCTTTCCAAAAAAAGATATTCCCGGGAAGTTCTAGCTCATTTTTGTTTGGTCGAAAAAAAAGATAGGCATCATAACCTGATTTTTTGTAAATCTGAGGAAGACCTCCGTTATGGCCAAACGCATCAACACAATAGCCAATCTTAACATCAACGCCAAACTTTTCTTTAAAATAACTCTTGCCGTATAACGCCTGCCGGACAAAAGATTCCCCGCATGGCAGATTACAGTCCGGCTGGATTATAAAACCATTTACGATATGCCAGCGCCCGATTTTTACAAAGTGCTGGATTTTTTTAAATAATTCCGGGGCAATTTTCTCAACCCATTGGTATATTAGTGCTTCTCCTCTGGTGAAGATATAATCAGGGTATTCTTCTAAAAGCTCAACAGCCATTCTACAGGTTGCCACAGCTTCTCCAAGCCCTTCAGGTAAACACCATAACCAGATAGGGTCAAGATGCGCATTGGCTATGAGATGGATGGTCTTCTTCTCTTTTATTTTATCTTTATTAATAACCATTATTCTTTTGGTAATAATCAAGCATTAGATCATAGCTTTTTTTGGGCATACCCTTAAATATAACATTGCTTGTTGAAAATATATATCCACCTCCTGGCTTGCCATTTTCCATGGCATACCGACAGGATTCCAGTATTTCTTCTTCACTACCCGTTTGCATAAGGGCGCAGTTTACATTGCCTATAAGACATACCTTATTACCATAAAGTTTTTTTATCGCTTTTATGTCAACGCCTGCCATGGGATCAAGAGAATGAAGCGCATGTGGATTTGCCTCTATGAGCTGATCTAAAATCGGCATAATGTCTCCATCAGTATGCTTTATGGTATAAGCCCCCATATCACGATAGCCTTTAATAAGCTTAGTAAGGTACGGAGTTACAAATTCGGAAAACATTGTCGGGGACAAAAAAGGACCATCATTAAAACAATAGTCAGAGCCCATTATATAACCTTCAATCCCTGCCTCAACAACTTTTCTTCCACGTTCGAGAGTCTTATCAAGAGCCATTTCTTGCTCAGCTTTGATTTCATCCGGTTTATCTGCTAATTCGTAAGCCAGCCGTTCCATATTTTCTCCTGTAGGAATAGCCAGTGTGGAATCACCATAATCTACCAGGAGCCGCTTCCCTTCATCAATCTCTTTTAGAACCTTTATTGCATCAATAAAGATGTCTAAATTTACACCTCTCGGAACTAGAAAATGGCAGAATATTATACAATAGTTAAAAGTATCTGCTATCTGCGTTAAAAGTTCTGCATTTTTCTTTATATATTCATTTGCTTTTGAGGGATCGCTGTCCCATTCTTCCCGGGTGACCAGATGCTTGCCAAAGTATTCCTCAGTTAGCTGCATTTCAATCTCAAAATGAGGAACTATATCAGGTTGTTTCCCCTCCAAAGCAATAATGGCCCTATCTCTTGGTTTCATTATACGTTATATAAACTCCACTATCCTTTAATCGTTTCTGTAAAATCGCAATATCTATATCTTTTATATTAACATTTTCATCCAATGCAATCCCAGCCGCAGTTCCTGCTCCCTGTCCCATAACAAGACAGTGAGACATTACTCGGACACTTGCATGGGCTTCATGAGTTGAAGAAGCACATCTTCCAGCTACAAGAAGATTGCTAAATTTTATCGGAACCATCATACGATAGGGAATATGGTAACTCTTACCTGCAGGCAATTGCCCTAATTTTTGTTCCCATGTTGTTCTTCCTGTTCCTTTTGGATCATGAATGTCAATCATCCAGAAGCCATGGCCCACAGCGTCATCCTGTTCTCTGCATTCAATGACATCCTCTCTGGTTAAAGTTTTTATTCCCTTTATTCGTCTTGATTCACGTATTCCAAGAGACGGGGCACTCGTGGCTATCTTAACATTCTCAAATCCAGGAACATTCTTTCTAAAAAAATCAACATATGCTTCCATCTGTTTTCTTGCTTTGATATTGCACTTTGTTAATGAAGATTCATCCAGCGGATTACCGGTAACAGGACACATATTGGGATGACCCCCTCTTGCATAATAGTGGAATGAAACAGGACCAAAAGGAGGAAAAATCCCTTTCTTTGTCATGTCTCTCATTGTATTTACTATTTTCTCATGTTCTTCTTTTGTTATAGCTAATGCTTTCTTTTTATCTATATCCATCAACTTATATATTAAAGTCATGCCCTGAACAAGTCCGTCCTCATCTCTTCCAAAATCGAATGGAACACCTGCCTTAGCCGCAATGTCACCGTCACCGGTAGCATCAATAAATATTTTTGCTGTAATGGCCTTTCGACCGGTTTTGGTATCGCACAAAACTGCCTTTAATTTATCTTCTTCAGCAATAACATCCCCGGTAACTAATGTGTAAAATAGAGTTACTCCTGCTTCACACAGCATCTCTTCATATAAAACCTTTAGCCCTTCAATATCAAACTCATGTGTTTCATGCTGCGCGGGGAAATGTTCATATTGTCTGCAATAACCCTTTTTCAATCCTCGTTCGATTAATTCCTGCATAATACCAAATATAACCTGTTTTTCCCTGTCGCTCGTATGAAACTGACTTAGTAATCCTGCTGTTCCCATTCCTCCTGGGAAAGACCATCTTTCAATAAGAATAGTCTTTAACCCGCTTCTCGCTGCGGAAATCGCAGCAGCGCACCCAGCCGGCCCTGCGCCGCACACAAGCACGTCACATTCTGCTAAAACAGGCACTTTTATTGATGGAATTAATATTTCATTCATTTTAATAATCTCTTCACCTTATCAATAGTATCAGGTAAATATTTGTCAGAATACTCTAAGATATAAGGACCATTAAAATTTTTGTTAACCAGATTTCCAATAACCTTATTCCAGTTAATTAAACCCATCCCCACAGCCAAATGCTCGTCTCTCTTTCCATGGTTATCCGCTAAATGAACGTGGAATATTTTGCTATCCAATGTTTCAAGAAATTCATCAATAGTATGCGAGACATTTGCATGCCCGATATCCAGATTCAATCCTACATGCGAATTATCAATTATCTCAAAAAATTGCAGAAACTCAGCAGGTTCTATTCCCATTACCGGATATCCTGTGTAGTCTTTATATTGATACATATTCTCCACACATAATTTTATTCCAGTTTCTTCTAATCGGGGCAAAACATTTTTAACAGTCCTTGCGAACTTCTTCAATGTTTCTGTTTTATTGCCATCTTTTTTCATACTCCCCATATGGGTAATTACACTCTCGGCAGATATCTTCTCTGCAATGGTTAAAATATTATTTAGTTTTTTTGTCGCTTCTTCCATATTCAAGCGGCAAAAATCATCAACAGAATATATGTAACCATCAGAATGCTGAAATAAAGCCTGATGATATTGGATATGAATGCCCTTATCTCTGGCAACAGCAAGTTTATTACCCAATTCATCAAGGGATAACTTTTGAATGCGATGATCGTTGCCGACTACTTCAATAGAATTAAATCCATATCCTATAATAGCATCTATAAACGTTTCTATTTTATCATACGTTGAACAAATGGAGCTTAATCCGATTATCATGTCGCTTTCCTTTCTGGATTTGGTTGATATAAATTTTTAGGAAATATCTCAATCTGTTTCATAATACTGCACACAAAATCATATGTACCAATATCACTGAGACAGTGAGCATCAGAACCGTAAACCAAGTGCAAACCTGCCTGTTTAGCAATACGGAAAACATTCACATAACTATCCTGTTGAGTCTGCGTAAGTTTTTTAGTAATCAAATTGTTTAACTCCCAAGCAACATTGTGTTCTGCCGAAATATCGGCCGCCTGCCTAAAAACTTCTATTATTTTTCCATCAAATACCTCAAATTCAAGAGCATTAGCGATCATTGCGCCTGGGTGAGCTATAGCATCTATCAGTGGATTTGCAGCCAATCCCGTAAAACAGGTTCTCCAACGTTCAAAGGTCTGTTCACGTGTGAGAGGTCTTTCTTTTTGGCAGTGAGGCATGATATCCGTACCCGGCAGAAAATGAATTGTGCCAATCAAATAATCTATTTCCTCTCTGGAATTAATTACAAGACGGCCATCCCAATAATGCCTGTCAACATCAACTTCAGCCCCTACTATAAGCTGGACAGGGCCGTTATATTGATTAACCTGCTGCCTGATAATGTTTATACGTTCCATCTCATCCTGGCTACCAATATGCTCTGTGATAGCAATCTTTTTAAGGCCAATTTGTTCGGCTCTGGCAATGATATTTCTAACAGTCATTGTTGATTCTGCATGACCGCACAACGCTGTGTGAATATGAAAATCATGATTCATCATTGTACTATTTCCGAAACAAATCTGATCTTTTCTATATCAGCGCTTGGAGGCACTTCGTCAGATACGCCCAAAATTAAATTTGGAGAAAACATCTTAAGTATTTTGAGTGTAAATTCTTCCAAATCCTTATACGAATATTGGGGAGTAAATAGAATAGCAGGAATTCCATCAAGAAGAATAGTATCCCCTAAAGCATCTTTAAGTTCTTCCAAGGTAACATCGCCCTGTGGCAGGGGAGTAGCGGCCTCAATACCATCAAAACCGGATTTGTTTATAAAGGGCAATAACGGCTTAAGCGAGCCGTCCATATGAATATGACAAAATTTACCACTTTGATGAATCTGTTTTACCCTTTTTTTATAATATGGGATAAGATATTTTCCAAAGATAGGAGGAGAAGTAAGATTGGCATCAATATTTTCGCCAAAATTTAGTATTTCTACGGGAGAATCCAATATAACATCAAATATTTCATCGTATGGTTTTTCAATTGTTTTCAAAAGATTTTCTACCTCATCAGGATAATCATTTAAGACATAGATTGTATTTTCAAACCCCATATAGTCTATTATTAAAGTTTGCAGAGGAGAGCGAACAGGAATCCACGCTTGAACCACCCCATTTTCCCCAAAGATTCTACCTGCTATTTTAAAACCCTCTAAATCAAACTCAACTTTTGTCTCTGTAGCTTCCAGAATGTATGTCATAGTTTTTATGTCTTCTACGGTCTTTACAGGATATTCAGCAATACGTTCGTTTTTTCTTACAGTCTTTAAACTACCTATAGGTGTCTTAGTTATGGTAATAGTTTGTTCATCCTTCCCGTGAATAGATTCTACTGCTACACAAGCATTCTTTTTCTCCGTAACTCTGAACACATTTATTCCTAAAACCTCCATGGGATATCTTGGAGAAATATTTAAATCATCATAGATATTTATTAAACTTTTACTCCTGTATTTTTCCGGGACTTCTTTATAAGGTTGGAATCTTTTATTCAAAGAATCAATAACACTTGTATCTGTATAATCCTCAGGAACTTTATTCTGCAGCCCATTCCCATAATACCAATAATAGATTCTTGGCTGAAAGACAATCTTATTGATCTTTTCCTTGTTAAATATTTTTCGTATTCTTTCTCTGAAAGTCATTTTTCTACACTACCTTATGCTTTTCCACAAGATTCTCTAATTATTAATTTTGTATTAAGAAATATCTTTTTTGGCTTTTTCTGTTTACCTTCAATAGAATTAATGAGTAATTGCATAGCCTGCTTTCCAATTTCTTCCTGTGGCTGTTCAACTACACTTAGAGGTGGATTCAAGAATTCATCACCTGGAATACTATCAAAAGCTATTATAGCCATATCTTTGGGAATAGATAAGGAATATTCATTGGCAGTTTTAAAACACATATTAGCAAATCCATGTTCACCGCAAAACACAGCCTCAGGTTTATTTTTCTTAATAAGTTTTTTAATCAGGATCTCAACATCTTCATTTTTCATGGATAACTGCCTGGAAAATATCAGGTTTTTATCCACGCAAATATTCTTCTTCTTAAGGGCAGATTCATATCCTTTCATTCTGTCCTGATTTGAGCTTAGATAAACCGGCCCTCCCAGATAAACTATTCTCTTACGTCCATGATTCAGAAGATATGTTACTGCCCCAAAAGCTCCGTTAAAATTATCTGCAGTCACACAGTTCACGCTATTGTTGGGAAAATACAGGTCTATTAGAACAAATGGAAAACCAGTTTCCTGTAATTTCTTGATAAAACCTCTGTCACTTCCCATGCAATTTGGATAAATGGTAATTCCTTTCGATGTGTTTTTAAACTCTTCTATCAATTTTAACTCATCATCCAGATTATGCCATTCATAGGAAGATATTTTTGCGTTATATCCATTCTCTCGGGCTAAGGAATTCATGCTTGATATGGCAGTATCCCAGAAATTCGTGATTGGCCATACGATTCCAATTTGATCAATAACACTGTTAAAATTCTCCTTTTTTTCTGGTTGATTAATAAAAGTTCCTTTTCTCTTTATTCTGTATAGCCGCCCTTCTTCAACAAGACCGGAAATTGCTTTAGCAACAGAGTCCCTGCTCACCTGATAAATCTGGCAGAGCTCTTCTTCTTTTGGGATATACCTATGGGTGAAATTGCTATCTGTAACAATTTCTTTTATAATCTCTCTCAATTGTAGATAAATAGGAAAAGGACTATTTCTGTCTATCTTTGTCCCTTTGCTCATCTTTTCTATTATATTTCTCATGACCAAAACCTTATACAGCAAAGCATTTCCTTATAATGCCAACATAATGCTAACATATAGCAAACATAATGTCAAGAATTTTTGCTGTTTTATGCTTTTAAGTCTATAATGTCTATAGTCTAGTGTCTGAATCGCAGATCCTCAAAACGAGGTAGACATTGGGTCAAGTTTTGGGATAACGTCATTAAGGAGAATATCCGGAGATAGATGTCTGGCATCAACATACTGACCGTGAATCCTTAAAATAACCGGATTGGGATATCTTTTTGGATGCTTTGCTACATCAAGAAGCTCTTTTGGAGAATAAACATTAAAGTAAACATAAGGTATACCATTTCCATTCTTTTTATTAAAATCAAAGATTACATCTATAACCTTTTTAAGATATTGCGCTTGTTCTGAAATAGACATTTTTCTTATTCTGTCTGGATTAATACTCATACTGGACGCAGCACCGCCAGACATTAATTCAAATTTCAATTTATGTGCAGATAATACTCTTGCTAGAAGTCCTTTTTTTGAAACCCCTACCGATGGGTCCATGCCAAATGCAAGCGGCGTTTTGGGGAGCCTGCCATCAGGAGTTGCTCCTACCCAGAAGCCATAAAGCTGATTTGTGCTTGGTGTAGAAAAATCTGAAGCAAAATTCCTTCCAAAAGAGTTTTTTTGAGAATTGATAAGTCTTGAAACCTTTATCTGAAGTTCGCTTGCTTCATTATCAGGTTCAAAAACATTTTGGCCATACTTTGGAATCTTATCTAGAATAATAGAACGCAATTCCTTATATCCTTTAAAATTATGCTTTACAGCATTTATTATGTCATTAAAGTCATAGCCATAGTCTCTGCCGTTTTTCTTAATCCATTTAAATGTTGTAAATGAATCACATACATTCGCAAGTCCGTGTATCAGGCAACCTGAACCATTGTATTTAGTCCCTCTTTTTTCAATGTCTCTCATATCTGCACCTGTCGCAATACTTCCCATAAAGGCTGATGCAAAGGGAACAGGTAATAAACTTAAGGCTTCTGTACAGGCATTTGCAGCCCTTACCATTCTGGGAACAAAGTATTCCAAATATCTATAGAAGGTGTGTTTTATGTCATCCACTGTTTTTGGATATTTAGTAATTCCTAGCTTTTTATAAGTTGGGCCAATCTGTTTCCCAGATATTAGCGATTTACCCTCAGTTAAAGCAAGTTCCAGAACCTTTGCGAGATTTAGCCAGCCATTTGTGGTATTTGAGGAATCAAGTCCATGAATGAGCGGCTCCTGACAACCAGCAATTCCATACTTGTGCAGATCCTCTTTTTCTACTCCCTTGGTTTTTAACATCTTATATTGCATTCTATCATTAAAGAACGAGGGAGAGCTCATGCCAAATGAAAACATGCCTTTACTAATAGCTTCATATAATCTTAATGGGCTCTTTTCATGAACTCTTACAGATAGATTTGGCTGAGAATATGGAGATTGCCTGAATGCGTCAATAATTATACTACTCATGTCATTTGTACTGTCTTTTTCTCCTGCCCCCAAACCTCCAACCATAATATTTTGAGATATTGCCCAATTCCTATCCCCTACCTCAAAGAATGTAAGGAAATGTCTTGTAATCTGCACAGCTAGTTCTCTTGGAATCTTTAATTTTGTGTAATAAGACTGCATTATTCTGTCCAGATTGCCTACAGAGAATGCAAATGGGTTTGGAAGTTGTTCAAGATTCATTACTTGCCAGCAAAGAATGTAGGATTGAAAAGCTTCATAAAGGTTTTCTGCAGGTTTCCCTGGAACTTTTTTACATGTTTGAGCAATCAGCTCAAGTCCTTTTTTTCTCGCTTTGTCTTTTTCTTTTTTCGCCATTTTATCTGCCAAATCTTTATATCTTTCTGCAAGCCTGAGCACTGTTCCTATAGCTTTAATCATTGCATTATAATAATCTTTATTATCTTTGCATTTTGATTTTTGATTTTTACACTTTTCTATGATGTGCTCCATCCCATACTTTAGAACATCATCAAAACGAGGTATTGTATGGCCGGTAACTCTTTCAACAAAATATACAACCTCTCTCGTCTCTTCTCCTGCATTCTCATATATCCTATCAATGCCCTTTGAAAAGGGATGATTTGCCCAGAATCCTCTGACTTTATCAATTCTGCTCTTAGAAAATGCCTTGTTAGGCTTTATATCATCGTATACTGCGTCCTCTTCACAGTATCCCTCAAATGTATTAACCCTAAATGATGGATTTATTAATGCATAACTTCTTGCAAATGCATCGTCTTCTGTGCCTGCAAAAATTCTCCCCCCTCCCATAGAAAGAGGAATCTTTTCTACTGCTTCTTTAAGAAGAATTGCCTGTGTCATGGCGGGAGAATATGTTATGTTGGCTTTCTTCATCTCTTGCAGCTTTTTCATCTGTATTTCTTTTGCAAGAAACCAGCCATCAAGCCGATGCCTTTTCTTATTATCTTTTTGAATAACATCAATATATTTCCCTATTCTTTCTATGTTAAAAACATGTTTCATATTGTATTCCTATCTACGTTATTTTTACTGATACTTTATTATTTTCCCAGCTTCTTCATATGACTTAAAGAATCCCAGCCCAACTCCAGCAGAAAGAGCTGCTCCATACGCTGCTTCTTCTGTGTGTAGTGGCATTTTAACTCTATGTTTGAATTTTTCAGAAATAATTTTATTAAGTAGTGAATTTTTCCTTACAGCATTACCTGAGCCAACAATATTTTCTATTTGTATATCATGAGAACATATTTTATAAAGATCAAGCAGCTCATTAACTATCCCATCCAGAAAACCTTGACATAAATTATTAATGCTAAAATTTTTTATATCAATGTTTTCTATACTGCCTTTTATGTTTGGGTCAATTCTTGTTCCCATAAAACGGGTATTTATGGTAAGAGACGTCTCTCTTGTTGCTTTTACTGCAAGCTCATTCATCTTCACAAATAATTCGGATTCAGATTTGCTGGTATAGAAAAAGGTTTTTCCAATATCTGATATAAAATCCCTAAGATACTTATACGCTTCCCCTCCACATAAACCAGCGCCAACAACAATATACCTATTATCAACAAGTGGTCTTGTGTCAAGCCCTCTGTATGCCTTAAAACTCTTTAGGGGGCATGAAATCTGACTTCCTGTTCCAATATTTAGGAGAGCTTCCTTTTTTATATTGGAAACTGCGCCTATAAAACTTGCCTGATTATCTCCAATACATCTACATACCTTTGTATGTTTGGGTAGATTCGTTAAATTCGCAATATCTGATGTAATGCTTCCTATAGGTTCTCCACTAGCTCCAACTTCAGGCAATAATCTTGATGGCAAACCCATAGATTTTATTATTTCATTATGCCATGCATGTTTCTTAATATTATAAATGCCAAAGCTTGCTGCATTTGTTGGGTCTGTTGTGAGTCGCCCGCCAGACAATTTGATACTGATGTAGTCGCCAATTGTCACTGCTTTAGCATCATAAGGAATTAAATTATTTTCCTTTAGCCAGAAAAGAGTCATTCCCCCGAATCCTGGCGCAGGTAAGGTGCCACAGTCTTTACTAAATACATTATTAGGCACAATGTCTAAAATGCGCTGTATATAGGTTCTTCCGTTTTCCATTTTCCTCTTACAGCGGCTATCCTGCCAGGTTATAAGAGGCGTTATAGGCTTCTTATCAATATCAATCAGTAAGACTCCGTGCATCTGACATGTGATGCCTATACCTCTTATCGCGCTCCTTTTGGTTTTGAGTTTTCCACACACTTTCTTAATGAGTTCAATGATCTGAGAATAGATAATGTCTGGGGATTGTTCCTTTATATCCTGTTCTTTTGACTTCAAACTAGACATGTTTTTTGCAGATATATTGCTTAAGATATTGCCTGTAGTTATATCCATAGCAATAACACAGATTTTGCTGGTTCCTATATCTATTCCCAGAATTATATCCATTAGAAGATTCTCCACAATTTCTTACATTCAGTAATATATTCTATAGAAGTTAAATAATCAAGAGCTTGCTACAAGCATGCTTATGTGATATGTTGAAGAGAATCTTAAAGAGGTAATAAAATGCTGCGAAGTATGACAGGATTTGGAAGCGCAGAAGTTTCTTCTGAGTTTGGATATTTTCTAATAGAAATTCAAAGTATAAATTCCAGGTTTTGCGATATTGTGGTAAAACTTCCCGGTGCGTTCTCAATGTTTGAGATAAGACTAAGGAAATTAATTGAAAAAACCCTTGTTCGCGGAAGGATTAGTTTTTTTCTTAAGTGGACTAAGCCTGATGATTTTCAACTTCCACGCATTAATAAAGTACTAGCAACAGCATACTCTGATAGGCTAAAACTATTGAAAAAAGAACTTAAGTTAACAGGAGAGATAGATATTCAAACACTGGCGCGCCTTGATGGCGTTATGTATACAGAAGACATAAGAATACAGTGGAAAAAGGTATGGGCTGATTTAGAAAAGGGTATTAACCGTGCTCTGAATGGCGTTAATCTGATGCGCATGACAGAAGGTGCGTTGCTCCAGAAAAGTATAATAAAATATATAAATAGTATAAACAAAAGTATGAAAAAGATAGAAAACAGACAACCAATTGTACTTAGAAAATCCAGAGAAAAACTAATCAAAAGCATTAAAGAAACATTAAAAAAGTCAAATATAGGTAACTTAGAAACAATAGACAAAGAGAAGCTTCTGCCCAGACTTCCAATATACGCTAATTGCACAGACATTGCAGAAGAGATTACAAGAATAAGAAGCCATATACACCAATTTTCAAGTTTGGTTAATTCGTCTAAAATAACCGGAAGGAATCTTGATTTTATAGTTCAGGAACTCAATAGAGAAATAAACACTCTAGGCTCAAAAGCGAATGACGTAATTATTGGAAGAGAGGTTATAACAGTAAAAAACAAACTGGAAAAAATAAAGGAGCAGATACAAAATGTCCTCTAAAAAGGGTCTATTGATAGTTATATCTGGGCCTTCTGGCGTAGGGAAAACCACTTTAGGGCGAAAGTTATTAACACAATTTCCTGAAATGAAATATTCAATATCTGTTACAACAAGAAAAACACGAAAAACAGAAGTCAATGGACATGATTACGTGTTTGTGTGCATGGAAAAATTTAAGAAGGATATTGAAAAAGGGTGCTTTGCAGAATGGGCTGAAGTGGGAGAAAACCTTTACGGCACTTCAAAGCCCTTTATAGAAAATGTTATTAATTCAGGATATGATGTTCTCCTTGATATAGATGTTCAGGGTGCATCTAAACTTAGAAAATCATATCAGGAGAATGGAATTTTTATTTTCATAAGTCCACCTTCTATTCATACTTTGAGAAAGAGATTAAACCTGAGAAAGACTGATTCTAAACAAGAAATAGATGCAAGAATCATCCTTGCAAAAAAAGAAATTAAAGAAAGCAACAGTTACAATTATGTTGTAGTAAATAAAGACCTAAATAAAACTTTGGAGGACTTATCTTACATAATTAGTTCTGAAAAGCGCAATAAGATGAAGAGAAAAAATGGGAATAGAAAATAGAGTGAAGTGTTATTTTTTTGCCAGATGCTTTTTCGAAACTTCTACCAGTCGTTCAAATGCTATAGGATTTGTTATTGCTAAATCAGCAAGAATCTTTCTATTTAATTCTACTTTTGCTTTTGCAAGACCATTTATAAAAGCACTGTAGGACAACTTATACGGTCTTACTGCTGCGTTTATCCGCACAATCCATAAGCTTCTAAAATCCCTTTTTCTTGCTTTGCGATCCCTGTATGCATAAACGAGCCCTCTCTCTACAGTCTCCCTCGCAGTTCTATAATTCTTACTACGTCTCCCCCAATATCCCTTTGCCATCTTAAGAAATTTTTTATGTCTTCTTTTGGAGGCAACAGCACCCTTTACTCTACTCATACTATACTCCTAAAAGCCTCTTTGTCCTTTTGATATCTCCTTTAGCCAGAAGAGTGGAACTTCGTAAATTCCTCTTTCTTTTTGTGGTTTTCTTGGTCAAAATATGGCTAGCGTATGCTTTTCCCCGTTTTATTTTCCCTTTACTGGTCAGCTTAAACCTCTTTGCCGCACCGCGATGTGTCTTTAATTTTGGCATACAATCCTCATTGGGCCTATTGTTTTTTCCCTGTATGGGCTTTCGGGCTTAATACCATAACCATGATCCTCTTACCAAGCGAAGAAATAGGTTGATCTATCTCTCCTTGTTCAGACACATCCCCAGCAAGCCTTTCGAGTATCTGTCTGCCGATCTCTTTATGAGACATTTCTCTGCCGCGAAACATAAGCGTTATTTTAACCTTGTTCCCATCCGCAAGGAATTCCTTAACATGTCTTAACTTTATCTGATAGTCGTTTTCTTCTATATTTGGTCTGAATTTAATTTCTTTTAATTCTACGGTCTTCTGTTTTTTACGGGATTCCTTCTTTCGCCTTATCTGATCATATCTATACTTATCATAATCCATTATCCGGCAAACCGGAGGAGAAGAGTTGGAAGAAACCTGAACCAAGTCAGAGCTTTTTCCCTCTGCAATCCTTAAGGCCTCTTCAATGGACAAAATTCCAAGCTGTTCTTTATCCAGCCCAATTAATCTTACTTGTTTTGCCCGTATTCTCCGATTTACTTCAGCAAATTTCTTTATTTATTAACTCCTTCTCTGCTCTACTATTTACGAAGTTTCAATTTATCAATAACTGTTAAGTATCTCTTAGTGTCTTTCTTTTTAAGATAATCCAGCAAGCGCCTCCGTTTTCCTACAAGTTTTAACAATCCACGCCTTGAATTTTGATCCTTTTTAAAACTTGAAAAATGCCTTGTTAAATTACTGATTCTCCCTGTCATCAAAGCAATCTGGACCTCTGGAGATCCTGTATCGTTCTCATGCACCCTAAACTTTGTTATGACTTCCTTTTTCTCATCAGTGGATATTGCCACATCCAATCCTTTCTCTAAAATTGTATTCATCTGCTAGATTGTAGCATAGCAGTGTTCGCATGTAAAGCTTTTTCTAGAATCTTCCTTGCTTGAGTTGCATCACAAATTATCTGCTTTTTTGCATCCTCCCTGCACTGAAATTTGTATCTACCCCGCAATTTTTTAATAAAAAAAACCTCTATAGTTTTTCCATAGAGGTCTGTTTTAAGATCGAAAATATATACTTCTAGAAAAAATTTGCTATTTTGTTTTTTCGCATCTAATACAGCTTTATAGATGAAGCGTTTATGGTCTATGAATATTATGGCATATGCTGCATACACCCCCTCTGGAGGCGTTATTTCATTGTCACAATATATATTGGCAGTGGGGAAATCTATGTTGCGAGAAATTCCATATCCTTTGATAACTTTTCCCATTACCGAATATCGGCGTCCAAGCAATCTGGATGCCTTGTCCAAGTTCCCTTCCGTGATACACTTCCGGATTTTGGTGCTACTAACAACTTCATCAAAAATTTTCACAGGCTTTATAATCCCAACACTGAAGTTGTTTTTCTCCCCCATTTGTTTTAGCAATTTTACATCTCCTTGCTGTCCAACACCGAATTTATAATTAAAGCCTACATATATTTTCTGAACGTGAAAGTAATTACATAGAACTTCTGATACAAAGTCTTCAGCCTTCATATTTGCAATTAAGGTAAAATCTATAGATACACAAACGTCTATCCCTGTTTTCTCAATAAGTTTTATCTTATGTTCTTCAGACGTAAGCAGTAAATCCGTTACTTCCGGCTTCAATACTTTGATAGGATGCGGCGTAAATGTTAGAACAATGCTTGTCCCGTTAATTTTTTTAGTTTCCTCTATAACTCTATCAATAATTTTCTTATGCCCAACGTGCATACCATCAAAATTTCCCATTGCCAGCACTGCACGTGGATATCTGCGCTTTAGTGAAACAAGTTTCTTTATAATATCCATATTAAACGAGAATATCTCCAGGGTCTTTGGCAGCTAATACATCCTTTAATGATAACGAATCCTTAATATGAAAAGCCCCTATTTGCGTTCTTCTCAGATCCTTAAGACACGCCCCATACCCAAGCTTTTCTCCAATTGTACTTGCAAGAGTACGAATATATGTTCCCTTAGAACATATAACACGAATGGAAATTTCAGGAATATTGATACTTAACAATTCCATACTATAAATATGTACCCTACGTGGCTCAGGATTTACTTTTATGCCCTTTCTGGCCAATTTGTACAACCTCTCTCCCTTATAATGAACAGCTGAATACATAGGTGGTATCTGAGAGATATCTCCGGTTAAATCTTCTAAAATACCAGATAATAATTCAGTATCAACCTTCTCTACCTTAATCCTTCTTATTACTTTCCCTTTAATGTCCTGAGTGTCGGTTGTAGTTCCAAGTAAAAGCGTTCCTTCATATGTTTTTTTCTGTCCGGTCAGGAAACTTGCTTTTTTAGTAGCCTTTCCAAGACAAATCAGTAAAACTCCTGTTGCGTTAGGATCCAGAGTCCCAGCATGTCCAACTTTCTTTATTCTGAAATGGCTTCTTATCGCAGCTACAACATCGTGCGATGTCCAGTCTTTTGGTTTATCTATATTTAAAATTCCGTCCATAAATATTCCCACCATACGTATCAACTGCTACAATTACAGGAAAGTCAATAACTTCCAACTGACGAATCGCTTCGCAACCCAAGTCTTCGTATGCAACAAGTTTTGCTTTTTTTACTTTTGTTGAAAGAAGCGCTCCTGCCCCGCCTACTGCAGCAAAGTATACAGATTTATACTTCTGAAGTGCTTTTACAACATCCTCTGACCTCTGACCTTTACCAATTGTCCCTCCTAGCCCGGCTCTAAGCAATATTGGAGTGTATTTGTCCATTCTAAGACTCGTAGTTGGACCGCATGAACCTATGATTTTCCCTTTTCTGGCAGGAGTAGGACCCGTATAGTAAATTATCTGATTATGCAGATCAAAGGGTAATCTACCCAAGGGTAATTTACCCTCTTTTTTAATTGTCTCCACCAACCTTTTATGAGCCATATCCCTTGCTGTATAGATAATGCCGCTTATAAAAACTCTATCCCCCGCTCGCAGACTGCATCTAATCTCTTCTGTTAAAGGCGTGTTTAGTTTTTTTTCTATCATAGTATCACGCTTGCATGTCTTGACACATAACAGCCAATATTCACTGCGACAGGCAATCCTGCAATATGCGTAGGATATGTCTCTATATTTACGCTTAAAGCAGTTATACTGCCTCCAAAGCCTTGAGGACCAATATTAAGCTTATTTATTTCTATAAGTATTTGTTTCTCTAGTCCTGCCATTTTTGCATCTACATTAGACTTGTTTAGTGACCTTATAAGAGCTTGCTTTGAAAGCATTGCTGCTTTTTCAATAGTTCCCCCAATACCAACGCCTACTATGATTGGCGGGCACGGATTGGCACCTGCCTGTTTTACTGTATCTACAACAAATTTTTTAACGCCCTCTGCTCCATCAGTCGGTTTGAGCACAGTCAGCCCGCTCATATTCTCACTTCCAAATCCTTTGGGAACAACAGTAATATTGATTTTGCTTCCGGATGTGATACTTGTATGTATAACAGCAGGCGTATTGTCTCCTGTATTCTTGCGGCTAAATATTGGATCATCTACAATAGACTTACGTAGATATCCTCTTTCATAACCTATTCTTACCCCTTCATTTATTGCATCACTAAGTGTTCCTCCTGTTATATGAACATCCTGGCCTATTTCTACAAAAACAACGACCATGCCTGTATCCTGACAAATAGGAACCTTCTTCATTTTAGCTATACGCAGATTACGCAATATCTGGTCAAAACAATAATTGCCAAGCTCGGACTTCTCTTTGGCCTTTGCCTCTTTTATCTTCCCGATAACATCTTTAGGAAGTTCATAATTGGACTTAACACAAAGATCAGCCACTGCCTCTGTTATTGTTTTTACCTTAATACTTATCACTTTATCCTTTATCCTTATCGCCAGTATAACTCGCACAACTGTCTGCGCTTTCCCACACCCTTACTTCTTTTACTAAAAGCTCCTTAGGAATAGTGGGAACCAGTTCTGAAAAAATATACTTTGCAATTACTTCTGAGGAGGGGCTATGCCCTTTCAAAAACTGCAAGTCATCAAGGTTTTTATGATCCAGTTTATTTACAATCTTTTTCAATATTGCTTTTAGTTTATCAAAGTCCATTAACATGCCGCTTTTATCAAGACCTGTTCCACATACAAATACCTCAACCTTCCAGTTATGTCCATGAAGATTCTCGCATTTGCTTTGTGAAAACTTAAGGCTATGCGCAGCAGCAAAAGAATCAGTTACTCTCACTGTATACATTCTACTTTACTCTCCCTTCTGTTTTTCAACTTCATTCTTGTATTCCAGAATACCCTGCACAATCACCTGCGCCACTTTCTTCCTATATGAAGATTTTCTTAGTAATTTAGCTTCATAATAATTGGAAATAAACCCTACTTCAACAAGAACAGCCGGCATATATGCATTTCTGAGCACGTAGAACATTGCCTTTTTTATACCTCTGTCCCTGGCACGCATATGTCTGATAAGACTCTCATGAATACTCTCTGCAAGTTTCATGCTCTCTTTTCTAAGAGAACCGCTCTTGTTCCGCGCTCTTCTGGGATAATATGTTTCTATGCCCATCATTTTTTTATCCCATGCTGCGTTTGCATGAATACTCACAAAAATATCAGCTTTATACTTTTTGGCAAGTTTAACTCTATTCTTCAAAGAAATGAACTCGTCTCTTTCTCTGGTTAAAATTACCCTTGTATCAGTGCCCCTGAGATATCTTTTTACCCGCTTTGCTATGTCTAAATTAATATCTTTTTCTTTGAGCTTATATGAAAATATTAATCCTCTTCTATGTTTTCTAACTGCTCCCGAGTCATTTCCTCCGTGACCCGGGTCTATAACAATTACCTTAATTTTTCGTTTATCGCTTACTTTTATGAAGTCAAGAACAAGACGGTCAGGATTCTTAAGATAAAATATATTATACGAAGCACCTCTGGTATTAAGCTTGAAAACAGCATCTATGGAATGATAAGCAGGCTTTAATTTTACCTTTTTAACAATGTGGTCATTAACTGTAACATGCGGATATATAGGGAAAAACAGGAAATGTTTTATTTGGCTGAACTTGTTTACAGGGGTTATATTGTGAAGCCGGATATGGATTTCCCGCGAACCTGTTTTTTCAATCGTATATGTTATTGCCTCTTTTGAGTCAAGAACGATTCGCGTCTTGTTAGGATAAGAATGATATCTCGCATTCTTGAGTACGTTCGGTGCGCAATAGGCGCTATAACTTATGCTCAGTATTAATGCGCTGAACACAAAAATCCGAAATCCTCCCGAATGCTTTCGGGACGAAATCCGAAACAAATTCAAAATTCTAATTTTAAAAATCCTAAACATTGTTTTGTATTTTGCCCTTTGCTTTTGGAAGATAATTTTGATTTGTTGAAACCTTTTTATTGCTTTTTCTTTCTAAATCTTTGCGTGCTTTACCTGCTACGCTCCCACCTTCTTGCGCAACAATTTTATTTTCATCAAAACCAATCGCATTTTTATTTTTTGAAATTTCGGTTGTTGACGCTTCCCCAAGCATAGTAAAAATCAATTCTAAATCATTCATATGGTCACGCAAATTTTCTCTTTTCAGTCCTTTTAATTTTTGATATTCACTCGGTGTCATACCAAAAGTAGCTTTGGAAATCTCGGCTGTTAATATCGCATACTCTTGACCTTTTTTTACTTCCCGCTTTTTCCACTCATCAGTTAAGGTTTCCCTAACTTCAATGCCCCGCATCCGCTTTTCAATCCATGCATTAGAATATCCTTTTGCTTTGTAAATTGCCCGTGTTCTTTTTGTAGCCAATTCAGGATCTTCTATTTCTTTAATACGTTCATAACCAACTCGCGCCAGCCAGCGTTTGAATGGTTCGGCTTTAGGCGACGGAATTGATTGGATTATACGAAAAACACCTTCCGTATTCGCACTGGTTATTTTTCTTTTTTTACCATCTTTAGCAATCATTTCAAGTAGGGGACAATTTGTCCCCCAGTAGACGCTTAATTCCTTATCTCTCTTTCTCATCTTTTTTATATAATCCCGAACATCTGCAGTATCGGTAAGCGCCTCAACTACATCCGCAACCGAAAACCACCATTCATTTTTATAAATTGTTTTGCGTATTTCTTTTTTCTGGAAAATAGCAATTTTTGAATTTTGGATTTCATTTGTCATTTATCTTGCTCCTGCCTTATTTTAGAATTCGTCCATTATATATAAAAAAAGCCCACCATACAACTTTAGTATGATGCGGCACTTTATGGGTGGGTTTAGGATTGTTAACAAAAATCTAAACGTCTTGTATCTTCATCAGTAAAATCTCTAACTTATTTATTCTTCGTCTGTTATAACCACGCTTTTTTTGTTTGGATGTTTTTCTGAAAAAGCTGGATTAACCACTGGAATATTATCAGCCATTACAACTCTTGTATCATTTCCGTGCTTTTGAGCTATCCTTTCTAATTTCTCAATAAAAAAATTTAATTTCATTTTTAAAAGTTAAAATTGTTTTCTAATTTGTATATTTCAAAACTTTTTGTATGCCAATTAGATAAACTTTCATAGTCAATAAAATCAACTCTGCCTTGAACGGAATCAAATGCACTTGATTTTAATTTGTCATTATATTCCCTTCTTCTTACAATATCAGCCACGATATAAAATTTTACGTAAAAATCTTGCAATTCAACAAATTTATTAAGAGAATTTTTAATGTCCGTAGAGTGTTCTATTTCAAAAAAATAACTTGGCATTTTTCTTTTGTTAAACCAACTTACATCAATTGTTATAGCGTGTCTTAATAAATTTTTATGAGTAAAATCATAAAATTTTTTAACAGTTGTTATTTCAAATAAACTTTTTTCTAAATATTTTTTATTTTTATCTTGATATGGAACAAAAGTTTCTTGCTTTTTGAGATTGCCTATTTCAACAAGTAGCCCTTGATAATATGAATGATTAAATTCTTCTTGTTTTATTTTAGAAATTTTTTCTACTGGAAAAATATTTTCAGGCAATTTATTTTTATAAGTTTTTAATGCCCAAAGTCCCGGTCTTATTTTAAAGAAAAATCTGTTATCCTGAACGATGCGTCTAATACTTGCAAACGGTGTTTTTGTTTTCCAATTTGAAACATCAACGCTTTGATTTAAAAAGCCAAGTGTTGCATACCCACCACTTTCTTCCATTGTTTTTATAACTGCTTCGTATTGATTCATGTTTTTTCAAGCCATTGCTTAAATCTTGGTTTTTCGTAGTATGGTTTAATCATTATTTTTTTCTTAGTGGAGGTGGCGGGAGTCGAACCCGCGTCCAAAAGTAAAGTTACAGTAGCATCTACATGTTTATTCCGCTATTTAACTTTCGTCTCTTATAACCTCCAGCGAACAGGATGTTACAGAAACTAGTTTGATAAAATCTCAACAGATCGCCTCAAACAAAACAATCCATCCAGCCTGTTAATCGGCGCCTATTCTCACTCTACAGGCAAGAACAAGATAGACGTAACTGCTATTTAAGCAGCTAAAGCCAACTGTTCGTCGGCAATTAAGTTGTTTTGCCAGGTTTTTTTCGAGGCCACCCGACACCCTCGACATGCAACTTCCGCACCTTCTACTCCTGTCGAAGCCGTATCACCCCCAAATGTTTTCAATGATCTATTGTTATTATATTCTTTTCCGGTGCTGTTTTAAAGCTTTTTCTGTTTCCCTGCTTATAACCTTCTTCTTTATCGCATCGCGTTTATCGTACAGTTTCTTGCCTTTTACAAGAGCAATTTCTATCTTTGCCCTGCCCCCCTTAAAATAAATCTGCAGAGGCACTAAAGTAAGTCCCTTCTGGGAAGTCTGTCCAATAAGGCGTTTTATCTCCTGCTTATGAAGCAAAAGTTTGCGAATTCTTAACGGATCGTGATTAAACTCGCTGGCCTGCTCATAGGGATTTATATGCATGCTGTGTATGAAAAGCTCTGCATTCTCAATCTTTGCAAACGCTTCCTTTATATTTACCCCTCCTGAGCGCATTGATTTTACTTCACTGCCATTAAGAGCAATCCCTGCCTCAAAGGTTTCTAATACATGATAGTCATGCCTTGCGCGCTTATTAACTGCTATGATCTTTTCTTTTCCCATAGCAGAAATTGTATCACTTTGACTGGGAAAATTCTATATGCTATATTAAATATCAAAAAAAGGAGGGTGGAGATATGAAGAAACTAGCTGTTATCGGAGTAAGCGTAATTGTGTTTCTGGTGTTGATTAGCGGGTCTATACTTGCGCAAACCAGAAAAAAGCAACGTCCTTTTAGGAAGACTGTATTATCCTATATAATTCCATCTGAATATGGCAGGCTTGTTGCTGCCAATCCAAGCTTTAATCAGCTGTGTTTTGAAGCAGAAAATGGAGATATCTATATTGTCCTCAGATCACATACAGCCATTAGTAGTGTGTATATAATAAAGAGAAAATGAAGCATGAGCAAAATTCTCATAGCTTCTGATTCTTTCAAAGGGGCTGCTTCAGCTCTGGAAGTATGTAATGCTATTGAAAGCGGGATTAAACAGGTATGTCCAAAAGTAGAGACCATAAAAATCCCAATGGCAGATGGAGGAGAGGGGACTGTTGACAGTCTCATAGCAGCTACAAAAGGCAGTTTAATCACCAAGGTTGTAACAAATCCTCTTGGAGGAAAGGTTAAAGCCAAATTCGGAATTCTCGGGGATAATAAAACTGCTGTTATTGAAATGGCTGAAGCATCTGGCCTGCCACTTGTGCCTGTTGAAAAAAGAAATCCTTTAAAAACTACCACACGCGGAACCGGTGAATTAATAAAATCCGCTCTGGAAAAAGGCACTAAGAGATTCATAATAGGTATTGGCGGCAGCGCAACTGTTGATGGCGGAGCAGGTATGGCACAGGCCTTAGGAGCAAAACTCGTTGATAAGAGAGGTAAAGAAATAGGATTCGGTGGAGGCAGCTTATCAAAGTTGTTTAAAATAGACATTAGCTCTATGGACAAACGCATTAAAGCTTGTGATTTTGAAGTTGCATGCGATGTCAATAACCCGCTTTGCGGTACAAAGGGAGCAGCGTATGTGTATGGCCCACAAAAGGGAGTAGCTAAGATACAAATACCTGTTTTAGATAGGGCTCTATCCCATTTTGCATATGTAATTCGCAGAGATATTGGAGTGGAAGTGGAGAATCTACCAGGCGCAGGAGCTGCTGGAGGATTAGGGGCAGGGCTGGTTGCTTTTCTCGGCGCACGTCTAAAAAGTGGTATAGAACTAGTTATTGAGGCAAGTGGTATTGAGAAACATATTCAGAATGCTGACCTTGTGATAACTGGCGAAGGTAAGATTGATGGACAAACTATATTTGGGAAAACACCCATAGGGGTTGCAAAACTGGCCAAAAAATATGGCAAACCAGTTATCGCAGTATGCGGAATGGTGGATGAAGGATATGAAGAAGTGTACAAAAATGGAATTGATGCAATAATAACTGAGTTTAACAGCCCACTAACTACACAAGACCAAATAGGTCAATGTAAAAAACTTATTCAGCAGGTTACGGCTAATGCAATGCGTCTGGCTGTAGTTACTAAACATGTTTTTGTCTGAATCTTCCTATTAGCACAAACACATGTCTTAATTCTTTAAGTTTTAAGAAATAGGATATGATAAGAAAACTAATAGTTCCAGCAAAAGCAGGGACAAAAAACTGAATAAGACGCACTGTAAGTAGATTCCCTTCAATACATATCATCCATTTTAGTGTAAACCAGCAGGTTATTGCCATTATTGCTGAAGCAGGCAGCAAACGATACAGTGTATCCCTTATACCATGCCAATCTATTCTGCCTATCTTTTTATCAAAAAGAATAAAGAGTGCCACCATACTACATGTAGCAGAAATAGAAGTTGCCAGAGCCAATCCGCCCAGCTTCAATGGCCACATCAGCACTAAGTTAAGTATAATGTTTATAACCATGCTCAAGCATGCAATTTTTAGAGGTGTTTTTGTATCCTTCACTGCATAGAATGCGCGCCTGATAATCTGGTTAGTTGAATATGCAATAAGGCCAAAGCTGTAACATAAGAGTCCAAAACTTGTTGCTTTTATAGAGTAGAATTGAAAATTCCCCCATCCGAATAACAACTGGACAATCTGTAACCGCAAAATTATGAATAATACACTCAAAGGTATGCTGATAAAAAGGATCATTCTTATGGAAAACGCGAGTGTTTCTTTTAGTTTATCAATCTTATTTTCAGAAGCAAAACCTGCCATATAAGGAAGGATAACAGTACCTAATCCTATAGCAAATACTGCGAGAGGCAGTTGTATCAAACGGTTAGCATAGTACAGGGCTGATACGGCTCCTTCTCCTACTATATGAGAGAACGAGGCCAGCAGTGTATCAAAGAAAATATTTATATGATAAACACCTGATCCAATTATGATTGGAATCAAAAGCTTTATTATTGTCTTGGCTGCCGGATGATTAAATCTGGGTCTTAAGTCCTTAAAAAACCTTCCGCCTCTTTTTATTAAAACAGGCAGTTGAATCACAAGTTGCCCGATCCCTCCTATTACAACTGCAATTGCTAATCCTACAACTGGTTCCTTTATCCTGTGACAGAAGCATATAAGAGCTGCGATCATACATATATTCAGAATGCTCGGCGCAATAGCAGGAATAAAAAAGATTTTAAAACAATTCAACATGCTCATCATAAAAATAGCTATGCCCATAAATAAAATATACGGGAACATTATCCTCAAGAGCTTTGTTGCGATCTCGATCTTTCCCGGCGTGTAGGCAAATCCCGGCGCCGCTATCTTCATTATAAATGGAGCAAACAGAATTCCAACACCAACAAAAAACACCAATATACATACCAGTGACAACCCAATAGATGCAGCCATATTCCATACTTTTTTTTCTTCATGCTTCTGGAGATAATCACTCATAACAGGTATAAACGCCCCGTTAAAAGCATTCTCTCCAATGAGGTGTCTAAGCGTGTTTGGAATTCTGAAAGCCACAAAAAAGACATCTGCAAACATTGATGTACCAAAAAGCGAGGCTAATAAGATATCTCTGATATAGCCAAAAATTCTGCTGATAATTGTTGCAAGTCCAACCTTGCCTGCAGATCTTGTGAGAGAACTTAGCTCCATAATGCCCAGGGGGCAGCAGCGGACTTCCATGCCTGGTTAAGTTCAAGATTATCCTTGTATGTATCCATGCACTCCCAAAAACCGTGATGCTTATAAGCAGCTAGTTCTTTGTCTTTGGATAATTGACGGAAAGGCCTTCTTTCGAGAATATCGTCTTTTTCTAAATATTCAAATATACGCTTGTTAAACACAAAAAAACCTCCATTTATCCAGTGACTAAGAACAGGTTTTTCATGAAAATCCTTAACCGTATTATCAGATTCTATGTCCATAATACCAAACTGTGAACGCGGTTTTGCTGCTGTAAGAGTTGCTATCTTTTTATTTTTATTATGGAACTGAATGAGTTTATTTATATTAACATCTGCTACCCCGTCACCATATGTTGCGAGAAAATTATCCTCTTCAATATATTTCTCTATTCTCTTGATCCTTCCTCCTGTATTAGTGCTCAGTCCGGTGTCTGCAAATGTAATATGCCAGCCTCTTGTATGAGAAAAATATTCCTCTATCTTTTGTTTTTTGTACCCAAGACATAAAATAAAGCGATTGAATCCGTAAAAAGAATAAATCTTCATTATGTGCCACAGAATTGGTCTTTGTCCTATTTTCATTAAGGGCTTCGGCAGAAATCTTGTATAATGCCCCATTCTTGTACCTTTACCCCCGCACAGAATTACAACCTGCATTGTTTTTTTCATATGCCGCTCTTTTCCGAAAGCGCTTTAATATAGTAACGTCTTAGATACATCCTATAAAATATTGCTAATGTGTCCCAGTATGTACTCAAAATATCTATAACCCTTATCCTTCCTATTTTTTGCTCTCTGCCAAAGTTGATCTCAATAGGTGCGTCTGATATCCTGTGCCCAATATGATGTGCAACCATTAGAAGCTCTACATCAAAAGCAAACCTCTTAACAAGTATTACATGAAAAAGGGAATCCAATACCTTTCTTTTAAATACTTTCAAGCCTGTCTGAGTGTCCTTAATCTGAGAGGCAAACAGTATCCTGACAAGCAAATTATAGGCATAACTTATTATTTTTCTTCTTTTGGGATAATTAAGAACAGATGCTGAATGTCTTTTTGAACCTATTACAATATCTGAATCCTCTCTTTTCATAATATCAAAAAGCCCCTTTATCTGTCGGGGATGTAGGTCAAGATCCGCGTCTAGAAATACAATGTAGTCTCCCTGCGCAAATCTAAAGCCACGTTTTATTGCACGCCCCTTACCTCTGTTTATCATGTTTCTTTTCACAATAACATTTGCATGCCCATTTTGGGCTTTTAAAGCCTCTTTATAAGTATTATCCAAACTCCCGTCATCAACCACTATGATTTCATAATTGCAGCTGAATTGATCAAAGACCCTAACGGTCTCCTCTATATTATGCAGGATATGTTTTTCTTCATTATATGCTGGCATAATAACAGAGACTTTTCCTTTTAAATCTTTCATAAGAATTTAAACCTTGGTCATGAAATACTTAATTGCGTCCCTAATCCCTTGCTGAATATCAACAACAGGTTCCCAGTTAAGCTCTCTTTTTGCTTTGGAAATATCAGGTCTGCGCACTTTGGGATCATCAACAGGTAGAGGTTTAAAGATAATCTTGCTTTTACTCCCTGTGATTTGAATTATTTGTTTCGCAAAATCCAAGATCGTCATTTCTGCCGGATTTCCTATGTTTACAGGAGTGTCCACATTGGAAAGAAGTAATTTATATATTCCGCCCACAAGATCAGAGACATAACAAAAACTGCGTGTCTGGGTCCCATCTCCAAAAACCGTAAGAGCCTTGTTTCCCAAAGCCTGATTTATAAAGGCTGGCACCACTCTCCCATCATTTATTCGCATTCGAGGACCATATGTATTAAAAATTCTTACAATTCTTGTTGAAACCTTATGAAATCGCTGATAAGCCATAGTCATGGACTCTGCAAATCTCTTTGCCTCGTCATAAACCCCGCGTGGTCCAATAGGGTTTACATTCCCCCAATAAGTTTCTGGCTGCGGATTAACCAGAGGATCTCCATACACTTCAGATGTAGAAGCAAGCAAAAACACTGCTTTTTTTTCTTTAGCAAGACCAAGTGCCTTATGTGTTCCTAAAGAGCCTACCTTTAGGGTTTGAATAGGCAGCTCAAGATAGTCAATTGGACTTGCAGGAGAAGCAAAGTGCAGAATATAGTCAAGCCTGCCTTTGATATCAATATAATTAGTAACATCATGCTTTATAAACTGAAAGTTTTTATTCTGCAGTATATGAGCAATGTTATCTTCGCTTCCGGTTATTAAGTTATCCATACAGATTATGCGATAGTCCCTGTCTAACATAAACTCGCAAAGATGAGATCCTATAAAGCCTGCACCACCTGTAATTAAGACTGTTTTCATGATTTGTTATTTTTATGCCATTCTATGGTCTTTTTTATGCCCTGTTCAAAACTGGTTTTTGGACTATAGCCCAGCATATGCCTAGCTTCTGATATATCTGCTAAAGAGTGTTTTATGTCTCCTGATCTTGGCTCAGCATAATCAGGGCTTACTTTACTTGACAGCAGATTTTTGAGCAATTCAACTAAATCATTAAGAGAGGTTCGTCTGCCACAGGCAATATTTAATACCTGCCCAGATGTACTCTTTGCTTTAGCAGCCAACATATTTGCATAAACAACATTGTCTATATATGTGAAATCTCTGGACTGAGTTCCATCACCATAGATTTGAGGAGAGGTATTTCTTAAAAAACAAGTTATAAACTTAGGAATAACAGCAGCATACTGGCTGTTTGGATCCTGCCTGGGACCAAAAACGTTAAAATATCTCAAACATAGTGTCTCGAGTCCATAAACAGAATAAAAAACTCCACAGTAGTATTCGCCGGTTAGTTTGCTTACAGCATAAGGGGATAATGGATGAGGCTTCATATCCTCTTTTTTGGGTAAAGATGAAGAGTCTCCATATGCAGAAGAAGAGCTAGCATAGATAAATCTTTTTACTTTGTTCTTCTTTGCAGCAAAAAGCAGGTTTAATGTGCCATCTATATTAACCTGATTTACTGTTATTGGATCCTCGACAGACCTTGCTACGGAAGGAAGCGCAGCTTCATGAAAGCAAAAATCAACACCTTTCATAGCTTTGTCTAAAAGATTGGTATCCCTTATATCCCCTTCTATAAATTCTATATCATTTATCAGGTGCTCAAGATTGGCTGCATTGCCGGTAGAAAGGTTATCTATTACCCTGACTTTCTCGCCATTCTTTACAAGCGCATCTACAATATGAGAACCTATAAAACCTGCACCACCTGTTACTAGATACGTATCCATTTTACAGTTTAAATACATTCTCAAAATTCCCTTTTAATCCGCCTGTTGCATTTCTTGTATCTAACACAGCTGATGAATTTTCAATAATAAATTTACAATCATACACACTATGATTTGTAATAATGACTGTACAATCGGATTTCTCCAGTAATGATTTATTGAGCTCCTTTGAGCGCATTAATGTAGTGCCTACGTTTATTTCAGGAACATAAGGATCGTTAAAACATACATTTGCGCCTTTTTTTAACAGCATGCTTATAATTTCTATTGCAGGTGATTCTCTCCAGTCTCCTACATCCTTTTTATAAGCAACGCCAAGTACAAAAACTGACGAACCATTAATGCTCTTCTTACAATTATTCAATATGTCTCTTATCTTTCCTATTACATATTCAGGCATTGTCCTATTAATTTCCCCAGCAAGCTCTATAAATTTTGCCTCATACCCGTGAAGTCTGGATTTCCATGTAAGATAGAACGGATCAAGAGGAATACAGTGTCCGCCTATGCCGGGTCCTGGATAGAACGGCATAAATCCAAACGGCTTTGTTGCAGCGCCTTTTATAACCTCCCATACATCTATGTTCAGATAATCGCACATTATTGCCATCTCATTTGCAAGCGCTATATTTACGCTGCGGAACGTGTTCTCCAGAAGCTTCACCATCTCAGCCACGCGTGAGGAAGAGACTGCAATAACGTTCCCGTTAATCTGGCTGTATAACTCTTTTGCTATCAGAGTAGATTGGCTATTAATCCCGCCTATTACCTTTGGAATATTTGCAGTATTGTATCTCTTATTTCCGGGGTCCACTCTTTCCGGCGAAAAAGCAAGATAGAAATCTTTCTCTACGTTTAATCCGCTTTTCTCCAGTATCGGCTGTATGACTTCATCTGTTGTACCCGGATATGTAGTGCTTTCCAACACAACTAGCTGTTCCGCTTTCAGGGTTTTTGCTATCTTTTTAGATGCATTAATTATATAGGAAATATCCGGATCCTTTGTTTTTCGCAATGGTGTCGGAACGCACATTACAATAGCGTCTTGCTTGCCAAGAACTCTGTAATCTGTAGTTGCCTGAAAAGATTTATCCTTCACACATGATTTAATGTCTAAAGATTTCACATCCCCAATATATGAAACTCCTTTGTTAACACCTTCCACTCTCTTTTTATCAACATCTATGCCTGTTACGCAGAACCCCTTTTTTGCAAACTCCATACATAAAGGAAGCCCTACATATCCTAAACCAATTACTGCAATCTTTGCTTTTTTATTCTTTATTTTATGAATTATCGAGTTTGACATAATTTGTTCATCTTCCAATACTCTTATAAACAAAACCAAGCTTTTCCATTTTCTCAGGGTCATATATATTACGGCCATCAATGATCACAGGCTGATTAAGCAGGGTTTTTATCTTCTTAAGATTTAGTTTCTCAAACTCAGGCCAGTCTGTAATAATAACAAGCGCATCGCTGCCTTCTGCGACACAATAAGGGTCATCGCAGTATTGCACGTTTTTCAGGATTTCCTTGGCTTTAAGTCCTGCCACAGGATCATAGGCTTTGATCTTTGCGCCCTCCTGCTGAAGTTTGTTTATAATATATATTGAAGGCGCTTCTCTCATGTCGTCAGTATTTGGCTTAAAGGAAAGGCCTAATATCCCTATGGTTTTGTTATTCATAACCCATACTGCCTGTTTTATTTTTTTAACTAAATCTTCTCTTTGCATTCTGTTGACACTTTCAACTGACTTGAGCATTTCAAAGTCATATCCTGCCTCTTCAGCTATCTTGATAAATGCAGAAACATCCTTTGGGAAACAAGATCCTCCATACCCCGCGCCGGCACGCAGGAAACTCTTGCCTATTCGCTTGTCAAGCCCCATGCCCTCTGCAACCTTTTCCACATCTGCTCCTACCCGCTCGCATATATTGGCAATTGAATTAATATAAGAAATCTTGAGAGCAAGATATGAATTCGATGCATGTTTAATGATCTCTGCGCTTTTTATGTCTGTAACAACTATTGGCGCATTAAGCGGCTGGTATAATTTCGTCATTATTTTCCCTGCTTTTTTGCTTTCAACGCCAATTACAATCCTGTCAGGATGCATAAAATCGGATATCGCAGAACCTTCTCTTAGAAATTCAGGATTGGAAACAACATCAAAATCAATGCCATGTATATTATTCAACTCCACTGTTCGTCTAACCCACTGACCAGTATGCACAGGCACAGTGCTTTTTTCAACAATTACTCTATACCCATCCATTGCCTTTGCCACACTGCGAGCGACAGATTCAACATAGCATAGATCCGCCTCTCCATTCTTTTTCGAAGGCGTTCCAACAGCAATAAAGATTATCTCGGAATTTTTTACACCTTCAGAAATCTCCGTAGTAAAGGAAATCCTTCCTTTGCTCAGATTTCTCCCAACCATTTCCTCTAATCCAGTCTCATATATAGGAATAATGCCTTTTTTTAATTCTTCTATTTTCTCTTTATCAATATCCACGCAGATCACATTATTGCCGATATCTGCCAAACATATCCCTGTTACAAGCCCCACATAACCTGTTCCTATCACACATACTCGCATTATTTCTCACCTCTCTTGGAAATTTGATATATTCTACATTAAGCTCTTATATATTACAACAAGCCGAATTGAATTAGTAAAGTTCAACAAGATACTTTTCTCTAATCTTTAACTTTCGGTCAAAATCGACAACCTACATTCCGATACATGAAGCACAACTTCCTGACCTTTAGATGTATCGGAAAGAAAAATGTCTTTTCCCGTAATCAAGTCTTTTGCTTGCCTCTGAGGAAAAAAGTTTGTCCTAAACCGGATATGAACTTCATCTTTGTTTTTTGGGAAGAAAATAAAAACCACCTTCTTTCCTCCAGATTCTCCACCCTTGATGTAGACGAAAGAATCCTCTTCAGGAATGGAAGAGAGCTGTTGGATCTGTGGGTCCCATCCCGCCTTGCAAGCCAGTAGATCTATAAAATTCTCAAAGTCAGTATTCCAATTCTGTAAATAGGCATCGCCTAAATACGTTCCACAAAGAATCATTTTCCCTTTGCCTACAGAAACTTCAGTCATCAATGCCCCATCTTCGTTTTTCGCCAATACTTTTCCTGAACCTCTCTGCCATGGCGTTAGCCATTGAGAAACGCCAAGGCTCAGTTCCTCTCCATCAACAACTGTCTTGATGTAATTTGTTTCATTGAGACCGCGGCGTCCGAGTTCGTGAATACCTGAAAGGTGTGCCGTAAAACGATCTTCTGGATACCGATACAAACCCTGAAGATTAAAAGCACCGCATTCCGACTCACATATAAGCGTTCCACCTTTTCTGACAAAACTTTCAAGCGCTTTTTCAGTAGCTTCACTGGTAACAATCGTACGAGGTAAAAAAAGAATTTTCAAACCTGAAATAACATCAAGGTGCTCTTCTTCCACGATAAGATACGGTATGGATTTCCGTATCAGTGCGCGAGCATAGCCCTGAATCGCATGCATGAGACGATTAGTGTTACCCTCCTGCGCCCAGCTCAAGTAGTAGGACTGAGGGCTGAATATTATTCCGACTTCCGGCTTTACCGGGCTATAATTAGCTATTAAGCTATGATGCTTTTCTATCAGGTTTCCTGTTACCCTCATGGCAGCAAGACGTTCTTCTGCAAGTCCATCATCCCCTGCAAGTCCGAATCCAGAGGACTCGCGCCCGAAAACTTCGTCGCGCCAGCACCAGAATAGAATAGTATCAGCTCCGCAAGCAATACCATTCCAAATCCAGCGCTGTTGAGAAAGCGCATCTACGTCTTGATAAATATTGAAACCCATAGATGCGCGACCTCCTTGGACTTCACTCAGCCAGACTGCTTTGTTACGTGCTGCAGACTTAACAAACTCAACTCGCATACCAAAATCAGCATCATCCATCCCGCTCCACTTAGGAAAACTGGAACAGCCAACTCCATCCATATCATCGGCGAAAAACCAATCATTGCCTCTATTAATAGCATGATCATAAACAGAGCCACCAGTCAATGGACTTGGAGACGCGCCATGTACTGTAACTATACGATTAGGATCAAGGGATTTTATTAAGTCGTAGCGTTTCTTGCCATGCCTGTTGGCACGCCATGTAATAAAATGTTCAAAAGCCATCATTTCTGTATATGGCCGGCCAGGAAGTTTACCGGGCAAAACTTCTTCAAAACTGCTGTAACGCCGCTTCCATGCTTTATTTAATCCATCAAGCCCTTTGTATTTTTCATCCAGCCATCTGCGAAAGGCCTCTAGAGTGTGTTCACAAAAACAGACCAGTCCATCCGCCTGAACATTCCAGCGGAGTTCATTCCACGCATCCCACCCCCGAAGACAGGTTGTTGAACGATACCGTATCACCACTTCGCTCAAGAATTTCTCCATTCTATTCCAAATACCCGGGTGATCGAAACATCCACCAGGTGTGAGACCAAAATGACATTCACCGCGGTTGGAAGAGATGACTCTCCGCCCCATGTGATCAACCATTTCACTGCCGGGAACTTCACGATGGATCCAATGGGGATGGATCTCTGCAATGGTGCTGAGTATAACTCCCAGATTATTCTTCTCTGCAAGTTCAATTAAGCGATCATAATCGTCAAAACAGAACTGTCCAGGCTTTGGCTCAACCCATGCCCAGACAACCCAAAGCTGAACTATATTCAGTCCGGAATCTTTGATACGAGCAAAGTCTTTTTCCCAATACTTACTCTCTGGAAAAGGAGGCCTATAATACTGTACACCTAAATTCATTTAGCGTCTCCTATGGTTTATTTTATTATGCGCATTTTTGTTAAAGGCCAGTATATAAAGAACGCTTTACCTAACAAGTTCTTTTTAGGAACAAATCCCCAAAACCGGGAATCTTTGCTGTTTTTCGTATTATCTCCCATAACAAAATATGTATTATCAGGTATCTTGATTAGGCCTTCTCCATACATCCCCTCATTGTAATAATAACGTTCTGCTATTGTTTGGGGAGCTCTCAGTTCCTCTCCGTTTATAAAAACACTTCCATCTTTTATTTGTATCATTTCCCCCGGAAGGCCTACTAATCTTTTTATAAAATCCTTTTTGGGATTAACGGGATACACAAAAACCATGACGTCCCCCCTCTCTGGTTTTCTGAAATAGTATATAAACTTGTTTACCATAAGATGATTCCCTATATTCAGGGTTGGGATCATTGATCCTGTTGGTATTCCAAAGGTCTGCACAATAATGGTAACAATTACTAATGCAAGAATAGACGCAGATCTTGCAGAATCCACATATTCAAAAATAAACTTAAGTACTTTCTTAAGCTTGGAGGATGCTTTTTTTCTTTTGATAAAATACCTTAATATAGCAACTGCTATAATCAATCCTATAGCAAGATAAAGGATATGCATCGGTACTCTTTTAATCAATATATTCATAAATACTCCTCAATTAAACCCTGATCATAGCCACAAATGCCTCCTGCGGAATAGAAACGCTTCCTATCTGTTTCATTCTCTTCTTGCCTTTCTTCTGCTTCTCCAAAAGCTTTCTCTTCCTTGTAACATCTCCTCCGTATAGTTTCGCAATAACATCTTTTCTCAAAGCAGAAATAGTTTCCCTTGCGATAATTTTGCTTCCGATTGCTGCCTGGATAGCAATGCTTATAAGCTGCTTTGGTATTGTCTGTTTCAACCTGCTTGTCAGATCTCTCCCTCTATAATAAGCTTTATCTTTGTGCACCATAGAAGACATTGCTGCTACCGCTTCTCCATTTATCAATATGTCAAGCTTGACTATATCTGCCTCCCTATAACCAATGTATTCATAATCCATTGAACCATATCCCTTAGTTATAGATTTTAGCCGATCGTAAAAATCTGTTATCATTTCCGTAAGAGGCATCTCGTAAATCAATATTGCTGATTTTTCATTTATATAATCAATGCTCTTATATATGCTTCTTTTATTCTGGCAAAGCTCCATAACTCCCCCAACGTATTCTTTTGGCACAATAATCATTGCCTTTACATACGGTTCTTCTATGGTTTCTATGCGTGCTGACTCAGGAAGCTCGGATGGGTTATGTATCTCAACAATTTTACCGTTAGCCTTCTTTATCTGATACCTGACATTAGGTATGGTGATGATGAGGTTGAGATTGTATTCTCTTTCAAGCCTTTCCTGAATAATATCCATATGCAATAATCCCAAAAATCCGCACCTAAATCCATATCCTAAAGAAGGCAGACTCTCAGGCTGATAACTAAAAGATGCATCATTAAGTAATAATTTCCCAAGCGCATCCCTTAAAGCATCAATATCTGCGGAATTTACAGGGTAAAGACCGCAGAATACAAATGGCTTTGCTTTTTTGTATCCGGGTAAAGTAGATTTAGCAGGGTTAGCTGCGCTTGTGATTGTATCTCCTATTGTTGCGTCAGATATATTTTTCATATTGGCCATTATATATCCAACTTCGCCCGCAGAAAGCTTGTCTGCCCGCACCATATCCGGCTTAAACACACCTACTTCATCGACCTCATATACTTTGTTGGTTCCCATCATTCTGATTTTCATTGAAGAATAAACTTCTCCATTAATAACGCGAACATACGTAATAACCCCTCTGTACGTATCAAAATTTGAATCAAAAATTAAACATTGAAGAGAAGCATCTACCTGCCCCAGAGGATAAGGGATTCTATCTATTATTGCATTTAGAATCTCCTCCGTGCCAATCCCCTCTTTTGCGCTTGCTAATATAATATCCTTATTATCCAATCCGATATTATTAAGCTGCACCTTTACGCCCTCTATATCTGCATTCTTCTGGTCTATTTTATTTATTACGGGAATTATGGTTAAATCCGCATCCAATGCCAGATAAAGATTTGCCATTGTCTGCGCCTGAATACCCTGCGCAGCATCTACCAGGAGAATCGCCCCCTCACAGGCTTTCATGCTTCTTGATACTTCGTAGCTAAAATCCACATGGCCGGGAGTATCTATAAGATTTAATATATAAGACTTGTTATCCTTATGTCTATAATTTATTCTCACAGCTCTGGCTTTTATTGTTATGCCTCGTTCCCTCTCCAGATCCATATCGTCTAGAACTTGTTCCCGAAACAGTCTATCGTCTATTGTGTTTGTGTATTGGAGAATTCTGTCTGCTAGTGTAGACTTTCCGTGATCTATATGAGCAATAATACAAAAATTTCTAATATTCTCTATCGTCATCAAATTTCTCAAACCTTCTTAAAGTAATCTTTGCCGATCCTATAGGCAGCTCAAGCTGTAATTGGACAGGTATTTGCCTATCCCCCTCTAAAAACCAGATTATAAAGTTTCCCTCTTTGCCACCCATAGTGGGAAACTTTGCACTGCAACTGACTCTTATTGTATCAACTCTGCCGAGTAATTTGCTATCTATTTTCTCTTTCTTAAGTAATAGTTTAATTGATCTGATTTCATGTTTTGCATACAACTTTATACTATCCGCTTTACGGTCTTTGACAAAATATCCTTTTGCCAGAATACCCAATATATCTGAAACCGGTTCTAAGCCAAGTACGCGCAAATCTATTTTCTCTCTTTTTGCAAGTTTATTATCATATTTTTCTATAACTATGGGATTTGCTCGGCTTAAGGGGAAATCTATTATTTCATAGTAATTCTTCTCTCTAATGCCTCCAAATCTTCTAATCTTCTGATTAATTGTTTTCATTAGTCTCATGGAACTAAAATCTGTCTTTCTAACAAATGATTCCATTCTGTTATGCATCATATAGAGCCTCTTTATGATTGAATTTTTTTCATCCAGAGAATCTATCTGGAAGACAATACGAAAAGAAGGAACTTCTCTGTATATTCCTTTTTCTATCAGGATCTCAGCTTCTGCAATTTTTATCAACCTAAATAATGAAAGATGGTAATTGATATCGTAATGAAATCCAGCGACCTTATTCTCTTTCTTAAATCCTTCAGAAAAACCTGTGCAAGATAAAAAAAATACGCAGAAGAAAACCAGTAGAGACGTATTATAATACGTCTCTACTATATTAATTTTTCCCTTCATCTTTCTTTTTCTTGGATTCAGATGCAGGTTTTTTGTCATCCTTT
Organism: uncultured bacterium; assembly: GCA_964437505.1. Classification (GTDB taxonomy): domain Bacteria; phylum JAHJDO01; class JAHJDO01; order JAHJDO01; family JAHJDO01; genus JAHJDO01. Next base: position 41,424 of record CAYTGU010000003.1, read on the forward strand.
TTCTCCACCTTACCTGCTTCTTCCTTTGCTTTTTTATGATAATCACTGCTTCTATAATCAGTTGCATAAAAACCAGAGCCCTTGAAGATTATCCCGGTTCCTTTTCCTATCAATCTTCTGAGAATTCCTCCGCATTGCGGACATTTTTCCAGACGTTTTTCCGTCATTGACTGAAACAGGTCAAAACTGTGTCCGCAATCTTTGCATTCATATTCATATGTCGGCATGGTTTCTAGCTCTTTGATTTGACTTTTGACCACAGCAGGAGAGTGGGGCTTGCTATGTAAACAGAGGAATATGTTCCAACAATTATTCCAACTATCAGAGCAAATGCAAAATTGTGGATGACCTCTCCGCCCAGATAGAATAAAGTCACCACTACAAAAAGGGTGGTAATAGAAGTCAGTACTGTTCTGGATAAAGTCTGATTTATACTGGCATTGATAATCTCTTTATCATTGCTCTTTTTCATAAAACGCATATTTTCTCTTATCCTGTCAAATACAACTATTGTATCATTGAGAGAATATCCCACAATTGTCAATAGAGCAGCTACTATAGGCAAGGTTATCTCCTTTCCCATAACAGCAAACACTCCTATTGTAATAAGCACGTCATGCACAAGTGCCAGTATTGCTCCGACCGCAAATTTAAGTTCAAATCTCCATGCAACATATGCCAAAATACCTACCATAGCGAAGAGAATTGCCCACACTGCTTGGTTTCTCAAGTCTCTGCCTACCTGAGCGCCGACCATTTCCGTTCGCTCCTCTGTTATGCCTATATCCCTAAAAGAACTCCTTAGTAAAGTAGCAATACTGTCCTTTACTTCAAGAGACGTCTTGATAATAAAGTCATTTTCGCTTCCAAAGTGCTGTATTACGCTTTTCTCAAGCCCTACATTTTTCAAAACCCTTCTTATTGCTCCTATTGATACACTTGGGACAAACTTAAGCTGCGTAAGTCTCCCCCCTGTAAAATCTATGCCAAAATTCTTTTCCCCTTTAATAAAAAAGCTTGTCATTCCAACCAAAATCAGTATTAGTGAAAGACTAAGAGCTATAAAGCGCTTATTAACAAAATCCAGATTAGGCTTCTGGAAAAACTGCAACATCCTTATGCTGACAAAACTTCTTCTCCTGCAAAACAAATCAAGAATAACTCTGGTTACAACAATTGCAGTAAACATACTCGCAATGATACCTAGTGTTAGCGTTACAGCAAAACCTCTTACAGGTCCTGTTCCAAACTGATAAAGCACAACTGCTGCTATGAGTGTTGTTACATTCGCATCTATAATAGTCTTAAATGCTTTTTGATACCCACTCCCAATAGCTGCGCGAATGGTTTTGCCGCTTGAAAGCTCTTCCCTTATTCTCTCAAAAATAAGCACATTTGCATCTACTGCCATACCAATTGTCAGTATGATACCTGCAATTCCCGGTAAGGTGAGTGTAGCGCTAAGCGATGCCAGCGCTGCCATTATTATAATCAGATTAAGACACAGAGCAACTCCTGCAATTAAGCCAAGGAACAGGTAATAAATCATTATAAAACAGAATACAAAAATTAACCCCAGGATGCCTGCTCTTATGCCCTTTCTTATAGAATCCACTCCTAAAGAAGGGCCAACTGTTCTCTCTTCCAAAATTTCAACCTGCGCAGGCAAAGCTCCGGACTTTAGAACAACCGCAAGGTCAGGTGCTTCCTGAGCAGACACGCCTGTAATCTGCCCTTCTCCAATAATTCTGTCCTGTATTGTGGCAACCAATTTCGGCTTACCATCCAGTAATGTAGCAAGCCTTTCTCCAATATGTGCGCCGGTAAGCCTTGCAAATGCCTTCGAGCCTTTCCGGTTAAATTTAATCGCTACAATAGATTGATTCATCTGTCCATATGTCACATAGGCATTTGTTAAAAGCTCTCCTTTCTTGCTTGACAGAGCGGATTTTTTCCCAAGGAGATATGGCTCTTTATAGGTTGTGCCGTCATTTTTTGTCCTTGCAAGATATGCCAGCTCATATCCATCAGGGACCTTTCCTGCTAAAGCCTGTTTAAGCTTATCCTTGTCTTCGCAAACAAGTTTAAATTCAAGCACAGCCTGACGCCTTATAATCTCCTTTATTCTCTCAGGCTCTCTAATGCCCGGTAATTCAATAATTATTCTGTTTTTTCCCTTAACCGGCATCACAACAGGTTCCGCTACCCCAAATTCATCTATCCTGTTACGTATAACTATAAGCGCTCTTTCTTGGACATCTTTTGCTTCCTTTCTGGACATTCCTTCAGTATCAACAGCAAGCACAAGATGGCTTCCTCCTTGAAGGTCTAAGCCAAGATTAATAAGCTTTTGGGGCAAAAATTGCTTTAAGAATACAGGGATATTTCCGTAGAGCTTTATGCGGTTTAAGATATCATTAACTGCAGATTCTTCCCTAATTGTTGGCAGCGTGAATATAATGACGCTCTCTTTCTCGTCAATCCGAGTAGATAATTTGTGTATTTCTTGTTTTTCAAGACAGGTTTTTACTATATTTGAGGCCCTGCCAAAGGCTGTGATTGGTTCTACGTTTTTGGGAAGATTTGCAAAATCAAGCTCCAGAGAAAAATAGCCGCAGCCATTCTTATCTATGCCTGTCTTTATTCCCTCTTCAGGAAACGCACTCTGCAGCCACACAGGAAGAAAGTACCCATAAATCCCTGTTGACGGCAAATTGCACACTAGCCCAACAACAACAACTGCCACAACTAATACTATCCGCCACCTAAGAGACTTCATCATATTTGGTCAGCTTTCTTTTCTACGCGGCTTATTGCACTTCTTGCAAATTCTATCTTTACATTATCAGCAACCTTTATAACCAAGGATTTTTCTTTTGTCCCTACAACCATGCCATAAATGCCGCCGCTGGTAATTACCTTATCACCTTTTCCTACCACGGAAATCATTTCCTTGCGCTCTTTCTGCTTCTTCTGCTGGGGTCTGATTGTTAAAAAATAGAAGATCCCAAATATCAGCGCCATCATAATTAAAAACCCGAACGGATTGGTCTGTCCCTGCTGCGAAGTTCCTCCTCCAGTACTTCCCATCGCATAAAGCACACCTAACATTTTTGCCTCCTCTTATTTTTAGGATTAAGTTATAAGTATTAAGGGTTAAGTAAATATCACATTTAAGAACTAATTTAAAGAACTAATTTCCTGCATACTGTTCCAGAAACGCTTTTTTAAAATCCAAAAACTTGTTTTCAGAGATAGCTTTTCTGGCGTCTCTAATAAGTTCCGTTAGAAAATACAAATTATGAATAGAGGTTAATCTGAGCCCTAGAATTTCTTTTGTATTAAATAAGTGTCGAATATATGCCCTGGAGTAATTTTGGCATGTATAACAACCGCATTCAGCATCTATGGGTTCGTGGCTTCTTGCGTATTTTGCGTTTCTCACAACCAGTTTTCCCCCTCTTGTGAACACTGTGCCATTCCTTGCATTACGTGTAGGCATCACACAATCAAACATATCAATGCCCATGCCTATACATTCCAATAGATCCAGAGGGTCTCCTACTCCCATTAAATAACGAACCCTGTGTTCAGGAATGAAACAAAGTGTGTGTTGGGCAATTTCATACATTAATGGCCTATCTTCTCCTACGCTCAAACCACCAATAGCATAGCCCGAAAAGTTCTCTTCAACTAATTGATTTGCGCATCTTTCTCTCAACCCTTTATGCATTCCTCCTTGAATCACGGGGAATAAAAGCTGTCTCTTGTCAGTATGAGCCTTTCTACACCTTACTGCCCACTTACACGTTCTTCGCATAGCAATTTCCGCATAATCATACTCGCATGGATACTGGATGCATTCATCCAGGGCCATTATTATATCTGCGCCAAGACCATTCTGAATCCTGATAGCCTCTTCTGGGGTTAGAAAAATCTCTTTACCATCTATATGTGATTGAAACCTGGCTCCCTCATCCGTGATTTTCCTTAGATCTGCAAGGCTAAAGATTTGATATCCTCCGCTATCTGTTAGCATGGGTCTATCCCAATGCATAAATTTATGTAGTCCGCCAGCTTCTTTTATGATTCCCACACCAGGTCTCAGAGCCAAATGGTAGGCATTACAAAGAACTATCTCTGCTCCGATATCTATAAGTTCTTCAGGAGATAAGGTCTTTACTGTTGCCTGCGTACCGACAGGCATAAATATGGGGGTATTAACCTCGCCATGAGAGGTAATAATTTTCCCAGTCCTAGCTTTACTGGTTTTATCTTTATGAATTATCTTAAACGGATTAATCATGCATATAAATATATCATAAAAATCGACCAAAGAACACAAAAGGAAGAAAAAACCCTTGCTCGCAAAATGCCTTTTTGATAGAATCTATTAGTTCTTTTTATGCGGTTGAGCACGCGTTGTGGATAACTTATGGATAACTTTTTTAACATACTGAAGTCTTTCTTTTTTATGAAAAGCCCGCATGTTGGCGTTAGCCAAACCCCTGTTTCGCTTTTGAGTTTCGTCAACTTATTGCGACCCAACATGTTGGGTCGTTTAGATAAAATTATGTCTAAGAATAAGGCGTCTAAATTTCTATACTTCCAAGGCTTTGTAGTTGCGTCGCTTTGTTTATTTATATATTTGTGGATAACTTGTAGTTAATAAGGGCTTAGAGCATGAATCCAGAACTTCTTTGGCAGGAAATGGTTAAGTACATTCAAAAAAAATCTACAGGGCAAAGTTTTGAAATATGGGTAAAAACAATAAAGCCTGTATCTTTTGCCAAAAACGCACTTATTTTAGAAGTCCCAAGTGATTTTATTGAAAGCTGGTTAAGGGAAAAATATATGGATTTACTCATAGAATCTATTGTAAGCGTTACAGGCGAATCTGCTTCTATTAAGTTTAGTACGCCTGAGATAAAATATGCTCCAAAACAGAAACGAACTCATACTATAAAAAGAATTATCTCTGAGGATAAATTACACGTTTCCGGCATGGACAGTATACTCAATCCTAGATACACTTTTGATAGCTTCGTAGTTGGCTCTAGTAACCGTTTTGCACATGCTGCATCCCTTGCTGTATCGCAATCTCCAGCAAAAGCTTATAATCCTCTATTTATCTATGGAGGCGTTGGATTGGGAAAGACGCATTTGATGCAAGCAATTGGTGACTTTGTTATGAGTAAAAAGATAAAGAAGAAGATTGTGTATATGTCCAGCGAGAAGTTTACAAATCAGTTTATAGACGCTATTAGAAATGGGAAAATAAACCAATTTAGAAAGAAATATAGAAAAGCTGATGTCCTTTTAATAGACGATATCCATTTTATAGCTGGTAAGGAAAGCACGCAGGAGGAATTCTTCCACACTTTTAACGAACTTCATGATGCTCACAAACAGATAGTTATATCAAGCGATAAACCACCTAAAAATATTCAGGGTCTGGAAAATCGCCTTATCTCAAGATTTGAAGGTGGGTTAATTACAGATATTCAACCTCCGGACATTGAGACTCGTATAGCTATATTGCAAAAAAAAGCTGAACATGAGGGACTGTCCATGCCCAACGATGTTGCATTCCTTATTGCTGATAATATAAAAGCAAATATAAGGGAATTAGAAGGTGCGTTAGTTAGGCTTATCGCATTTGCCTCTCTAACCGGGGAAAAGATTGATATTAACCTTGCTAATACCGCTTTAAAAGATATAATTAACCATAATAAGAATAGATATATAAATATTGATTCTATTAAAGAGAAAATAGTAGAGTATTTTCAAATAAGACTTTCTGACCTTAGTTCTAATAGACGAAGTAGAAATATTGTTCTGCCGAGACAGATTGCTATGTATATATCAAGGGAATTAACAGATTTATCTCTGCCAGAAATTGGTGCGTCTTTTGGTGGGAAAGACCACACTACTGTAATGCATGCGTGCACCAAAATAAAAGAGAAGATAAATAGTAGTAATAGTTTTGAAGAAATAATAGATAAAATTAAAGAACTTATAACTTGTTAATAAATTGTTTATAAATGTGGATAATTATTAGTAAAAAACTATATATGTGTTTTTTATTGAATAAATGTGATAATTATTAATAGGTTATGAATTATACATCTTGAGTGTTGGTAGTGAGTTAGAATGTTTTTAACATAATTAACAGTATTATTACTATTACTATTATTATTAAATTTATATATAAATAAAATAACTAATAAATAGGAGTTTAAAATATGTTTAAAATAAACTGTTTAAAAAAAGATTTACTAAAAGCTACACAAATTATTATTGGTGCAATAACTATGAAAACAACATTACCTATTCTATTAAATATCTTAATGGAAGCTAAGAAAGACAGTATTACAATATTTGCTACTGACTTAGAGATAGGGATGAAATATACTTTGAAATGTAATGTAATAAAAGAAGGTATTATTACTATACCCGCAAAACACTTAATTAATATAGTAAAGGAATTACCTGAAGGAGAAATAGATATTGTAGAGGAAAAAAATAATATAATTAATATAAAAAGCAATAAGATATTATTCCAAATTAACAGTATTAAAAAAGATGAGTTTCCAAAATTCCCCACATCACCAAAAGAACAAAGCATTAATATAAGTACGAATATTATTAAAGATATAATGAATAAGACAGCATTTGCTATGTCACATGATGAAGTAAGATATGTTTTAAATGGAGTATATTTAGAGATAGAAAAAAAGAATAAGAATACGGCTTTATTAAAAGCTGTAGCTACAGACGGAAAAAGATTGGCATATGTCTTTAATAGTATAAAAGTTCCCAACGATTACACAAAAAAAGCAATAGTCCCATCAAAAACAATAAATGAAATACTTAGAATTATAGATGAATGGGAAAATATTAAGATTATAATAGGGGAAAAACAAATCAATTTTGAAACAGATAATATTATAATAACATCCAGGCTGATAGAAGGCCATTTCCCAGATTACAATCAGGTCTTACCTAAAAAACACAAAGAGAGGGTTAAATTAAATACTAAACAATTTTTTACATCAGTAAAGAGAGTTGCTCTTTTGATAAGCGATAAGAATAATTATATAAAATTAAATCTTAAGAAAGACCTGATGCTTTTATCAATAGAAACACCAGAAGTGGGTCAGGCGCAAGAAGAAATAGAAATAGACTATAAAGGAGAAGAGCTAACAATAGCATTTGATCCGAACTATATAATGGATGTTCTGAAGAATATTGGAGATGATGAGATTTACTTTGATTTTATAGACAGTGAAAATCCGGGAGTTATTAGGCAAGTAAGTTTAGACAACTACTTGTGTGTGATAATGCCAATAAAAATATAGTGGTAAGATATTCTAGACCTAAGCATATAAAGAGTATTATTGATAATGTAATATCTGGAATAAAAGAAAAGGAAGGCGGAAACAAAAAAGGGAAAATAGAGGAATATATAAAGAAAGCCTTAGGAAAACAAAGCAGGGAGCATATAAAAGTGCACGGATTAAGGAAGGGAAGTTTATATGTAAATGTTAATAACTCAGCATGGCTTCAGGAATTGAGCTTAATGAAACAGGATTTAATAAGTAGTATTAATGAAGAATTAAAAGGGGATCTTGTAAAAGAGATAAAGATTAAACTCGTTAGAGAATAAATATCTGACGGCGTTTGTAGAATATTCAATAAGGAGAGGACTTAATGGTTAAGAAAGATAAGTACGATGCACAAAAAATTCAAGTTTTAGAAGGGTTGGAAGCTGTTAGGAAGCGTCCAAGTATGTATATTGGAGATACTGGGGTAAGAGGGCTGCATCATTTGGTGTATGAGGTTGTTGACAACAGCATAGATGAATCACTTGCGGGTTATTGTAAAACAATAGATGTTATTGTTCATGTAGATAACAGCGTTACAGTGATAGACGATGGACGGGGAATCCCTGTTGATATTCATACTGAGTATAAGAAGTCAGGCGTAGAAGTGGTAATGACAAAGCTTCATGCAGGGGGGAAGTTTGATCATAAAGCATATCAGGTTTCGGGAGGGTTGCATGGAGTAGGAGTATCTGTTGTTAATGCCCTTTCAGAATGGCTGCTGGTAGAGGTTAAGAGAGATGGGGAAATATATGAGCAGGAGTTTAGAATTGGCAAGCCAGTCAGTTCTTTGGAAATTATAGGAAAAACGAAAAATACAGGAACAAGAGTTACGTTCAAAGCAGATATTAATATATTTAAAGATATTAACTTTGATTTTGATATATTGTCAAATAGATTAAGAGAGCTTGCTTTCCTGAATAGGGGCATAAAGATAAGTGTGATAGATGAACGAGAAGACAAAAAACATATCTTTCAATACGAAGGAGGGATTGTTTCTTTTGTAAAGTATCTTAATGAAAACAAAACGCCTCTTCATGAAGACCCAATATATTTTTCTAAAGAGAGAGAGAACACGAAAGTGGAAGTTGCGATGCAATACAATGATTCCTATGTGGAAAATATATTTGCGTTTGCCAATAGCATAAATACTCAAGAGGGGGGGACCCATCTGGCTGGATTCAGGGCTGCTTTAACCAGAGTAGTAAACGATTATGCCCGTAAATCGGGAATTTTAAAAGAGGGCGCTTCTCTGTCTGGTAATGATGTAAGAGAGGGATTAGTGGCTGTTATAAGTGTGAAATTGCCTGAGCCACAGTTTGAGGGGCAGACAAAAACAAAACTTGGCAATACAGAGATTAGAGGCATAATGGACTCTGTGGTGAGCGAGGAGGTCAAGAACTTTCTGGAAGAGAACCCTGCGGTAGCAAGAAGAATTTTAGAAAAGTCTGTTCTTGCTGCGCAGGCAAGAGATGCTGCGAGAAAAGCAAGAGAGTTAACCCGCAGAAAGGGGGCACTTGATTCTTTAGCGCTTCCAGGTAAACTGGCAGATTGTTCGGAGAAGTCCCCAGCGCTTTGTGAAATATATATAGTTGAAGGGGATTCTGCAGGTGGTTCTGCAAAACAAGGCAGAGACAGGGTTTTTCAGGCAATATTGCCGTTAAAAGGGAAAATTCTAAATGTAGAAAAAGCAAGGCTAGACAAGATATTGAATAACAACGAAATAAGAACCCTTATTACAGCTATCGGCACAGGGATCGGAGAGGAAGATTTTGATATAGAAAAAGCAAGATATCACAAAATAATAATTATGACAGATGCCGATGTAGATGGGGCACATATTAGAACGCTTTTGCTTACCTTCTTTTACAGACAGATGACAACATTATTGGAGAAAGGATATATTTATATTGCACAGCCACCATTATACAAAGTTAAAAGGGGCAAGGCAGAACAATATCTTAAAAGCGACAAAGCTTTTAACGATTTTATACTCTCTTCAGGGCTGAAGGATGTAAAAGTAACAATTCTTAAGGAGCAAAGAAAGATCACAGATATGCAACTAAAAGCAATAGTGGACGACCTTACGCAGCTTGAGAGTTTAATAAAAGTGGTTGAATGTAGAGGAATAAGTTTTGCAGATTATCTTAAGTTAAGAGATAAGAATACGGATAGTTTCCCGAAATATAGGGCGCGTACAGCCAAGGGAGTTCAGTATTTTTACACAGATAAGGAACTAGCAGCCATGGAGGAGAAGCAGAACGAGACACAAAGTCAGCTTGATATATTTGGGAATGCAGAGTCCACGACCACTGAGATTACTGAGTTTGCAGAATCCAGGCAGATTGGCGATATATTAAAGAGAACAGAGCAGAAAGGCATAAGATCAGATACTCTTTTTCCAGAAAGCGGGAAGAAAAAGCCAGTATATAGAATTAATGTAGTAGATAAAGAGTATGAAATAAATAGTGGTTATGAGATTCTAGACAGGATAAAAGCGTTAGGCAAAAAGGGCTTGGTTATACAGCGTTATAAAGGACTAGGAGAAATGAATCCGTCCCAGCTGTGGGAAACAACTATGGATCCCAAAGAGCGTACGCTTTTAAAGGTAGCCATGGAGGATGCTATAGAAGCAGATAGGATATTTACAATATTAATGGGCGATCAGGTGGAACCAAGGAGGAAGTTTATCCAAGAACATGCGCTAGAAGTGAAGAACCTGGATGTGTAGTCCCGTTAGACCGTTTGTGGCTAAGGGGAGAATAATCTAGCATTAAGTGTGTTCGTTGGTGTTGATGAAAAGGAGGTCTAACGGGATGAAAAAGTCTTGGGATGGAAGATTTAAAAGGGCGTTGGATCCATTTATTGAAGAGTTCACGTGCTCAGTAGATATTGACATAAAGCTGGCGAAATATGATCTTCAAGGAAGCATTGCCCACGTTAAAATGCTTGGTAAGGCAAATATAATCTCCAAGAACGACACAAAGAAAATACTTCATGGCTTGGAAGAAATTCTTCAAGAAGTTTCTAGCGGGAACTTTAAATATACTTCTGCAGATGAAGATATACATATGGCAATTGAGCGCAGACTTGTTGAAAAAACAGGGAAGATTGGCAATAAACTCCACACGGCAAGGTCCAGAAATGACCAGATTGTACTTGATGAAAGATTATATCTGCGCGATGAAATATCGGAAATATCAGAACTCATAAAAGGGTTTCAGAAAACAATTATTAAAAAATCACAGAAAAACATTGATGTTATTATTCCGGGGCTCACACACATGCAGCATGCGCAACCGGTTCTTTTTTCGCATTATTTAATGGCTTACTTTAATATGCTAGATAGGGATAGAGACAGACTCAACGACTGTCTTAAAAGAGTAAATATTATGCCTCTAGGCGCAGGCGCGATTGCAGGGACTTCATTCAAAATTGACCGTAAATATGTAGCTGAGCTGTTGGGTTTTTCCGCTGTCACGGAAAACAGCATAGATACAGTTAGCGACAGGGATTTTATTCTGGAATTTGTATCTTGGTCTGCCATTCTCATGATGCATCTTTCAAGATTGTCTGAAGACATTGTCATCTATTCTTCGAATGAGTTTGGGTATATAGAATTGGATGATAGTGTTTGTACAGGAAGCAGCATGATGCCTCAAAAGAAGAACCCTGATGTTGCTGAGCTGATAAGAGGCAAAACCTCGAGAGTGTATGGATCACTTGTGACGCTTCTTGCATTGATGAAAGCGCTGCCTCTAGCATACAACAGAGACATGCAGGAGGATAAACCTGCCCTGTTTGATGCTGTCGCAACAGTCAAGATATGTCTGAAAGCAGGGGCAAAGCTTTTAGAGAACATAAAACTTAACAGGAAGAGATTAGAGAATGTTTTGATCAAGGATTTTTCATGCGCAACAGAAATAGCTGATTATCTTGTGAAGAAGAGTATGCCCTTCAGAGATGCACATAAACTGGTTGGTAAAATAGTTAGATACTGCATAGATAACAAAAAATATTTACATGATCTCACCCATTCAGAATTCAAGACGTTTTCAAACTTGTTTTCCAAAGATATTCTAGATTTCACTTCCCCTCATTCCTCAGTAAAAGCCAAGTCCTCTGCTGGCGGTACGTGCTTGAAAAATGTAAGAGCTCAGATAGAAAAAGCAGAGCATTTGCTTAGCAAAGAGTTTGCCTAAATGATAAAAGACATAATTTTTGGTACAGTTGGCGGGCTCGGGTTGTTTCTCTATGGCATTCACATAATGAGTGATGCTCTCCAGAAAGCAGCTGGAGATAAGATGAGAAAAATACTGGGCATAATAACAAATAAGGCTTTTTTCGGCTTATTGGCTGGAGCAGGAATTACCAGTATTATTCAGTCAAGCAGCGCAACAACAGTTATGGTAGTAGGCTTTGTTAATGCTGGTCTTATGACTTTAAGACAGTCTCTTGGCGTTATACTTGGGGCAGATATAGGAACAACAATTACTGCGCAAATTATTGCTTTTAAAATAACTCATTATGTGTTTCCTGTCATTGGAGTAGGCTTTGCATTACATTTTTTTTGCAAGAGGCGTGTACTAAAACAAATAGGCCTGGCCATATTTGGATTTGGCGTTTTGTTTCTTGGTTTGAGTATTATGACGGACACTGTGCGGTACTTGAGTGACAGTCAGGCAGCAAAAGAAATGCTCATCAATTTTAGCAGGACACCTGTTTTAGGAGTGCTTGCCGGGATGATTCTAACCGTGATTGTTCAGTCGAGCAGCGCAACAGTGGGGCTTACCATGGCGCTTGGTATGGGAGGGCTTATTGATATAAATGCAGCGATTCCATTATTGCTTGGAAGTAATATTGGAACATGCGTAACTGCAATGTTAGCAAGCATTGGGACTAATGTTGGGGCGCGCCGCACAGCTGTGGCTCATCTTCTGTTCAAGATAGTAGGTGTGCTACTACTACTATCTATCTTGCCAATGTATAAGCAATTGATTGTCTACACAGCAGATAATATTGGCAGACAGATTGCCAACGCGCATACGATCTTTAATGTTGGTATCGCTGTATTATTTTTGCCATTTACAGAACTTTATGCCAGACTATTAGAGAAAATTGTTCCAGGCAGGGATAGCTCTCTTGATTATGCTCCAAAGTTTCTGGAACCGCATCTATTGAACACTCCATCCATAGCAATAGAGCAGGCACGTAAAGAGCTTGTAAGAATGACGGAAATGGTTAAGGCAATGGTTGATAAAGTAATGGATGGTTTCTTCAAAAAGGATATAGCGTTGATGCATGATGCTATAAAAAAAGAAGACGCTGTTGATAATCTGCAGAGTTCAATAACCCATTATCTTGTCGAGCTTTCTGAAAAGAGCTTGAGTTCGGAGATGGCAGAGAAGATACCAGCGCTTCTTCATTCAGTTAACGATATAGAGCGCGTAGGGGATATCTCTGAAAACCTGGTAGAACTTGGAGAAAGAGCAATTGAGAAAAGACTTTCGTTTAGTGATAAAGCAATTAAGGAATTAAGAGAGATGTATTCGGAAGTTACAGAAATGCTGGAGGATACAATCAAGGCGCTAGAGCTAAATGATGTAACAATTGCGCGCAAAGTCTGGGGCAGGGAAAAAAGGATAAATGAATTAACAGAAACATTTGGAAATAACCATACATCCAGATTGAGAAACAGAGCATGCAATGTGGTTTCAGGAATTATTTTTCTTGATTTTCTGAGCAACTTTGAAAAGATAGGCGATCATCTGAATAATGTTGCAGACGCTGTTATCGGCGGGCTTCAGTGGGATAGAGCCACTCCTGCTAGATAACCTTAGGCACTCTGAAAAAATTATTTTTTTTATCAGGAGCGTTTTGAAGGGCATTGTCAAGGGAGATAGAAGGCTTTACTGTGTCTTCTCTGAACACGTTCTGCATTTCTACCACATGAGAAGTAGGCTTTATATGAGTTGTATCAAGCTGATTAAGCTTGCCCATATATTCTAGGATTTTATTTAATTGTTCAGCATGGGCTTCCTTCTCTGTTTCTGACAATTTCAATCTTGCAAGCCTTGCTGCGTATTCAACATCTTTTTTTAATATCTTTGGCATAATTATTTCTCTTCACCTTTTTCAAGCTCTGTATTCCAATACGCTACATCAATAAAATGCTTCCAGCTTTCATGATGCATAGTTTTTATATTAAAGTGCATAAGATATTGCCAGCTAGGTTCTTTAGGAAGCTTGATTAATTTCATGCCAGCCTGCCCGGGGGTTCTTCCTCCTTTGCGAAGATTGCAATTCACGCAGGAACAAACCACATTTGCCCACATGCTTTTTCCTCCAAGCACCTTGGGAATTATATGATCTATATTGAGTTCTGTAATGTCAAATTTGTGTCCACAATACTGACATATATTTTTATCCCGTTGGTAAATATTTTTTCTATTAAATTTTATAGATGAGCGAGGTAGTTTATCATAGAGTAACAGAAGTATGACTTTAGGAATTTTTATTGTAAAGGAAATTGTGCGTACAACCTCCTCATGCTTTTCAAAAGCTGCTGAAAGACCCTTCCAATCTTCAAAATTAAAAGAATTAAACTTTCCCTCTTCAACATCAATTACCTGAGCTTGCCCTGTATAAAGCAGGGAAAAAGCTCTTCTTGCCGTACATATATTTACAGCCTGCCACAATCTATTTAATACCAGTACGTTTGCATCTAACATCTTTTATCCCTGTATATTTTCAGGCTATTATACCTTAAAAAAGCGGAATTAATAATCATTTTGTTACTACTATTTCGTGTTTAACTCAAAATTCAACCTACAATATATGATGAAATAGGCTATTTAGTCAATAGAGAGAGGGAGAAAATTGACAAATGCATAGGAAAAGTATTAAAATTAGTTAGTGTGGTAGACATAGGACTAAAATTAGAGATGAAGTTCAGAGCATATGGCTTATCAGATCTAGGCAGAGTGCGCAAGCTAAATGAGGATAGCTTTCTGGTTAGTGATGATCTGAAGCTTTATCTTATAGCTGATGGCATGGGTGGGCATGCGGCAGGGGATGTGGCAAGTCGCAAATCTATTGAATTAATAAAGGCCTTTATTGAACGCACAGCCAAAGACAATGATATTACCTGGCCATTTGAGATGAACCTAGAACTAGCGCCAGAGGCTAATAAGCTCATTGCAGCAGTACAGATTGCTAACAAAGAAATATACAGAATGTCATCCACTAACCCTGAGCTTAAAGGAATGGGAACAACTATAGCAGGGTTATTCATTGCCGAGGCAAAAGGGTATGTTGTTCATGTAGGCGATAGCAGAGTATATCTAATGAGAAATGGAAGGCTGAAGCAGATTACAGAGGACCATTCATGGGTTAATGAGCAGCTTAAAGAAAAAGTAATAACAAAAGAGGAAGCTAAGCAGCATCGCTGGAAGAATGTTATTACACGAGCTCTGGGTAGTGAGAAAGAAGTTAAGATTGATCTACAGGAAGAAAATATTGTTTCTGGAGATATTTTTCTCATATGCTCTGATGGGCTGAGTGGCATGGTGGAAAGAGAGACGATGGAGGATATTATAAAAAAACATATAAATAACCTATCAGAAGCAGCAGAAAAGATGATAGACTATGCTAATAAAGCTGGGGGAGTTGATAACATTACGGTTATTCTTATAAAAGCTCAAGGTAGGAATTAATGGCTATAAAGCGTTTTAAAAACTTGTTCTTGGAGGAAAAGGGGCAGGCAATGACAGAGTATGTTATAGTAACAGTAATGGGAGTTCTTTGCCTGGCAGGTTGTTTTACGATGTTTCAAAAGGCGCTAAGAACTTATTACAATAGAATCGCAAGTCTTATTAGTTTACCTATTCCATAAATGAATGAAAGGGGGTGACAAAATGAAGAAGCTTAGAAACTTGATGAAAGGGATTATATTCGGAGAAGAAGGTCAGGGGATGACAGAGTATATTCTGATAGTGGTGTTAATAGCCATTGCTGCTATAGTAGCGTTTAGGATCTTTGGCACTAAGTTAAAGAAAAAAGTTACAGACGCAGCTGATAAGTTAGAGAAAGCCGAGTAATTATCTGTATGATATTTTCAGACATATTACTAATATTGCTTTTGGCAATATCGCTAACGACAGACTTGATTACGCACAAGATATATAATTGTGTGACTTTTCCTGCTGTGGCAGTAGGGCTGTCGCTTAACATTTGGAATCATGGTCTTGGGTTGACCAGCAGTATGCTGGGGCTCGCTATTGGGTTTTGTGTTTTTGCCATAGTTTTTGCTTTTGGCGGAGTAGGAGGAGGCGACGTTAAATTAATGGCTGCTGTTGGAGCTGTTGGAGGGTATCCATTTATTTTAAATGCCTGTTTTTACGGGATTCTGACAGGCGGAATATTGGCAATAGCAGTAATGATATGGAAAGGGACGTTCTGGAGAGGGCTAAAAAACATTTTTCATCTTAGTTTTAGTTTTATTATGCCCGGATTAAAAACAGAAGCTTTAAAGCCATTCAACAGCGAGAAGATTCCTTATGGAGCAGCTTTGAGTGTTGGAGTCTTTATTGCATGGATTTTTAGATGAGAAAATACTCTAGGCGAATAAATAACAGAGGGCAATCAATGATTGAATTTGTCATTGTTATGCCTGTTTTAATTCTCTTTGCAATGGCTATTATGCAGCTTGCTTTGATAGCAACCGCCAATATAATGACTAATTACGCCGCGTTCTCAGCAGCGCGTTCATATTCTGTGTATAAGAATAAGGACATAGCAAAGCGCGCTGCCAGCGTTGCTCTGATACCCATTTCACATCAATCTTCAGGAGGGGCTCTGGATTCGGCAATTTCCAAAATTCTTGAAAAAATTCCCATCCCTGAATGGGCAAACGACCTGATAGCAACGGGCCGCAGGTATTTATATGCACAAGACAATACTTCCGTCAGCCACTCGGGTAATACTACTTTTGTTAGATATAACTTTCAGCTGGATATGCCCATGGTGGGTAGAATAATGGGTAGAATAATTGGTATTCAGGATGGTGATAGATACTATCTTCCTGTTACTCAAAGCTGTAATATAAATGTGGATGCAGAATTAAAATGAGACTAATTAAGTCCAGCTGTGGTCAGGCAACAGCAGAGGCAATAATCGTCCTTCCGATTTTTATACTCATTATGATGATTACCATCCACTTTGGCAAGGTTATGGTGGCTCAATCCAAGGTTTACATAGCAGCCAGAGAAGGAGCTTTAGCGGAAACCAGGGATAAAGGTAAAGGAATCAGCGCTGTATTCTTTGGTCAGGGGAATGTAGATACTAATTTTAACCTGTTAGAAGAAGCAGGCTTTCCTAATATGGGTTCTTACGTCACAAGTTTTCTCAACTGTGTAATGAAAATGGGAAGCGCGAGGATGGATGTAACGCATACTGTAAAATCAGGGCCGTTTCTCAAACCGATATTTGGCGATGGAACAACAGTAAAGGGCAGTTGTCGTTTTCTGGGATTCTGCTTTTCCAGAACAGAGATAGTGGAATGGCTAAAGAAGGTGGCAGGAGACCTGGTCGAATGGCTGGGGAAAATTCTTTCATAATGTTTATTAGAATTCATAAGCTTAGAAAGGATAACAGCGCACAAGCTGCTGTTTTTGCGGCGCTGATTCTTCTGGTGCTGGTTATGTTTGTAATGCTGGTTGTGGATGTGGGCCAGCTTGTAACCTGGCGCATCAGAATGCAGAATGCAGCTGATTCTGCTGCTATGGCAGGCGCAGTATGGCAGGCAAGGGGACTTAATGTAATAGCAGCTCTTAATATTGTATGGGTTCCTGCATTTATTATTGATCTTATTTCGCTCTGGTTTGGGAATCCAAATTTTTCTTGTACCACTCTAGTTCAAAAGATTCAGGATGTTATGGTGTATGCAATTCCTGTTATGGCTATTACTCAGGTAGTTACATACGGCAGAGCCAATAAAGCAGATATAGCTGTTCCTCTGCCAACTGCTTGGGCACAGAAACTTTCGGAGATAACCAGTATAAATGATGTAAAAGGAATCTATACTGAGGCCAAATGCTTATACGAGGAAATAAAATCGGAAGGATTAGGAGCTCTCAAGTCATCAATTATTCCATGCTGGCTGAATGCAGAGAGAATCACGGTTTTTATTTTGCCCTCCTTACCCCCTAGGGAGTTTGGACCTATGACAGGAGGAGAAGATGTCTATACCTTTGCCCTGGCATACAAGGGCTCTCAACCAGTCCTGATAGGTAGCTCTCTTCTGGGAATTAGAATACCATCTATGTACACTACAGCCAAGGCTGTTCCATATGGAGGAAGTCTTGGAGGGAAGCTTCCTGAAATTACTAGAAAAAAAGATGTTAAGTATTCAGAGAAAAAAGACAAGAAAGGCAAGACGAAGAAAGTTGAGGATGAAGGCAAGACAGAGACGTATCTGAGAGCAAAGATTTCTTTTGGTGACCTGATTCCCAAGCCAGATTACAAGGCAAAGTTTGATAAAACAGGTTTTGAAAGAATACTAATGGTGCATTAAATGATAAAACACATAACAGAAATTACAGGAAAAGTTCTTCTAATAGCAATTCTGACTGTAGCTCTAACTATTTATGGATTAATAAAAGGGGGACAGGAGCACAAAGTTTATGGGCTGATTTATGAACTGCAAAACAAGATTAATCAAAAACGTTTCAATCTTCCAGATATGATGAGAGATATGGCAGGCAAATCCTATCGTGTAAAAATTAATTCTAAGCCCGCTTTAATTGGCATGTATCATTCTTCATTATCCGTTCAAACACTAATAGAACAATTTTCAAGTGATCTGAAAATGAAGAATTTTGACGTTCAATGCAGGAAGAATATAGGCAGCGGTGAATTTATTTTGGCGAAAAAATCCAAATCACAAAATATGGGCATAGCTGTCTTGCCTATGATGGATACCAACCTCTCAGGAAGCCTCGTTTTTTGTTTAAGTTTTAAGGAATGGAGAGAATCAAATGTTGGGGAGGATTTTATCAAGGATATACCTATTTACCCACTGAATTCTGATGCGCTCAGCTTTGAGCTTGGAGTTGGAGGAGTAAATTATAAAATGCTAATGTATAAAAGCCTTGCTTCCTCAACCACACAGAAGTTCTTTTATAGGAGCCGGTTAAAAATGAATGGGTGGAAGCTGGATGATAGCGGCGATTTACTCAGCGCTCAAAAAAAGGATAATAGATGTTTGGTTGTTTTCCCGGATGAAAAGAATGACAAAACGAATAACTATGCTACAATAATTAAAATGAGTTAAAAACAAAAGGAGAAAGATATGCAGAATAAAGCTTCACTAATAATGGGAGTTGTCTTAGGTATTTTAGCAATAGTCCTGGTGCACTTTTATATTCAAGGTGTTACAAGACCAATCTTTAAAGAAAAGGAGCTGGTAAACGTTCTTGTAGCAGCAAAAAATATAAATGCCAGAGAGAAAATCTCTAAAGGAATGGTAAAAGTTTCTCAAGTACCTCGTAAGTTTAAGGATCCTAATGCATTGACTCCGGATGATATTGAGATAATACAAGGGCAGAAGACGTTATTTTTACTAAAAAAGGGACAGCAGTTAACATGGCTCTGTCTTGGGATGGAGAAGATGGAAGGATTATCTCCGATAATAAGGCAGAAAGAGAGAGCCGTAACCATTTCTGTAGATGAAGTAACAGGGGTAGGCGGACATATCCAGCCGAATGATCATGTAGATATTGCTGCAAATTTTACAGTGGAAGGAGGGAAAAGCGGAGCAGGGATAACAACCCTCACTCTTCTTCAGAATGTAACTGTTCTGGCTGTAGGGCTGGAAGTAGGACGCAAAAGAGTGGATATAGAGGAAACACACTCTACGTCAGCAATGCTAAGGAGAGGATATAATACTGTAACTCTCTCTTTAACGCCTCAGGAGGCGGAAATGATTATTTTTGCTCAAGCAAGAGGAAAAATAACACTTGTTCTGCGCAATCCGGAAGATTTAGAGGTAATACCAGACATGCCGAAAATCACAATGAGTTCTATTTTGCAGTTGGAGCAGGTTAAAAAGCTTACCATCCAGCGGCAGGACAGAATCAAGGTGGAAGTAATTAAGGGTGGAGTTAAAACTATTGAGCAATTTAAGTAGAAATTCTAACAACAAAAACAAGGAGGATAAGAACATGAACAGTAAGCAAAGGACTAGATGGGTCGCGTTGTGCACAACGGCAATTTGTGTGCTATTTATGGGGAGCGTTGTCTACGGACAGAAGGCAATTACTGTTCCGGTTGGGCAGCAGCAGGTAGTGGACGTGAAGAAATTAGCTCGTGTTTCAGTTGGGGATGACAAGGTCGCTAATGTGCAGGTAGTTGCCAATGGTGAGCAGATAATTATTACAGGCATAAAGGTAGGAACTACGGATCTTATCACATGGAACAGTAAAGGGAAGAAAATTACGCGCGCTATCTATGTTATTTCAAGGGATCCAAGGCAATTCGCTACAGAGATTCGTGAGTTATTGGGCGATGTAGAAGGCATAAAGGTTAAGGTGGTTGGAGGCAAAGTGCTTCTGGACGGAGCTGTTTTAACTGCTTCTGATAAACAGAGGGTGGAAAAAGTTGCTAAGGCATACCCTGAGGTAATAAATCTGGTGAAGATACGTACCGGGATTCACAATGAAATTCTGGCAGAGGAGATTAAAAAGAATATCGGCATCCCGAATGTGAATGTGAAGATAATTGGCAACAGGGTTCTTCTGAGAGGTTTTGTAGTGGGGGAAGAAGAATCCAAGGAGGTTGAAAAAATAGCAGGCGCGTTTGCTGAGAACGTTATCAATCTTCTAAAAGTAAAAAAAGTTATGATAGAAGTAGATGTCAAATTTGCAGAAATAAATGCTGTTGCAGGAAAGGATATGGGAATGAATCTGCTTGGCGGCACATTAGCCGGCGGAGCAGGCATGGCAAGTGGGGGAGGAGGCACACCCAGCTGGAATATAGGGTATAACCTGACCAAGGCGTTAAATTTTACCCATTCTAAGGGGAATGCTACTATAAGGAAGTCTTTGCATCAGTCTACATTAAGCGGCGGGGAAGCTGTTTTTGAACATGGAGGCGAAATTGGGTATAAAGTAGCAGGAAGCGGTTCTGCGGATGTTAAATGGAAGAAGTATGGAATGCTGCTCAAGGTTAAGCCGGAGGTAGACAGTTTTGGAGAGGTAACTATGCATATCAATCTTGAGGTCAGTCAGATTGATCCTACAGTTGAGGATAGAACAGGACTTAAGGTTTATCGTTCTGAGTCTGATGTAGTTATCAAACCGGGCCAGTCAGTGGTTCTTTCAGGTGTTACAGATGTGCTTGCTACAGATTTCAAAAAGTACACTCCTGGCATAGGACAAATCCCAGTATTGGGACTGCTCTTTTCCAAAAAGCAGGCAGCAAAGGAGAAGAAGCAGATTATAGTTCTGGTAACGCCTACTACTCCTACTTTTATTCCTGCCCAAAAAACAGGAAAAGCTATGCACTTATTGCATGGAGAATAGTGAATGCGAATAATTATTAAAGAAGCTTCAGGTAAGGAGAGAATTTTTGAATTGAAGGGTGAAGCTGTAACCATTGGCAGGGAAAAAGACTGTGATTTGACGATTTCTGATCCAAGGGCTTCAAGACATCACGCCGGTCTCAGACTGAAGGATAATCAGGTGTATATTAAGGATTTAGGCAGTGGTAATGGCACATATCTTAATGGGGAAAAAATAGCTAAGGAAGAGCTTTGGCCGCTGAGAGCGGAAGCCAAAATAGGTCACTTGAGTATGGTTTTAGAAGGCGGGGAAGATATTTCTGAGGATAGCTTGCAGGAAGACAAGAAAGATAAAAATGAAGACGAAAAGACAGAAGTAAGACAAGTCCACGTACCACCGTCTGTATCCAGTGTATCCAATTCTTCTGATAAACCAGCTTCTAAAGAGAAGGTTAACCAGCTTTCTGATATAAGAATCAAAATTCATAAACAGCTCATTCAGCGTATTGACTTAAAGAGTCTGACTTTTGAAAAGGGAAAGGAGCAGGAAGTCAGAAATCGTACCGAAAAAGCCGCTAGGGGGATAATTAAGGAAATGGCTGGCTCTATTCCTAAGTGGGTGGATATAGAGGATTTGGTAAAAGAGGTACTGAATGAAGCACTGGGTTTAGGGCCACTGGAGGATCTGTTAAGTGATGATGATGTAACAGAAATAATGGTTAACAGAAAAGATCAGATTTATATTGAAAAGAAAGGCAAACTTCAGCTCTGCGAGAAGACCTTTTCTAGCGATGAACAGGTTATGGCTGTAATAGAGAGAATAGTAGGGCCTATTGGCAGAAGAATAGATGAAAGCATGCCTCTGGTGGATGCAAGATTAAAGGATGGGTCCAGAGTAAATGCGATTATTCCGCCTTTAGCTTTAAAAGGGCCAAGTATAACCATTAGAAAATTTTCCAAAACTCCCTTTACTATAGCTGATTTGATTGGTTTTGGAACGTTAAATGAAGATATTGCGAAGTTCCTTGAGATATGTGTACTTTCACGTAAAAACATCGTTATATCGGGAGGAACAGGATCAGGAAAGACAACGCTGCTTAACGTAGTGTCCTCCTTTATCCCTCAAGGCGAAAGAATAGTAACTATTGAAGATGCTGCAGAGCTTAAACTGCCGCAGGAACATATTGTTTCTCTGGAAGCCCGGCCTCCAAATATTGAAGGTAAAGGAGCTATTGCCATCAGAGATCTTGTAAAGAATGCTCTTCGTATGCGTCCTGATAGGATAGTAATAGGAGAGTGTAGAGGCGGAGAAGCTCTGGACATGCTTCAGGCCATGAACACAGGTCATGACGGGTCTCTTACCACTGCTCATGCCAATTCTCCTCGTGATGTTCTTTCGCGTTTGGAAACTATGGTTTTGATGTCAGGCATGGACCTGCCCATAAGAGCTATCAGAGAGCAGGTGTCCTCAGCGGTTAATATAATAGTTCAGGAGTCTCGTTTAAGTGACGGAAGCCGCAGAATTGTTGCTGTGACTGAAGTTACAGGCATGGAAGGAGAAGTAATTACTCTACAGGATATTTTTGTTTTTAAACAAACAGGAATTGGTCAGGATGGTAAAGTGCAGGGAGCTTTTGCAGCTACTGGCAATATTCCAAGTTTTGCTCCTCAATTGGAAGCAAAGGGAATGCGTCTGAATATGAAGATATTTGACGAAAAGAGGGCTGAAAAATAATGCAGATAGTTGAGCTATTAATACTCGGGCTTACATTTTTAGCAGTGTTCATACTGGCGCAGGCAGGTTATCGGGTTTTTAAGAAGGGAGTTAAGCAGTATGAGAATAAAGTAGCAGCAGGCACCGAAAAAGAACTGGATGAGATGTTTGTTTTCGTTTCAGCAGAGAAGATTGCTTATTTTAGTATTCTGGGTGTCCTGGTTATGGCAATGATGGGTTACCTACTCAGTCATAGTTTGCTAATATCCTTAGCGTTTGGAGCCGTTGGATTCTCTCTACCGAGAATTTATCTCAGACAGTTAAAGAAGAATCGCAAGAAGAAATTTGATGCCCAATTAACAGAGGCTTTAACAACAGTGTCAAATTCTCTTAAGGCAGGTTTAAGTTTGCAGCAAGCACTGGATTTTTTAGTTAAAGAATCTGAACCACCTTTATCTCAGGAATTTAGTTTGGTTATCCGGTCTACTAAGTTAGGGGTTTCAATGGAAGAAGCGCTAGAAAGATTAGGAAAGAGAATGCCCAGTGAACAGATGGAATTGGTTGTTACCTCAATTAATATCTCCAGGCAATTAGGAGGTAATCTTTCTGAGATATTTGACAGAATTGCAAATACCATAAGGGAGAGAGATAAAATGCATGGCAAGATTGGTGCGCTCACATCTCAGGGCAAGATGCAAGGATTGGTAGTAGGCTTGCTTCCTATAGGACTTGGCATAATAATGTATTTTTTAGACCCTGCAACAATGAATATAATGTTTACTACTGCTATTGGCTGGGCATTTTTTACAACGGTTATTTTCCTTGAGCTAATAGGCGGATTCCTGATTTATAAGATTGTTAATATTGATGTTTAGGATAGGGAAACAAAATGGGTAGTATGATAATCTTAGCGCTAATTTACATTTTTATTTTTGTAGCTTTCTATCTAATAGGTGCAGGCATACTCTCGTTGTTTGAGAAGAAGGAAGAGGAGCCAATAGATCTGGATATGTTGGGTCAGCTTGAGAAAAAAAGAGAAAAATTTATGCGTACATATCCATTATATCGTTTTTTAATGCCATGGGTTGGGAAACTAGCGAAATTTCATGAGCGGTTTGGGTTTAAAGAGTATCAGAATAATATCACGCGAAAACTAGTTTCAGCTGGAAATCCAGGAGCTATAAGCGCTCTGGAGTTTTTGGCTATAAAAGAATTACTATTAATATTTGTGCCAATCGTCGGGCTTTTTATACTTAAGATACTGTCTATTGAAGTCGCATGGTATTATATTATCTTGTTCATGCTTGCTTATTTCTATCCTGATCAATGGTTGAAGGATCAGATTAAGAAAAGGCATAAAGGGATCTGGAGAGGACTCCCTTACAGCCTGGACCTGATAACTCTTTCAGTAGAGGCAGGATTGGATTTTTCAGCAGCTATTAATAAAGTGGTTAACAAGATGAAGGCAGGTCCACTTGTGGAGGAGCTTTTTCATATGCAGCAGCAGATTAAGCTTGGTTCAACAAGGCGCGATGCTTTAAAAGCAATGGCAGACAGAGTTAATATGCCGGATCTTTCTGCTATTTGCACATCGCTTATACAGGCAGACCAACTGGGAACAAGTCTTGGACCTATACTCAGGGTCTTATCTGATCAGATGCGGACTAAGAGAATGCAGATAGCAGAGAAAACAGCAATGCAGGCACCTGTAAAAATGCTGCTGCCTCTTGTAGGATTCATCTTCCCAGCAGTTTTTGTAATGCTTTTTGGACCTATTATTATAAAGCTTTTGCAGGGTGGATTTTAGAAGGACAACTATAGTGGTCAGTTTTAGCAATAATCAGATTTTAGGACAAGATGTAGTTGTTGCAGATACATGGCAAATGAGAGCTAAGGGGCTGATTGGACGTAGCAAACTTGGTTCTGGAGAGGGATTGCTGATTAAAAACTGTAAAGCCATACATACATGGTTTATGAGGTTCCCGATTGATGTGGTTTTTACGGATAAGAATAATTGTGTTGTAAAGACTATATCTCAGTTAAAACCGTTTCGACTGGCTTTTGGAGGAAGAAACGCACAGCATGTGCTGGAACTTCCCTCTGATGCTATTAATAGTGCGCAGGTTCGTATAGGAGATGTGCTTAATGCCAAAATATAAGGTCTCTATAGCGAACGGGTTGAAGGCAGGAGAACATTTTGAGTTTGATGATGAACCCTGTACTATCGGAAGAATAGAGGATAATGATATTGTATTGGAAGGGAAGGATACGGTCTCTCGTCATCATGCCAAGATAGTTCTGGAAGATGATAAACTGATATTGGTTGACTTGGAGAGCAAGAATGGCACAAAGGTAAATGACAGGAAAGTATCGCGCCATGAATTAAAAAGTCATGATAAAATTGAAGTTGGAGGAGTTGGTCTCGCTTTTGAAGTAATCCCTGAACAGGTTAATTCATCGGAAGTGGCTAGTGCAACGATAGTCGGGGAGGAAATTCCTGAACAAGATGAAAAAACTGAATATTTTGCCATTAAACCTAAGCCTGTCCCTGAGAAAAAGAAGGAACCTGAAGAGAAAATCCTTGTCTCTAAAAAGGTGACAGCAGAACCTAGTGTCTCCCAAAAAGCTCAGGAACCGAAGGAAGAAGCTCCATCCAATATAAAAAAACCAATTCGTGATAAGAAGAACATCACAAAGGTTATACTCATAGTAGCTGTAATATCCGGGCTGATTTATGTGCTTCTGCCGAAGCATAAGTCTCCCGAAAAAAGTCAGGAGGAACTAGGTGCTGAAAAACCACGGATAGCAGAAAGAATTGATAAAGGAACCAGTGAACCTGTTGGGAACTTGAGAGACAAAGCAAAAGAGGCTTTTAAATACGGAGAAGCTCTTTATAATGAGCGCATGATAAGTTATGAAAATACCTATAAGGCAATTAAAGCATATCAAAAGTCTCTGGCTTATCAGAGACATCTGGATCCAAAACCGGATTATTTTCATCAGACTCTCCTGAATCTAAAGGGAGCTAAGGATTACTTAGACAAGGAATACCGCATTCATAGGTTTGAAGCTGAAAAGGCTATCCGTGTGAGAGATTGGAAACAGGTTAAAAAAGAGCTTAAAACATGTATGGTTTTGGTATCTGATAGAAAAGAAGAGAGATATAAAAAAGCGCTGAAACGTCTAAAACAGGTGGAGAAGCATTTAGCCGTACAATCAACAGAGGGCAAGAGATGAAAAAGATTATCATTAAAAAGGAAGGGGAAATAATTCAAGAGTTGTCTTTTGAAGACGGAGCATATCTCATTGGAAGAAAGGAAGGAAATCGCATAGCTCTTCCTGACAAGAGTGTTTCAAGACAACATGCTCAGTTAGAAATTAGTGCAGGAAATATGACGATTCAGGATTTGGGCTCTGCTAATGGTGTCTTTAAAAATGGGAAACAAATACAAAAAGAGACCATTAATGAAGGAGATATTGTTCAGATCGGGAAATATAGTTTGGAACTAAAAGGGGACGACAACGAGAAAACCAGAATGGTCCCGGAATCTTATACATCTCTAAAATATAGGCTGATGTTAATGGAAGGGGGAAAAGTTAAGGAAGAGTATCCTCTGGACGAAAATGAATTAACTATTGGCAGGGCAGAGGAGAATAAAGTAGTCCTTAAAAATGAGACAGTATCCCGGAGGCATGTCATAGTTAAGAAGGAGAATAATCAGTATAAAATAACAGATCTTGGCAGCAGCAATGGTACTTTTATTAATAATAAGAAGGTCAAAGAAAAAGTACTCTCTAAAGGTGATGAAATTAAAATTGGGAAATTTGTTCTGAGGTTTCTACCAGGGGGCCCAGACCCGGAACCAGGTCTGTTCGCAATGGCATTGCCATATCAAAAAAAACTTGTTGAGGCATGGAATAAACCATCTGTAAGATTAGGGATAATTGGGTTTGTCGCCATATTGGCTATTATATTGATCATGAGTCTTATTCCAACTCGTTCTCCGGAAAAGAGGCGTACAATTAAGGTGTCAGATAAGCAGGTTACTGTTGCAAATCTCATCAAACAGGGTAAAAAATTACATGAAGCAGGTCAAAAAACCAAAGCTCTTGAAGTTTTTAACAGAGTTTTACAGATGGATCCGGATAACCTTGACGCGCAGATCTATGTGGAAAAATCAAGAGGAGATGAAGCGATTGCTCAGTATCTTGCACGAGGTCTTGAACTTTATCAAAAAGCTCAATGGGAAAATGCTCTGCTTAAGTTTGAAAGAGTGTTAAGCCTGGATCCTGAGAATAGCAGAGGAATAGAATATTTTAACAAGACCAAGAAAGAAATCCATGTTCAAAAAGCTCTTAAGTTGGCAGATGAGTATATCTCTGCTGACAAACTTCTTAAAGCACAGACAGAGCTGAATAATGCGCTTGATTTAAAACCTGAAGACGTCCATATAAAGGAAAAGCTTAATCTTGTTGAACATAAGCTACAGTCTCTTAGATACTTTGAAAAAGGAAAGGAGTATTTTGAGAAAGCGAATTATGCGAATGCCTTATCAGAACTAAAAAAAGTATCTGCACAATCTAAATATACGAATGAAGCCAAAGGATTAATAGCTCAAATTGGAGATCTGCAAAAAGCAGAAAAGCTTTTTGCCCAGGCAAAGAAACTCTATCAAAAAGGAAGCGCCTCCAAAGCCATTGAACTGATGCAAGGAGTGTTGGAGGTAAACAAAGATTATGCCGAGGCACGGAAGTTTCTGCATAAAGTAAAGAATGTTATTCAGGCATTTAACAAGGGCATGTCCTTTTCTGCCAGTCAGCAGCTTATGAAAGCTGTTGATGAGTGGCGGCAGGTGCTTTCTCTGGAACAGGACAGAGATAATTTCTATCATGTGGAGGCTGTCCAATATATTAAAACGGTGAGGCCTTATCTAATAAAAACACTTCATCAGCATATGGAGAAAGGTAAGAATTTTGTTCAGGAGGAAAAATTTAAGGCAGCTCTTTTGGAATTTCAGTTTGTTCTAACAGTAGAGCCTGATCATAAAGAAGCTCTGAAGCATATTGATGAGCTTCAGGTTCACATAAAGGAGAAAGCCAGAGAATTATACATTCAGGGATACACTCTTAAGGATATTAATATCAATAGAGCTGTAGAAAAATGGAAGCAGGTACTGGAGATAGCATCTCCTGAAGATGAGTATTACATAAAAGCCAAAAAACAAATTAAAAAGCATAGGTAAGTACTCAATGTCAAAAGAAAACTTAATCGGTAAAACCGTAGGTAAGTATAAGATTGTAGAAAAGATTGGGGAAGGCGGTATGGGGATTGTGTATAAGGGAATTCAGATTTCCCTTAACCGCCCTGTGGCTATGAAGATGTTGCCTCAAAGTCTAGCCTCAGATAAGGATTTTGTAACAAGGTTTAAGCAGGAGGCTTTGTCTGTGGCAAAGCTGAATCATCGTAATATTATACAGGTATATGATACTGAGCAGTTGGAAGGTAATTATTTTATTATTATGGAATACATTGAAGGCGAGACACTGGATGAGTTGCTAAAGAGAAAGAAAGCGCTTCCATTGGATTTTACTTTAGAAATCTTGCAACAGGTCGGAATGGCTCTTTCCTACGCTCATAAGCATGGAGTTGTTCACCGCGATGTTAAACCCGGCAATATCATGATTGCAGCAGACGGCAGTATAAAGGTAATGGATTTTGGTATTGCCAAGGTGCAGGATTCAAGCGTTAAAACCAAAACAGGGATGAGCATAGGAACTCCGGAATACATGTCTCCTGAGCAGGTGAAGGGGACAGGTGTTGATTCCAAATCTGATATGTATGCTTTTGGAGTTCTCTCATACCGCATGTTAGCAGGGGAACTCCCTTTTAAAGGCAAGGATCCGTTTGCCACTGCCTATAAACATCTGCATGAGGATATTCCCAGCCCGCGCGCCAAAAATCCCAAGATATCTCCGGAAACAGAAGAAATGGTACTAAAGTGCATGAAGAAGGATAAGGATCAGCGCTATCAGGATATGAATGATGTTATTCACCTGCTTAAAAAACTTCTTCGCCACTCTACTCCAGCTGATGGGAAGACAATGGCTATTCCTGAAGATGCAGGAGCTACTGTTATGGCAAAGAATATTATTAAGAAAGCAAAGATGCCAATCAAGGCTATTATTCCGGCAGTTTTATTAGTGGTTGTAATTATTAGTATTTACATAGTAAGAAGTACCGGCAAAAAAGAGATTCCTTCTCCACATATTGTAGAAAAGACCGCGGAAGAGAAACTAGAAGAAATAATCGCTAAAGACGCAGAACCGCAGAAACCTGTCATTACTAAAGAAGAAGAGCCGGAAAAGAAACAAGTCCTTAAACCGGAAGATTCACGATTGGTGGAGATGAGAAAGAAAAACGAAGAGAAGATAAAGACAAATCTTATTAGAGGAAAGGTACGTTTCAACTTAGGCGCGCAAAATACCAGCGAATATAGGCTGGCTATAAAGCATTTTGAAACTGTTCTGGAGCTTGATCCTGACAACGTAGAAGCTAAAGAATATAGACGTCTTGCTCTGGAGGGAATTATTAAAGCAGAAATCAAGGCAAAAACTGAGGTTATAGAACGGGCAGAAGAAAAGAAACAGAAAAAGCAAGAGAAATTAGCTAAGATAGATAAGGACAAAGTGATTTGGCCTGTCGGCAAGAAGATTCCAAAAGGAGGTCTGTTTAGATTTGATAGTGTTATTGGCAAAAATACGCAGATAAATTTTATTCAGGGTATAACAATTGATAAATCAGATAATATCTATGTAATAGATACAGTAGGCAGGCAAAGCAGCAGTGTCCTTAAACTCAGTCCAGAAGGGGAGCTTTTGGCAGCCTGGCAAAGTCCGGATATTGGCAGACCAATGGATATTGATGTTGATAAAGAGGGGAATATTTATGTTTGTAATATGACGACATATTCCATTAAGAAATTTAATACAGAAGGGACGTTGGTTGCAAGTATTGGGAAGCGTGGGCATGGCAAGGGTGAACTTGACCAACCTCGTGGCGTGGCAGTAGATAAAGAGGGGAATATTTATGTGGCAGACACCCGGCATTACAGAATACAAAAATTTGATAAAGATGGAAACTATTTGACTGCCTGGGGCAAGCGTGGCGCGGGCAATTCGCAGTTTAGCTATATATGGGATGTAGCAGCAGATGAATCGGGAAATGTGTATGCACTGGATTATAAATTAGGCAATGTTCAGAAGTTTGATAGCGCAGGAAATTTTCTATTAAAATTCGGTAGACTTGGGCAGCGGCCGCAAAAAATAGCTATAAAAAATGGCTATGTGTTTGTAGTTAGTGCTGCAAATATGATTCAGGTCTTTGATGCAAGCGGCAATTATATAACTAAGTGGGGAAGTCGTGGGGGCGGTGACGGCCAATTTAATTCACCAACTGGCGTAGCTTTTGACTCAAAAGGATATATTTATGTAACTGATACTGGAAATAGACGTCGACTTATCAATAGCAGAATCCAGAAGTTTAGACCTCCGCAATAAGAAGGAAGCATTTATTGCGATTAATGGCGTCCCCAGGGGGAATCGAACCCCCGTTGGTAGGTCGAAAACCTACAGTCCTAGGCCACTAGACGATGGGGACTGTCTTGAAATCGCAATGTAGCATATCAGATTATCTTAAGTCAAGCAGGAATGAAGAGGGGCTATAGAATATCAGCATGATTCTTAAAAAAGCGCTTAGTATCCTATTCTTTATTTGTATGATAGTGGTTGCAGGTCTGTGTCCTATGGCACAAGCTGCAGCGCCTTTCAGGCAGCCTAAACTGCCTTCTTATAAGTATGTATCAAAACATTTTATTGTTTATTCTTATAGCAAGAAAAGAGCTGCTTATTTAGCTAAAAAGGCTGAAGTTGTGGCAGGGCGCGTTATAGGGCATTCAGGGGTTAGCAGATTTGCCTCATGGAAGATAAAGGCAGTTATTATTTTATACAGGAATCATGCTGAATATGTAAAAGAAACAGGGCAGCCAGGCTGGTCAGGTGGAACTGCTGGGATAGTCACTCACGGAGCTCTGACACAGAGAGTAATTTACTTGCATGAAGATGCGCCAAGGCTTTTTCCCAATATACTTCCGCACGAAATTACACACCTGGTATTTATGCAGATAATGGGCGCTAAAGCCAATATCCCTCTTTGGCTGAATGAAGGACTGGCAGTATATGAGCAAAAAGATAAGGGAAGGAGCTTAAAAATAATAGCAGCAAGAAACATGAAGAAAAATGATTATATAAAACTTGACGCCTTAATTAAGTATGAGAAGGTGCCTGAAGGCAAGACCGAGTTGTTTTATGGAGCCTCAGCAGGATTGGTTGAATATCTTTTTGTTGTTTTAAGTAGAACTTGTTATGTTAAAATGATCTCCCTATTGAAGCAGGGCGCTTCATCCTATGAAGCATTTCGGTGGGCGTATGGTAAGGCATTCAAATCTTTTTCATCAATGGAGAGAAGTTGGAAGAAATACATGATAAAGAAATATGCTCGCTAGGCAATTGACATAAATCCAATTATTCTGATAGAATCCATACGGATAGGGGATACATAAGTAGAAAATGAACAAAATATTTAGTATTATTATTTTGATTTTTATCTTCACTACTGCGATTCCTGTGTTAGCTAGTCATAAAGGTTCCCCAAAAGAACAGTTTGAATATGCTGAAAGCTTTAAAGATAAAAAGCCCAAGAAGTATCTTGCGGAACACAAAAAGCTCCTAAAATTCTATAAAAGCAGTTCCTTTGCAGAAAAATCACAGCTTGGAATAGCTCAATATTATTATGATCAGCACCAGTATTTAACAGCAGCAAGAGAATACCAGAAGGCAATAGATGCTTATCACTCTCCGGATAAATTAGAGATGATTACAAATACACAGAAGAGAATTGCTAATTACTTCTTTACGAATCCAGCTATGCACAAAAATAAAAAGGAATATAAAAAGGCTGCTATAGTATACGGCATGGTTATAAAAAATATGCCCGACTCAAATGCTGCTGCTGAGTTTCAGTATAGAATAGGGCTTTGTTATCAAAAGGAAGGGAATCTGGAAGAAGCTACAAAGGAGTTTAGAAAACTTATAAGTAATTATCCAAATAGTGCCTGGATAGACAATGCCTATTATTGGATAGCAATTTGCTCTGTTACTCCTACTCCCTCAAGCAGTCCCTCCTATGACCAGGGCTATACAGACGCAGCAATAGACAAACTTACCAAGTTTACGGAATCATTTCCTAACAGTAATCTTTGTTTTTTGGCAGAGCGTAAGATCAGAGAGCTTCAAAATATAAAAGCACAAAAGGACTATGAGATAGCAGATTTTTATAATAAGCAAAACAACCAGGAAGCTGCAGGCATTTATTACAGGCAGGTATTAAAAACATACTCTTTTAGTAAATGGGCCGTTCTTGCAGAAAGAAAACTAAGAGAGATGCAAACCAAGGGAAGCAAGAATGAATGAGAAAATAGCTAAGATTTTTCTTTGTTTGGCTTAGTATCTTTAGTGTCTGCAGATTGAGCAGATATATATTCGTTCACTTTTCGCATCATCAGAGATTTTTTTCTGCGAGCAGTATTCTTCTTAATAATCCCCTTAATTGCAGCTTTGTCTATTAAAGAAACAGATTTACTTATGGATTTTTGCAGATCTGCTGCTGCGGCTTTTTTATCTATAAGCTGGCTGACATTCTTTACAGCAGCTTTAACAGTTGACTTTGTTGCTCTGTTTTTTTTGTATCTTTTTTTACTGGTTCTTACTCTTTTAAGAGCTGACTTATGTCTCTGCATACGTGCAATCTCCTTATGTAGGTTTGAGAATGATTCTATATATTAAAAAGTTTTTGTCAATAGAGAATGTCAGGCTCTATCACGCTAAAATTCTCTTGAGTTTGTCCGTATTAAATGGTAACTTTTAGAAAATTGGGAATGCTCAGGTATGTCAGGTTATATTATAGTTATATTTGCTTTTTTATTTTTTGTGATATTAGCTCTTTTATTTAAAGATAAAAAGCCGTCGTCTGATCCGATTGTACACCAGGAGATAAATAATTTAAGAGAACAAGTTAGCAAAAGTCTATCAGATAATAGTCAGGTTCTCAACCAGCAGATGTCCCTGATAGTTGGGCAGATAAGTACACAACTGCAGAATAATATAAAAATGCTGGAAACTGCCAATAAGAGCTTTTCTGATAAACTGGAAGGCACAACCAAGGTAGTTGGAGACGTACAAACTCGGCTTACTCAATTGGCAGAAGCAAATAAAAGGATATATGATATTGGAAAAGATATATCCTCTTTGCAGGAAATACTCAGAGCGCCAAAATTAAGAGGAGGATTTGGCGAGTTCTTGTTGGGGGATCTTCTTTCTCAGATTATGTCCCCGGAGCATTATGAGCTTCAGTACACTTTCAAGGATGGGCAACGGGTTGATGCTGTTATTAAATTAGCTCATCAAATGGTGCCGATTGATGCAAAATTTCCTTTGGAAAACTTTAAGAGACTAATTAGAGCAGAAGACGATATGGAGAAATCACAAATAAGAAAGGCATTTGTGACTGATGTTAAAAAGCATATTGATAGCATTGCATCAAAATACATACTGCCTGACGAAGGTACATTTGATTTTGCTTTTATGTATATTCCTGCAGAGAATGTATATTATGAAACTATAATAAAGGATGATAACCTGGGAGAAGAAAAAAGTGTTTGCAGCTACGCTTTGAGCAAAAAAGTAATTCCTGTATCCCCAAACAGCTTCTATGCATATTTGCAGGCAATTCTGCTAGGGTTAAGAGGCATGAGAATAGAAAAAAGCGCACAAACCATAATAAACAATCTTGCTCGGCTGCATGGTGACCTGGCAAGGTTTTATGAGGATTTTTCAAAGATAGGCACTCATCTGGTTCACTCAAAATCATCCTATGAATCCGCGGAGCGAAGACTGGAAAAATTCACAAATAAACTGGAGAATATTGCCTCAGCAGAACTCCCTGATAAACAAGGAAGATAAGAGCAATAATCCTATTTAAACAGCTTCTATGGTTGAAGGCGGCTTTTTGGTTATGTTATAAGTAACGCTCACCACGCCCGGCACTTCCTGCGTTATTCTGTCTGCCAGTTTTCCTAAAATATCGTACGAAAGTTTTGTTGGCGAAGCGGTTATTGCATCTTTACTGTCCCAGCATCTTATTTCTATTTGCAGACCAAAATCTCTTTTTCCTTCTCTTATGCCCGTTACTTTATCCTCGTGCAAAATTGCCAGATATTGAAAGGCTTCTGTAGCAGATAGCTCTTCCTCAACAATTTTTGTAGCTTTTCTTACAATCTCTGTTCTTTCCGGGGTAATTTTGCCTATTACTCTCGCTGCCAAAGCAGGACCCGGGAAAGGAGGCCTATTATATATTTCTTCCGGTAAGCCAAGAGCTTTTGCAACTTTTCTTACTGCAGGTTTCCTGAGTTGTATCAAGGGCTCTACAATTTTATAACCAAATACTTCTTCTGGATTAATGCCAAGCTGCTCAAAAACATTATGCTGTCTTTTAATCCCTGCAACAGTTTCATCTACATCGGTTAAAATCGTTCCCTGCAAAAGATGTTTTGCCCCGCTTTCTTTTACTAACTTTCCAAAAACATCTTTGTAGAATGTTTGAGTAATAGCTTCTCTTTTTTCTTCAGGGTCTGTTATGCCAGCTAATGCATCAAAAAATTCCTTTCTCGCGTCAATTATTTCTACATGTACTCCTAATTCTTTAAACAACGATACAATCCTTTGTGATTCATCCTGTCTCATCAATCCGTTTTCTACAAAATATGTTTTAAGTCTTGTTCCTAACGCCTTAAATCCTAACATTGTAACAACTGCAGAATCGACGCCTCCGGATAGTGCGTTAATGGACAGCCCATCTCCAACAACAGAAGAAATGTTGCGCGATTTTTCCTCTATAAATTCCCATGTTTGTAAATCCTCTAACGTTATTTCATTGGTTTCCATCATTTTCTCTCCTCATTGTTTTAAAAATCTGATTAATAATATATCATATACTCAAATATGGCAATAATGATTATCAATGGTTTTCAGAACTTGACAAACGTCTGCAGCCTTGTATAATCAAGCCAGATAGGAGAGGAGCAGTTTTAGTATGCCTAACCCAAAAACACAAATTGAAAGATCGCGACGTGATATCAGATTCTCTATATCCATTCCTATGGAATATGAGAAAATCTACAGTATTGCAAAAGAAAAAATAGTTAAGAAAACTATTGCGCGGGATCTTAGTGGAGGAGGCATACAATTTGAGACAGACGAAGATATTCCAAAAGGCATAAAACTTTCACTTAAAATAAAAATGCCGAAGTTAGGAAAATTCTTTACAGTCAATGCAGAAGTAACCCACTCTAAGAAAATCGGCAGTGATGTATATGATATAGGAGCAAAATTCCTAAATATCTCTCAAGAAGCTAAAGAAGCTATAAACATGTTTTATTACATTAACAGATTTGAACGAAAAGGGCCTATAGGTACCTATCAGAAATAGTTATCTTCTCTCATATTCTGCTTTAATCTTCTTCATATCCTGCCAGACGAGTTTTTTCTCATTTGGATTGTATAATAAATAAGCAGGATGAAACGTAGGGATTAGTTTTGCGTCTCCATATTCAAAGAATCTCCCTCTAAGCTGAGAGATAGGTTGCTGGTTATTGAGAAGAGTTTGTGCAGCAAACTTACCTAAAGTACAAATAATCTTTGGCTTTATTATGCTTATCTGCTTTGATAAATATCCTTGACACATAGCAATTTCATAAGGCTCAGGATTTCTATTTCCCGGGGGCCTGCACTTAAGAATATTAGCTATATAAACGTCTGTTCTTTTAAGCCCTATTGAATTTATTATTTTTGTTAAAAGCTGTCCTGATTTACCAACAAATGGTTCGCCCTGTAAATCCTCATCTCTTCCAGGTGCCTCTCCTACAAACATAAGCTTTGCGTGTTCATCTCCAGCACCAAAAACCAAATGAGTTCTTGTTTTTGCAAGTTGACACTTTTGACAGTTCTTTATTTTCTCCTTCAAGTCTAAGAGCCCTCCCTTCTCCTGTACAGAATTCTCAACTTCTATGCCTTGCTCGCATAGATACTGTTTAGTGAGCTTCACAACATCCAATAGTTCTTTCTTATACATTTGCTCCACAGCATTTTTTGTACTTCTTTCCACTTCCGCATGGACAGGGATCGTTACGACCTGTCTTTTTGCCTTCTCTCTTGTATGGCTCTCTTGGAGCTTCTCCCTCAGGTTGATTTGTATGCGTTTCCTGCTGTTGGGATGGGGTGAGATGGCGCATATCCTTTGCCTGTTCATGGCTAAGATGTTGAGACGAAGCATCAAAAACTTCCCTCATATGGATTGTTTCATCTCCAACCTGAATCTTTAAAACATACTCAATGATTTCCTCTTCTATGCTCTCAATCATCTCGTAGAACATATTGAATCCTTCCCTCTTATATTCGACAAGGGGATCCTTCTGTCCGTAAGCCTGATAACCTATGCCTTCTCTAAGAGTATCCATAGCATAGAGGAGATCCTTCCACTTTGTATCTATTACATGCAGCATTATTGCCTGCTCAGCCTGAGGTATAACCGCACTCCTCTTAGATTCATAAGCCTTCTTAATCTTGCTAACCAAGGAGTTCTTAAGCGCCTGATATTCTATTTGAACAAGGTCTGCTTCGTCCCTATTAAAAGAGATGCCTAGACTCTGTTTAAGCCAGATTGAAAGCCCGTCCAAGTCCCATTCCTCAGGATGAATGTCTTTTGGGGTATAAATAGAAAGTTTTTTCTCTGCAATTTCATTTATCATATCAGATACATAATCTTCTAACTTTTTACCTTCCAGCACCATATCTCTTTGCTGGTAAATTACCTCTCTTTGTTTATTCATTACATCATCATACTTGAGCAGGTCTTTACGTATATCAAAATTGC
Source organism: uncultured bacterium (assembly GCA_964437505.1). GTDB lineage: Bacteria > JAHJDO01 > JAHJDO01 > JAHJDO01 > JAHJDO01 > JAHJDO01. Next base: position 78,125 of record CAYTGU010000003.1, read on the forward strand.
GGCCTTCAACTCTCTTTTGAGCATTCTCTATTGCTTTTGTTACCATTCTATGTTCTATTGGCTGCCCATCAGGCATGCCCATTCTCTCCATAAGCCCCTTAATCCTGTCAGAACCAAAAACTCGCATAAGGTCGTCATCAAAAGACAGGTAAAATCTTGAAGAACCAGGGTCTCCCTGTCTGCCTGCCCGTCCGCGAAGCTGATTATCTATACGCCTTGACTCATGACGTTCTGTACCTAATATATGCAGCCCTCCGCAATCAGCTATCCCATCTCCTAAAACAATATCAGTTCCTCTGCCGGCCATGTTCGTTGCTATAGTTACGGCTTTTTCCTGACCAGCTCTCTCTATTATTTTTGCCTCCTTTTCATGATATTTAGCATTTAAAACTTCATGAGGAACTCCTTCTTTCCTAAGCATCTGATCTAAAACTTCTGACTTTTCTATGGATATTGTACCCACAAGCACAGGTCTTCCAAGCTTATAAAGCTCCTTAATCTCCTGTATTATGGCCTCAAATTTCTCTCTTTCTGTTTTATAAATAACGTCAGGATAATTGGTTCTCTTAAGGACTTTGTTTGGAGGTATTACAACTACCTCTAAATTATAGATCTTGTGGAATTCCACAGCTTCAGTCTCTGCTGTTCCAGTCATTCCAGCCAGTTTCTTATACATTCTGAAATAATTTTGAAATGTTACTGTTGCAAGTGTTTGGCTCTCCTGTTCTATCTTCACTCCCTCTTTTGCCTCAAGTGCCTGATGCAAGCCGTCCGAATAACGTCTTCCGGGCATAATTCGGCCAGTGAACTCATCTACGATAATCACCTGCCCATTTTTCACCATATAGTCCTTATCCCGCTGGAAATTGCTATGTGCCTTGAGCATTTGTTCAGCATGATGCTTATATTCCATAGTCTCAAGAGTATGAAGGTCCGCTAAGCCCAGAAGTTTGGCTACTTTAATTTCCCCTTCTTCTGTGAGATAGGTAGTGTGAGCTTTTTCATCCTTTACATAGTCCCCCGTTTCCTGTTTTGTTTCCTCATTGAGTACTCCTTCTTTAAGCCGAGAAAAAATTCGTTCCAGTTTATAATATTTATCCGTTGATTCCTCAGCCGGTCCGGAAATAATTAACGGGGTACGAGCCTCATCTATTAAAATACTGTCTACCTCATCAACAATAGCATAATTGAGTTCCCTTTGAACCTTATCCTCTTTTCTTGCAGCCATGTTATCTCTTAAATAATCAAACCCAAATTCATTATTTGTTCCATAAGTAATATTTGCTCCATAAGCCTCTTGTCTCTCTGGAGGATTCATATCGTGTTGAATAAAACCTACAGACAATCCCAGAAATTTATATACCTCTCCCATCCAGGCTGCATCTCTTTTTGCCAGAAAGTCATTCACTGTTACTATGTGAACTCCCTTACCTGAAAGCGCATTGAGATATGCAGACAGTGTCGCAACAAGCGTTTTCCCTTCTCCTGTTGACATCTCCACAATCTTTCCCTCGTGAAGCACTACCCCTCCTATAAGCTGCACATCAAAGTGCGGTCCAAACCTCCGCTGGTTTGGGTCTCCGAAAAGTTTCTCAGCAATCTGGGGGTTGGAAAAGACCCGTTTTGCAGCCTCTTTGACTACAGCAAATGCTTCAGGAAGAATATCGTCTTCAGTTTCTCCCTTTTTCAACCGCGCTCTAAACTTATCGGTTTTAGCCTGCAACTCGGAATCAGAAAGACTTTGATATCCCTCCCAAAACTGGTTTACGTCGCCTACATATTTCCACAGCTTTTTAAGCTCACGGTCATTTTTGGTGCCAAAAATCTTACGAAGAATATAGCTAAACATCTTACTCCTGTGTTAACACTTTGTTAGTTTGGTCGGGGCGACTGGATTCGAACCAGCGACCTCTTGAACCCCATTCAAGCGCGCTACCAAGCTGCGCCACGCCCCGGTTGAATTATCTATTCAAAATAGCTCGTATATCAGTAAGCTCTTTCTTGACATCTTTTATTATATTGATTAGTTCCCGGTCATGCGGCCTCTTTAATCCGTTCTTTGGCTCTTCAAGTTGTTTCTTTGCGCCATCTCTCGTATATAAATCTTCATGGAGAAGCTTTTTTATTTGAAGAATAAGGACAATATCCTTTTTCGTATAACTCCTTTTGCCGTCGCCATGCTTTTTAGGTTTTAACTGTTTAAATTCTACTTCCCAATCACGCAGAATATACGGCTCTACTTTTGTGAGTCTGCTTACCTCCCCTATTGGAAAAAAGAGTTTATCAGGTATATTGATTTCCATATTTCTTATTCTATTTCCGATTTTGCATTTCTTGTCATTAGATCCATAACTGCTTTTCGCGGATCTTTATTATTAAAAAGCACTTCGTGAATCTCAGTTGTTATGGGCATATCCACACTATGTTTTTTTGAAAGAAAGTATGCTGACTGAGTTGTTTTTACGCCTTCTGAGACCATTGACATTGAATCAAGGATTTGGCTAAGTGTCTTTCCCTTTGCAATCTGCTCGCCGACAAACCTGTTTCTGCTGTGTTTACTTGTGCAGGTTGTAATTAAATCACCTATACCACTTAAACCGGAAAAGGTGTGAGGATTTGCTCCCATTTTTACACCAAGTCTTTTGATCTCTGCCAATCCTCTGGTAAGCAATGCAGACTTTGTGTTATCTCCAAAACCAAGACCATCAGAAATTCCAGCAGCTATAGCTATTATGTTTTTTAGGGCGCCGCCTAGTTCAACACCAGTTACATCGGAGTTTGTATATACTCTAAAATTCTCCGACATAAAAATTATTTGAACATGTTTTGCAATATCCATATCTTTCCCGGAAACCACAACTGTAGTCGGAATCCCTCTTGCCACCTCCTCTGCATGAGACGGACCTGAGAGGACAACAATATTGGTATTAGTTGTCTCTTCTGCGATTATCTCTGACATTCTTTTTAATGTTTTATTCTCAATGCCTTTTGCAACACTTAGTTTTACAACTCCTTCTGGAACATGAGAACTTTTGGCAACCTTTCTCATCACATGGGAAGGCACAGCATAAACTATTAAAAAGGCCTCTGATATAGCTTCGTCTATTTTGGATGTTATATGAATTTCAGCAGGTATGTCTATTCCCGGCAGAAACTTTGGATTCTTTCTCTGTTTAATGAGAACTTCCGCATAATCAGGAAATGCCTCCCATAAAGAAACATGGAACCCCTTTTTATGAAGATGAATAGCTAATGTTGTTCCCCATCCGCCAGCTCCAAGCACACAGATTTTTTTATTATTCATAATGGAAATACTAGCAAAGCCCTATGTTTTATGCAAGTTTTTTACTTTTCTGCCAATCTTGTTTTCCGTTCCATGCAAAAGTCTTTCTATGTTGCCTTTGTGTCTTATAACAACAAACACGGCTGCAATTATTCCAAAAACAAGATTTCCGATTTTGAAATTAAAAACACCTATGAAAACAGGCAGGCTTACTGCAGCTACTATAGAGGAGAGCGAGACATATCGTGTAATTAAAGCACATATTCCCCATACTGCAATGCATAATAATATAGCTATTGGCGATATGGCGAGAAATACACCTGCGCTTGTCGCAACTCCTTTGCCTCCTTTAAAATCTAAAAATATAGTCCAGTTATGACCGACTATTGAACTTGTTCCCGCTATTATCTGAAACAAGTTATAAAACTGATCTGAACAACCTCTATGAAAAAATGAGGCTATTATACTTGCGCAAATTAGGCCTTTAGCAATATCAATAATCAATGTTATTATTCCGGGGATAATTCCAAGCACTCTAAATACATTAGTTGCTCCCACATTTCCGCTGCCAAACTCTCTAACATCAATCTTCTTTGTCAATTTACCAATTATAAAACCTGTTGGAATTGCTCCTAAAAGATAACTCACTGCAATCATTGCCAGGATTTTTAATATAAGAGATAATATCTCAATTGTCATTTTGTTTCCTTTATTTTAAATCTTATTGGAACACCTTCAAATCCAAAATCATTATACAGATTATTTTTCAGATAGTTTAGATAGTCTGCCATAATCAACTTTCTATTATTAACAAACAAAGCAAATGTAGGCGGACAGGTTGATACTTGAGTTATATATTTTATTTTCAGTTGTTTGCCGGATGCGGAAGAGAATGGCCTCTTTTTTTTCGCATTTTCCAACATCTTGTTAAGCACTGCAGTATTTATACGTTCTGTATAATATTTATGTACATTAAATGTCATATCCATGACTGTAAATATCTTTTCTTTTTTCAGTGCAGATATGAAAACGACTGGTGCAAAATTAAGAAACTTTAAACTAGCTTTAAACTGTTTGAGACATATCCCCCTATCAATACCCAGTTTTTTCGATAGATCTGATTTATTAATTGCTATTATTAAGCCCTTTCCCTGTTCACAGATAAAAGAGGCTATTTTTTTATCCTCCCGCGTTGGTCCTTTGGTTATATCTACAATTAAAATAGCTATATCGGATAGTTGTATAGCCTTCTGTGCTCTCATTACACTGTATCGCTCAATATCTGTCTTTAGTTTGCTTCTCGCTCTAATACCTGCTGTGTCAACTAACACAAAACTTGTATTTTTGTACTGTAGAAAGCTATCTACAGCATCCCTTGTTGTACCCGGTTTGTCATCTACTATAAGTCTCTTATCGCCCAGTATTGCATTTACATAGGAGGATTTTCCAACATTTGGACCTCCAACAATAGCTATTCTTATCTCATCAGATGATGTTACCTCGTTTCCATCAGAAAAACCCTCTGTTACCTTATCTAATAAAGTATTAATATTTAAACCATGAGATGCTGAAATTGGCAAAAGTTCATCAGTTCCAAATTGATAAAAATCATAAATATCATTGGTCTTCGCTTCAGTGTCTACCTTATTAACAACCACAATATATTTCTTATCTGTTCTTCGAATTTTATCTATGATCTCCTTATCTACCGGAAGAATACCTGCCTTGGCATCAACCATGAAAATTATAAAATCTGCCTGAACAATAGCTATATCAACTTGCGCTCTAATCTGCGCAGTTATATTATCCAAGCTCTCAAAATCCAGGCCTCCAGTATCTATAATCTCAAAACTTTTGCCTCCCCAAACACCAGTTCCGTAGACTCTGTCTCGTGTTAGTCCGGAAAAAGAGTCTACTATACTTTTTCTTTGTCCAATTATCCGATTGAAAAGCGTTGATTTGCCAACATTGGGACGACCTAGAATTGCCACAATAGGGTTATGCTTTTCTCGCACCATTTAAGAGCTTCACTCCATATATGATATAATTAATCCCTGATATTACCGTAAAGACAACTGTCGTCCATACAATAAAAAACACTGAAGGAACTCTTATATTTAACAAAGCATAAATAACTGTAAGAATTTGCAAAAAAGTAGTGCACTTGCTTGTTTTTGAAGGCTTGGGCTCAAGACTTCCTAAAACAACGCAAAGTAGAAAAAACCCGGATACGATAACTATATCACGCGCAATGACTATGATGGTAAGAAAAACGGGAATGCTCTTATCCAGCGTTAGTATGATAAAAGCTGTTATAAGAAGTATCTTATCTGCTATTGGATCAACGTGTTTGCCGAATTTAGACACTTGATCTCTCTTGCGGGCAATTAAACCATCTATGGCATCTGTTATACCCGCAATAAAAAATATGCCTAGAGCCATGAGCCTGGTTTCTGGTGTTCCTTTGTGTAGAAAAACAGCAAAGACAGGGACCAGTAATATCCTAAAAATAGTCAAAAGATTTGCTGTATTCATGAATAAAACCCTTATAACAATAAGAAATAATAGAAGGTTAGCTTACTGAACCTTTGTCCCGCATTTCGGACAAAACTTAGTTCCCGGCTTAAGAGATGTGCCACATTTTGAACATGTTATGCCCTGAAGTTTCTTTCCGCATTCAGGACAGAATGCAGCGCCAGGAGATACTTCTGCGCCACAGTATGGACATTCCTCAAGAGCAGCCTGTGGAATTACTGCGCCACAACTCGGACAGAATTTTGTTCCTTCCTTGACCTTGGTTCCGCATTTAGGACAACTAACCATCACAGTGTCGGCATCCAGCAAATTCTGGCAACGCGCCTGAACCTTTACAACAATATCATCAATTGCCTTTTGTGTTGCATCTCCCATGGGAGTCTTCTTAAAACCGCCAAAATTCACTCCAAGACTTTTTGCGCCAGGCAAAGGTATAGCAGCTCCCAGGCTTAACCCCCTTCTTTTTGCCTCTCCTCTAAACCTGAGTGTCTGCATTTCTGAAGTCTCAGCATTTACAATCTTTATTATTCCAGCAACTATTGCAGTTTTAGTTTTTGCTCCAATTGAATATCCTCCAAAACTTAATCCTCCACCCATGCCCTTCTGTGAATATTCAAATACTGTAATCACTCCATTAAGAATTATCTGCGCTCCTTTAATCTTTCCAATTTTTGCCCTTGTTTTTTTGCTTACTCTCCCACTTGCCCCAAGGTCCTGCTCACTAATTATATCCTTTACATCCATTCTGCTCATAACAGAAAACTGCCCGGTCTCTGTTAATGCGCTTTCCAGCATATCAGCCATTCCAGTTCCCATACTCAATTCAGATTTTCTCCAATAAGCAGTTCCAGGAGCGTCTTTTGCGGTAAATTTACTTACAGCCACACGCACCTTTTCCGCATATATAGGGCTTGAAAACGAGACAACAGTAAATAATAAAGCTAAGACAACAACCAACGACTTCTTGACACACTTCATACCTAAAATCCTCCTTTTTTAACTATTAATATTATAGATTATATATAACATTGCATTATGATTTTTGTCAAGCTCCTGTGCTGCAAGACAAAATAATTGACTATGGATACTTCTTATGATAGTTTTGAGTTAAAGAACTAAATAGTGCCGGGAGCGAGATTTGAACTCGCACAGGATTTCTCCCACTAGCCCCTCAAGCTAGCGTGTCTGCCAGTTTCACCATCCCGGCGGAAACATCTTGAACTTCTGTGCATAATAGCAAATTTTGATTTGATGTCAAAAAGAATTCAGGTAATTTATGCTTAAGGTTAATGAAATTTTTAAAAGCATTCAGGGCGAGGGAAGCTTTGTCGGTAAACTGTGCAGTTTCGTAAGGCTTACAGGTTGTAATCTCAGATGCAGCTATTGTGATACAAAGTATGCTTACAAAAAAGGGGATGATTTATCCATAGAAGAAATAACACAAAGAGTAAAGACCTTGGGTCAGAATCTGGTGGAAATTACAGGAGGGGAACCTCTCCTGCAAAAAGAAACCTTTGAGTTGATTGACACCCTGATCAAGCGAAAATATATTGTCTTAATTGAAACAAATGGCACTATTAGTATTAAAAATATAAATCAACACGCAATAATAATACTTGATTTGAAATGCCCCGGAAGCAAAATGAGCGCCAATACACAGTGGAAAAACATCGAATATTTAAAGAAAAAAGATGAGATTAAGTTTGTGATAGGCGACAAAAAGGATTACAATTGGGCAAAGAACGTAACGACAAAATATAACCTCACTCAACGAGTAAGTCATGTTCATTTTTCACCTGTTTATGGTAAACTAGTTCCAAAAGAACTCGCTGAATGGATCTGCCATGATAATCTGGGCGTTAGAATGCAGATTCAGATTCATAAATATATATGGGGGCCAGATGCGAGAGGTGTTTAGATGAAAAAGGCTATAGTTCTAAGTAGTGGAGGGATTGATTCAACAACTTCAATGGCTATTGCTAAAGCAGAAAACTACGAGTTGTATTCATTAACTCTTGATTATGGGCAACGTCACAAGATCGAGATTAAAAGCGCTAAAAAAGTTGCTGATTTTTTCCGCGTTAAAGAACACAAAATTATAGTAATAGGTCTCGGGGAAATTGGTGGATCAGCATTAACGGATAATATAGATGTTCCAACAGATAACATCTCAGACGAAATACCTGTTACTTATGTTCCGGCGAGAAATACTATATTCCTTTCCATTGCTTTGGCATGGGCGGAGGTTGTTGGCTCAAATGATATATTTATCGGAGCAAATATAGTTGACTATAGTGGTTATCCGGACTGTAGACCAGAGTACTTAAAGGCATTTGAAAAGCTAGCAAATCTCGGAACTAAAGCTGGCATTAAAGGAAAAAAAATAAAGATTCATGCGCCTTTACTCAGAATGTCTAAAGCAGAAATTATAAAAAAAGGCATTGAATTAGGAATTGATTATTCCATAACATGGAGCTGTTATAATCCACGTATTGGCGATAAAGCGTGTGGGAAATGCGACAGCTGTAAATTTAGATTAAAGGGATTCAGGGAAGCTGGTTATAAAGACCCTGTACAATATTCCACATAGGAGGAAACAAATGCCTAAAGAACACATAGATAATTTAACAATACTTGGTATAAGCAAAATAAAATATCCCACTTCTCCAGACAAAGCAAAACTGGAAACATTCGAAAATAAACATTCTAACAGAAATTATTGGATTAGCTTTGACTGTCCTGAGTTTACATCAATATGTCCTGTTACCAGCCAGCCGGATTTTGGCATAATAACAATCCGCTATATACCTGATAAAAAATGCGTGGAAAGCAAATCCCTGAAATTATATTTATTCTCCTTCAGAAACTTTGCTACATTTCACGAAGAGGCTGTTAACAGAATTCTTGATGATGTTGTAAAAGCATGTAATCCAAGAAAAGCTCTAGTTACAGGAGAGTTCCTTCCCCGCGGCGGAATCAGCATCAGTGTAGAAGCAAGCTACCCTGAAGAATCAAGTTAGAAAGCGGATTTTTTTAATTGACAGGATAATAAGTTTTGTTTTACAGTCGTTATCGGTAACGAAAATTTTAAAAGGAGAAAACATGTCACATAAACTCAGATATCGTCAGGTTCATCTTGATTTCCATACATCCCCGCATATCTCGAACATAGGCCTGAAATTTGATAAAAAGCAGTGGCAGCAAAGATTAAAGGCTGGCCATGTCAATTCTATTACCATTTTTGCCGTAGGACATCATGGACTTGCCTATTATGATACCAAGCTGGGGAATAAGCACCCAAATCTAAAATTTGACCTGTTAAGAGCCCAATTTGATGCCTGTAAAGAGATCAACGTCAATGCACCCATATATATAACCGCAGGAATTAATAACTGGGCATCTGAACTTCATCCCGAATGGCGTGAAATTAACTGTGACGGCAAATATGCCGGTTGGTCAACCAGTCCAATACAGCCTGGTTTTCACAAAATGTGTTTTAATACTCCTTTCCTTGATTTGCTATGCAAACAGATCCGCGAAGTGGTGCATCTATATCCAAATTGCGATGGGATTTTTCTCGACATAATCAGTCAGGGGCCGTGTTGTTGTAACTGGTGTCTTAATTCAATGAAAGAGACAGGGCTGGACGCCTGCAATGAGGAAGATCGTAAACTAAACGCCAGGACAGTGCTGGAAAAATATTATCGACTGACAACCGAAGCGGTCAAAACTGACAATCCAGATATGCCAATCTTTCATAACAGTGGACATATTACCAAAGGAAATACCAAGATCCTGAAATATTTCAGCCACCTGGAGCTGGAGTCACTGCCTACAGGTAGTTGGGGATACGATCACTTTCCCCTATCAGCCAAATACGTTCTGCAACTTGAGCATGATTTTATGGGAATGACAGGCAAGTTTCATACTACTTGGGGAGAGTTTGGCGGATTTAAGCATCCAAATGCCTTGCGCTATGAATGTGCAGCCATGATTGCCATGGGTGCTAAATGTAGCGTTGGTGACCAGCTTCACCCCTGCGGAGAACTGGATGAAAGCACATATAACATTATTGGGGCCGCCTATAAAGAAGTGGAGGAGAAAGAGACCTGGTGCGATAATGTCATAAGCATCTCTGATTTCGGCCTACTCTCCAGCGCAGATGTAAATTCATCGCATGAAAGAGAAAATGCCAGTGATACGGGTGCCGGACGAGTAATGCTAGAAGGGCAATTACTCTTTGATGTCATTGACGGAGAGATGGATTTTACAAAATACAAAGCTCTGCTACTACCCGATGAGATTAAGGTTAATTCGGATTTAAAGAAAAAAATTGACAACTACCTGACTCAGGGAGGAAAACTGATTCTCGCCGGAGACGGAGGACTTAACGAAGACAACTCCGATTTTCTATGGGAAACGGGTGCAACATTCTTTGGAGCCAGTGAATTTCAGCCAGACTACATGCTGCCTTCATCCGACGTCAAACCAGATTTCTGCTCTTCACCAATAGTGATGTATCTCAGATCAAATCGCATTAAAGTCGGCTGTGCTCAAAGTCTTGGGAAAGTATATGATCCATATTTTAACCGGACTTTTGAACATTTCTGTTCGCATCAGCATACGCCATACAAAATGGTAGATTCAGGATATGACTGTGCGATAATTAATAATAATATTCTCTATTTTGCCCATCCAGTATTTTCCATCTACCGCTGGTATGGCGCAGTAACATACAAAGACTATATCTTGAATTCCATAAGAAAATTAATAGGAAAAGATATCTCGCTAACTACCAATATGCCATCTGTAGCACAACTGTCGTTAATGGAACAAAGGGGGAAACATCGTTACATATTACACCTTTTGTACGCCAATAAGATCCTACGTGGTGGAACTGTGAAGATGTCTGGCGGTAATATCCGCAACAGCAGCAGTATTGAAGTAATCGAGGAACTTACTCCGCTGACAAATACCGAAATAAAAATCACCACAGCAAAACCAATCAAGAAAATCACTTTGGAACCTCAAGGAAAGGAGATCTCATATAAGACAAATAACAACCAGACGATTTTTACGGTTGATACATTCGAGTGTCACCAGATGGTAGTGTTGGAATATTAGAAAAACTACTTACAAAATATCTTTTGGATTCTCTAGATACCCCTTAACCTTTTGCAAAAATTTTGCTCCAAGTGCGCCGTCTATGCACCTATGATCGAAGGAAGCTGTAACCTGCATCATTGAACGAATACCGATATTTCCATCAATAATAACTGGTTTTTGTTTTATTCTGCCAATAGCTAGAATTGCGCTTTGCGGAGGATTTATAATCGCTGAAAAATTATCTATTTCAAACATCCCTAGATTACTGATTGTAAACGTTCCTCCTTCATAATCAGATGGTACAAGTTTGCCGCCTCTTGCTTTCTTCACAAGCTCGTCACGCTTCTTAGAAATATCAGATATTGCAAGTTTGTCTGCATTGCGTATAACTGGAACAACCAAACCATCATCCACAGCTACTGCAAGCCCAATGTTTATATCTCCAATAATCTCTATTGAATCACCTTTAAAAGAGGAATTTACTCCTGGATTTTCGGATATTGCAAGAGCTGAAGCCTTTATAATAATATCATTAAACGCAGGCTTGGGTGATTTTTCGGTTCTGGCTTTTACACATTCTGTCATATCTATCTCTGTTGAAAGATAGAAGTGAGGAATTGTTTGAAAACTCTTCTGAAGCCTTTCTGCAATGACCTTCCTCATTCCCTTTACCGGTATCGTCTTTGCAACAATTTTCTCGCCAACTGCTGTTCCTCCAAAAGCAAGCACATCCTCTTTAACAATTCTTCCACCGGGACCGGTTCCACTAATCTTTGTTATATCAACGCCTTTTTCTTTTGCCAGTCTCTTAGCTAAAGGAGAAATTTTTATTCTGACTTCCGAAACAGGTTCTGCGACAGGCGTCTCTTCTTCTTTTTTTTCTTCTTCATGTAATTGTTCTGGCGGATTTTCAGGAAGTTCCTCATCCATGCTAGAAGCGGTGTACCCAATAATTGCCAGAACAGGCACAACATCCCCCTCTTTGTGAATGATTTTTCTAAGTACTCCTTTTGCAAATGATTCCACTTCCAGGGTTGCTTTATCAGTTGTAACCTCAAGAAGCACATCTCCTTTTTCTACGTTATCTCCCTCATTTTTCATCCATTTGCCAACTATTGATTCTTCAACGGTTTGACCGAGCTTCGGCATTATAATTTCTTTAATCATTGGCAAACCTCCTTGACTGCATCTATTACATTTTGTTTATTCGGAATCGCTGCATCTTCCAATACAGGACTCATTGGAACAGGGACATCTACAGCACATACTCTCTTTATAGGTCCATCCAACAAGTCAAATCCATGCTCCATAACAAGCATTGCAATTTCACTGGCCACATTTCCTGTTTTGTATCCTTCTGAAACTATAACAAGTTTAGAGGTCTTTTTGACAGATGTCAAAATAGTATCAAGATCTAAAGGCTTGAGCGTTCTCGGATCAATAACCTCTGCTGAAATATTATCCTTCTCAAGCTCTGCGGCAGCTTCCATAGCTACGTGAAGTTGTCTGGAATACGCCACAATGGTAACATCACTGCCTTGTTTTTTGATATCAGCAACTCCCAAAGGGATTATATAATCCTTTTCAGGTACTTCTCCTTTCATCCCGTAAAGCATCTTATGTTCAATAAACACGACAGGATTATCATTTCTAATGGATGCCTTTAGAAGTCCCTTTGCATCGTATGGAGTAGAAGGCATTACAAGATATAATCCTGGTGCATGCATTATCCATGCCTCAAGACTTTGGGAGTGATGAGCTGCAATACATCTACCAGCTCCACCCTCAGTTCTGAGAACCATGGGAACAGTAGTTTTTCCGCCAAACATATACCTCATTTTTGCTGCCTGATTTACAAGCTGGTCCATTGCCTGAGTAATAAAATCAATATACATAATCTCTGCAATCGGTCTCATGCCCGTTATTGCAGTACCAATAGCGGCGCCAACTATAGCTGACTCAGAGATTGCTGTATCCCTTACTCTTTCCTTTCCAAACTGCTCATATAATCCTTTTGTTGCTCCATAAGCTCCTCCATATATTGCTACATCCTCTCCCATAATAAAAACCTTCTCGTCTCTTTCCATTTCTTCACGCATAGCTTCAACAAGCGCATCTTTATATAGTATTTCTCTCATATTATGGCACCTCCATTTAATAAGTCTGCTGGAGAAGGCGCATAAATATCATCCTTTAGCTCTTTAACATCAGGATACGGACTCTCAATAGCAAATTTCTCTGCATTTTCTACGTCTTCTTCAGCCTGTCTCTCAATTTGATTAATTTCTTTCTCTGTGAGAATTTTATTATCTATTAATTTTTCACTGAACTGCTTAATAGGACATTTATTTCTCCATTCCTTTTCCTCTTCCTTTGTTCTGTACGCTCTGGGATCACTTCTTGAATGTCCGAAATACCTATATGTCTTACATTCCACAAGCGTAGGGCCACCTCCCTCACGAGCTTTTTTAACAGCTTTTTCTATAATTTCTTTGACATTCAGTATATCCATGCCATCGCAAATCATACCAGGTATATCATACGCCTTAGCCTTATCCGCCATGTTTTGCACTGCCGAACATCTGTTTGCAGCAACACTCATTCCATACAGATTATTTTCGCAGACAAACACAACCGGAAGTTTCCAGACAGCAGCCATATTTAGCGATTCGTGGAAAATTCCGTTATTGGATGCTCCGTCTCCAAAGAAACACAAAACCACCTGATTTGTTTTTCTCATCTTGATAGATAGAGCCGCTCCAACTGCGACAGGAAGATTGCTGGCAACTATGCCTGTTGCGCCAAGGTTTCCTTTTGTAACGTCTGCAATATGCATTGAGCCGCCTCTTCCTTTACAGTAACCTGTCGCCTTACCACAGAGTTCAGCCATCATTTCAGGCAGTTTGCCGCCTTTTGCAAGACAATGTCCGTGACCACGATGTGTGCTTGTGATGTAATCATCTTCTTCTATTGCACTGCATGCTCCAACTGCGACAGCTTCCTCTCCTGCATAGAGATGTGACGCTCCTTTGATTATGTTCTTTGCGAGCAGTTCCATAACCTTTTCCTCAAATAAGCGTATATCCATCATCTTGCGGAGATAACCAACTAATTCTTCCTTTGACTCTTTCATATCCTCTCCTTTCAATGTTAGGGTGTTATAATTATCTTCATTTCTTTTCCTGTCTCTGCTCGTGCTATTGCTTCAGCTAAGGCGTCAAGTTTAAAATTCTTCGTTATGTATTTTTTTATCCTTATCTTTCCGCTTGCTATTAAGTTTATAGCCGTTTGATTATGACATGGACTGGATCCGTGAGTCCCGGTTATAGAGCATTCCTTATAGTGAAGGATATTGCTGTCCAGTTGAATATATGGTTTATCTTTTGGCAATCCTCCGAAAAAGTTTACATTGCCGAGATTTGCAACCATTTTCAGCGCATCTTCCTGCGCTTTTCCAACTCCGCATGCAACTATAACCTTATCTGCTCCTCTGCCCTGTGTTAAGTCTTTAACCAATTTGATACTGTCCTGCTCTCTTGAATTTATAAATAAATCCGCATCTACAGTCTTTCTTGCAAGTTCCAATCTTTCCTCTGATACTTCTATCATCACAGTTTTTGTTGCTCCTATTGCCCGAGCGAGTTCTGCATGCAAACACCCCATTGGACCTGTGCCTATTATTACTACAGTATCGCCCATACCCACATTTGAAAGCTCTTGCCCGTTTATGACGCATGCCAAAGGTTCTGCAAGTGCCCCTTCTTCAAACGAAACATTATCTGGTAGAAGGTTTACACATCCGTTATCTACAGCAATTTTTGGAACAATCATATATTCTGCAAATCCGCCATTCCAGAAATATCCGATTGCCTGCAGGTTTTCGCACATCGCCTGCTTACCGCGATAGCAGTAATAGCAGTCTCCGCATGGAACAGCCGGTGCAATCGCAACTCTGTCACCAACTTTATATTTAGAAACATCCTGAGCAACTTCTATTATTTCTCCGGTCACTTCATGCCCTGTGACACGTGGAAAAGTAATAAGCCTGTGTCCATGATGAAAAACCTTTATATCTGTTCCGCATATAGCGCAAGCTTTTACTTTTATAAGCACTTCTCCTACCTGCGGTTTTGGAGTTGCGATTTCTGTAATCTTGAGTTTCTCAATATCTTCCAATAATGCTGCTTTCATATCAACTCTCCTTTAACAAGTTTTGCTATTTCGCATTGCGGATCAATTTTACAAATATTCTTAAAAACAAAATCTATTCCTTTTTGTTTAATTGAATCTGCCAGCTGACAAGCTGATGGATCTTCTGAATAATCATATTTTAATGCAGCTGTGATACCTTTGCATATATTTACAGGTTCTATACCGTACTTTGAAACCAGTTTTGCAGAGCCTATCAAACGATCATTTGGGCCGAGCTTGCGTATTGGATCTCTTCCTACTCTGCATACTGTGTCTCCAAGCGCTTTATTGGCAAACCTGCTCAGTAGATCCTCAATATGTTCGTAGTGCTTTTGTGAATCAAAACCATGTTTCTTAATAAGGGCTTCCCCTGTTTCTTTTAAAGCTCCTGTCACAACAGAGTAGATTCCTTTATCTTCCAGTGCTTCCCATATAAACTCATATCCTTTTTGATAACCAAGATAAGCGCATATAGAATGTCCCGCATTATGTGTATATATCTTTCTCTCCTCATAAGCAGTGATATTTTTATATGGAACCATTCCTTTTATATCAGGTATTTCTCCAATAAACCCTTCCTTGTCTACTGGAAGTGTACAATACTCTTCGACAGCAATATAAAGAGGATCTTTTTCGGAAATATCCCGAGGAACAACCGGAACCATTCTGCTAACAACTGATTCCACAAGTCCTAGATTTTTTTTCGCATAATTCCACGGAGTCTGATCAAGAGATTCCAGAATGAGCTTCCTAAATACCTGACCAGCACCTAAGAGGTTTTCACATATTATAATATTAAGGGGATTTGTTATATTTTTCTTTTCTCTCTCTACCAGTCCCTCTGCTATGAGTGGAGCTATCTTCTCAAGAACACTATTACCAACAGCAGTTACCGCAATGTCTGCAGAAACAAGTTCTGAAGTCACTGCCTCAACGTCTCTTGCATTTACAGCCTTAATATTTTGAATCTTTAGAAAACGCGGCTTTTTACCAACTATGTTAATCGTATAAGAACCTACTTGATTTATTGCCGATATAACCTTGTCATTTACGTCTATAAACGTTGTCTTGTAACCAGACTGAAATAAAAGTTGTCCGATAAATCCTCTTCCAATATTTCCAGCGCCAAATTGCACAGCTTTTTTCATACGACTATAACCTCAATACCTTTCTTTTGAAACTTTTTTACTAATCTCTTAGAAATACCGGCACTTGTAATTAATTTATCAATGCTATCGATGGAAGCTACATTTGCAAACGCCAGTTTGCCAATTTTACTGTAATCAGCAACAACAATCACCTCTTTTGCCTTTTTAATCATAGCCCTCTTTGTTTCTGCCTCAATAACATCTGTTGTTGTGAGCCCTTCTTCATATGTTAGACCAATTGTGCCTGTAAACAACTTATCAATATGTAAATTTTCCAGTATCTGATTTGATATAGGCCCTACAAGTGTCATATTCATTCTGCGCAGATTCCCACCTGTTACAACAACGCTGACATCCGGCAAATTTGCCAGCTCAGCAATTATCTTTACTGAATTTGTAACAACAGTCACGTTTGGCATATTCGGTAAAATTCTAGCTATCTCAAGTGTAGTAGTTCCGCCATCCAGCGCAATTGTGTCTCCTTCCAGTATCATTTGAGCTGCCTGTTTTGCCACTCTTAATTTTTCATCCCTGAATTGAATTTCTTTTTCTGAGAGAGAAGGTTCAAAACGTACGGAATCTATATTAACGGCCCCGCCATGCGTTCTCTGAATCAATTTGTTTTGTTCTAAGCTATGAAGATCCCTTCTTATGGTTGACTCCGATACATCAAGCTGTCCACTTAGCTCCGGAACGGATATACTCTTTTTGCTATGTAAAATTTCTTTTATCTTTTTATGTCTCTCAACCGTAAACATGCTTATTTTCACTCACATTTGCTTAATTGCAAGCATATCATGCTCATTTCTGCTTGTCAAGCAAAACAATTGACATAATTGAATAATATCTTAATAATATAAGACACGCTAAAAAGCAAAACATTACTAGGATAAAATCGGGAAAACAAGTCCGAAATATAAAGTTTAAGTATTAATTATTGGGAGATCCGATATGAATGGCAGACCGAACGTCCTTTTCTTTTTCACCGACGACCAGCGTTTCGATACATTTTACGCGCTGGGAAACGATCAGATCCACACACCTAATCTAGATAAGATCGTTGCTACTGGTACGGTGTTCACGCACGCACACATTCCAGGAGGAACCTGCGGTGCTGTATGCATGCCAAGTCGTGCAATGCTTCATACCGGACGCACATTGTTTCACATAGAACGCGAAGGTCAGGAGATTCCTAAAGCTCACATCACACTTGGAGAATGTTTCAAGAATGCAGGTTATGCCACATTTGGCACTGGCAAGTGGCACAATGCGCAGTCGTCATTCGCCCGTAGCTTCAGTTGTGGTGATGAAATATTCTTTGGCGGAATGGGTGACCATTGGAACGTTCCCGCTTATCGATATGATCCCGAAGGTCAATACGATAAAAAATGTCCTTTTGTGAAGAATCCGTGGCGATCGAATAAGGTTGAGTTCCGGAACTGCGATCACATTGAAGCAGGAAAACACTCTACAGACCTTTTTGTGGATGCTTCTGCCCAGTTTCTTGCAGAACATGACACGTCGCGTCCTTTCTTCATGTACGTATCACTCATGGCACCGCATGATCCACGAACAATGCCGGAGAGATTCCTGAAGATGTATGCCCCCTCAAAGATAAAATTGCCCGAGAATTTTCAACGGGAACACTTGATAGACACTGGTGCGCTCAAGATTCGAGATGAACTTCTCGCGGCGTTTCCCAGAAATTCAAAAGAAATTAGACGCCACATTGCGGAATACTACGCTATGATCTCCCATCTTGACGATGCGTTCGGACGCCTTGTTGATGTCCTACGGGAAACGGGTGAATTCAAAAACACGATCATTGTTTTTGCGGGAGACAACGGTTTAGCAGTTGGACAACATGGCTTAATGGGCAAGCAGAATCTGTATGATCACAGCGTAAGAGTTCCGCTGATCTTCACCGGGCCAGGAATTCCCAAAGGACAAAAGATAGATTCTCTTGTGTACCTACTGGACGTTTTCCCTACAATATGTGATCTGCTTGATATTGAGAAACCGGAGTCTGTGGAGGGCAAGAGCCTATCCCCATGTCTCAGAGATCCAAATTATCGTGTCCGAGAAGCACTGTACCTAGTTTATGCAGATAGTATTCGCGGCGTAAGGAATGTGCGTTACAAGCTCATTGAGTATGCGTGCGGCGCCACCCAATTATTTGATCTCGTCAAGGATCCTCACGAAATGTCTAATGTTGCCAATAAGCCAGAGATGGCTACAACTCTTGCGGAATTGCGACAGACGATGTTCAAATACAGAGAGGCATGGGATGACAGGAATCATCCGACTGGAAATCGGTTCTGGAATGCACGTACCGACCTGAAATAATTGACATAATTGAATAATATCTTGATAATATCAAATACGCAAAAACCCGAATATTCCTAGGAAAAAATGAAACCATTTTCTCTTTTAATAAAACCTACATCTGCTGATTGTAATCTTCATTGTTCATATTGTTTTTATCTGAATCGAAACACTCTCTATCACAAAACTAAACGTCACCGCATGTCTAATAATGTGCTTACGCAAATGATTTCCAGCTATATGAAAACAGAGCAGAAACAGTATGCTTTTGGCTGGCAGGGAGGTGAGCCAACACTTATGGGTGTTGATTTTTTTCGCAGGGTGACCGACCTGCAACAGAAATATGGTAAGAATGGCGCTTTAGTTGCTAATGGACTTCAGACAAACGCCACATTAATTGACGAGGAATTTGCCAAGTACCTTGCGAAATATAAATTTTTAGTAGGAGTTAGCCTTGACGGACCAGAAAATATTCATAACCGCTATAGAATTACTGCTGACGGACATGGGTCATATGCGGATGTTTTAAGAGGCATAGAACATCTAAAACAGAACAATGTGGAGTTTAACATTCTGACTCTCGTTACTTCAGTAAATGTAAAAAAAGCTAAGGAAGTTTATAGTTTTCTCCGTGATATGGGATTTTTCTACCATCAGTATATTCCATGTGTTGAGTTTGACAAAAAAGGACGTCCCATGCCTTTTTCAGTCAGTGGAGAGGAATGGGGAGATTTTCTGTGTGAGATTTTTGATGAGTGGATCAAAAGGGATACACGAAAAGTATCAGTGCGCCTGTTTGATTCTATTCTTGCGTTGATGGTAGATGGTGTACGTAATGCCTGCAATATGGGAGATAACTGCTGTCAGTATTTTGTTGTCGAATATAATGGAGATATATATCCATGCGATTTCTTTGTTGAATCTGATAAAAAACTTGGAAACATAATGAATGATTCATGGAAAGAACTTCAAGTTTCTCCGAAATACATGGAATTCGGCAGAAAAAAAAGTCTTTGGAACAAAGAGTGCGAGAAATGCGAATATCTCAAATATTGCATGGGAGACTGTCCTAAACACCGCTTTTACAAAGGAGATAATCCTGATAATTTAAGCTGGCTATGCAAGGGCTGGAAGCAGTTTTTCTCTCATTCTCTTCCTGAATTCAAGAAACTTGCGCTGTCAATCAAAGGGCAGCGTATAAAGCCTCTGCTATAACCAGATGTCCTGTGAGATTTGGGTGAACAGGTTCTTGGCAAAATGTATCAGGCTCGTGATTTTTGAGCAGCTGTTGATATATCTTGTGTGTCTTGATGTGAATCGCGTTATATTGCGTACTAAGTTCATCAACAATCCGCAAATATTCTGGCAATAATTTCAAAACAGTGCTGCGGAATGAGTTCGGCGAAGTTTCATTGCTTATATAAAAAGGATCTATGAGAATAAGTTTGCACGCAGGTAAAGCAGATACAGTCCGTGAGAGAATGTCCTGATATGCCTCTCGGTATAACTTTGGTGGAACTGCATCCGGGCTTTGCCTTAGAGTTGTGTGAATATCATTTATACCAATCTTAATCGAAAGCCAGTCAGGTTTATTACGCAAAACATCGTCATTCCAGCGATTCCTTAGCCCTGTAACAACATCACCGCTTATACCTTTATTAATAACAGTTATAGTTTTTTGATGTTCCCGAATTATTAACATATCTGAGAATAATTTGACGTAGCCGTTACCCAATGGGCGTTCAGCCGCACGTCTTCCACAATCCGTTATACTGTCTCCTATAAAGAGAATTGATTGTCCATCCCTGATTTTCATTTTACCTCCGTGTTATGTTCTTAATAATTGATAGCAGGAATTGTATGATTTTGTTATTTGTGTGTCAATGTAAATGTCAAACCAAAATAGAATCCCACCTTCAGCGCTTTTTCACTCGAATTTCAGTATCCCAAAGAACTGAGGCAGATGAAAATTCGGCTTTGAAGAATTAACCGGCGACCATGTTAACCAGTGGGGATGTGATGTGTCGTCCACACATTTATAGAAATTTGCTCGCCAGACAGTGTGCGGAGCGGGTGTGATCACCTGACAGTATCTTTTCAACAAGGCTATAGGAATACAGTACTCAACTGTCCATGTGACTGGTGCCTCTATCTCCGGCTCAACAATACGCGGTAACGAATGCACGCATTTTATCTTATTACATTCATTCTTTGGAATTTTAATCCTGCCATTTCCTGGCGCTCGCTGAAAATGGAAAAGCATGGTGCCGCCGCAATTCATCTCAAGGTTGAAATAGCCTTTGGACACATCTGAATCAGGGGTAAAGAAGAATTCGACGCAGCTATCAGTGCAAACACTATCCTGATGCTCTACAGCTACTGCACGAACATATCTGTCCCCAACTCGAAACATCACGTATACAGCTATGTCATCATAGGCAATCTTTACCTCTGCCTTCGGGAAATGGTCGGGCTTCGTCCCCATATACTCTTGGATCAGTTCGGATGGAATATCTCCCCACGGAGATCTGTCCCAATCTGAGTTGCATTTCGAAGCTCCTAACAGTCTTGTTACGTTACAGAGCATAATCCACTGCTTCGTCAATCATCATAACAGGGATGCCTTCTTTTATTGGATAGTATTTCTTGCAAGCATCACAAACAAGTTTATCCTCGTCTTCTAGTCTTATATCCCCTTTGCATTTTGGACATGCCAGAATATCCAGAAGTTCCTTATCTATTGCCATAATATTCTTCTCCTTTTATCTATTAAAAAAATTCGCTTTTATAGACCTCTAAAATCTTCCTTGCAGTATTTTGCCAGTTGAATTTCTCTATTTGCTTTGTGCCCTCTCTTACCATATTATTTCTCAAATTGCTATCAGAAATAACTTTTTCTATTGCTTCAGCCAGAGAATCTGCGTCTTTCGGCTCTATGGTTATGCCTGCATTACCAACAACTTCAGGCATTGAGGATACATCAGATGTTACAACAGGCACTCTGCTTGCCATTGCTTCTACAAGCGGAAGACCAAACCCTTCATAAAGAGATGGGAAAACAAATATATCACATATCTGGTAAAGAGATGGTAAATCCTCAAAATCTATGTTCTGAATGTAAATTACATCTTCAGCTACATTAAACTGCTCTGCATAAACCTGCAGTTCTCCAATTCTCTCCTTTTTCCCTCCAACCAAAAGAAGTTTTTGTTCTATTCCCCGTTTTCTGAGTTTTGAATACGCTTTAATGAGTGTCTCAATATTTTTATGCGTCTTCATATTGCTTACATTAAGTATGTATCTTGCATGCAGATTTAATTTATCTCTTAGCTTTTCACATTCTTCCTGAGATACGTCTTTCTTAAATACTTCAGAGACTCCGTTATAGATCACAATAACTTTATCTTCTTTTACCCCTAAATAATTTACTATATCGGCTTTTGTGCTTTCAGATACAGCTATTATCTTTTTTGCTCTTACAGCCATCAGCTTAAACAATGACTTAGCATAGAAATATGCAGTCCTGTGCTTGAGGAACTGGGGAAAAATAAGATGTATTAGATCATGAACAGTAACTATCATATCTCCCTCGTATATAACAGGTATATTGTAATGCGGGCAGTGCAGAAATTCGGTATTCCAGAGCTTTAAAGGTTCAATAACCTGTTCGCTTATGCCATAGATCGGCGAATGAAATTCCTTTATAGAAACATTATGTTTTTCGGCATATTTAGAAAGCTCTTTTCCCCTGCCTAACAAAGTGTAAGTATTGACCTTATCAATATCAAAAAGATTTGTAATCAAATTTTTTATATAGGTACCAATCCCCGAGTGCAAAATCATTCTGGCATCTATTGCAATATTCAAAATTAATTCCTTTCTAGAGTGGTTTTTATTATTCTATCCAGACTGTCAACATGAAGCTTCCATGTGTAATTATTTTCTGCAAATTCTCTTGCCTTTTGTCCCATGTGGGAAGCATTAAGAGGATTTTTGGCAAGAACAAGGATTGCCTCTGCTATTTTAGATGGGTCTTCAGCAGGTGTTATAAAACCTGTTTTCCCATCAATAACAATCTCAGGAAGCGGATCGTAAGCAACAGTAATAACAGGAAGTCCTGATGCCAGGTATTCAAATATCTTGAGGGGGGACCAGAAAAATCCGAAATCTTTTAATGGCTTATAATATGCTGCATTGTAAGGCGCAATGCCTACGTCAGATACTGCTGCAAAATACGGCATTATTTCATACTTCTGCGTACCGGTAAAAATCACATGCTGACTCAAACGCATATCTCTGATCCTGACTTTTACTTCATGCAGACACTCTCCTCCACCAACAAAAAGGAACTGTACATTCTTGTCTTTGCTGATTACCTGCCTGACAATTTCCGGGAGGTCAAGCGCACCGTGCCACTTTCTGAACGTGCCTGCAAACATTACTGTAAACTTGTTCTCCAAGTTGTATGTCTTTTTAATGTTATTTGCTTTGTCTGTGTTTCGCAGTCCAGGTCTGAACATATCCGTGTTTGCCGCCCATCTGACCTGCTCTGTTTTCAGGCGCGCATGCTCCGGAATAACTGTAAGTGAAGTAGCTATAACCTTTTTTGCCTGTCTGAATTGAATATCTCTCCAGGTTCTAAGAATATTAATCGTTGTTTTACATGTAATATTATATCTCCATATAAGCTCTTCAGTATGAGGGCTGTTTACTTCAAGTATAAGCGGGATTTTCTTAAGCTTTGAATATATAGTTCCTGCTCCGCCAAAGGTAACATATCTCTCAATGATTATATCAAACCTTTTCATCAGTAGTTCTGGAAACAGCTTAAGACCTGCGATAGAGAGGATTTTATTTGAATATTGCATGTTGATGCGAAGGAGTTTTACCCCTTTCAAGGATTCGGAACGCGCTAACGTTTTCTGTTTTTGTGAGATTAAAGTTACATCATATCCGAGTCTAGATAGATTTGAGGCAACTTCCCAAACATGCACTGAGCCGCCGTTATTTCCAGGCACAGTCTCTCCGGTTATGTATAATGCTTTAATACTCATATTAATCTGTGCTCCTTAAAACTAAAATAGCCTTCAAATCCTATAATAATATGATCCAACACATTAACATCTACTGTACCAAGCGCTTTAATCAATACCTGTGTTATGTTCTTATCATCCTCCGAAGGCGTAAGACTTCCTCCTGGATGGTTATGCGCGAGAATAACAGATACAGCTTGGTTTCTTAAAGCATGTTCCACTACTTTGCGAGGATAAACTACTGCTTTATTTACAGTACCAATGTGTATTGTCTCTACTTTAACAGGTCTGTTGGCAGTATTAAGGAAAATAACCTTAAAGATTTCATCCTTAGCTCCTCTTAATGAAGCCTGCAGGTAATTATAGACTGCTTTTGGTGAAGATATTATATTCCCTTGTTCGAGAAGGGCCCCCAACAGGTAAAGGGAAACGACCTCCTTAGACAGGTTAATAAGAATAGCTGCATTTGCACCTATTCCATTTGTTTTTTTTAATTCTTCTATTTCTGCGTCAAAAACACCTCTGATGCTTTTGAATTTTCTAAGCAATGCTTTAGCAATAGGCTTTGTATCCTTGCGAGGTATTGCGTAAGTGAGTATCAATTCGAGAATTTCATAGTCATGCCAATTGCCAAATCCGCTCTTTAGGTACTTTTCTCTAATTCTTTGTCTATGACCCAAATAGTCAGGTCTTAGAATTTGTTTTCTACGGCTTTGCATACTTCCTCAACAGTTATTGCATCCATGCAATAGTGTTTATCCTGAGTGCATCTAGGTTTCTTGCATCCCATACATAGAGCGTCTCTTTTTTGTATTACTATATGCTCTTCTCCATATGGCCTCCATATTCCGGGATCGCCCGGTCCGAATAAAGCAATAACCGGAGTATTAACTGCAGAAGCTATATGAGTTGCGCAAGTGTCAACACTTACTAAAAGATTTGCCCTTCTCAGAAGCTCCGCATATTGGCCAAGGTTCATTCTGCAATTTGAGATTATCGGCTTAGCATGCATGTTGTTCTCTATTTCTTTTACTAAATCAGCATCCTCAGGCCCTCCCGATACGCAAACTTTTGCTTTAAGCTTTTCTATTATAAAATCTGCAACTTGTGCAAATCTATCTGGTTCCCATTGATAGGATACATTGCTTCCGGGATGTATGCACACAAGAGTATCTGTTTGCGCTACGTTGTGCTCTTCTAGAAAACCTTCACACCACTTCTGATTTTTATGTGATTTTCTAATATATGGACGCTGGTTCTTGATATGGAATCCTGCCTCTTCTATGAGTTTTAGCCAGCTGTCTGCTTCATGTGATACTTTTATTGAGTCAATATATTCCCACATGGGTCTGTTCCAGTAAAGAGGCGCTTTCACCTTGTCTGTCAATAAGAATCCTCTGCAGCGATAGTTATAGCCTATGCGTCTCTTTGCATTAGCCCAGAATGCTATAAGATTACTCGTAAGCCTTGTGTCCAGAACTATTGCAATGTCATAGCATTGAATTGGCAGGCTCTTAGCAAATCTCCATATTGAAAATGGA
The DNA here is from genome assembly GCA_964437505.1 of uncultured bacterium. Taxonomy (GTDB): domain Bacteria; phylum JAHJDO01; class JAHJDO01; order JAHJDO01; family JAHJDO01; genus JAHJDO01. Next base: position 103,287 of record CAYTGU010000003.1, read on the forward strand.
TTTCTCCCATTTTTTTTACAGTCAAAATACACAATATCATCAGCAAGATCCTGATCTTCAACAATTGATTTGAGATTAGGGGAAGCAACTAAAGTTATATATGCATCAGGCACATTTTCTCTAACTGCTCTTATTGCAGGGAATGTTACAATTGTATCCCCTATACGCAAGAGGTCTACTATTAAAATATTCTTAAACTTTGAGATATTCATAGTCGATTTATGATATTACCCCAAAAGATACTCAATTTGAAGGAATTTTTTGATTGGCATAGTATAAAAGCTTGACCAAAAAGAAGAATTTATGGATAAAGAATGTTATAATATTTAACTAAATTTTTTACACTTAATTGCCCGGAAGCCACAGGTTGATCTATGAATCCATATGTAAGACAGGAATCAAATAAGAATCCAGCCAGTCTGGAGACTGCGCCTAAATAGCCCATTGACATAACAGCTATCCTGGTTTTCTTCCATATGGAGCAAAAGTTCAGTAATCTCCTTACATCTTCCATATTGTTTGCCATTACTGCGATCTTCACAATATCACATCCCAAATCGCATGCTTTTTCTGCCTGATTTTTCAAGTAGGATAATGCAGGTGTTTTCTCAAAATTATGATAAGAAAGAATTACCTTTTTATTCTGTGTTTTTACGAGTTCTATCACCTTAGAATTTATGTGATTTGAATTGATTTCAATATCTACTAAATCTGTTTCTGAGATAGCTTCTCTGAAAATATCAAGACGTTTGCTGTCAGTTATTTTCGTCATCCCCCCCTCCTTTGAGGAGCGTATAGTAAGAATAACAGGTAACTTAACTTTTTCTTTCAATTGTCTTATAATAGAGCTTGCTTTCTCTCCATTATGATAACAGGAATCCAACATACCAACACGAAGCTCCAGGATGTCTGCGCCAAGCCGTTGCGCTGATTGAGCAGTTTTCACAGAAGCCTTATTAAGGACTGCTACAACATATGGCCTTTCCCCTAAATCTTCTAACAACACTCTATCTTTCATTACAAAATTGTATCATTGCCTCAAGTAAAAATCTACACAAAAATACATGGTGCCCCACCCATGTGAAGAAGAGGGATAAGGAGTTATTAAAATCAAAAGTGTATGATATAATATTTAATAAAATATAGAGAGAAAAGACATGTTCGGCAAATCCAAGGGAAAGATTAGACATAACGTATTTGTTCCTCTGTTTTTAGTTTTGACATTAGTAGGCTCTCTTCTTATGTCTTCTGAACTGGATAATTCTTTGAATGAAGCAATTATACCCAATAGATATGATGGCTGGATTATCTATGATACTATTATCGACCTTGCCAAGAAACATAAATTAAATATATCAATTATTGATGTTTCTAATGAACTTCTCTCTTCAAAGATTAATTGTACATCTTCTTCTGGAATAAGGATAAAGGAATTTTTAAAAGATATACTTTTACCAAAAGGATTAATATATAGAGAAAGGAGGAGCTATGTTATTATAACCGAAGCTACACATATCGAAAAGGTACTTGCTACAAGAATAAAACTAATCAATTTTAAGGGCGTAGATATCAAGAACATACTCCTGCTCCTTTCAAAGGATTGCGGAATTAATATCACTATAGACGAACTTGCCCTTCAGAACATAAATTCTGAAGTGAATATATATCTGGAGAATGTCAGTATAGAGACCTGTCTTCAAGCCATACTTTATCCTAAAGGACTCACTTACAAAGTAAAAAGAAAAGAGTACATCATTATAAAAAAGAGGGATTAATGAGGATCTTATGCCCGCTCAAATGATCGTGGTCATACATCCCCAACTCTTTCTGGACATCTTCTAACGTATATTGGATTCCTTTAGAATTCGTTTTCGATATTGGCTAGGACTGCAGTGCTCGCTTTGTCTAAATACTCGGTTGAAGTGAGTCAGGCTGTTAAATCCACAATTATAGCAGATATTAGTTATGCTTTTTCCCGTGATGCTAAGAAGTCGTTTGCTTTCATTCACACGCAAATTTCGCAGATAACTGGAATAATGAACTCCTATGACTTTTCTGTAAACGCTGCAAAAGTAGGCTGGAGACAACCTCGCAATACGAGCCACTTCAATTAATTGCAATTGGCCGTTGCGAAAGTTTTTTTCAATATATTTCTGCGCTGTACGGATATCATAACGGACCGATAGATTTGAAAATTCTTTGAGTTTGCGTGCGTTCTCACATAAGTGTTGGGCAAAAAAAGACAAAAGTAACATAACATATTTGACAGAATGTTTTGGCATATACGGAGCCCCGAAATAAGCATCTCTTAGCTGTTTCGGGGGAATGTCTAGCCAGTCCAGTCGCTTTATGATCTTTTTTGCACCTGCATTTCCCGGGCGTTCCAGCAAGATTTGTCCACAAGAAATAGTTGCCACATGCGTACCTTGCAAAATAATGGGTATGCACATATCGGTCAATCCAGCGTGGCAGGTATAGCATAAAGGACGACCGAGAACAATCGCACGGCGATGAAACTTTTGGTCACAAGCATGGCAACGTTTTAAGCCTTCGGGCATTGATTGGATGAGTTTGCAAAGCGAACTTCCTTCATTAGATTTAAGCGAACTATGAATTTTAGTTACGTCGGGGGTATTGATGGCCATAGCCAGCCCTGTGAGATTTTTGATTATCCTAGTAAACTCAGCGAATTCCTGAGATTTTGCAAGCACATCGAAATCGTCTATCATTGAATTCTGCATGTTTTAGTATATTCTTTGCATTTTTATAGCATAAATCGTAATAAATGTAAAATATAACGAAAAAAAAGTGTAGTAATCTAAGTTAATCCGAATTATATTCAAGAGAAACAAAAGGAATATTTGCAAAAAAGTAATATAAAATACGGAAATAACAAGGTGTTAAAAGTGTTTAAGAAAAGGAGGTAGATATGTTAAAGAAAATGATGTGTGTT
>CAYTGU010000004.1:0-104078 GCA_964437505.1 uncultured bacterium
TGTTCGTGTCGAGGAAAAGAAATTACAGTATATTTATAGTTCAGGAGATGATTACCATTTTATGGATATTAAGACATATGAACAAATGCCGATAAGCAGGATGATCATAGGCGAGAGTGTAGAATTTCTTAAAGAGGAATGCGAGATAACAGGTATCTACTGTGAAGACAAACTTGTTAATGTTGAAATGCCAAACTTTGTAAACTTAAAAATTACTGAGACATCGCCCGGCAAAAAGGGAGATACAGCCTCAGGTGGATCTAAACCAGCAACTCTTGAGACAGGGGCTGTCATACAGGTTCCCATTTTTGTAAATCAAGGTGATGTTGTAAAAATTGACACAAGAAGCCGAAAGTATCTTGAGAGAGTTTAGTCCTTTTATTTTGACAAATATTGGCTGAAGCAATATAATTCGAAGATAAGGAGGCGAATAATGAATATCAAAGAATTAAAAGAAATCGTTGAAGTATTTAAAGAAGCAGATATAGCAGAACTTGAAATAGAAAGAGAAGACGCAAAGATCAAGCTTAAGCGCTACCCAGAGCCAGGACATTCCATGCCGACTATTGTAACACAATTACCTGTATCAGGAGCAGAATCGAGTGGAGCAGATGCAAATAAACCCGAAGAAAAAAATGAGGGGCTCATTGAAATTAAAACTCCAATGGTAGGCACATTTTATAAAGCGCCGGCTCCGGATGCAGATCCATTCGTTGATGTTGAAACAGATGTGGGAGAAGACACAGTTGTATGTATAATTGAAGCAATGAAGTTGATGAATGAGATAAAAGCTGATGTTAAAGGACGCATAGTAAAGATACTTGTTGATAATGGCCAGCCTGTAGAGTTTGGACAGACGTTGTTTCTCGTAAAACCAGAATAGGGATTTCAGGCATATGTTTTCTAAAATACTCATTGCAAATAGAGGCGAGATAGCTGTTAGAATTATCAGGGCGTGTAAGGAGCTTGGTATAAAGACTGTTGCTGTTTATTCTGATGTAGACGCTGATTCTCTACATGTGCAGTATGCAGATGAGGCAATATGCATAGGTCCTGCATCTTCAAAGGATAGTTATCTAAATATCCCGAGTATAATCAGCGCTGCTGAAATAGCAGATGTTGAGGCAATACATCCAGGATATGGATTTCTTGCAGAAAATGCGCATTTTGCCGAGATATGCAAATCGTGTCAGATAAAGTTCATAGGTCCGTCGCCAGAAATAATACGCTTGATGGGCAATAAGTCAGAAGCATTACAGACTATGAAAAAGGCCGGATTACCAATTATGCCCGGGAGTAACGGGATTATAAAAGACAAAGAAGAAGCAGTGGAAGTAGCAAAGAAAATAGGGTATCCAGTAATGATAAAAGCTTCTGCTGGAGGTGGCGGCAAGGGTATGAGAATAGCTCATAATGATGGTAAACTGGTAAGCCTGCTTATGACTGCGCAGGCAGAAGCAAATGCAGCATTTGGAAATTCAGATATATATATTGAAAAGTATCTGGAAGAGCCAAAACATGTAGAATTTCAGATATTAGGCGATAACTTTGGAAATATTATACATCTTGGAGAAAGAGACTGTACGGTCCAGCGCAGACATCAGAAATTGATAGAGGAATCTCCAGCTCCAGCAGTAAAAGATGAATTAAGAGCAAAAATGGGAGAGATGGCTATAACAGGAGCAAAGCAGGTAAATTACACAAATGCCGGGACTATGGAGTTTTTGCTTGACAAGAATGGAAGATTCTACTTTATGGAAATGAATACAAGGCTGCAGGTAGAGCATCCGGTAACAGAGCTTGTAACTGGCGTTGATATTGTAAAGGAGCAGATAAAGATAGCTGCCGGAGAGAAACTGCAATATACGCAGGATAGCATAGAGCAACGCGGATGTGCGATAGAATGCAGAATAAATGCTGAAGATGTGAAAAATAAATTTTTACCATCGCCAGGTGTGATTACAGGTTATCATTCCCCTGGCGGTCCTGGAATAAGAGTAGATAGTTATGTGTATAATAGCTATTCTGTACAACCATTTTATGATTCATTGATAAGTAAATTAATTGTGCTGGCAGAGGATAGAGTGCAGGCTATTGAAAGGATGCAGAGAGCGTTGGATGAATATGTAATAAATGGGATAAAGACAACCATCGATTTTCATAAACTGGTTTTTAGCGATCCTGCTTTTCAAGAAGGGGTTATATCCACTGATTTTGTGGAAAATTTATTAAAAAAAGAACAAAAATGAAGGGAGAGATGTTATGGAAGAAGAACGAGAAGTGAAGAATGATTTGGGAACAGTCAGAATAAACAATGAAGTAGTAGCAGTCATTGCAGGTATGGCGGCTACGGAGATTCCTGGTGTTACCTGTATGAACGAGGGCATTGTTGGAGGCATTACAGAGATATTTGGTAAAAAAGGCGCGGACAAAGGTGTGAAAGTAGAGATTGGAGAAAAAGAGGTTACTATTACACTATCTATTGTTATTAAGTACGGGGTGCAGATTCCTGAAGTGGCTCTGCAGATTCAGCAAAATGTGAAAAAACAGGTTGAGAAAATGAGCGGACTTTCCGTATCAAAGGTCAATATTAATGTGGGAGGTATTCATTTCCCTAAAGAGAAAAAAGAATCTGTCAAACAGGACAAAGTAAAGGAGAAGAAATGAGTGAGCAGAGACTAGGTACTAGATTAATTGCCGCATTTTCAGTTCTTGTACTTTTAGTTGTTGGTTTACTTCTTGTTATGTTTTATATTTCGCCGCAATTCTTTATTGAAGGAGCTTATCAAGCACTTGAAGAACTTCATGCTGACAAAGACCTAAAGATGGTTCTTGGCTGCACAGGGGCATTGTTTGTGCTTTTAAGTATAATTCAGATTTGTGTCTCGTGTTTCAGGCTGAGGAAAGAGCAGGTGTTTTCGTTTGAGAATTCTAATGGGAAAGTAAAGGTTGCATTCAGCGCCATAGAAGGGTTCGTAAGAAGACGAGGGCTGGAGATCAAGGAAATAAAAGATCTTATTCCAAGGGTTTATACAACTAAAAACGGTTTGCAAATAAAGAGTAAGGTGATATTAAAGTCAGATGTAGATATTCCGTCATCTACCAGTAAGCTGCAGGACTCTATAAAAAACTATGTGGGTGATGTGCTCGGTATTAAGGATCTTACCTCTGTGGAAATATATGTGACTAAAATAGCCCGCTCAGAAATCAAGAGGGCTGAGGAAGACATTAAGTGATGGAAAAAAAGAAGTTCCCGAAATGCTCTTTTTGCGGCAAGGCGCGAGTGGGAGTAAATAAGCTTATTGCAGGGACAAATGCTTATATCTGTGATGAGTGCATTCTTTTGTGCAATGATATGCTGAAAGCGGATAAGAAACATCGTAATATTGATAAGGAAAAAGAAATCTCTATACCAAAGCCGGTAAATATAAAAAAGGCGTTGGATCAATATGTTGTTGGTCATGAAAAAGCGAAAAAGATTTTGGCTGTAGCAGTTCATAATCACTATAAAAGGATAAAAAACAGTGCTAACCCAGGTGATGTTGAGCTTGAGAAGAGTAATGTTCTTCTCGTTGGGCCTACTGGATGTGGAAAAACTTTGCTTGCCAGGACATTGGCAAGGATCATTGATGTTCCTTTTGCCATTGCGGATGCAACAACTCTTACTGAAGCAGGGTATGTCGGAGAAGATGTTGAGAACATAATTCTGAAGCTTCTCCATGCAGCAGACTTTGATGTAAAAAAAGCTGAAAGAGGCATTATCTACATAGACGAAGTAGATAAGATTGCGCGTACCACAGATAATATATCTATTACCAGGGATGTTTCAGGGGAGGGTGTACAGCAGGCTTTGCTTAAGTTAGTTGAGGGCGGAGTTGTAAATGTTCCTCCACAGGGAGGGAGAAAACATCCTCAGCAGAAGTACATTCAAGTAAACACGTCCAATATACTGTTCATTTGCGGAGGCACATTTAATGGCTTGGATAAGATAGTTCAGGTAAGGGCAGGAAAGGGGACTATTGGGTTTAGGGGCAGTTCAAGAATAGAAAAACAGGGTATGTTGAAGAACTTACTTCCAGAGGATTTAATAAAATTTGGACTAATTCCTGAATTTGTTGGCAGATTGCCTGTAACAGGGATTTTGAATGAATTGGATAAATCAGCTCTTATAGACATATTAATTAAACCTAAGAATGCATTAACTAAGCAGTTTGAAAAGTTTTTCTCAATGGAAAATGTTAAATTAACGTTTACAAAAGAAGCGATTTCTCTTATTGCCAAGCGGGCTATTGAACTTGGTACAGGCGCTAGAGGACTGCGTTCTGTAATAGAAGATGTTATGCTTGAGATTATGTATGATATTCCTTCAAGAGAAGATGTTGAAGAATGTATCATATCTGAAGATGTGATCAATAAAAAGATCCCGCCTATTGTTATAACCAGAAAGAAAACAAAAATTGCCTGATAGATTCCCTCTTATTCCCATCAGAGATATTGTTGTGCTTCCGTACATGATAGTCCCGTTATGGATTGCCAGAAGCAAATCTATTCTTGCTGTAGAAAAAGCTATGGCAGGATCAAAGAAGGTCTTGCTGGCAGCGCAAAAGAATGCTCATATAGAGGACCCAACCCCTGAAGATATATACGAAGTTGGAACAGTTGGAGAAATCCTACAGGTTGTAAAAAATCCTGACGGTTCTATTAAAATACTGGTAGAGGGTACAGATAGAGCAAGAATAATAAAATATGTTAATACAAAAGAAATATTTGAGGTAAAAACAGAAAAGGTAAAAGAACTCTCTGAAAAGACGCCTGAAATAGAAGCCCTGATGAGAACAGTTATAAAATTATTTAAGAAGTATGGAGAATTAAATTCTAAGATACCCAAAGAGTTTCTGAGCTCAATTAATAATATCAATCAGCCCGGTAGATTGGTAGATGTGATTGCTTCTCATCTTACGGTTAAAATGGAGGACAAACAACAGATTCTGGAATCCTTTCAGCATGAAGACAGATTGAAAAAAATAATAGAAATACTTATGGGAGAGGTGGAGATTCTTGGCGTAGAAAAGAAGATTCAGGGACAGGTTACAGAACAGATTGGTAAAACGCAAAAGAAATTTTATTTGCAGGAGCAGATGAAAGCAATAGAAAAGGAGCTGGGGAAAGGCTCAAAAGATGGGGACGAGATTGCTGAGCTTAAAGCAAAAATAAAAGAAGCGAAGATGACAAAAGAGGCTGAAGAGAAAGCGAATAAAGAGCTTGAAAAGCTGGCAAAGATGCATTCAATGTCACCGGAGGCAACTGTGGTTCGCAATTATCTGGATTGGCTGATCGGGGTTCCATGGAGCAAGGAGACACAGGATAAATTGAATATAGCAAAGAGCGAAAAAATTCTCAATCAGGATCACTATGGACTGAAAAAGGCTAAGGAAAGGATACTGGAGTTTCTTGCAGTAAGAAAGTTAGTAAAGAAGCTTAAAGGTCCAATACTTTGCTTTGTCGGACCGCCTGGCGTTGGAAAAACCTCTCTGGGAAGATCCATTGCTCGCGCGTTGGGGAGAAAATTCATAAGAGTTTCTCTTGGCGGAGTAAGGGATGAAGCAGCGATTAGAGGACACAGGCGAACATACATAGGAGCTTTGCCTGGGAAGATAATTCAATCACTCCGAAAAGTCGGTAGTAGAAATCCAGTCTTTCTACTTGATGAGGTTGATAAAATGAGCGTTGATTTTCGTGGGGATCCGTCTTCGGCGTTGCTTGAAGTACTAGACCCTGAACAGAATCATGAATTCAATGACCACTATCTTGAAGTGGATTTTAATCTTTCAAATGTAATGTTCATAGCAACAGCAAATGTCATTCATAATATCCCGCTGACATTACTTGATCGTTTTGAAGTAATAGATTTTTCGGGTTATACAGAGATAGAGAAGGCAAAAATAGCAAACAAGTTTTTAATAACAAAACAGCTAAGACTCAATGGGTTGAATAGTAACTTGCTTGAAATTCCGGATAAAACAGTTTTCAGTATAGTAAGACACTATACACGCGAAGCAGGAGTTAGAAATTTGGAGAGAGAGATTGCATCTATATGTAGAAAAGCAGCAAAATTGATTGTTGAAAAAAAGAGAACAAAAAAAATAAAAGTACTTCCAAGTAATCTTTCTGATTTTTTGGGAAATAAAAAATTCAGATATAATAAAAAAGAAAAGAAAGAAGAGATTGGAGTTGCCACTGGGCTTGCATGGACTGAGGTTGGAGGCGAGATATTATCGACAGAGGTTGCTGTAATGGCTGGAAAAGGAGAGCTTATTCTAACAGGCCAGTTAGGAGATGTTATGAAGGAGTCTGGTCAGGCAGCGCTCAGCTTTGTTCGTTCTAAAGCAAAAGAACTTGGGCTGGTAAAGAATTTCTATAAGAACATTGACATACATATTCACGTTCCTGAAGGAGGCATACCAAAGGATGGGCCTTCTGCAGGTGTTACAATGGCAGTTTCTCTGGCTTCTGCGCTTACTAAAAAACCTGTTAAAAAGGATATTGCTATGACAGGAGAAATAACGCTCAGGGGAAACGTCCTGCCTGTAGGAGGTATAAAATCCAAAGTTCTGGCAGCTCACAGGAGCAATATAAAGACAGTTATTATGCCGCAGGAAAACAAAAAGGATCTTGATGATATTCCTTCAAATGTAAGAAGAAAGATGAAATTTGTTTTTGTGAAGGATACTAATCAGATCTTTAAAAAGGTGGGAATTTTAAAATAAATAAGAGGTTTATAATGCAAGAGAAATATACCGAATTACTTAAGAAAAAGTGCACAGAAACAAGTTATAAAAAACTAATGGCATTGGATAATACAAAGCTGCATGATTTTATTGGAAAGTATGCAGAGCTTTGCAATCCTGATTCGGTTTTTATCGGCGATGATTCCGATGAGGACGCTAAGTATATAAGAGATAAGGCACTGGAAACCGGAGAGGAAAGAAAACTCGCTGTTTATGGACACACAATTCATTACGACGGTTACAATGATCAGGCGCGGGATAAAGCACAAACTAAATATCTTCTTTCTGAGGGAATGGAGCTTGGTTCCAGTTTCAATACAATAGACAAAGAAGAAGGGCTGCAAGAAGTTCATGAATATCTAAAAAATAGTATGGCTGGAAAGGAGATGCTGGTTTTGTTCTTCTGTCTTGGGCCAACTAATTCCGAATTCTCTATACCATGTGTTCAGATAACTGATTCCAGTTATGTTGCGCATTCAGAATATATTCTCTACAGGAGAGGATACAGACAGTTTGAGAGAATCGGCAGTTCTGAGAGTTTCTTTAGGATTATGCATAGCGCCGGCGCTCTGGAGAATATGGTAAGCAAAGATATAGACAAACGCAGAATATATATGGATCTTGAGGATAACATTGTATATAGCACAAATACTCAATACGCAGGTAACACAGTCGGACTTAAAAAGCTCTCTCTAAGGCTTGCTATTCACAAGGCATCAGAAGAAGGCTGGCTCGCTGAACATATGCTGGTTATGGGAGTGCATGGTCCTGGTGGAAGAGTTACATATTTCACAGGAGCATATCCAAGCGCCTGCGGGAAAACATCAACCGCTATGATGAGAGGGGAGAGCATTGTAGGCGATGATATAGCATATTTAAGGCAGAGGAATGGCAAGGTCTATGCAGTAAATGTTGAGAGCGGAATATTTGGAATTATTCAGAATGTTAATGTAAAGGATGATCCTTTAATATGGGAAGTTTTAACATCTCCTAATGAAGTTATCTTCTCTAATGTTCTTGTAACAGAAGATAAAACTCCTTTTTGGCTTGGAGATAAAAGAGAGATACCTGAAAGCGGGATTAACCATTCAGGGCAATGGATAAAAGGGAAGAAAGATTCAAAAGGAATCGAGATTACACATTCTCATAAAAATGCAAGATATACGGTTAAGCTTAGTTCTCTTAAGAATCTGGATTCTAAACTGGACGATACCCAGGGAGCAGAAACAAAAGGAATAATCTATGGCGGAAGAGATTCAAACACGTGGTCTCCTCTGCAGCAGTCTTTTGATTGGGCGCATGGAGTAATAACAATGGGTGCGTCTTTGGAATCAGAGACTACATCCGCAACTCTGGGGCAAGAAGGTGTCAGACAATTCTGTCCTATGTCAAATCTTGATTTTGTTTCAGTCCCGCTTGGCAGATATATTAGCAATCATCTTAAATTTGTAGACTCCATGGATTCCCCGCCTACGATTTTTGCAGCCAATTACTTCCTCAAAGACGAAAAAACCGGTGAGTATGTGACAGGTATGCAGGATAAGCGTGTATGGATTAAATGGATGGAACTGCGCGTTAATAATGATGTTGATGCAATCAAAACTCCAACAGGTTTTATCCCGAAATATGAAGACCTTAAAAAATTATTCAAACAAGTTCTTGATACTGATTACGCAGAAGAGGACTATGTAAAGCAATTCACTTTGCGAATACCCGAAAATCTTCAAAAAATAGAAAGAATCACAGAGATATATAAGACAAAGGTCTCTGATACTCCGAATATTCTTTTTAGCATTCTTGAAGAGCAGAAGAAACGCCTGAAAGCTGCACAGGAAAAATACGGAGATTATGTAGCTCCGGAGGGTTTTTGCAAGTAATGCAGGTATGTTTCCTGAACCGACGATTTAAATCGTCGGTTCAAAGCATCTGTCACATCAGTGATTAAGTTATACTAGGAGATACATATCATGCCAACAGAATTTGAGAAGGCAATTAAAGATTTATGGAAAGAGCGAGTAGACGGTCACTTTATCTATCGTGGCATGAGTTTACGCGATATTCAAGAAGGGCTTGACCCAGAAAATGATCCTTTCTGTGAAATACGTCCACAGCTATTTCATCTGATAAATGTCCTTGAAGAGGTGATGTCAAAAGGGTTCAAGTTTACGGTGCATGAAGATTACAGTGGTATGTCATTCAGTCTAAACAATATAATTGCCTGGACTCGGAGAGATTTGGATAATCCTGGATTGGACTTTACATCTCTGCATGAAAGTGCTTGCGGCTATTCAAAGAACTTTAACGGCAGCCAGCTTAAACAGAATTTTAAATATATTACTGATCATCTTCCCGAGAGAGCAGATGACCCTATTATTAAGTTTGGAATGAGTGAGAAAGACTGGGAAGTTGTTTTCACTATCAACTCTTGGATCACAAACGGTGATACCACCCATGATCGCATTGTCGTATGGGTAAGAAGAACACAATCTGCATTTGATAAAAGCCAAAAATGTTTGCCATTAGGCTCTTTGCCTGTATTTAAAAGAAACGCCATCCAAGAAATCGAAAAAAGAGGACTCCCTATTACGATCGATTCCGCAATATCGATTATTCTAAAGGAATCGGATGAATTTTGTTATAGACTTACAACTAAAATTCCACTAACGGATATCGAAAAAATAGAAAGAAAATAGAAGTGGCTAAGTTCCATTTACTAACATTTGAGACAAAATACTCTCGTAGAAAAAGCAATAAAAAAGGTGAAGAGGCTGTGATTTTGGTTGATAAAGAAAGATGTTTACTGGCAAAGTGCATTGTTGAGTCAGTAAAAAAACTTGGCATTAAACTTCTCGCAGGAACAGTCTTGCCAGATCATATTCATTTAGTAATTGCTGATATGGGAAAGGATATTCAGAATATCGCTAAGCAGATAAAAGGAGCATCTGCTCATGAGGTGAACCGACGATTTAAATCGTCGGTTCAAGGCAGTGGATATCAGCAAAGCCTCTGGGCAAAAGGATATAACGATTCGTTTCTTGATGACGAAGACCATCTTTTCAATGCTATTGAATATGTGAACAATAATTATCTCAAGCATGAAGAAAGATGGGGTGAGATAGAGGTATCCAAAATACAAAAGTTTTTTGAGCCCATATTGTATAATACGGATAATTTTAGATGGGATGACTTTGAATATAAGAATATGTTAGGATAACAGCATGGCGCTTTTAACCAAATCAAAATACCTCGCAGGGCTTCAGTGTTCAAAGCTCCTGTGGAAGAATTTGATAGTTTTAATTCTTGACATCGATCTAATAATATATTATGTTTAGATTTGTAAACATGTGTTTATGTTGGAGAACATAGAGTAGAGGTAAGATTATGAGAGTGCATAACCCATTAGATAAAATTTTAAATAATGAGATAAAGGTTAAAATCTTGCGTTTTCTCTGCAAGACAGAGGCGGAGTGGAGTGGACGGCAGATTGCTCAAGAAATAAAAGTAAGTCCTGCAGCCTGCCATAAATCTCTTCGGGAGCTAAATAATGAAAGAGCACTTTTGCTAAGAAGTATAGGGAAAAGTTATCTCTACAGTTTAAATAAAGAAAATTTTATTATTTCAGACTTACTAAAACCTTTATATGAAAAAGAAAGCAAAATTCCTGAGGATATATATGAAGCTATAGCAAAAAACATCTCCTCTCTTGTAATAAAAGACATAGTTTCTATAGCAGTTTTTGGCAGTGTAAAGAGAAAAGAAGAGCGACCTACCAGTGACATAGATCTTTTAATAGTGGTAAAGAATCCAGAAAACAGAAAAGCGGCTGAAAAAGACTTTGAAAAGGTAAATGAGAAGATTATGGACAAATTTGGCAACACGGTCTCTACCTACTTACAGACTGTTGAAGAATTTAAGTCAAAATACAAAAAGAAAGTTCCTTTGATAAAGGATATATTAAAGTCTCATAATTTACTCTTTGGCAGGTCATTAGAGGAGTTATTGTAAATGTCAGCCAAGAAGACCAATACAAAAGGAATACAAAGAAGCGAATATAAAACCTATCTTAAAAAAGCCGGTGAATTTTACGATACAATGCTTCAGGCTGAAGAGAGAGGAAGAGGAAATGCAGTGGGTTTAAATGCTGTACATTGTGCAATATCCTCTGCTGATGCGATACTTGTGTTTTACGCAGGCATTCGCTCAACAAGTGCTGACCATCGTTCAGTGATTGATTTATTATCCAGTTCTGTGGACCTGCCGGAAGTTAAATCTAAATGTGGGACTTTAAGAAAGATTTTAGCTAAAAAGAATATAATTGAATACGAAAATAGAGATTTTACCCGGAAAGAAGCTCTGGAAATATTAAAACTTACAGAGAGATTTTATACTTGGGTTGTCTCAAGATTAAAATAGAAAACATGGCTCTTTTAACAAAATCAAAATACCTTGCAGGGCTTCAGTGTTCAAAACTCTTGTGGATGCTTGTCAAGGCTAAAGATAAAATTCCTGCGCCGGCTGAGGATGCTCAATTTAGAATGGATGCCGGAACGGAAGTCGGCATTCTGGCAAAGCAATTATTTCCCGAAGGCATTGATATGCCGACGAATGATTTCATGCGGAATATTTATTTGACAAAGGATAGTCTATTAGAAAATGTGCCGCTTTTTGAGGCAGGAATTATGGCTAATAATTGCTACTCTCGAATTGACGTTCTAAAGCCAAATGATGACAGAAGCTTTGACATCATTGAAGTCAAGTCAGGAACAAAGGTTAAAGGAGAGAATGTTCATGATGTTTCTTTTCAAAAACGTTGCTGTGAAATGGCAGGGCTGAAAATCGCAAAATGTCATTTATGCTTTATTAACAACCAATATGTCAGAAAGGGAGATATTAATGTGGGGGAACTGTTCTCCATTCAGGATATAACTATGGAAGTTGCTGAAGCTCAGCAGGGTATTCGGGAGAGAATCAAGGAGATGTCCGATGTTGTAAAATTGAGCAGCTGTCCCTCGGTTTTGATAGGCAGACACTGCGATTCTCCTTATACCTGCAATTTAAAAGCTGAATGCTGGGAATTTCTGCCTGAGAATAATGTTTTCACACTCTGCGGGGGCGGCAAAAAAAGCACTGAGCTATTCAATAACGGCGTGCATAGCATAATGGATATTCCTGACGGTTTTGGGCTTACAGATAAGCAGGAGATTCAGAAGAAGTGTGAGAAAACAGGAGAATGCCATATTGAGTCTTCCGGGATAAAGCAGTTTCTTGATACACTAAACTATCCTCTGTACTATCTGGATTTTGAGACCTTTAATCCTGCAGTTCCTGAATATGATAATTCCAGGCCATATCAGAAAATTCCGTTTCAGTATTCCCTTCATATTCAGCAGAAAGATAACAAAACAGAGCATTTTGAATTTCTGGCGGAAGGAAGCGAAGATCCAAGACCTGCATTATTGAAAAATCTTAAAGAAGTTCTTGGAGCCCAAGGCAGTATTGTTGTTTATAATCAATCGTTTGAGAAAAGCGTCTTAGAGGAGCTGGCAAGAGATTTCCCTGAATATCAGGATTGGGTCAATGAAATGCTTCCAAGAGTAGTAGATCTGCTAATTCCTTTCAGAAGCTTTAGCTACTATAATCCGTCTCAGCAAGGCAGCGCCTCTATAAAGAAAGTCCTTCCTGCGATTACAGAAAAAAGTTACGAAGAAATGGAGATCGCAACTGGGGAAGATGCAAGTATGCAATTCTTTCAAAGCCACATTCAAAATAAATCAAATAATAAAGAAGAAATAAGAAAAAACTTGTTGAAATACTGCTGTTTGGATACTGAAGGAATGCTGTTGATCGTCAACAAATTGAAGAAGTATCTTCCTATTTGACACTGTTTTATAAGCGATGTAGAATGCGGCTTATGAATAAATTCTTAATATCCTTTAATTCAAAGGACCTGCCATCTATCAAAACCGATACTCTGATTATTGGAAGCGGGGTAGCCGGGCTCTCTGCTGCTATTCAGGCGTCAAAATACGGAGAGGTAACTATAATAACCAAGGATAAACTCAGCGAAAGCAACACCCAAAAAGCGCAAGGCGGAATAGCTGTGGCATTATCAGAAGATGATTCGCCTGAGGGGCATATAGAGGATACATTAAGAGTTGGTTGCGGTTTATGCAATGAGAAGGCGGTCAGGATAATAGTAGAAGAAGGACCTGCTCGTATCAAGGAATTGATCCAGTGGGGAGCGGAATTTGACAGGCAGGGAGACCAGCTCTCCTTTACTCAGGAAGCAGGACATAGCGTGCGAAGAGTGATTCATGCAAAAGGCGATGCTACAGGTATAGAATTAGAAAGAGCACTGATAGCAAAAGTCAAACAGAACACTAATATTAAGATTTTGGAGCATGCTTTTGTCATAGATTTACTTCATAGAGACCGAACTTGTTTTGGTGCTGTTGTTAATGTGAGAAATAATGAGCGAAAGATAGTTTATGCGCGTAAGGTAATATTAGCTACAGGTGGAATTGGGCAGGTTTATCGGGAGACAACGAATTCCCCTGTTGCTACAGGGTGCGGTATGGCGCTTGCTTATAGAGCAGGCGCTAAACTTATAGATATGGAATTTATGCAGTTTCATCCTACTACCTTATATGTAGCTGGCCTGTCACGCACATTAATCTCTGAGGCAGTTAGAGGTGAAGGCGGGATATTGAGAAATAAGCATGGTGAGAGATTTATGTCTCAATATCATAAGGATGGAGAGCTTGCTCCTCGTGATGTAATGTCAAGATCAATTCTGGAAGAGATGAGGAAGACTGCTGATACACGCGTCTATTTAGACCTTACGCATTTGCCGACCAGGTTAATAAAGAATCGTTTCCCAAATATAATGGAGGTATGTTCTTCTTTTGGTATAGATATTAAAGAAGATTTTATACCTGTTCGGCCTACTGCTCATTATATGATAGGAGGAATTAAAATAGATAAAAACGGGAAAACTAATATTCAAAATCTATATGCGTGCGGAGAGACAGCTTCTTCAGGGGTTCATGGCGCTAACAGACTGGCAAGCAATTCTCTCCTTGAAGGACTTGTTTTTGGTTATAGAGCAGGGCAATCTGCAGGCAAGGATATAGATGGTAAAAAACGAGTTGATACAACTTCTGATATAAGGAATGTACTAGACCCAGTTAGCACAAGAAAACTGGATATGGGAGATCTCAAAGCTTCCCTAAGAAGTTTAATGACAAGATATGTTGGTATTGAAAGAGATGAGACAGGTCTTTTGGCAGCTCAGAAAGAAATTAATTTTTGGTCTTCATATGTAATGGAAAAGGAATTTTCAGATATCAGGGATTGGGAGTTTCAAAATATGCTTCTTGTGGCAGGGCTTGTCCAGAAAGCGGCTCTTATCAGGAAGGAGACTAGAGGTGTCCACTATCGCAAGGATTATCCAAAACAGAATGATAAAAAATGGCAGAAAACACACATAGAATTGTCTTTTAAAAAGGACTATGAAATTCTAAGTTAGAAAAAGACAAAATCAAAAATTATGAAGACAATAGTAAAAGTTCCAGGCGCATGCGGGGAGTTGTGGCAGGGTGTGCTTGACGGGACGCATCTTCTTATAACCTGTCCTGTAAATGTCTATTCATATGTTGAGATTAATATAGATGAATCAAATTCCGCAATAAAGGCACCGGACGATAAGTATAAGTCTCGCGAGGCTATGAGAAAGGTTCTGGATTGTTTTGGCATGCATAAATGTGGCGGGGAAATATGTATAAATTCTAAAATTCCACAGGAAAAGGGAATGAGCAGTAGTACTGCGGACATAGTTGGGACATGCATCGCCACAGCAGAGGCTTTAGGTAGAGACCTGACTCCATTGAAAATTGCCGAAATAGCAGTGTCTATTGAACCAACAGATGCTTTGATGTTTGAGGATATGCTGGTTTTTGATCATATAAGCGGAGTAATAAGAGAATATATTGGTCCTGCGCCTGAAATGGATATATTGATTATTGATTTAGGTGGAAGAATCAATACTCTTGAGTTTAATATAAGGCGCAATGAGATATTGAAAAAATCCAATAATGCTTTAGAGTTAAGAGAGGCTTATGAGCTTGTCAAGAGAGGAATTAAGGAAAAGAATATACATATGCTTGGAAAAGGCGCAACGATGAGCGCTGAATTCAATCAGAAGATTCTATATAAAAGAGAGCTTATGGATCTTATGAAAATTGCAAATGAACTAGGAGCTTGCGGAATTAATACTGCTCATAGCGGAACAGTTGTTGGTATTTTGTTTTCCCCTGGTCAGGTTGATATGCAGACAGTTGTTTGCAGGATAGAGAGAAGATTTAAGGCAAAGTTTACCTTTTATATTACTAAACTTGTAAACGGCGGAGGAGAACTAGTTGAAACCTCAGCACGGCGGCAACTTATACCGAATTAGTAAAAAGTACAAGATAGCGCTTGATGAGATAGTTGACTTTAGCGCAAATATAAATCCACTTTACTTTCCAGATGGACTGAAACGGATTTTGAAAGAAGATTTTAACAAAATCCGCATGTATCCTGATCCTGATTGCAACCAGCTGATAAGTGCAATCTCAGGCAGGTATAACATTAAGGAAACATGTTTGGTTCCATCTAATGGCGCAACAGAACTAATATATCTTATATCCTACTTGCTACGTCCCAAAAAGGCAGCGATTATTATTCCCTCTTTTTCAGAATATGAGAAAGCATTGTCAAATATTGGCTGTAATATCAAATTTCTGAAATTAGAAGAAAAAGAAAAGTTCAAATTAAAGGCACAAAATCTAAAAAATATTATTAAAAATGTAGAACTCCTCTTTATCTGTAATCCGAACAATCCAACGGGTCAGAAAATATCTCGCAATACACTTTATAATGTCCTGGATCTTGCCGAGCGATATAATGTCTTTGTTATAATTGATGAGGCATTTATAGATTTGATTGAGGAAGAGAGTTTGGTTGCAAGAGCTCAAAGACAGCAAAATCTTTTTGTTATAAGGTCATTGACAAAATTTCTTGGGATTCCGGGATTAAGGCTTGGCTTCGGAGTGGCATCTACTTCCCTAAGCGTAAAGATAAAAAATTTTCAACCAACATGGTCTGTAAATACATTTGCTCAAATTGCGGGTTCTTATTTATTAGCTGATTCAGCATATATTGAAAAAAGCAGGAAGAACTTAATTGAGGAACGAAATTTTCTCTCTTCCGAATTAAAAAAGATAAAATCTATAAAGGTATTTGACTCATGTACAAACTTTATTCTGTTTAAATTAATTACATCTAGTATTCGTTTTAAGGTTGAAGATTTAGAAGATCTTCTTATAAAGGACAAGATTGTTGTAAGAAATTGCAGCAATTTTAGAGGACTGGATAGCTCATTTGTAAGAATAGCAGTTAAGAAAAGGGTGGAGAACAAGCTCTTGATTAAGGCTCTTAAGAAGATATTGGGATGACATATTTTATTACAATTCAAATAATTTTTGCATATATTCTGGATTTGATTATAGGCGATCCTGAATGGCTTCCTCATCCTATTGTTTTAATAGGAAAGGTAATAGAGATATTAGAAAAAGGCTTAACAAGAGTTATAAATAACAAAAAAGTTGCTGGGATAATACTTTCATTTCTAGTTGTAGTTGGAACATATTTTTTTGTTTTTGTATTGATATTGTTTGCAGCGCACTTGCATTGGATATTTGGAATAATAGCAAGTATTTATTTTATTTTTGTCTCATTGTCAGTAAAAGACCTCTCGATTGAAACAAACAGAGTGTATGCATCACTAAATAAGAATAATTTATCTCAGGCAAGAAAGAATCTGTCAAGGATTGTTGGAAGGGATACTGGTAACTTAAATGAGAGAGAGATTATAAGAGCTAGTGTGGAAACTGTGGCAGAGAACACAGTAGATGGAATTATTTCCCCGCTTTTTTTTGCATTTATAGGAGGAGCGCCTTTATCTATGGCATACAAGGCAGTAAATACGCTTGATTCAATGGTTGGGTATAGGAACAAGAGATATATAGATATTGGATGGGCATCTGCTAAACTGGATGATATAGCTAATTTTATACCTGCGCGAATATCAATGTTATTGGTCCCGGTAGCTTCTTTTTTCTGCAGGAAAGGATTCAGGAATTCTGTTAGAATAGTTTTAAGAGATAGGAAGAAACATGCAAGTCCAAACAGCGGTATTCCTGAAGCAGCATTTGCAGGAGCGCTTGGAATAAGAATTGGAGGAGCAAATTATTATAAGGGAAAACTGATTGAAAAACCATGTATAGGTGATGCTGAGAAGCCTCTGGAGCTTTTGGACATAAAAGATTCTATAAGGATAATGTATGTATGTTCTGTATTGTCAATAGTTTTTGGATGCTGTATAAAACTATTAATAAAATAGGGAATAAATCATGGATAAAATCAAACGGGTAATTAGTAGAATTAAGCCGTTAGATTCAAAACTTATGAACGAGGCTCAGAGAAGGCTTGATAGTCTTACCAAACCGAGAGGTAGTCTTGGCAGATTAGAGGAGTTTGCAAAACAGGTTGTAGGAATCACAGGAAATCTCAAGCCTGAATTCAGGGATAAAGCGATTTTTACAATGGTCGCTGACCATGGAGTTGTAGAAGAAGGTGTTAGTGCATTCCCTCAGGAGGTTACACCTCAAATGGTCTATAATTTTTTAGGAGGAGGAGCGGGTATTAATGTTTTGGCAAAACATATTGGAGCAAAAGTGCTGGTTGTTGACATGGGAGTAGCAGGAAAAATCAAAAATCAAAAATCAAAAATCAAAAATTTTATAGATAAAAAGGTGGGTTTTGGGACTAAGAATATGACAAAAGGTTCTGCAATGACAAGAGCGGATGCAATAAAATCAATAGAGAATGGAATAGAAGTATTTATGGAAAGTAAAAAACATGGGATTGACATATTAGGAACAGGAGATATGGGGATAGGGAATACTACGCCGAGCAGCGCAGTGATTGCGGCTTTCTCAGGAATTGAAGTTGAGAAAGTCACAGGCCGCGGAACAGGAATTTCGGACGAAGCATTTAAGAATAAAGTTAAGGTTATAAAAAAGGCATTGAATATTAATAAGCCGGATTCTAAAGATCCTATTGATGTATTAGCAAAGGTTGGCGGATTTGAAATTGGAGGATTATGCGGCTGTGTACTCGGGGCAGCAGCAGAAAATACGCCTGTTGTAATTGATGGCCTAATATCTACAGCAGGCGCTCTTATTGCATATGAATTATGTCCTCAGGTAAGGGATTATATTTTTGCAGCGCATAAATCTGTGGAAGCAGGACACCAATATATGCTAGATAGAATGAATCTTGTCCCAATTCTGGATTTAAGCATGAGACTAGGCGAGGGCACGGGAGCAGCACTTGGAATCAGTATAATAGAAGCAGGAATAAAGATATTAAATGAGATGTCAACTTTTGAAGGTGCAGGGGTTTCGGAGGAAGTAAAATGAATGGAATGATTTCTTTGGCTGATATGAAGTCTGGTCAAAATGGAAGAATAGTTCAAATAGACGGCAGAGTCGGGATGACTTGCAGACTTGATGTACTTGGTTTAAGGATTGGTAAAAAAATCAAAAAAGTAAGCGGGCAATTAATGAGAGGTCCCGTTATTGTCAGTCACGGAAATACCAGGGCTGCTGTAGGCTTTGGCATGGCTCAAAGAATATGGGTGGAGATAGAGTAGCTATGAAAAAAATATTGCTTATGGGAAATCCCAATAACGGTAAGAGCGTAGTTTTTAATAGACTAACGGGTGCAAATGTTATTATCTCCAATTATCCGGGTACAACAGTTGATTTTATACAGGGCAAAATATGGATAGATAAGAAAGAGATGAGGGTAATAGATGTACCTGGAACTTATTCTCTAGATGCCGGCGATAAAGCAGAAGAAGTTGCGGTCAAAATGCTTAAGAGAGGAGATATAGTTGTTAATGTTGTTGATGCCACCAATCTGGAAAAAAGTCTTAACCTTACAGTGCAATTAATAAAAAATAAAAAACCCATGATAGTAGCGCTTAACTTCTGGGATGAAACCAAGCATAAAGGAATCGCAATTGATTTCAAAAAGCTGGAAGAGATATTAGGTGTTCCTTGTGTTCCCATCTGCGCGGTTACAGGCGAGGGGATCAAAAAACTGACTGAAAGACTGAAAGAGGCAAAAATTTCTAATTTTAGTTACGAAGGTAAAGAAAAGTGGCATGTCATAGGAAATATTATAGATCAGGTCCAGGAATTAAGTCATCATCACCATACATTCCTTGAAAGATTAGGAGATATTTCAACGACTCCTGTCTTCGGAATTCCGTTAGCTCTGGTGATATTATTCTTCACTTTCAAAATTATCAGATTTATCGGAGAAGGACTTATAGGTTATGTATTTGAACCTGTTTTTGAAAAATTATGGTCACCATTATTAATGAAATTGTCTGCAATATTGGGATCTGATGGACTTATCCATGATGTCTTGATTGGTAAACTGATAGAAGGCGAAATAGATTATAGCCAGTCCTTTGGGCTATTGACTACAGGTCTATTTGTTCCGATAGGAGCAGTATTGCCTTATGTTTTTGCTTTTTACATAATGTTAGCAGTTTTGGAGGATTGCGGTTATCTGCCCAGATTAGCTGTTCTTGTGGACGGACTTATGCATCGCTTAGGAATACATGGTCTGGCAATAATACCTATGATGCTGGGATTGGGATGTAACGTTCCCGGTATTCTCTCTACCAGAATATTAGCTACAAGAAAAGAGCGGTTTATTGCAGCGACTCTATTATCTATTGCAGTGCCATGCGCGGCGTTGCAAGCCATGATTGTTGGATTGATGGGCGGGCACATAGTATACGGACTAAGCATTGTTTATGGAACGCTCTTTGTGGTCTGGCTTATACTGGGAATCCTGATGGCTCACATGGTAAAAGGAACCTCTCCTGAGATATTTATGGAAATACCGCCTTACAGAAGACCTCATTTAACAGACCTGCTGAAAAAAACATGGATTCGTCTGAAGTGGTTTATCAAAGAGGCGATACCTTTTGTGCTTTTGGGAGTCTTTATAGTGAACATTCTTTATACATTGGGCATAATTCAGTTCATAGGGAAATATACCGCTCCTGTTATTTCTGGGATTTTCGGACTGCCAAAAGAAGCAATAGGAGCGTTATTAGTCGGCTTCTTGCGTAAGGATGTGGCTGTAGGAATGTTAGCACCTTTAGCCCTTAACCTAAAGCAGTTGATAATAGCCAGTGTAGTCCTGACAATGTATTTTCCATGTATAGCTACTTTCAGCATATTAATAAAGGAGCTGGGATTTATAGATATGCTCAAATCATTGGCAATTATGATTGTGAGTGTACTAATAGTCGGAGGAGTGCTTAATCTTATTCTTTAATTATACAAATCTGTTATAGACATACGAATTAGTAGTGTTATAATTCAGCAAGTTTGGAATGTTCTTTTGAAAATTAGTTTTTAGCCGGAGAGGCAAAGGAAGTCCCAGTGAGATTCTGGGCGCTGTCCCGCAACGGTAATTCCCGAAATTTTGGGAAAGCCCGGACCATTGCCTGTTTAGGTAAGTACCTTCGTGGAAAGGGGGAAGTTTTTGTAGTGGAAAGCTCAATCTGCGAAGATTGGGCTTTTTTTATTAATAACAAAAAGGTGAAAAGAAAGATGGGGAAATGGGTTAAAAGAATAGGAGGGTTTACACTTTTGGAGCTTTTGGTTGTGATAGCAATAATAGCTATGCTCTCATCAATCCTTCTTCCCGCGCTTTCAAAAGCTAGGGAAAAAGGGAGGCAGTCCGTGTGCATTTCCAACTTGAAAGAGATTTTTCTGGCGATAGAGATGTACAAAAATGATAATGATGGATGGTATCCACTTCGTAGTGACTCTACTAACTACCCAAGTTATCCAATCATGTTCTGGTCAGGCTCTCAGTCTGCAAGCGGAGTGGATCTGGATTTCACAGGTAGTCCTATTTATCCATATCTCAAGGCAGGAGAGATTAAAACCTGTCCCAGTTTCAAAGAGTTTGGAAAAGCGTATCAACCTGCAAGTGGAGGATATGGGTATAATGGACAAGTTGGAGGGTATAAAGGCAGCGGTGGAACAGAACTCGTTAAACAGCATAAGGATTCAGATATAAAGAATCCTTCCAATACCATTATTTTATCTGATGCCGCTTATATTAGAAGTGGAGTAATTGTAGAAACATATAAACTGTCTGCTCCATATTACTATGGCGAGCCTATGGGGGGTGGTTCTTCTGAATGGCGTGTATGTAATCCTAAAATACATTTCAGACATAATGGCTTGGCAAATGTGGTATGGTGCGATGGACATGTCACTAGCGAAAGGATGTCTTATTCTCGAACTAATGGCACGAATTATGGTGCGGCCAATATAGGTTTTATTGGAGAGAACAGTACTGATCCAGCAATTGCTAATGAACTCTACGGATATTATGAACCATAAGGAGAAAAATATTCGTGCGTGATGAAGAAAAAAGAAGACACAAAAGATTCCCTCTGGAAAAGGTGAGAGTGGAATTAGGTAAGGAGGTTGCTACTCTGCAGGATTTCTCCAAACGCGGCATAGGAGTTAGGTTGAGAGACATCCTTAAGACGGGTGAGAGAATAAATCTCAAGATACATCTTCATAAGGCAAAGAAACCACTGCGATTTAAAGGAGAGGTCAGGTGGACTAAGCGAACAGGTTTTGGTTCTAAAGCAGGTATTAAACTCTTAAAGGGAGATAATAAATCTGTAGATTTTTTTAGAAAATTATATCAACGTTTTGAGAATCCTGTATGGAGAAGGGTGCCTGATTTTTTACTGCCAACAATAGTTGCTATAGTAGTAATAGCACTGGTTGGTATTTTAAGCGCTCCAAAGATAGAAAATATTGCTCATGCAAGGGCTATTAGCAAATACGCCACAGAAAGGCTAAAATGCCCAATGTGCGGTCATACATCCTACAGCACCGAATATGATTTTCCGGATATTACGGAAGAAGAGAATGAAAAGCAAATAGTAATCTGCCCAAAATGCCATAAGCAAATTTCATATTATGATCTTGAAGTTGTCTGGCGAAAGAAATAGTGAAAAAATGAAAGCGTTTGTTTCATGGAGTGGGGGGAAAGATAGCTGTCTTTCTTGTTATGTGGCAACACAAAGTAAAGATATAGATGTCTCTTATTTGTTGAATATGATTTCAGAAGATGGCAAACATTCTCGTTCGCACGGAGTTAGCTCGGATTTATTGAGACTTCAGGCAAAAGCAATAGGAATTCCTATCATTCAGAGAAAAACCACCCGAAAAACTTACGAAAAAGAATTCAAAGAAGCCGTTTCATGTCTCAAAAAAGAAAATATCAAGACAGGTGTATTTGGAGATATTGATGTTCAGGAGCATAAAGATTGGATAAAAAGAGTTTGTAATGAATTAGGAATCAAACCAGTATTTCCTTTATGGAAGAGAAAAAGAAAGAAAATCATGGAGGAATTTATAGAAACGGACTTCCAAGCAATTATTGTTGCTGCGAATTCTGAACTTTTGGGAGAGGATTGGTTGGGAAGAAGACTAGATAAGGAATTTTTGAAGGATATTGAGAGTCTGGGTAATGTGGATATTTGCGGGGAAAATGGAGAGTATCATACATTTGTCTATAACGGACCTATTTTTAGAGAGCCAGTGAGATTTATAAAAGGCAAGAAAATATTAAGAGAGAAAAACTGGTTTTTGGAACTTATACAATAATGAAAATTTTAAGATTATTGTTATATAGCTTTTTCACAGTTTTTGCCTTCTCGTATGTTGGCTCTGCAATCCATGCGGAAAGCAATTTCCCTCAACGGATAATCTCATTAGGTCCTTCTTTGACCAGAGAACTTTACCTTTTAGGAGCAGAGGACAAACTGGTTGCAAACACTATATATTGCAGGCAGCCTCCTGAAGCGCAGAAGAAAAAAAAGATTGGGACAGTAACAAAATTAAATTTAGAAAGGGTTATAACTCTTAAGCCGGACTTAGTATTGACTACTCCCTTGACTAATCCTGAGCAGGTAGAAAAATTAAAAAATCTAAAAATAAGAATAACTACTTTTTCTGCTGCAAGAAGTTTATCTCAAATTTGTGATCAGTGTTTAGAACTAGGAAGAATTGTTGGTAAAACGAAAGAGGCAGAGAAAATTGTCCAAAAAGCAAAGGATAAGGTATCTTCTATTCAGAGAAAGATTAAGGGGTTGCCAAAGCCAAAGGTGCTTGTTCAGATAGGAGCAAAGCCTTTATGGGTAGCAACAAAAGATTCTTTTATAAATGATTTTATTAAGCTTGCAGGAGGAATAAATATTGGTCCGTCAGGAGAAAGCGGTCTTTATAGCAGGGAAAAGGTTCTTGAGCAAAATCCTGATGTAATCATTGTTGTAACTATGGGCATTGTTGGGGAAGAGGAAAAGAAAATCTGGCAAAAATATAAGACTCTGAATGCAGCAAAAAATAACAGGATTCATATTGTTGATTCTTATAAAGTTTGCAGCCCTACACCGGTAAGTTTCGTTGAGGTATTAGAAGAAATAGTTGGATTGATCCACGCAAAGGATGAATAATGAATAGAAAACTAGTTCGCTGGCTTATCTGTATATTAATTTTAGTGGGGATTCTTCTTGTAGTAGGCGCTTTTTCATTGAGTGTTGGCTCAGCTGGTATACCTTTTAAGAAAATCATACCTTTGATTCTTGAAGGCAGAGGAACTACTGAATACAGCATCCTTTTTGACATACGTTTGCCTCGCATTATTCTGGGTCTTGCAGTAGGGAGCGCTCTGAGCATTGCAGGGGTAATTCTTCAGGGTATGTTTCGCAATCCTCTGGTAGAGCCGTATACACTTGGCATTTCCGGCGGAGCAGCTCTGGGTGTGTGTTTAAATATCGTCTTGAGACTGAATAGAATAGGAGGGATACTGTCCATCCCGGCAAGTGGATTTCTAGGAGCAATCGTTGTAATTCTTGCTGTTTATTCATTAAGCGCAAGAAGAGGCATATTAAGAATTCAGGGACTTCTTCTTACAGGAGTGATGATAAGTTTTATCTCCTCATCCCTGATTATGCTCATTATGGCTGTTTCTCGCGCAGAGGATCTTCATGGAATTATTTTCTGGATAATGGGCTCTTTAGAAGAACCAAATTTGGTTCTCATAAAGGTAATAGTTTTAATATCTGTACTGGGTTTGTTCATCTCTTACTTGTTTTGCGCAGAGCTTAACGCGCTTGCTTTAGGAGAAGAAGAGGCTCTGCATTTAGGCATAAATACAGAAAAGACAAAGAGATTGCTGTTTATACTTGCCTCTTTACTCACAGGTTGCGCGGTTTCAGTTGCAGGAGTCATTGGTTTTGTTGGATTGGTTGTCCCTCATTTTATGCGTATGTTTGTTGGAGGAGATCATCGTATACTTCTTATTACGTCTGCTCTTAGCGGCGGGGCATTTCTTATACTTTGCGACACCCTTGCCAGAACAATTATTGCACCTTTGGAACTTCCTGTTGGAGTGATTACAGGAATTGTGGGAGGAATAATTTTTGTCTATTTTCTTAGCAAAAAACAAGTTATGTTAGGAGGCAAGAAGTAATGCTTGAAGTAAAAGATCTAGTCTGCGGGTATGATGGGAAATTTGTACTTAGCCGAATTAATTTCAGAATAGAAAAAAGAGGTCTCTGGGGCATAATCGGTCCTAACGGCTCAGGGAAAACAACTCTGCTTAAGGCAATGACCAAAATACTTAAACTGCGGAAAGGTGAGGTTCTTTTTGAAGGAAAGGATATATTGAAATTTGGATTTAGAGAATTTGCTAAAAAAGTAGCTTTTGTATCTCAAAGCTCTGAGATAGGATATAATATGACCATAGAAGAATTCGTTCTTCTGGGAAGGATTCCTTATCGCAGGCAGTTTCAATTTTTGGAAAGCAAACACGATGAGGAGATTGCTGAGGGGGCAATGATTTTAACGGATACTATCAGGTTTAAGGACAGGCTTATAGGAGAGCTGAGTGGTGGAGAGAGACAGCTTGCAGTTATTGCCCGCGCGCTTGCTCAAGAGCCAAGACTACTTCTTTTGGATGAACCTACAGCTCATTTGGATATAACACATCAAATCAGAGTTTTAGATCTTATAAGAAGGTTAAACAGGAAAAGTGGACTTACTGTAATTGTGGTTTTACATGATCTTAATCTGGCCAGCGAATATTGCGATAAATTAATTCTTCTTAACAATGGACTTATTCATAAAATTGGTTTACCTCAAGAGGTCTTGACATATCAGATTATTGAGGATGTCTACAACACGACAGTAGTAGTTGAAAAAAATCCTATTTCTTCTAAGCCGTACATACTGATAGTTTCAGAAGAAGAAAAGGCTAAAGTCCTGTAGTAGAATATTAGGAGACACATGTCAGCAAAGACAATAATGATTCAGGGAACTGGTTCCTATGTGGGCAAAAGTGTAGTTACTGCCGCGCTGTGCAGAATATTTAAGTCGGATGGTTATAAGGTAGCACCATTTAAGGCGCAGAATATGGCTTTGAATTCCTTTGTAACTAAAAATGGTAAAGAGATGGGAAGAGCCCAGGTTGTGCAGGCAGAAGCTTGTGGAATAGAGCCCTCAGTCGATATGAATCCTGTTTTACTCAAACCATCATCGGATGTGGGATGTCAGGTTGTTGTCATGGGAAAACCTATCGGAAACATGGACAGTGTGGAATATCATAAACATAAGCCAAAATTAATGAATACGGTGATGGCATCATTTAACAGGCTTGCGGAAGAGAATGATATAGTTGTAATAGAAGGAGCAGGTTCTCCTGCAGAGATCAATTTGCGGGATAATGATATTGTGAATATGGGTATTGCTGAAAAAATAGATGCGCCTGTAATACTTGTCGGAGATATAAATCTGGGCGGAGTTTTTGCGTGGTTTGTTGGTACTATAGAGCTTCTATCGGATAATGAGAAAAAACGTGTTAAGGGGTTTTTAATAAACAAGTTTCGTGGAGACAGAAGTCTGCTAAAATCTGCAATAACATTTTTGGAGAAAAGAACGCAGAAACCTGTTCTTGGCGTAATCCCGTATTTTACTGATATAAAGATTCAGGAAGAAGATTCCGTATGTATTGATCCTTATAAAAGCAATTCTCAGAGAGAAAAGAAGGATAAAGTAAAAATAAAAGTTATTTATCTGCCGCACATTTCCAATTTTACAGATTTTGATATGCTGGAGAAGGAACATGGTGTGGAGCTTGAGTATATTAAGCGGTCTGATGAGCTTAAAGATGCGGATGTTATCATAATTCCAGGCAGTAAAAACACGATAGATGATCTGGCAGTTCTGAGAAAGAGTGGTTTTACATCAAAAATAAAGGAATACAGCAGAAAGGGAGTTTCTATAATTGGTATATGCGGCGGCTATCAAATGCTGGGTAAAGAGATTATTGACCCATATCATATTGAAACTAAAAAAAGAAATATAAAAGGGATAGGTCTATTGGATATAACTACAACAATAAAAAAAGAAAAACAAACTTATCAGATAAAAGCACATGATAAACTTTTTTCTTCGGGGATAGTACATGGTTATGAGATACATATGGGTAAGACAAGATTAGGCAATACCGCAAAACCAATTTTTGAGATATTTAAGAGGTCCAGCATAAAAACTGACATAAAAGACGGTACTATAAGTCATGATGGGAAGGTATGGGGGACATATATTCATGGAATTTTTGATAATGATAATTTTAGGGCCACATTTTTAAATAATATAAGAAAATCTAAGCAATTACCAGAAGTAGGATTAAAAAATTTATTTGATAAGGAAAAGGAATACGATAAACTGGCCTCATTAGTAAGAAAAAGTGTGGATATGAAGAAGATATATTCTATAATGGGGTTAAAATGTTAGAAAGAGGGCTCGTTCAGGTATATACAGGAGATGGCAAAGGCAAGACAACAGCAGCAATAGGACAAGCAGTGCGTGCAATAGGAAGGGGATTAAATGTTTACATAATTCAGTTTCTGAAAAAAGATGATAGCTCAGGAGAACAAGTTGCCTTGAGGGAACTAGGAGTTGATATTAAGTGTTTTGGGGAAAATTATGCTTTCCAAAGGTTAACGCAGAAGGAAGTAAAAAAAGCAAAAGATTTTTTTGAGAAGATTACAGATGAGATTGCTAATGAGATAGAACAAAAACATTATGATATAGTGATACTTGATGAAGTGAATATTTTGATAAGAGAGAATTTACTGGATAAAGAGAGACTAGCAAAATTCATCAAAAACAAGCCTCAAAATACAGAACTTATTCTAACAGGTAGAGGAGCAGATAAAGAGATTATTGAGCTTGCTGATTTAGTAACACGGTGTGTAAAAATTAAACATCCGTATGATAAGAAAATAAAAGCGAGGATGGGAATTGAGTGTTGAGTCATTTGTATTCAATATTTTAAGCTAAGGAGGAGATAAATGGAACTTACACCAAAGGAAAGATTTAAATTAGTAACTGAACATAAAGATACAGATAGACCAGTAATCGATTTTCAGGCAGCACCTGAAATTACAGAAGCGCTAAAAAATTATTTCCGAGTTGATGATAATGGACTTCTTGATATCTTGCATATTGATGTACGACATCTCGGTGCCGAGTATATCGGCCCTCCCTTAAGAACCTTTCCTGATGGAAGTAGGGAAGATATGTTTGGAATCAGAAGAAAATCCATCAAAGCCGCGGTGGGAACAACTTTCGTAGAAACTTATAACCCTATAGCAAGTATGAAAACCATCGATGACTTTCGCAAAGGATATTCTTTCCCTTCCTATGACTATTTTGATTTTAAAAGAATAAAAGAAAGGACAAAGAAAAATAAAAAATATGTGTTAATGAAAGGGATGATTATCTGGTACCTATATTTTTTCTTAAGAGGAATGGAACAAGCATTAATAGATATGATTGCTAATGAGGAATTTTATCACTATGTTATGAGAGCCATTGCTGATTGGTGGAAAGGTTATATGAAAAGGGCGTTAGAGCCAGCTGATGGCGCTATTGATTACGTAATACCCTATGAAGATTTTGGCACTAATGAAGGATTAATGGTTTCTTTGAATGATATTAGAAATAAGATACTTATTTATTATAAAGATTTTGCTCAAATCTTTTCTCATTATGGAGCTAAATTTGCCTTTCATTCTTGTGGTTCTATACATCAAGTGATTCCAGATCTTATAAAATTGGGAGTTTCTATTTTAGACCCAATTCAGGTCTCAGCCAATGGAATGGATATTAAGATTTTAAAAGACAGGTATGGGAATAAATTGACTTTTAGGGGAGGGATTGACACTACCGAACTTTTACCCAGAAGAACAAAAGAAGAAGTTAAAGAAAAGGTAAAAAATACAGTTGATATATTAGGGGAAAATGGGGGTTATATCTTCTGCTCTTCAAACAATATTAATGCTGATACGCCAATAGAGAATGTTTTGGCTATGTATGAAGTGGTCTTAGGGAATAAATTTTGGGAGAAGAATGAAAAAAGGATATAGATGAGTTTATTACTTGACCGGCTTAAAAAGAGGAAGATTTTAGTGTCTGATGGCGCTATGGGTACAATGCTTCAGAATAAAGGATTGAAAGTGGGAGAATGTCCTGAAGAATGGAATATAACTCATTCGGCAGAAGTCTATGCAATTACAGAAGATTACTTAAAAGCAGGAAGTGATATGGTAGTAACGAATACATTCGGATGTTCCAGATTTAAACTTGCAAAATTTGGTTTGGAAGCAAAGGTTGCCGAATTCAACAAAGTAGGTATTGGTTTGGCTAAGGAAGCTGCTATGCAATATGGAGGAATTGTTGCAGGCTCTGTTGGCCCGACTGGAGAATTTATGCAGCCGCTGGGGACTGTGACAGAAGATGAAATGTACGATGTGTTTAAGGAACAGATTCTTGCTCAGATACAAGGTGGAGCAGACGCAATATGCGTAGAAACCATGACGTCTCTAGAAGAAATTTCTATTGCTATAAAGGCTGTAAAGGAAAATACAAGTGTTCCTGCTATTGGGACAATGACATTTGATAAAGGTGCAAAGGGATATAGAACAATGATGGGTGTAAGTATAAAAGAGGCTGCACTTGGATTAGAAAAAGCAGGTGCGGATATTATAGGAACGAATTGCGGTAATGGCATTGGTCCCATGGTAGATATTGTCCGGGAAATGAGAAAGTATTCTTCTATGCCAATTCTTGTTCATGCTAATGCCGGGGTGCCTGAGTTAATAGATGGAAGAACATGTTTTAGAGAAACACCAGAATATATGGCAAAAAAAGTCCCTGAACTCATAGATGCCGGCGCAAATATCATAGGTGGATGCTGTGGTACAACGCCGGAACATATAAGAGCTATAAGGGATGAGATATCAAATTTCAAAGTCAAATAAAAAAAGTATGAATAATAAAGATACAATTGAACTGAGAATCCAGGATGTGGTATATCGCGGACGCGGTTTGGCGCGGCTGAACGGCATGGTCTACTTTGTTGACGGTGTCCTGCCGGATGAACTGGTGCGGGCACGGATCAGGAAGCAGAGGAAGAATTGTGTTGAGGCTGATCTGGTGGAGATACTGGAGAAATCGGCCTTGCGTGTTGTGCCATCCTGTGAGTTTGCTGAGAAATGCGAGGGATGCTGTTACCAGCATATGGAGCATGGCACAGAGATAGAATTCAAGCAGAAACAGCTTGTGAACCTTCTTGAACACATGGGTGGATGTTCCGAAGTGACCTGCAGGGAGCCGGTACGATGTCCTGCATCACTTGGATACCGAAACAAGATATCCATGCACATGAATGGGCGGGGAGATGACAGGGCTTTTGGATACTATATGAAGGACAACAAGACCGTTCTTGATATCCCAAATTGCCCATTGGCAATGGATCCTATTAACGATCTTCTAACAGAAATTAGAAAGGATTCGTTGTTTGGTCACGGCACATCGGTCAATCTCAGGTATACGGAGCATGATGGAGCCGTTTATTGGACAAATCGCATCGCTCCTTCCGTTTCAAGACTAGTTGAGAAAACATCACTTGGCAATATCAGCGTTCCAACAAGAAGCTTCTTTCAGACGAATCCACAAGTAACAGAGGCGCTTCTAAACAGTTTGTCCGAAATACTGAATAGTACTGAACCCAAGGCGGTAGTAGACCTTTACTGCGGAGTGGGTCTTTTTACATTTACTGCGGCAAAGGCTGGAGCGCAAACAGTACTGGGCATAGATACAGACAAGCGCGCAATCGACGCAGCAATACGCAACGGACAAACTCTGGATCTTCCTTCGGTGGTGTTTCTGCATGGTTATGTGGAAGACCTACTGGAAGAAGCGCTGGGCAAGGTTGATGCCAAGGGCACGGCGATAATACTCGATCCGCCGCGTGCCGGATTGACAAAAAGAGTAATTGAGATTTTAGGTGTAAAGAAACCGTGTGATATTATTTATGTGTCATGTGCGGCAGACACTATGGCGCGTGACGTAAAGTTCCTAACAAGTTATGGCTATAAACTTGTGGACACGGGGCTTGTGGATATGTTCCCACGCACCGCATATTTTGAATCCATCACACATCTGAGTTTATAGGATTATGGATAAAAGGGATATAAAAAATTTTACCTTAGAGGAGATGAAAAAGGCAGTTGTTGAAATCAGGGAACCTGGTTATCGGGCCGGACAGATATTTTTTTGGCTCTATAAAAGAGGAGTCTGTGACTTTCAGGAAATGAGCAACCTTTCGCAGGGCTTTAGGTCCGGACTGGAGCAGGATTATTATATAAGCGCGTTAAGTCTTGCGGGAAAACTTAGTTCCGCTGACGGGACTGAAAAATTTCTATTTAATCTCGGTGACGGTAATTTTATAGAGGCCGCGCTTATATGCGCCCGAAACAGAAAAACAGTCTGTCTTTCTACCCAGGTCGGATGTAAATTCGGGTGTGTCTTTTGCGCTAGCGGTCACGGAGGTTTTATAAGAGACCTTAGTTCTTCAGAGATAATCAATCAGATATTGTTCTTAAAGCACAAGCTCAAACACGAAATAACGAATTATGTCTTTATGGGTATGGGTGAGCCTCTGGATAACTGCGATAATGTTCTGAAGGCGATTATGGTAATGAATTCTAAGTCAGGCATGGATATCGGTGCCAGGAGAATAACTGTTTCAACTTGCGGTGTAACTCCGGGGATAAGGCGGCTAAGAGATTTGGGTCTGCAAATTAATTTATCTATATCTCTTCACGCGGTAACAGACAGTCTCAGAGATACGCTTGTCCCTGCTAACAGAAGTTATCCCCTGAAAGAACTTATTGAGGCCGGCGAACATTTTACGGAAAAAACAGGCAGGATACTTACCTTGGAGTATGTTTTAATAAAAGGCAAGAATGATTCATTAGAAGACGCTTACGGACTTGAGGCCATAGCCGGAAGATTGAAAGCAAAGGTAAATTTAATACCCTGCAGCCCTGTGCCTGGTCTCGGATTCCAGCCACCCTCTAAAAAAGATATAGATATATTTATGGACAAGCTTATACAAGGAAGGATAAAGGTAACCCGGCGCGAGTCCAAAGGCAAGGATATACAGGCGGCCTGCGGTCAGCTGGCTGGCAGGTTAAAGCAAAAGGCTGACTGAATGTGAAATATAAACTCATAATATTTGATATTGACGGGACAATAACCAAGCATATAAGTTCGTGGAGATATATCCACGAAAGACTTGAATTATGGGATACACTTGCCTTTCAGTATCAGAAACAGTTTCTTGCCGGCAAGCTAAGTTATCGGAAATTCTGTGAACTTGACGCTGCGCACTGGAAAGGGCTGTCCGAAGAAAAAGTTAGAGAAATTTTTCAGGAACTTCCTTACGCCAAAAATGTCTCATCCTGTATAAAACGGCTTAAACAGAGAGGGTTTAAGATAGCTGCTATTTCTACGGGGCTTCAATATATGGCCGAAAGGGCAAAAAAAGAGTTAAGGTTTGATTATGTTTTATCTAACCGGATTATTTCTCGAAAAGGCATTCTAACCGGTGGGGTTAAAATAAACATAAGCCATGGGGAAAAAGGTAAAATTTCAAGACAGATAATGAAAAAATACTGTGTCAAATCACACGAGGTAATAAGTGTCGGTGACAGCGCCGGAGACATTCCCTTGGCTAAATCTAGCGGGTATTCTATAGCGTTTAATTCATATGATATGGCGTTTTTAGATATAGTCGACTACAGATGTAAGACGAAAGATTTTGAAGAGGTCTTTGACCAGATATTGTCCATCTCTGGTATAAGTACGTAATTAGAAAAGATATTGCTGGACACATGCTTTGATGATATAGTCTTTTATTAAAAAAATGGAGGTTAATTATGGAGATTATCGGAGAGAGAATTAATACAAGCAGAAAGCACATTAACAAGGCTGTTAGCGAAAAGGACAGGGAATATATTCAGGAGCAGGTCAGGATGCAGGATAAAGCGGGCGCTGATTATATAGATGTTAATGCGGGAACCAGTGTATCTGCAGAAGTAGGAGACCTGGAATGGCTTATGGACGTTGTGCAGGAAGTTACAGATAAACCATTATGTATTGATAGTGCCAATCCTAAGGCTATTGAAGCTGCTCTTAAAAGGAGCAAGAACGGAGTACCTGTTGTTAATTCAATAACAGGAGAAAAAAACAGAATTGATAATATTTTACCATTGGTTAAGGAATATAATACTAAGGTAGTAGCTCTTACTATGGATGATTCAGGAATGCCCGAGAATCTGGAGAAAAGAGTTGATGTGGCAAAGAAATTGGCAGATAGATTAACATCTGAAGGCATATCTCTGGACAGAGTTTATTTTGATACATTAATAAGGCCGATAAGCACAAATCCTGATCAGGTAAGCTATGTGCTTCAGGCAGTGAGCATTATAATGAAGGAATTAAAAGGAGCGCATACTATATGCGGCCTTAGCAATGTATCCTTTGGCCTGCCTAAAAGGAATCATATTAACAGGAGTTTTTTAAGCTTGATGATCAATGCCGGGCTTGATACTGCAATTATTGATCCTACAGAACCAAACATGATCTCAACGATTTATGCAACTCAGGCGTTAATCGGCAAGGATAATTTTTGTATGGAGTATATAACAGCGGACAGAGAGGGGAAGTATTAACGCATTAGATCATGACGGGATTATTTCTCAAAGATTACAGGGTTACGAATTAAGACCTCAGCAGCTTCAAATGTCAGAAGCGATCAGCGAGGCTATTAAACTCAACAAACACCTGGTAGTAGAAGCAGGTACTGGGGTAGGGAAAAGCCTTGCATATCTGATTCCTTTTATAATTTATGTCGCTAAAAATAATAAGAAAGTTGTAATTTCGACCTATACAAAGACGCTTCAAAACCAGTTATATTTAAAAGATCTGCCGTTTTTGAAAAGATCGCTGGGGATAAAATTTAATTATGCGTTATGTCTGGGTTCTGAGAATTATTTATGTTTGAGACGTCTGAACAGTAAATACGTATACGATTTACTTGATTCGGATAGCCAGTTTAATGAGATGGCGAAAATACTTGACTGGTCTTCTAAAACCAAATCAGGCATTAAATCGGATCTGGATTTTATTCCCAAAAGCGGAGTATGGAATAATGTATGCAGAGAACCGGATTTATGTTTAGGAAAGAAGTGTTCTTTTAAAGATGATTGTTTCTATAAAAGAGCGAAGAATACGGAGAGAAAATCCAATATTTTAGTAACAAACCATTCTCTGTTTTTTACTAATCTTGCTTCAGGCGGTCAGGTTCTGCCAAATTTTCATGCTGTAGTATTTGATGAGGCTCAAACACTTGAAAAGATAGCGACGAGCTACCTTGGCATAGAACTGAGCAATACGAAAATTAAATATCTATTTGATTCAATATATAATCCAAAAACAAACAGAGGACTGTTAACTAAATTCAAGAATTTGAATAGACGAACAATAAATAGCATTAAGGAGTATTTGGCTGAATCAGAACAAGCATCTCGGATTTTTTTTCAAGAGATAAGCCAAATGTTCGGAGCAGAAAATGATTCAAAAAGGATAAGGACAAAAAGCATTGTTTTTAATTACATGGAAGAACCTTTAAAACATCTTGCAGACTCTTTGTCGGAATTACTGGATTATATAAAAGACGAAGAAGACGAGGCTTTAATAAAATCGTATTCAAAGAGGTGTGTTGATATATCAAAAGCTATGTCGTTTATTTTAAATCAGACAAAGGATGATTATGTTTATTGGATTGAAGTATCAAAAAGGAAGAGAGCTGTGAAATATTCGCTTTTTGCCGCTCCAATAGAAATTGCGGATGAGTTAGACAAGCAATTATTCAGTAAAATAAAACCAATTATACTTACATCCGCTACATTATCTACAAATAATGATTTTGGATTTATAAAGAAGCATCTCGGGATAAAAGAATGTGATGAACTCCTGTTAGGTTCCCCTTTTAATTACGAAAAGAATGTTCTTTTATATCTTCCAAAGAAGATAGAAGACCCAAATCATAAATTTGAAGTATTCCAGGAGCAAGTCCTTGAACACATCAAAAAAATAATAGATATTATGAGAGGGAGAATATTTATATTATTTACCAGTTATAAAATGTTAAATGTTATATTTAATGATCTGATCTCAATTTACAAAGATATAAATTTATTAAAGCAGGGAGATAAACCTCGTTACGAGTTGCTTGCAAATTTCAAAGAAAATAAGAATTCTGTTTTATTGGGAACAACTACTTTTTGGCAGGGCATAGATGTCCCGGGAAAATCTTTGGAATGTGTGATCATTACAAAATTACCTTTTTCTGTTCCGGATGATCCTATAACGGAAGCAAAAATGGAACTCATAGAATCAAGAAACGGGAATCCTTTTATAGAGTATCAGGTACCGCAGGCAATAATGATGTTTAAGCAGGGATGTGGAAGACTTATAAGGAATAAGTCAGATAGAGGAATAGTGGGAATCATGGATCCGAGGATTAAAACCAGATATTATGGAAGATCGTTTATAAACGCTTTACCAAAATGCAAACATACTTCTGATGTTAATGAGGTAAAAGACTTTTTAGATGAAAATTAGAGTATGAAAATATGAAAAAAAATATAGAGCTTATTATGTTTGATTTGGACGGCACGCTGATTGATTCAATGAAAGATATAGCCAATGCCGGCAATTTTACTTTAGAGAATTTTGGACTTGCAAAAAAAAGTATCCAAGAGATAATTTCTTATGTGGGAGAAGGCAGGGAATATTTAGTAAAAAAATTACTAGGAGATAATCAAATTTTTTTAAATGAGGCTATTTCTGTGTTTGGAGAATACTACAGGAAGCATTTCTCGGATAACTCCGTTCTATATCCGAGCGTCAAGGAAATTCTTGAATATTTTAAAAATAAAAAAAAGGCAATTGTAAGCAATAAAAATCGTGCAGAAGTTATATCCAATTTAAAGTCGTTGGGAATATACGATTATTTTGAGAATATCATAGGAGGAGATGAAGTTGAGTACAGAAAACCTTTTCCATTCCACTTATGTAAAACAATGCAGAAACTTCATATAAATAAGGAGAAATCTATAATGGTCGGTGATATGGATATAGACATATTAGCTGGTAAAAATGCAGGTATACTCACCTGCGCTGTTACTTATGGAGTAAGCAAAAAAGAGGATATAATTAGAGCAGAACCGGATTTTATTATAGATGATATAGGCAAACTAAGGGATATAATATGAAACTACTTTTACATACCTGTTGCGCTCCTTGTTTAACGTATCCATATAAGGTACTTTCAGAAGA
This sequence comes from uncultured bacterium, assembly GCA_964437505.1. Taxonomy (GTDB): domain Bacteria; phylum JAHJDO01; class JAHJDO01; order JAHJDO01; family JAHJDO01; genus JAHJDO01. The sequence continues at coordinate 35,771 of CAYTGU010000004.1, forward strand.
GGGAATGAAAGTATCAGCATTTTCTTATAATCCAAATATTCACCCATTTACAGAGTATACTAAGAGATTAAATTGCGTCAAAGATTACACTAAAGAAAAAGGGATAAAACTGATTATAAAAGATGACTATGCTGTTGAGGAATTCCTGAGGCAGGTTGTATTTAGGGAAAACAATAGATGCTCCATCTGTTATAGAATTAGATTAGCTGAGACAGCAAAGACTGCAAAGTCAGGGAAATTTGATGCATTCTCTACAACAATGCTCGTAAGTCCCCATCAGAAACACGATTTAATTAGGAGTATTGGAGAATCAATTGCAGCCGAGTTCGATATTGATTTTTTCTATAAGGATTTTAGAGAGGGCTATAGAGAAAGTGTATCACTCTCCAAAGATGCAGGGCTATATCGTCAGCAGTATTGCGGTTGTATATATAGCGAGAAAGAACGATACCAGCACTCTGCTTGACAGGTTAGAGGGTGTTCTGTATAATCAGGGCTCATTTTTAAAAAACAAGCATTTATGAAAGTATAAATTATTATGCCTAAAAGAACGTATCAGCCGTCTAATGTAAGTAGAAATAGAGCGTTGGGTTTTCGTAAGAGAATGTCTACTAAAAATGGAAGATTGGTTCTCAAAAGAAGAAGACGTAAAGGTAGAGCAAGATTGACCGTATAAATTAGGATTCTCCCTGCCTGTGAAAAATTTTTCTTTTTCAAGAGACGAAAAGCTTAAGAAATATAACCAGATTAAATCTGTGTTTACGGATGGCAAAAAGTATTTTGGAGAGGTAGCTAATCTTTATATAAAAACAAATGATGTATCAATAGCCAGATTGGGGATTGTTGTGAGGATGTCGAAAGTTGTCAAAGGTAGAGCTGTACAAAGAAACAGAGCTAAGAGATTAGTAAGGGGGTTCTTCAGGTTGAATAAACACAACATAGTTAAAGGGATTGATCTTGTTTTTGAAGTGTTTCTCTCCTCCACTGCGTATAAATATAATGATGTTAAAATAAACGCTTTTAATCTGTGTAAAAAAGCAAGAATATGGCAGGCTTAATGAACAATGAACATATTAAATAAAGCAGCTGTTTTTATTATAGGATTTTACCAGAACTATATTTCACCTATGAAGCAGTCTACATGCAGATTTTCCCCAACATGTTCAGAATATACGAAACTTGCCATATTAAAATATGGATTTTTTAAAGGATGTGTGTTAGGTTTTCTTCGTTTGGTTAAATGTCATCCCTTTCACGCAGGTGGGAATGACCCGCTAACATAGGAGTTGTCTATGGATAGAAAAACATTATTAGCGATTGTATTGTCTCTTTCGGTATTTCTAATATTTAACCATTATTATAAGTCCAAATTGCCAAAGAAACCTGTTGAAGAGAATATCTCTTCTCGAGCTGTCCCGGTTAGAACTGTTCCAGTTAGAATTGGAAAGGGAAATAAGAAAGAATATGTATATAAAGAAGAAGAAAAGAAACCCTTAGTCAAGGAGAAAGAAGTTGTTGTTGAAACAGATTTAGTAAAAATTGTTTTAGGAAGTTCTTCCGGAACAATTAAAAGTTGTAAGATAAAGGAATATAAAGAATCTGAAGTAAAACCAAATACAATTGCGCTAAATAATCAGAAAATAGAGCAGCTCTCCAGGCAGCTTGTCAAAGCTGCCTCAGAAGAGCAGAGACAGCTACTTTCATATCAAAAAGAAGAGACAGAGTATATTAATGCTAGACTAATATCAAAAAAAAGACAGGGCAAGCTGAAAACACCGCAAGATATTGAGCTTGTGTCATTTTCAAATTATTATACTCAAACCTATCCTCTTGAGACGCGCTTTCAAGCAAAAGGAGCAATGTCTGTTATTAATGATTTTAAATGTGATAGTACTAGGCTTTTACTCTCTAAAGGAAAGCCAGAAGGCTGTGTTAGATTTGTTTCTCATATGAAAGACGGCTCAACTGTAATTAAAAAGATCCTATTTAGGAATGACGGTTATCTTATTGGTGTAAATCTGGAATTAATAAATAATACAGATAAGAATATTGAACAAACCAGTTTTTTAATTAGTACAGGCACAGGTCTCAGGTTAATGGAGGAGCAAAGTCGTGGCAGGGGAAGTGGAGTCCCATTGCAATCCATATCTTATATAAATGATAAAGTGATAAAAAAGCCCTTTAGCCGTGGAGAGAAGGATAGAGATGTAGAGCATTCATATATTGGCAAAATATGGTGGACTGCATTATCTACGAAATATTTTTTGAATGCCTTGATCCCAGTAGAACCTGCATCAAAAGTTGTTGCTAGGAAAAATAAATTAAATCTATTACAAAACTGCGTGGAAACTATTATCCCAACTGTTAAGCCTAATCAGAGTTTCACTTTCAATATTGACTGCTATTTAGGACCGAAGGAGGTAGGCAGATTAGCAAAGCAAAAAGTTAATCTGGAAGCGCTTGCTGACTTTGGTTTTTTTGGAAATCTTTTCAGAATCGTTTATATTCTGAAGTTTTTACACAAGATTAGCGGAAACTATGGAGTGGCAATTATTTTACTAACAATTCTGATGAGTATAGTTCTATTTCCACTCACAATGAAAAGCCATAAGTCAATGAGAGCCATGCAAGAACTTCAACCGCAAATCAGTGCGTTGAAGAATAAGCATAAAGATAATGCCCAAAAAGTAAATAAAGAGACAATGGCGCTATACAAAAAAAACAAGGTAAATCCACTTGGCGGATGTTTCCCAATGATGTTACAAATGCCTCTTTTTTTCGCGCTTTTTACAACTTTAAGAAACGCCATAGAGTTAAAAGGAACATGCTTTATTCCAGGGTGGATACCCGATCTGTCTTTACCAGACACAGTATTTTACTTAGGAGCATTAATAAATAAACCGGGAGTATATCCTCTCAATATTCTTCCGATTTTAATGAGTATAACAACAATTCTTCAGCAAAAGTTTACTGCTCAGTCAGCGGATCCCAGACAGGCAAAGATGATGTTTTTTATGCCTTTGTTTATGCTGTTTATTTTTTACAATTTCCCCTCCGGATTGGTTCTATACTGGTTAACCAACAATATCCTCAGCATTGCGCAACAAGCCTGGATTCGTAAGAAACACAAGTAAAAGGCAGTGAAGAGTGAAAAGTAATAATCAATTAACTTACGATGCTCCAACTGGTTGCAAGGGACGTCCCCTAATGCGGGTGAGGATGAGATGGATGATGAATACAAATATTATACTGAAGAACGGAAATCAGAGGGAGAAGATCCTGTTACCTTTTTGAAGTGTTTGCTGAAATGAAAAGCATCAGCAAATTCAAGTTTTTGAGCAATTTCACTTAAGCTCATATTGCTTTGTGTTAGAATAACTTTGGCAGTTTCCATTTTTAAATACATGAAATATCGCATAGGTGGTAAGCCTGTATATTTTTTAAACTTACGGATAAAATGACATTTGCTGATTGCCAGTTGATTACATAATTCGTTCAAATCAAGTTTCTCTTCAATTTTATCATGCATGGCAATAAGTGCATCTTCAATTGTCGTGGAATATTCCATTTCTCGCGAAGAGCCGTACATACCACTGATGCGGCTGAAGAGACGTAAAAAAGCACTCTGACAGATATGGGTGTCCTGACTTTGTAATTGATGCCGGATTCCTTCAAAAAATTGTCTGGAAATTTTAATTCCACGTAATACACGTTCTTTTCGTAATTCATTATCAAAAAAGCCTTGAATAAAGGAACAATCTCCATTGAAGCGACAGCCGATCAGATATTCAACTAATGGTTTGTTTCTGTTATGTAATACTATGCGATGAGCCTCTTCGGGAAAGATTATAAAAAAGCTATTGGGTGATACTTTGATTTTCTTTTTTTTGCTAAGCTCGTAATGTCCTTTGCCATCAATAATATAATGCAATTGATAATAACTGTGGGTATGAAATTGTGTGCCTGCAAAGTCAGCTCGATAAAAACCACAGTTCACTAAAAGCATATATTACCTTGGAATATCAATTTCATACATAATTAAATCAATACGATACATGGACAAAAATCAAAGACAAGTGTAACAATACCATAATTAATAACGGAAAGGAATTTCATTATGGGTATAAGTATTGGAATGGTTGGTCTTGGGGCTTTTGGTTCAGGTTTCGTTGATCTATTCAAATCACATCCACTTGTTGACCGAATCGCATTCTGCGATATGGAGAAAGACCGCGTCAAGCACTTTGCGGAGAGTGACTTCATGAAGCACAAGTTTGATCCTAAAGATGTTTATTACTCTCTCGACGATATTTGCAAGAGTGATCTGGATGCCATCGTGATCATTACCCAGCCCTGGCTGCACGCGCCCCAGGCTATTCAAGTCATGGAGTCAGGCAAGAGTGTATTCAGCGCGGTTCCAATCTCCAGCGTCCCTGATGGTACGGAGATTCTCGACTGGTGCGACAAGATCATCAATACGGTTAAAACAACCGGCAAGCACTACATGCTTGGCGAAACCACTTACTATCATCCAGAGGTCATGTTCATGCGACGGCAGGCGGCTGCGGGGAACTTTGGCACTTTCATATCGGCAAATGCTGAGTATGCCCACGACTACAGCGGTGCCTGGGGCTGTAGCCTCCGCGAAGTGTACGAGCATCGCACGGCAAGTACCATTGGCTCAAAATGGCCGCGCATACTAAAAGAGAAGTACCTCGACAAAGGTATTGTACCCGGCCCCATGCACTATCCCACACATTCCGTTTCGGGACCAGTGTCCGTCATGAAAGCACATGCTCTCAAAGTATCGGCCATCGGGGTTAAACCGACAGGATACGATGATCACTTCGAAAAAACAGACGGGGCATTAGGCGGGTCATTCGCCAATGAGACTGGTTTCTTTCATATGAGTAATGGGTCCGTGTTCACTGTCCGCGAGTACCGTGAAATAACCTCCCATGGGTACAAGATCAATGTGTTTGGTACCTGTGGAACCTGGCGTGATGATAAATGGTACTGGACCAGGCGCGGGAAAGATCTGCCAATTGACCAAACACCCGAACACGGCGAACAGGAACTAACTCCTCAAGAAATGCGGGATGAATTGCCACACGAGGTAACAGAGGCATTCATGATGGCCGAAGATCACTCGCTGTCAGCCGAAGATGTCAAGAACATGGATTTCACACCCAAAGGTCACGGTGGATCACATCCTTACCTGGTTCATGAATTTGTCAGTGCAATTGCGGAGAACCGAATTCCGGCCATAAACGCCTGGGAGGCATCCCGCTACATGGCCATGGGTGTAATGGCGCACAAATCCGCGCTGAAGGATGGCGAAATGCTGGATGTTCCAGATTGGGGCAACGCGCCAGAGTAACGAATCGATGGAAAATATACTCGGAGGACTGCGCCTTGTCGTGCTAACCGGTCTTATCTGGGCAGTAAGTCAATCTGCCATGGTCCTGCCGTTACTGCAGCGATTTTTTTGCTAATTCTGACAATTATCAAACGAAGCAATCTTTTTGTCATTTTTCGACTTGGTCGAGGAATCCAGAATAATTCTATTGACTAAGTGACTATATTTTGTCAAATTGGGTCAGTTAAACAGACTATATTAATAAAAATTATCTTAGTTTTATGCAAGAATTATGGTTAATGATACAATAGCAGCAATATCAACTCCACTTGGCGAGGGTGGAATAGGAATTATAAGGCTGAGCGGGCCAGATGCAATAAAGATTGCCTCGAAAATCTTTAAGCCCAAAAAAAATATAAATCTAGAAAGCCAAAAATCTCATACACTTCATCTTGGACATATTAAAAAGAATAGGACTCTGCTTGATGAAGTGCTGGTTTCCATAATGAAGGCTCCTCATTCATACACAAAAGAGGATGTTGTTGAGATTAATTGCCATAGCGGGGTTTTAGTTTTAAGGTCTATTTTGGAGCTTGCGTTAAGACATGGCGCGCGTGCTGCGCAGCCAGGCGAATTTACTAAAAGGGCGTTTCTAAACGGCAGAATAGACCTGTCACAAGCTGAGTCAGTAATAGACTTGATAAGAAGCATGTCGTCAAAAGGATTGAGATTAGCAGCGCAGCAGCTGTCAGGCAGGTTATCCATTAAAATAAAAGATTTACGTGCGGAACTGCTTGATCTGCTGGCGCGTATAGAGGCACTGCTTAATTTTCCTGAAGATGGAGTTGACTCAATGAGCACAAATTCAATACTATCTTCAGTTAAAAAGATGCAGAAGAAGATTGAGTCTTTAATTGACACTGCTGATCAGGGGGAGATTTTTAGGCATGGAGTAAGGACGGTTATTGTCGGCAAACCAAATGTTGGGAAATCCAGTCTTCTGAATACGCTTATGGAAGAAGAGAGAGCCATAGTAACAGATATTCCCGGAACTACAAGGGACACAGTAGAGGGAGTTATTTATATACAAGGACTTTCCTTTATCTTAATAGACACTGCCGGCTTACAGCCTGTAAGCAATATTGTGGAAAAAATAGGCATTGCCAGAAGCAAGAAAAAAATCTTAGAGGCTGACCTTATACTCTTCATGCTGGATGCAAGCACTAAGATTGATTCCAATGATAAGAAACTGTTTGAACTTGTTAAAGGAAGGCATACTATTGTACTGTTTAATAAAATAGATTTACCCTCTAAAACAAAGATATCTGATATTCGTAAACTTGTTCCTAAAGGGATGATTCTGAAAATATCTGCAAAAGAGGAAATTGGGACTGATGAGCTCAAAAACACAATGTTTGATACAATATTATCTAAGTTTAAGCATCGCCAGTCCTCTGTATGTATTAACATGAGACACAAGGAATCACTCTTAGATGCGCAAAGGAGCTTGGATCACATCGTTTACACTATGACAAGAACAAAATTAACTGAAGAGTTTGTCTCTCTTGACCTGAAGAGCGCTCTGGATTCTCTTGGCCAGATAACAGGAGAAATAGTGAATAATGAAGTGCTGGATAGGATATTCTCAAAATTTTGTATAGGAAAGTAGCCATGAAGTTTAATATTTTTTCATTTTTTTCTATTTTCTTCTTGACATGGGTAGAGAAAGTTGCTATTTTTAGCAGTCTAAACGTGAGAGTGCTAAAAATTAGAGGAAAGGAGGGGTGAAAAACATGACAGTTAAGCCGCTTGGTGACAGGATATTAGTTAAGAGATTAGAAGAAGAAGACAAGGTAGGAAGTATAATAGTTCCTGATACAGCTAAAGAAAAATCGCAGAAAGCAGAGGTTATTGCCGCAGGAGAGGGGAAAAAGACAGATGAAGGAAAGCTAGTTTCTCTGGAAGTTAAAAAGGGAGACAAGATACTCATTGGTAAGTATGCAGGTACAGATATAAAGATTGACGGCGAAGAATACATAATTATGAAGCAGGAAGATGTAATGGGAATTTTTAAGGGCTAAGGACAAAAACATAAAGAAAGGAGTAACAAAAGATGGCAAAGCAATTGAAGTTTGACGAAGAAGCAAGAAAGGCAATTTTAAGCGGTGTTGAGCAGCTTAGTAGGGCTGTAAAGGTAACACTTGGGCCAAAGGGCAGGAATGTTGTATTAGACAAGAAATTTGGATCTCCAACAATTACAAAAGATGGTGTTACAGTTGCAAAGGAAATTGAACTGGAAGATCCATATGAGAATATGGGTGCTCAGATGGTAAAGGAAGTTGCATCAAAGACTTCTGACGTAGCAGGCGATGGAACCACAACAGCTACTTTACTTACGGAATCAATATATAGAGAAGGACTCAGGAATGTCACAGCAGGCGCAAATCCGATGGCTCTTAAGAGAGGAGTTGAAAAAACAGTAGGTAACGTTATTGAAAGTCTTAAAGGATTGAGCAAGCCTGTCGAAGATAAAAAAGAAATTTCTCAGGTTGCTACAGTCTCGGCAAATAATGATTCCACGATTGGAAACATAATAGCAGACGCTATGGATAAGGTTGGTAAAGATGGAGTTATCACAGTTGAGGAAGCAAAAGGAATGGAGACAACTCTGGACATAGTAGAAGGCATGCAGTTTGACAGAGGTTATTTGTCTCCTTATTTTGTAACTGATGCGGAAAGAATGGAAGTTATTCTTGAAAATCCATATATCCTTATTCATGAAAAGAAGATTTCTAATATGAAAGAGCTGTTACCATTATTAGAAAAAGTGGCGCAATCAGGTACTCCATTCTTAATTCTTGCTGAAGAGGTTGAAGGAGAAGCTCTGGCAACAATGGTTGTGAATAAGATTAGAGGTACTCTGAAATGTGCGTGTATCAAGGCTCCTGGTTTTGGAGACAGAAGAAAGGAAATGCTTGGAGATATTGCTATTCTTACCGGAGGCAAGGTCATTTCCGAGGATCTTGGAATCAAATTAGAGAGTATTACTCTAAACGATCTGGGAAGAGCAAAGCGCGTTACAATTGACAAAGAGAACACAACTGTTGTTGAGGGAGCAGGAGAAAGAAACGATATAGATGGAAGAATATCTCAGCTTCGCACACAAATAGAAGATACAACATCAGATTATGATAAGGAAAAGCTACAGGAAAGACTGGCAAAGCTTGCCGGCGGAGTCGCAGTTATTAATGTTGGAGCTGCAACAGAGACAGAGATGAAGGAAAAGAAGGCAAGAGTTGAAGATGCGCTTCATGCAACCAGAGCTGCTGTAGAAGAGGGCGTAGTTGCAGGCGGCGGAGTTGCCTTGCTTAGATGCATATCTGGTCTCGAGAAAATGGCACTGAAGGGAGACGAAGCTATTGGGCTTAACATCATCAAGCGTGCTCTTGAAGAACCAGTAAGACAGCTTGTGAGTAATGCTGGAGCAGAAGGAGCTATTGTTGTTCAGGAGATTCTTAAAAAAGATAAAAATGTTGGGTTTAATGTGGCAGATAATAAGTATGAAGACATGTTTGCGGCAGGTATTGTGGATCCAACAAAGGTAACAAGAACAGCTCTTCAGAATGCAGCAAGCATTGCAGGACTGTTGCTTACAACAGAGGCGCTTATAACAGATATTCCTGAAAAGGAAAAGATGCCTCCAATGCCTGCCGGTGGCGGCGGTATGCCAGGCGGTATGGGTGGTATGGGCGGAGGAATGTATTAAAAGAATAGCAGATTAATATGGGGACATGGTTTGCCATGTCCCCATAAAATCATAAGGAGAGAAAAATATGAATTTGGTGCCTTTAGAAGACAGGGTTATTGTAAAGAGATTGGAAGCTGAGGATAAGACAAAGGGAGGTATTATTCTTCCTGATACAGCTAAAGAAAAACCACAAAAGGGTAAGATTATAGCTGTTGGCAGTGGAAAAATGCTGGAAGATGGGAAAAAACAATCAATGAGTGTTAAAAAAGACGACAAAGTTATTTTTTCATCATATGCAGGCACAGAAGTGCAAATTGATGGAGAAGAACATCTGATAATGAAAGAGGAAGACATCTTAGCTATTATAGAATAGTGATACGTGATTTTTAAAGCCTCCTGTGCTACGAATACTTTGTGGGCAGGAGGCTTGTTTATTTTGACTATCTTAGGGAGAAAATAAGATTGACTGAGAAAGACGGATTTCGCAATCCAAGATATCTTCAGAAATTGACGTATCTTCTAATCGTTGTTCTATTGATTTATGGAGGTCGAAACCTGTGGAAGAATTTTGCAAATCTCGAGTATAAAAGAACAAAAATTTTCCTAAAAACTTTTAATATTATTCAATCTCGCTACATAGATAAAACAGATTCCAAAGAACTTATATATAGTGCTGTTGATAGTATGGTTAAGAGTCTTGGGGATCCGCATAGTCAGTTTATATCTCAAGAAGCATATGATGAGATGAAGGTGTTCGAAAAAGGAGAATACGGAGGGCTGGGAATAGTTATAGGAATAAGGGATAATAGGGTTATAGTTATTTCACCTATAGAAGGTACTTCTGCAGATAAGGCTGGTATAAAACCCGGTGATGTTGTTGTAAAAATAGACGGAATAAGTTGTATTGGCTGGTCATTGCCAGAAGTAGTAAAAAAGCTTAGAGGAGAAAAAGAGACAAAAGTTTCATTGCATATAGAACGCGGGGAAGACCAAAAGCTTTTGCATTTTGAAATTGTTAGAAAAATTATAGAACTTAAATCAGTCTATTATAAATTAATAAACGATAATATTGGATATATTAGAATTGTAAATTTTGGAAACGGAACATTAAAGAGTTTTAAGGAGGCTATAAATAGTTTAGATGGAAAAGAGACGAAGTCTCTTATTTTAGATCTGAGAAATAACCCGGGCGGATTTATTGATCAGGCAGTAGAGATTTCAGATTGTTTTTTATCTAAAGGTTTAATAGTAAAAACGAAGGGACGGAGTAAAGGGCAAACTAAGACATATAGAGCAACAGAAAGCAAAGAAGATATCCGCTTGCCATTAGTTGTATTAATAAATAAAGGCAGTGCCAGCGCAGCGGAAATCGTTGCTGGCGCCCTGCAGTGTAATAAGCGCGCAACTATAATAGGAGCAACCAGTTTTGGAAAGGGATCAGTACAAGGCATTTTCTATTTGCCTGATAAAACAGCTCTTAGTTTAACTATTGCCAAATATTATATTCCTGATGGCAGCTTAATCGATGGTAAAGGTATCCAACCTGATATAGAAATCAAAATTTCCGACTCATGGTATGAAAAATCAATGAAAGAACAGATTGAGTCAATGGATCCTCAGTTACAAAAAGCGGTAGAAATATTAGGAGAAAGGTAGTATTTTGAATAGACAGCATTTCAGGAGAATAAAACAATGTTAAAAGATGAAAACGATAAATTTACGGGTGTTTTCAATGCTTGGAAGAGGTATATAGATACTGGTCTCGGGGCAAGTAAATTCGTAGACTCAATCATTGCAGACTCATGGATAAGATGCCGCAAGATAGGACTTAACCCTTACAAAAGCAAACTCAGGATAGAAGATGGTGATATTCTTAAAGCAAAAAAGGAATCTGCTCGTGTATTTATTGATACAATTATTCCTTATATAAGTGGACTTAAGGCAAATAGTCCGCATATGAATATTCTTATGGGTCTTTTTAGCTGTGAGGGAGTGCTGATGTATATAGATGGGGATAAAAGTGTCTTGGACATAGTGTTGGGCTTAGGGATAAAGGAAGGAGCTGATTTCTCAGAAGAATCAGCAGGGACTAATGCAATTGCTATTGCAATGCAACAGAAGGCGTCTGTAGCAGTGTGTGGATTTGAACACTTTTGTCAAGATTTACATATCTTCAATACAGCCTCAACGCCAATATTTAATAGCAAAGGAAAAGCAGAGGTAGTCCTGGGGATGATAGCTTTAGGAGCAGGCAGCAATATGTTTCATTTGAAGACCCTTCTTACCAGTACCGTCTTCTTTATGGAAAGAGAAATGAGACTAAAAAGGATTCAGCCACGACTGGGAGCCTATACGCAACTGATTAAAAGGATTTTTGAAGAGGCGCATGATGCATTATTGATAATGACAAGACACGGCTACATTAAACAAATCAATTTGCAAGCTCTTAAGATGTTTGATATTGATAATTACGCGCAACTCAATGAGCCTTTTGAAAATCTGCTTAAAATAGAACCCTCTTTAGTCAAATTATTGGAAGTGGGCAAAAAAATACCTGAGGAGATGCTGTTCAGTATCAATACGTCCACACACTCTTTTAAAGCGACTGTATATTTGGAGCCGCTCCTTTCCAATATGAATGAGCCTATTGGTATGCTAGCGAGGTTTCACAAAGTCAGTAATAAGGGGAAAGTTATAAAAAAGGCAAATCAAGTTAAATACAGGTTTGAGGACATAGTAGGAAAAAATCCTGCTATCCAGAAGGCTATTGCCATTGCCAAAAAAGCAGCAAAGACTTCTATCAATGTGTTAATTGAGGGTAAGAGCGGAACTGGCAAAGAGATGTTTGCGCAGTCCATACATAATGCTGGCGAGAGAACAGATAGACCTTTTATAGTCGTAGACTGTGCATCTGTACCGAAGGATCTTATTGAAAGCGAATTATTTGGTTATGAAGAGGGTGCCTTTACTGGAGCAAAGAAAGAAGGAGCACAAGGAAAATTTGAGGCTGCTGATGGAGGCACAATACTCTTAAATGAGATAGGAGATATGCCACTTGAGTTACAATCAAGGCTTTTACGTGTATTAGAGAATAGAACCATCACCCGCGTTGGTAGTAATAAGGAAATTCCCATTGATATAAGGGTTATTGCCGATACAAACAAGAATCTTATAGAGATGATAGAAAAAGAAGAATTTCGTGATGATCTCTATTATCGGCTAAGTGTTACTCAGATAAAGATTCCTTCTCTTAAAGAACGGCCTGAAGACATAGCTCTTCTCTTAAACCTTTTTATTTCTCATTTGAATGAAACAATGGGAGGAAAAATAAATGGAATTGAACCTGCTTTAATGGAACGTCTTCTTCTCTATAGTTGGCCGGGTAATGCGCGAGAAGTAAGAAATATGGTTGAACATGCCTTTGGTGTAGAAAAGGAAGGCTTCATATCCTGGCAGCATCTTTCCGATAACCTGAGGGAAACACTGCTTTATAGTCCTTCTAAGATAAGCCATGCGAAACAAAGAGATCCTTTATCTAAAGAAAGGGAAAAGGTCTTAGCCTCTGAAAAAGAGATGTACATGAGTGCGATAAAAATCGCTGGCAGGAACATGAGCAAGACTGCTTCTGTCTTAGGGGTTAGCCGTGCTACTCTTTATCGAAAACTCACCCGACTAGGAATAAAGAAGTAGTTTTGTGTTTCAATGATGATATAAATGTCTCATAAATGAGAATTCTCGTAATATCTTGCCTCATAAAAGGATAGCAATTCTTTCCTTATAATTCAGTATAAAATATGAGACAGTGAAATCCTACACTTTAGTCACTCCATATTTTCTGCATTTTTGTAACATCTTGAGCGGTAAATAGTTACCGATAATTAGAGAGTTTTTTCTATGTTTGGCACGCTTATTGCTTTTTAATATCAAGCATGAAGAAATCTAATTTTTCCCGTTTGCTTATCATCTTCTTAAAGCCATACTGGAGGTTAGAAGTAATGGCCTCCTTGTGCCTCATTGCAATGGCAATCATGGCATTAACTATACCATGGCTTACAAAGTTAGTGATTGATGAGGTGATCATAGGTAAGAATTTTCAACTTCTATTCATAATTTTGCTGGGTATAGCATTAGTATATCTCTTCCGACAGGTCTTTTTTTTCTTAAGCCATTATCTTGTCTATTACGTAGGAGGAAAGGCTATATTCAACATTCGTAATAAAGTATTCCGTCATCTCCAGTATCTTTCTATGAGATACTATGATAAGAAAAGGGTAGGTGAAATATTGACCCGTGTTATGACTGATGTAAGCGCTATTCAACAGCTCTTTATCTCGGGAGTAGTGACCTTGATACTACCTGTCTTCACCCTGATCATGGCCTTGGCGGTCATGTTTTACATTAACGCAAGAATTACCTTGATCGCGCTCTTAGTTCTGCCCTTCTATGCATGGTCTTTCTTTTACTATCGAAAGAGAATAAAGGATTCCTCTCTTTTAGTTAGAGAGAAAGTTTCGCAGATAAGCGGTAATCTAAGCGAGACCATATCCGGTATTAAGGTGGTAAGGTCTTTTACCGCTGAAGGACATGAGTGTAATAAATTTAACAAACATACTCGTAACCTCTTTGGATATCAGCTTAACACTAGTATGTTAGGTGTATATCTATGGATGATCGCTGATGCTCTTGCCGGTATCGGTACGGGCACAATTTTATACTTCGGAGCATACAGCGTGATAAAAGGGTCTATGAGCTTGGGATCTCTTACTGCAATCTTAAGCTATACAGGGATGCTTTATTCTCCCATTGTTCAGCTTAGCTCGCTAAATAGTATAGTTCAGCAGGCAATGGCTGGAGTGGATAGGGTCTTTGAGGTTTTGGATATTGAAGGAGAAGAGAAAAGGTTACGGCAAGGAACGTGCTTAAAGGAAATTGAAGGACATATTACTTTTGACAATGTATCATATAGCTATGATCATAAGGTACCTGTACTTAAAGACATTTCTTTTGAGGTTTCACCCGGAGAGGTGGCGGCGTTAGTTGGACCAAGCGGCTGTGGCAAGAGCACCATAATGAACCTTCTTTTGAGGTTTTATGAACCTACTGCCGGGAAAATATATTTAGACGGTCATGATGTTGCAAAGCTTGATTCGCGCTCTATACGAGAGACAACAGGCATAGTACTTCAGGAGGTATTCTTATTCTGCGGGTCCATTATGGAGAATATACGCTATGGTCGGCGCGATGCTACTCAAGAGGAGGTTACCTCTGCAGCTCAGATTGCCAATGCGCATGATTTTATTATACGTTTGCCAAAAGGCTATGCGACGGAATTGCAGGAGAAAGGCGGAGGGTTATCAGTTGGCGAACGTCAGCGGATAGCTATAGCGCGGGCTATCCTGCGCAATCCGCGCATACTCATCTTTGATGAAGCAACCTCTGCTCTTGATTCTCGTGCAGAGAAGGTTGTACAGGAGGCATTGGAGAATGTATCACGTGGAAGAACGACCTTTATCATCGCGCATAGGCTTGCTACGATATTACATGTGGATAAGATCGTAGTAATGGAAAATGGCAGAATTTTAGAGATGGGAACACATGAGAAATTATTTTCAAGAGGCAACCTTTACAGGGAACTATGTGAGGCTCAGTCAATAAATGAATAAAAAAAAGAAACATATAGGAAAACCAAGCACTAAAAAAATCCTCAAGCTATTCCCATTATTTGGCATAGTTATATTTCTATTTATTGTCCTTATTGGTCTTTTGCTCTGGTTGGGCAAGATAGATAAGGCAGTACCTGCTCATGGTCTTTTTGAACCATATCCTAAAATAGAGATAAAAGCCACAGTCAAGGATACTGTAATAAATAAAATTTTAGTGGAAGTTGGAGAAAAGGTAAAAAAAGGGCAAGTTCTTATGCGCTTGAAGGATAAGGGACAGACTAAAGAGATGATAGCGCAATTAAAGGAGAGATTAAAACTGGCTAATATAGATTTTGACAGGCTGAGCCGACTTTCTGATAAAGGGTATGTGGCAGCAAAAGATAGAGAAGAAGCAGAGTTAAAGATAAATATATTAGCACAAAATATGATTGCTCTTCAGAGGATGGCGGATGCTCTGGTAATTATTGCTCCTCTTTCGGGTACGGTAGAGGAGATACCCGTTGAGGTTGGGGATGCGGTGGATATGGGCAAAAAACTTGTGCTTCTGGCTAGTTCTGAGGAAAAAGCTCTGCGCATGTGGATTAAAGAAGAGGATAGTAGCGAAGTTAAGATTGGTCAGAAGGTCAAAATTTATAGTCAGATATTTTACTATCGGAGGCACGGCATTGGCATAGGCAAGATTGTTGAGATTAAGAATTATCCGAAACTAGAGAATGGGGAAAACTATGTTGAAGCAGTGGCATGGATTACAGAATCTCCTTTCCCTATCAGAGTCGGCTCGCGGGCGGAAGTTAAAATTATAATCAGACGTTGTTCGATTTTAAAACTATTGTTTAAGGTAGACTGATGCAAATAGTATTAATTTGCCTGTTGAGTTTAATATATGTCTTTGTAGATAGTCCAATAGCACAAGGGCGTGATACAAAAGATAAGCTGAGTCTCCATGAGTGTATCAGGATTTCCTTGACAAATTCACTTGATGTAAAGATTGGAGAGGAAAAAGAGAGAGAAGCGCAAGAATGGACGAACGAATATCGAGCTGCATATTGGCCAAAGATATCTCTTTTAGCTGAATGTCCTCTTGATGAGAAAAGTATGGACTATTCTTATTCAAGTAATATTAATGCAAAGTGGGAGATATTTAATAAAGGAAGAAGATCTTTTGCTATAGAAAAGACAGAGAAAGAGTATCTATCCTCTCAATGGCAAAGAAGATTTATTCGTCAAGATATGATTCACAATACAATCTCCGCCTATGTTCAAAGGGACCAGTGTGAAGAAATATGTCTTTTGGCTAAGGATGTATTAGCAGAGGAAGAGAGACGCTTAAAGATAGTAAAAGCGAGAAGCGAGGAGGGATTTGTTCCTGAAATTGATGTAGTAAGTGTTGAGGCAGAGATACGTCAGGCACAAATTGCTCTCTCAAAAGCAATTTCCGAACTTAAAATAAGCGGATTTTCACTTAACCATGCTATGGGTATTGACATAAATAGCACTATAGAGATAGAGGACATAGACTATTTTTGGTGGAATGCGTTGATAGAGGAATATAAAGATATTAAAGATTGCTTTAAGATGACATTTCTTAATAGGTTAGATTATAAGATAGCTGAGTGTAATCTAAAGGCAAAAAAGGCGAACCTAAAAAAGGCATGTGCGGAAGCGTGGCCTAAGCTATTCTTGGAAACCAAATATTATCCTCCTATCCAATCCACAAAGGAACCAGATAATTTTACTGTAGGTCTCACATTGGATATTCCTTTATTTGAAGGAGGTTTAAAGAAATCACAAATTAAAAGGGCGAAAGTGCAAGTAAGGATTGCTCAACTTGAAATACAAAGGCTTAAGAAAAGAATCTATAAACAGGTTGTAGATGTCCATGAGAAATTGAGAGATCTGCAAATAGAACTTTGTCTCCAAAAAGAAAAACTTTTCTTTATCTCAAAAAATCTTAAAGCACAAAAGAGTCTATATAACGCTAGTATGAGTGATATCAATAAACTTAATGATGCTCATCATGACTATACAGTTTGTAGGTTAAAAATAAATCAGCTAAAAGGCGACATTCTGCTCAGCTTTTTATTACTCTTAAGAGAGATTGGAAAGGCTGAAGTTTTTGCAGGAGATCTTGCTGTAACTAAGCCTGATTAAAATTTACAGGTTAAAATAGAAATGTTATTTTAGCTTATTTATTATTTCTATAAGCTTCCTGCCGTATGTAATATAGGTTTTATAAGCCTCCTCGCTAGTTGCCTCTTTACCAAGGTGAACTGCGGCTGCAAGGTGAGGCTCAATAGAGATACCGCCTTCATAGTCGTTGTTTTTTAAATCCTGAAGAATTTCTGGAACATAAGCATGCCCTTCTCCACAATAGGTAGTCTGGAATTTTCCATCAGGCAGGGTAATCGCATCCTTTATATGTACATACGCAATATGTTTTTTCACTTTTGAATAGAAATACATAGCATCCTGTCCGTGTGCTATAGTGTTTCCTGTATCAAAAACAAGTTTTAGCGACGGAGAATTAACTTCCGAAAGCATTTTTAGGGAGTTCTCAGGTTTTTCTCCTGCCCATCCATTGCAATTTTCATGTACCATTACAATCTCTCCATCTTCTGCTATTTTTGAAAGTTCCTTTAATCTTTCAATGGCCTTCTTTTTCCATTCAATCTCGCTTACAGGATTATTCTCATCATTCGGCCAACTCATAATGCGGATAAACTTTGTCCCAAATTTTTTCATGCGTGGAATAGCCTTTTTCAACTCGTCTATATCCAGTTGAAAATCACCGGTTATATATCTTGCCCAATTAGCTATACAGCCTGCAAAACATGATACCTTCATCTGGGCATCATTGACTTTCTCATACACTTCATCAAACTTAGAATCATGCATAAGCGTTAGATTCTCTCCATCAACATTCCTAATTTCCAGATATTTCCATCCAAGTTCTTTATGCGCCTTTATCTGTGTCTCTATGGGTTTGCCTGCTTCATCACTGATTCCTGAGAAAAACATTTTATTTATTTCCTTTGTTTGTTTTAGTTGAAGTTTGTCTTATTCGTCATATCTGGGAATAATTAGTTTTTGCCCAATAGATAAAAAGTCAGGGTCTTCAATGTTGTTTGCCTGAATAATTGTTCTGAAAGGAATCCCAAAACGAACAGCAATTTCAATTAGGGTATCACCTTTCTGAACAATGTAATATTTTCCATCCTCTAATTCTTCAGTGCTTAATTTAACAGTATCGGGCGCTAAAATATTTATTTGTTTTTTTATCTTCCCGATTTCCTTTAAAAGTTCGTCAAGCACTATTTCAATTTTTTTATTAAAGTTTTGCTTATCTTTCTTTTGTATTCTCAACAGGTTTTTGTATGCAGTCTTTAGCTCGTCTATCTGTTTTTGAATAGAGGCAATACTATTACTTAGAGACGTAATATTTTTATTTGTATTAATACTATTATTATTTAATTGGTCTCTAAATTGAGTGCAAAACAGCTCAACTTGTTCCTTAAGATCGCGAACTTGTTTGTCTTTTTCTGACAGAGAGCCATGTATCTTACTTGTTTCATCCTTTAATAAGAGAATCTGCTCACTTAGTCCAACCTGACTTTCTTGTATTGTGCCAACATCTTCTTTTGTAGCTATTTTAGTTATCAGGCAGCCTGATAAAAAAACAGTAAACAGTAAGCAATGAACAGTGAATAGCAGAATTTTACTGAACAGGCTGAATTTTTTCATAAAAGGATTTTTCTGTTATTGAGAAATTAGAAAATGTGCTCTTCTGTTTTTTGTCCAAGCCTTTTCATTATGTCCGGTATCAAAAGGTTTATCTTCTCCATAGGTTATTGTGTGTAACCTTGATGGAGAGATCCCTAAACCTGTCAGATATCTGCGCACGCTCAAGGCTCTTTGTTCTCCGAGTATAAGATTATACTTCCTAGAGCCTCGTTCATCGCAATGTCCTTCAATCATTAGATGCAGATTTATATGTTTCTTTAATCGTGTAGCAACTTTTTCCAATATAGGGGCTGCATTTTTTTTCAGACGATAACTGTCATAAATAAAAAGAATATCAGGGAATATTGCTTTTTTCTCTGCACTAGGTTCCACAAATATTATATCATCAACAGGTCTTTCCAAGGGAATATTTTCTCCCTTAATTGCAGCCATCTGGGCTTGTTTTATATGGTCTTCGTGGTTTCTATCCATTGCGAATTTTTTAAGTGTTGAACATCCTCCTAAGCATAGTAAAAGTGACAAGGATGTAAACATAATTACCAAAATTTTTTTCATAATTGCTCCTTATTTTTTTGTATGCTAGAATAATCTAGCGTTATGCTAAAATCTAGCATATAGAATTGGTTATGTCAACGTTTGTTGTATAAAGATAAAATGGAATTAAATGAACATGAATAAGATAAAAAACAAGTTGGAAAATTATAATCAGGAACACGTTCTTAGATGGTGGAAACAGTTGGGCGATATTCAACGCAAAGAGCTTCTTCAGAGTATTGAGAGTATTGATTTTGAACTTATGAGCAAATTAATTAACCAGTACTCAGCTAAGAGGGAAATTCCTACAAAATTTGGGCATATAAAAAGCCCGGAGATTATTAAAATTCCAAGAACCGAACATGAGATACTGCATCAGAGAGAGGCAAGAGAGATAGGTGAGCAATGCATAAGAGATGGTAAAGTGGCTTGCTTTGTTGTCGCAGGAGGACAAGGGACAAGGCTTGGATTTAAAGGGCCAAAGGGTGCGTATCCTATTGGCCCGATATCTTCCAGCAGCATATTTCAATTTCATGCAGAGAAGATACTTAAAGCACAGCAGAAATATGATGTTAAGCTTATGTGGTACATCATGACGAGCGAGCCGCTTCATGGGCAAACAATAGAATTTTTTGAAGATAATAAATATTTTGGTATGCATAAAGATCAGGTGCGTTTTTTTTCTCAAAGAATGCTTCCTGCAATAAATAAAGATGGCAGGTTTCTTATGGGTTCAAAGCATGAAGTTTCCAAGAGTCCAAATGGACATGGTGGAGCTTTGCTCGCTCTCAGGGACAGCGGAGCTATTGATGAGATGATGAAAAAGGGTATTGAATATATAAGTTACTTTCAGGTGGACAATCTTATTGTTAAGGTATTAGATCCTGTTTTTATAGGTCATCATGTAAAAGCAGGTGCTCAGATGTCGAATAAGGTAACGCCTAAGATTGTTCCTTCAGAGAAAGTCGGAGCAGTTGTAACAATGGATAAGAAATATGTGGTTATTGAATATAGCGATTTACCGGAAGAGCATATGCGCGATAAAGATAAAGATGGGTCTTTGAAATTTAATGCAGGAAGCATAGCAATTCATATATTAAATACAGAATTCGTAAAGTCTCTTACTGAGAAAGGGATAGGGCTTCCGTATCATATAGCAGAAAAGAATATACCTTATGTGAATAATAGCGGTGAGTATATTAAGCCGAAGAACAAGAATGGAATTAAATTTGAAACATTTATCTTTGATGCATTGAAGTTTGCTGGGAATGTTACAAACATGGAAGTTATACGCGAGGATGAATTCTCTCCAATAAAAAGTTTAACAGGCGTAGATTCTGTTGAAAGTGGAAGACAGCTCTATATGAATAGATGCGCACGCTGGCTCAAAGAAGCAGGAGTTAATATCCCGTTTGACGAAAAAGGCAATGCAAAAATCAAAATAGAAATCAGTCCGTTATTTGCAAACTCTGCTGCTGATTTGCAGCATAAAGACTTGACCTCAATAGATACTACCAAAGACATATATCTGGCATAAAAATTTATTTGTAGAGGCACAATATCTTGTGCCCTTAATGAAACTTGCAAAATAGTGAGTTATATAGTAGCATTTATAATAGTAGACACAGGGAATTTAGGTAAAAGATGCCAGAAGCAAGTTTAGGAAGTAGGATAAAAAAGGCTCGCCGGAAGAAACAATTAACTCTCCGTGATCTTGCCCAAAAAGTAGGATTAAGCAATGCTTTCCTTTCTCAATTAGAAAGGGACATTGTTTCTCCATCAGTTAACTCATTGAGAAAGATTGGTGCTGCTTTAGGAACAAAAGTAGGTTCGTTTTTTGAAGATGAAGAGAAAAAAGATTTCTTACTCATCAGAAAGGATGGAAGAAAGAAATTTTCATGGGAGAATTCAAAAGGCCAGTGTCAGGTATTAGCTTCAGGGATGCTAAATATACAAATGGAGCCACTGCTTATTACTCTTGCCCCAGGAGCAAAAACTGGTGAACGTGTCAATTTACATGAGGGAGAGGAGTTTGGTATAGTCTTAAAAGGGGAGGTACAGTTGTTGCTTGATGACAAGGAGTATATAATGAGAGAAGGTGATAGCGTTTACTACAGGTCATCTAATTCACATAAAGTAGTAAATATTGGAAGAACAAAAGCAGATATACTGTGGGTTATCTTCACTGCTTCATCATGATGATAGGAGATTTTTTTTGGCATTGTTGCTAAGTATTTCTTAGAATTTGATAGTTTTTACTTTGCAAGGGCTTTGTTTGTTATCTAAGAGGTAATGAGATATATCATGACAAAAGATTTCAAAGGGTTGGAACATCGTAAATATCAGAGAGCTAAAAAGAGTATTTTTATTTTATGTAAACTTCCAGATGCTGAAGAGCCTATCGAGTATATTGCCCAAAATATAGGAGCAGGAGGGTTGATGTTTGAGGCAGATACACCGTTTTCTATTGGTGCCAAACTTGATATTGAGATATACCAGCCTGTCACTTATGACAAAAGAGAATTCATTTCTATCTTTGCACCAGCAAGTGTAGTCTGGATTAAAGAAATAGAATGGGCCAAGAAATATAAGGGAAGTAATAGATATAGACTGGGCGTGCAATTCGCCAGGCTGGACCAAGAAGATAGGATAAAGATAGACATGTATGTGAAAGAATGGCAAAACGCCCTCAGACAAAAGCAAACGTCTTGCGGAGATTTGCGATGTCCATTTTATCAAGAAACCAAGGGCGGTGTAAAAGTGTGTTATTATCTGGGGCATCATCGTAGTAGAGTTGGTAGTATGACAGCAGAAACGGAACAGAAATTTTGTTTGACGACAGATAACTATCACCGATGCTCTGTTTATACGAAATTAATAAGAAGGAAAGCGTGAAAAATGTCTGTTGAGAAAATTGGTATTGAGAAACGCAGCGGGAAAAGGATATCTAAAATTAACCTAAAGCTCTCTGAGAAGGATTGTGATGAATAATTGGGACGGCCTAGAAAAAAGGAAGCATCCACGGCTTTCTATTGACATAGGTGTTGAATTAAGAATATTGGATGATTGGGAAAAACATCTGATTGGATATCATGGTTATACAAAGGACGTAAGTCTTGGTGGGATTTGTGTAAAATTACCAAGATATAAAGCCATAACATATCCTAGAATAAAAGAAAAAATAAGACTCCAGGTAAGAATTCCTGTGTTGAATACTGAAAACTATTTGGAATTAAACGGCAAGATAGCTTGGTGTTTACAGAAGGAAAAAGATTGCAATATTGGCATACAATTTATCTCAAACGATAAAGAAAGAGAAGCATCTCTCTCTAAATTTGTGGAGAGTATTAAATAAAGAAATAAGGGAAAATAGAACATCAACCTTTTCTAAAAACCCGCACTCAAATCTTTAATCATCCGGATTCCCCAATTAAGCATGTCCTCTGACTTCTGATACATTTCCTTATTGAAATTTTTTAGGCTGTCTATATAATGATGTGAACTATTATTAAGTTACAGGAAACTCAATGAAAAAACTTTTTATTATTGGTGTTGGGAATATGGGAATGGCCATATTAAAAGGCATTATTCCACAGGTTCTTAAGGAAGAGGATGTCTCTGTTTATGATGTGGATAAAAGCATACTTCAGCGCTTCTCGGATTCAAAGACAGAGATCGTTGATTCGATTAAAGATGGCGTGAACAATGCTGAAAATATTCTCCTAGCAGTAAAACCGCAGAATATGGAAGGCGTTCTTAGGGAAATAAGAGACGCGATTTCTGAGAAACAGCTTGTTATTACTATAGCGGCGGGTGTCACGATAAATTATATAAAGAAAGTATTAGGTGATAGTGTCAAAGTTGCCAGAGTCATGCCGAATCTTTGTATTAGTGTAAAAGAGGGAGCTTCAGCGTGTTGTTTTAGTAGTGACTGTACCAACGAAGATAAACAGTTTGTTAGGTCTCTGTTTAAATCGCTTGGTATAACTTTGAGCGTTGATGAGAATAAGATGAATATTGTTACAGCTATAAGCGGAAGCGGTCCTGGCTATTTATTTAAGATTATGGAGGTACTTATTGACATAGGAAAGAAAGAAGGTCTTGGTGAAGAAGATTCGGAAAAACTGGTTTATCAAACGGTTTTGGGAGCTGCAACTTTAGCCATAACTAGTGATATTCCTGCCAGGGCATTGAGAGAAAAAGTAACATCTAGGGCAGGTACAACAGAAGCAGCCTTAAAGGTTATGGATGAACACGGAATCGAAGAGATGTTTCGTGAAGCTATAAAGGCAGCAGTTAATAGGGCAAAGGAATTGTCAAGGGAATAGGAATGTTTGTTTTAGGTAATTTCATAATAGCAATAGCTCAGATTATTGGCGCTATATCAACAATACTTACATGGATTATAATCATAAGAGCGCTTATATCCTGGGTAAATCCGGATCCCTACAATTCAATAGTGCAGTTTTTATATAGAGTAACCGAGCCTATTCTGATGCCTATACGGAGGATATTGCCGGCAATGGGAGGTTTCGATCTTTCTCCTATAGTGGCTTTAGTAGGAATTATGTTTATCCGGTCTTTTCTAGTCAGGACACTTATTGAGTTTGGCATGAGATTGAAATAAAAGGAGGATATGTTGGAATACAAAGACACATTAAATCTCCCGAAAACAAGTTTCAAGATGAAGGCAAATCTCTCACAGAAAGAGCCGGAGATATTGAAGAATCTTGAAGAACAGAATATTTATCAGAAGATACGGGATAAATATAAAGGAAAGCCTTCTTATATTCTGCATGACGGGCCTCCTTACGCAAATGGGGATATTCACGTGGGACAGGCGTTCAACAAGATTATGAAGGATATAGTGGTAAAGTATAAAACAATGAAGGGGTTTGATGCTCCTTATGTTCCTGGCTGGGATTGTCATGGACTGCCGATAGAATATCAGCTTTTTAAAAAATTAGGCCTTGGAAAACATCAGATTGACCATGTGAAGTTCCGTAAGAAAGCCAGAGCCTACGCAAATAAGTATATAGAGAGACAGAAAAAGGAATTCAAGAGATTAGGTGTATTTGGAGAATGGGACAATCCCTATCTCACAATGGATTTCGACTATGAAGCGGAAATTATAAGGGCTTTTGGGAGATTGGCAAAGAATGAGTACATATATAAGGGAAAAAAACCAGTTTACTGGTGTATAAAGTGTGAAACAGCGCTGGCTGAGGCAGAGGTGGAATATGCAGATAAGACTTCTCCATCCGTATGGATAAAGTTTCCAATTAAGGATGAGTCTGCAACATACATTCTTATCTGGACAACTACACCGTGGACAATTCCCGCAAATGTTGCTGTCGCTGTTCATCCTGAATTTAAGTATGCATTTGTTAAGACAAATATCAATGGCACAGAGCAGGTATTAGTCATGGCAGAGAATCTGGTTTCTGCTGCTATGGATATATTTCTTAAGGGGAAGTATGAGATTTTAAAGATACTAAAAGGTAAAGACTTAGAAGGTATAGAATATAGACATCCTTTCTTAGATAGAATTGGGAAGGTAGTGATGGCTGATTATGTTGAAATGGATGAGGGAACAGGTTGCGTTCATACTGCGCCAGGACATGGAGCAGACGATTATCTGACAGGAATAAAGTTTAATCTGCCAATACTTTCTCCTGTAAATAATAAAGGTGAATTTACTGAAGAAGCGGGTTCAGACCTTAAAGGGCAGAATGTATTTGAAGCGAATGCAAAAATAGTAGATAAGCTGTCGTCTAAAAATTTATTGCTACATGAAGATAAGGTACAACATTCCTATCCACATTGCTGGAGATGCAAGGAGCCTGTTATTTTCAGAGCAACACCTCAGTGGTTTATGAGTGTGGATAAGCATAACCTGCGTAACAGAGCGCTTGAGACGATAAAGAAGGTTAAATGGATTCCTTCCCGCACTATTAATAGAATAGATGCTATGCTCAGGAACAGACCTGATTGGTGCTTGTCCAGGCAAAGATACTGGGGAGTTGCAATACCTGTTTTGTATTGTGCGAGTTGTGAAGAGCCAATACTGGACCAAAAGGTTATTGAAAATGCAGCTAAACTTGTTTCTGTAAAAGGATCTGATGCATGGTTTGAAGTTGATATAGAAGAAATTATTCCAAGGAATTTCTCCTGTCCAAAATGCGGCAAAACAAGTTTTGAAAAAGAAAAAGATATTATTGATGTGTGGTTTGATTCAGGCGTGAGCCATGAAGCGGTACTTAAGAAGAGGGACAATCTATCATGGCCTGCAGATCTGTATTTAGAGGGAAGCGATCAGCATAGAGGATGGTTTCAAACCTCTCTGCTCACATCAATGGGATTAAATAATAAGCCTTCTTACAAGAGTGTATTAACTCATGGTTTTGTAGTAGATGGTGAAGGCAAAAAGATGTCCAAGTCCATTGGCAATGTCATTGATCCGCAGGATATAACAGCCAAATATGGTGCTGATATATTAAGACTCTGGGTGTGTTCTTCAGATTATAGGGACGATATAAAGATTTCCGACGATATTCTGAAGCAAATGATTGATGTATATAGAAGAATAAGAAATACTGTTCGCTTTATTCTCGGGAATATATCTAACTTTAGTCCGGATAAAAATGGAATTGCTCACAATAAGCTAACGGAAATAGATAAATGGATGTATTCCAAACTACAGGAGCTTATAAAGAGTGTTGGGGATGCGTATGAAAAGTTTGCATTCAACAAAGTATATGTCTTGTTAGGCAATTTTTGCACAAATGAGTTAAGTTCTTTTTATTTGGATGTGTTAAAGGATAGATTATACACCGCTAGAAAAGACTCTTTCCAGAGGAGGAGTTCGCAAACAGTGCTTTATGAGATTATTGAGAATATGGCAAGATTAATGTCTCCCGTTTTACCCTTTACATCTGAAGAAATATGGAAACATATTCCAGAGAAAAATGATAGTGTGTTTCTGGCAGAGTTCCCGAATCCAGGTAAAATAGATAATTCTTTACACAAGAAGTGGCAGGAAATATTGAGTATTCGTGAGAAGGTTCTTAAGATAATTGAAGAAGCGCGGGAGAAGAAACTTATCGGCAACTCCCTTGAATCGGAAGTGACTATATATTGCACAAAAGAGACACTGGAGTTTTTGGAGAACTTTGGGGAAACTTTGACCTTGATTTTTATTGTGTCAAAAGTTAATATCATACAATTCCCTGCGGATTCTAAGGAAGAATTAAAAATAGTTGTAACGCGCGCTTCAGGAGAGAAATGTGTTAGATGCTGGAACTGGAAAGAATCAGTCGGGAAGAACAAACGGCATCCAGAATTATGTAGTAGGTGTGCAGAGGTAATGAAAGGGGGAGATATACAATGCAACAGCGTATGTTAGATAGGTTTAAAAAGAAATTAATAAAAGAAAGAGAAAAGTTACTTGCAGATGTTAATCACATACGGAAAGAGGAACTTGACAAGTCTCCGAGGAATGCTGCTGGTGAGCTTTCAGGATACGCTGATCATATGGCAGACGGAGGGACTGATACAATAGAAAGACAGGTTTCTCTGGGTTTAATGTCTAATGAAAAATCCATACTCTTTAAGATCGATAGAGCTCTTAAAAGAATAGAGGATAACGCCTATGGTGTATGTGAGTTGTGCAAAGATAAAATTTCGCAGGAACGCCTTAAAGCTGTACCGTATGCAACGTATTGTATAAAATGCAGGTCTCAGGAAGAAAGCAAAAACAATAAGAAGGTTTAATGATAATCTTCTTTTCTGCTTTATCTATATTTCTTATAGATCAGATTATAAAGTTCTATATACCAAGGTATCTTTGTTTAGGGCAGGAAATATCTGTTATTAAAGATATATTCAGTATTACCTTTGTTACAAATAAAGGAATTGCATTTGGGTTATTTTCAAATTCAAACTTTCCTTTTGTCTTAATATCCATGGCAGTGCTTGTATGTATAACATTAGTATTTATTTCTTTTAGTAAAGAAGATATATCAAAAAAGACTAGGTTTTGGATAAAAATTGCATATGGATTGATTTTAGGTGGCGCGCTTAGTAATATGCTGGATAGAATAAGAATAGGGGAGGTTATTGATTTTTTAGACTTTCATATCTGGCCCGTGTTTAATATTGGAGATTCTGCAATATGCATAGGTGCTGGAATATTTATGTTGAATATTTTAAGAAGCAGGAGATGAGTTATGCATCCAATACTATTTAAAATCGGTCCAGTAATTATTTATTCATACGGAGTAATGATAGCTGTTGCCTTTCTTAGTTCAATGTATCTCATAAATCGCTCAACACAAAAAGCAGATGTTAGCAGCGAGAAGGTTGCAGATCTTGGACTGGTTTTTTTAATTTCAGGCATAATTGGAGCCAGATTATTATACGTTCTTACAGAAATAGAATATTACAGAGCAAATCCTTTTGAGATAGTAATGATCTGGAAAGGAGGACTGGTTTTTTATGGCGGATTTATTCTAGCATTTATTTGCGGTTGGGTATTTTTAAGAAGGAATAAAATGCCTATTCTGAAAACCTGCGATCATATAATTCCATATCTTGCATTAGGTCATGCAATAGGGAGAGTTGGATGTTTTCTTAATGGATGCTGTTTTGGAAAGCCAACGAATCTTCCATGGGGAATGATATTTCCAGGAGGAAGTATAGCAGGGGATATATATCCTGCTATGCATATTCATCCAACGCAGTTATATTCTGTCTATACAAATTTTTTGATATTTGCAATACTCTTATTACTTGGAAATTGGAAGAAGTTTGACGGGCAAATATTATATCTGTATTTTATTCTATATTCCATATCAAGATTCCTTATAGAATTCCTGCGGGCAGACAACCCACAGATCCTACTTGGATTAACAATATCTCAGGTAATTTGTGTTGTGTTATTTGCAACAGGAGTCGTTATGTATATTAGAGGCTTCTTCTCATCCATTTGGAGAAAAGTGTAGATATGAGACTGTTGATCATAGGTGCAGGGAGGACTGGAAAGAAGCTGGCGAGTAAGTTCTGCAGTATGGAACATGACGTCATCATGATAGACAACAATGCTAATGTTCTCACCAATATCGATTCAGAAGTAGATGTCCTGCTCGTAGAAGGTAATGGCTCTGCGCCTGATATTCTTGAAAATGCTGAGGTTGCAAAGGCCGATGTGGTTGTTGCTGTCACATCGAAAGATGAGGTCAATCTCATGGCTTGTCATTATGCCCGCCGTGCAGGCGTATGTCGTACCATTGCCCGTATCTCAGATATGAGCTACATTAATTCTCCGCTTGTCGACTTGGAAAAACTCGGAATAGACCGTGCTGTGAATCACAACGAAGAGTGTGCACAAGAAATTCTCAATGTTCTTTGCCTTCCGGGAACGATTGAAGTAACTAATCTGCTTGGAGGTAGGATTACAGCCGTCGGTTTCAAGCTACCGTCCGCCAGCCCTTTGCTCGACAAGCCTCTGGAACAATTTAAAGAAGATAAAAGGTTTCTCAATGTGCGCTTTATCGGTCTTGTCCACGAAGATAAATTGGAAATTCCCAGAGGTAAGTCGTGTTTCAGTGAAGGCGACGACGTGTACGTGGTTCTCATTCCGGCTGAGACTGCCTCTTTCCTCGACTGGGTCATGGGTGAACAGCGGCAGAATTTGCGGAAAGTAATCATTGCCGGCGGTAGCGACCTTGGATTATCGCTTGCCAAGCTACTTGAAGAAACATCTATAAAGACCGTTTTGATTGAGGATGACCGTATTCAGGCAGAATACGCATCAGAGCTACTCAACAAATGTCTCGTAATCAATGCTGATGCCTCCAAAAGTGCAATGTTTAAGGAGCTTGGAACAGATCTTGAGACCGCGTTCGTTGCTGTCACGGGAGATGAAGAAATGAATATTGTGAGTTGCATACATGCCAAGCAACTTGGAGCAGGGTTTACTGTTGCCCGTATAGATAAACAGGAATATGCTCCCATTATTGGCAAACTTAGACTCATTGACTGTATCATCAATCCCTACCTTGCTCTGATCAGGACAATACTCCAGTTTGTTCACGGCGAAAATGTCGTGGACGTCGGACTTTTTCATCGGATTTCCGGAGAATTGCTGGAAATAGCGATTAAAGCTGGAAGCAAAAAGGTCAATGTGCGTCTCAGCGAAACAAATCTTCCTAAAGGAATGATTATTGCAGCCGTTCGGCGTGGCAATGAGGCATTCATTCCAACTGGCGAATTTGTTTTTAGGGAAAATGATCGTCTTGCTGTCTATTGTCTGCCGAACGTGGTGAATAAGCTAAAATCAATCTTCAAGTAAAAGAATAAAGGGTAGGCATGAACATACGGGCAGTATCTCACATTATTTCTTATCTGCTTGGTGTTATAGGTATAACTCTGGGACTGAGCCTGGTGGTCTCTTTTGGTGCAGGTGATCCTCTATCCGCAAAATACGGCATCGGAATCAGCTGCTTGATTACAATTTTAACAGCAGCGATCGTCTGGTTGCTCACGCGAGGCAGCATAGAGCTTTCACGGCGCGACGGTTTCGGCATTGCCACATTCGGATGGATCGCGGCGGCTATTTTCGGCGCTCTGCCATATATATTCTCGGGTGTTATTAGTGATCCAATTCCAGCAATCTTCGAGACAATGTCCGGGTTCACAACAACTGGAGCATCCGTGTTATCAGGCATCGAATCAATTCCTAGAGGGATACTTTTCTGGAGAGCAATGACACATTTTTTCGGAGGTATGGGAGTACTGGTGCTATGCGTGGCAATACTGCCGTTTCTCAAGGTCGCAGGGATGCAGATCTACCGCGCAGAGATACCTGGCCCTTCCAAGGACAGGCTCACACCGCGTATCACTGCTACGGCCAAGCTTCTGTGGGGCGCATACATCCTGTTCTGCTTAATCGAAACTGTGATGCTTAGATTTGGAGGAATGTCATGGTTTGATTCATGGTGTCATACCTGTGCAACAATGGCTACAGGAGGGTTCTCCACGAGAAGCGCCAGCATTGGAGCGTATAACAGTGTTTATCTCGATATTGTGATTATAGCCTTCATGTTTATTGCTGGAACAAACTTTGTGCTGCATCTGAAGCTTCTCAGCGGTAAGCCATTCGAGTACTTCAAGAATTCGGAATTTCGCTTTTACATCTTCTTCTGGCTCACAGCCTGCCTGATCCTGACGTTCAATGTTTGGGGAAGCACTTATGAAAGCTTTACCGAATCACTGAGGTCGGCCTTCTTTCAAGGCACCTCAATCATGACAACAACAGGCTTTTGCACCAAAGACTTCAATCTGTGGCCTGAGACATCCAGGATACTGCTGGTTCTTCTCATGTTCGTTGGCGGTTGTGCTGGTTCCACGGGTGGTGGAATTAAAAATATCAGGATATTTGTGGCAATCAAGGCTCTCTTTAGGGAAATTCAACTTTACATGCGTCCTGAGACGGTAAAGCACGTCAAGATCGACGGGAAGTACCTAAAGGACAAGACCGTCTTAAATATCTGCGTATTTTTACTGATATTTGTCATCGTGTTTGCTGCAGGCTCGTTAATCATGACTGCCTTTACCCCTGACCTGGCTACTGCGGTTACCAGCACGATTGCTTGTCTCGGGAATATTGGGCCAGGCCTTAATGGTGTCGGAGCGACAAGAAACTATGCGGAGATACCACAGCTTGGCCAACTCTTTCTGAGCCTGTTAATGCTCCTCGGGCGATTGGAACTCTATACAGTTCTCGTGATCTTCACGCCGGCGTTTTGGGAAAAGTGAGGAATTATTGACATTACGTACGTTATGTGATACGCTTTAAATGGAGGTAATTATAATGACAATGCTTACAGTAAGTGAGGCAAGAAGCGGGCTGTATAAACTGTTAGATAAAACAGCTGAATCTCATGAACCTATCCAGATTACAGGCAAAAGGCATAATGCTGTTTTGATTGCAGAAGATGATTGGCGTGCAATTAATGAAACATTGTACCTTCTCTCAATTCCAAAAATGAGAGAGTCTATTCGACAAGGATTAGAGACTCCTCTCAAAAAATGCAATAAGAAGTTAGAATGGTAAACTGGAAACTCGTTTATACAAAACAGGCACAAAAAGACGCCAAAAAGCTTTCTACTTCGGGCTTACGCCAAAAAGCAGAAGCTATCCTTAAAATTATAAAGGCGAATCCATTTCAAACCCCTCCTCCTTTTGAAAAACTAGTAGGTGATTTAAAAGGAGCCTATTCCCGCAGGATAAATATTCAACATCGTCTTGTTTATCAAGTTATAACACGATATAAAACGGTGAAAGTTGTACGAATGTGGACTCATTATAAATAATGAAATTACATACACTCTCAGCTCATGAACTTACTAAGTTACTTATCAATAGAGATGTAAGTTCTGAAGAACTCACTAGAGCATTATATGAACATATATGCAAAACGGATAAACAGATTGGAGCGTATATCACCTTAACAAGGGATATAGCCATTGAACAGGCAAAGGAAGCTGATAAACGAATAAAAGGAAAAGAAGCCCTTTCTCCCTTAACGGGTATTCCAATTGCAGTAAAAGACAATATGTGCGTTAAAGACATTTTGTGTACATGCGGGTCTAAAATGCTCGGTAGTTTCATTCCTCCATACAATGCCACAGTAATAAACAAGTTAAGAGAGAACGGGTTGATATTTCTTGGCAAGACGAACATGGATGAATTTGCTATGGGCTCCTCTACGGAAACTTCCTGTTTTAAAGTTACAAAAAATCCATGGGATACAAATACTATTCCAGGTGGTTCCAGCGGAGGTTCCGCGGCAGCCGTTGCGTCTGATCAAGCGGTTTTATCTATCGGTTCTGATACAGGGGGTTCTATTCGTCAGCCTGCGTCTCATTGCGGCATAGTTGGCATGAAGCCTACTTATGGCAGGGTGTCAAGGTACGGTCTTGTAGCCTTTGCTTCTTCTCTTGATCAAATAGGTCCTTTGACCAAGGATGTTTGGGATTGTGCTGCGCTTCTTGAAGCAATAAGCGGATACGATCCTCTTGATTCAACATCAGTAAATATGGATGTGCCTGATTATATGAGTTTTCTTAATAAGGATATTAAAAACATTAAAATAGGAATTCCCAAAGAATATTTTATAGAAGGGATTGATAAAGATGTAGAACTGGCTGTAAAGGGAGCAATAGAGAAACTAGAGAATCTTGGAGCCACTATTGAAGAAGTCTCTTTGCCACATACCGAGTATGCAGTTGCAACATATTATATTATTGCTCCTGCAGAAGCGAGCTCAAACCTGGCAAGATATGATGGGGTTGAATATGGATACAGAGCAAAGGGGGAGGGTGTTGATAAAGATTTATTGGGTATGTATGAGGATACAAGAAAAGAGGGTTTTGGTGCAGAAGTGAAACGCAGAATAATGCTTGGAACCCATACCCTGAGCTCAGGGTATTATGATGCATATTACTTAAAGGCGCAGAAGGTAAGAACTCTTATTAAGCAGGACTTTGATAAGGCTTTCAAAGGATTTGATATCTTAGTTACCCCAACGTCTCCTACTCCTGCGTTTAAGATAGGAGAAAAAATAGATGATCCTCTG
Organism: uncultured bacterium; assembly: GCA_964437505.1. Taxonomy (GTDB): domain Bacteria; phylum JAHJDO01; class JAHJDO01; order JAHJDO01; family JAHJDO01; genus JAHJDO01. The sequence goes on from CAYTGU010000004.1 coordinate 68,456, forward strand.
CAGATGTATTTATCTGATATATTTACAATACCAACTAATTTAGCAGGTTTGCCTGCTATGTCTCTCCCATGCGGGCTTAGCAAGAATGGACTGCCAATAGGTTTGCAGCTTATAGGCAACTATTTTGATGAGGGAAGAATTTTACAGGTTGCGCATGCTTTTGAGCAAAGCACAGATTTTCATAAAAGGAAGCCAATATGAATTACGAACCAGTGATTGGGCTGGAGGTTCACGTTCAGCTTTCAACAAAGACCAAAATATTCTGCGGATGCAGTACGAATTTTGGTGCGTCTCCAAATACGCAAACATGTCCCGTTTGTCTAGGGCTTCCGGGGGTGCTTCCTGTTTTGAATAAGGATGTAGTTCAGTGTGCTATTAAAACAGCATTAGCAATTAATTGTACTGTTGTTGAGAGATGTATATTTCACAGAAAGAACTATTTTTATCCGGATCTTCCAAAAGGTTATCAGATATCGCAGTATGATATGCCTCTTGGGGAAAATGGCTGGATTCAGATTAAGCTTGATGGAAAGATAAAAAAAATACGCATAACCAGAGTTCACATGGAAGAAGATGCTGGAAAGCTGATTCATTCTGAAAATCCGAAAGATTCAAGAAGCAGAGTTGATTTAAATAGAGCCGGTGTCCCCTTACTTGAGATTGTCTCAGAGCCTGATATAAGCTCTCCTGAGGAAGCATATCAGTATCTTGTGTCTTTGAAGCAAATACTGGAATATCTGGAGATTTCTGACTGTAATATGGAAGAAGGCAGTCTTCGATGTGACGCAAATATTTCAATAAGACCTGTGGGAGAAAGTGTACTCGGAACAAGGACAGAACTAAAAAACATGAATTCATTTAAAGGTGTCGAGAAGGCTCTTGAGTACGAAATTACACGTCAGAAAAAAACGATTGATGAAGAAAAGAGAGTAATTCAGGAGACACGCCTGTGGAATACAGCTCTTAATAGAACAGAATCCATGAGAAGTAAGGAAGAAGCTCATGATTATAGATATTTTCCAGAACCTGATCTGGTTCGGATAAATATTGATAAAGAATGGGTGAATAAAACGAGACAAAGTCTCCCTGAACTTCCACAAGCGCGCAGGGATAGATTAAAAAAAGAATATGGACTTTCTGATTATGATGCGGAAGTACTTACAATGAATAAAAAGATTGCGGATTATTTCGAGGATTGCACAAAAGATTTATCTAATTATAAGATGATTGCAAACTGGATAACAGGGGATATTTCAGCAGTTCTTAAAAATAGGAAGATTGATATTAACAATCTTAATGTGTCTCCGAAACAATTAGGAGAATTGCTTGGTTTGATTGAGAATGGGACAATAAGCGGGAAGATTGCCAAGGACGTATTTCAGGATATGGTGTGTACCGGGCAAGATGCAAAACAGATTGTGTCAGAAAAAGGGCTTGTTCAGCTTTCGGATAAGGGAGAACTGGTTTCAATAATTGATAAAATTATTCTGCAAAATCCAAAACCTGTTAATGACTTCAAAAAGGGGAAGCAGAATGTATTAGGTTTTCTTGTGGGCCAAATTATGAAAGAGACAAAGGGCAAAGCAAATCCTCAGCTTGTAAATAAAATTTTGAGAGAAAAGCTCTTCTGATGAGTTGCTATGCGAAAATGCCGGGCAATATTGAGATAAAATCAAGAGTATGAGGTTATAGTTAAATGAGAGAGGAGATGATGTGAAATGAGTTTAATAAATTTATTTAAAATTCAGTTTATGGGCAATTCAGTGTCCGCTTATATTCTTTGTTTTGGCATCCTGCTAGCTGCGGGTATTGCAAACAGGGTATTGAATGTAATGGTAATTAACAGATTAAAGAAGGTTTTTAGTAAAGTTAAGAATTTCAAGCTGCGTACCATGAGTAAAGTCATAGATTCCTTGCGTGGGCCTCTGTCATTCCTGCTGTATACCATAGGGATAGTAATAATCGTAGAAATTCTTAATATCCCTCAGATTGCAAAAAAGGGAGCAGAACATATTCTAAAAATAGCGATTGCTGTTAATATTGCCTATTTTCTTGTTAAGGCAGTTGATATTTTTATCGAGTATTTGTCCCCTTATGTTGAAAAGACAGAATCCAAGCTTGACGACCAATTACTGCCTATTCTTAAAAAGGTAGCAAAGATTTTTATCTGGATAATAACAGTAGCAGTGATACTGGATAATATGGATTACGATATTAAATCCATTATTGTCAGTATGGGGATTGGAGGTGTTGCGATTGCGCTTGCAGCAAAGGATAGTATCTCTAATTTTTTCGGAGCGCTAACTATTTTTATTGATAAGCCTTTTCAGATTGGCGACAGAGTTCAGATTGAGGGTTACGATGGCCCGATTGAGTCTGTTGGATTACGCAGTACAAAGATAAGGACTTTAGACGGCACACTGGTTACAGTGCCGAATGGTAAAGTTGCAGAGTCCATAATCAATAATATTCAGAAGCGGAAATCCATAAAGAACATGTACACAATAGGTGTTACATACAACACAAGCTATGAGAAATTGGAAAAAGCGTTAGAGATATTAAGAAGCGTTTTAAAGAATCATGCTTCAACGGAGAAGTACTGGGTGTATTTCAAGGAGTATGCGGATTACTCTCTGAACATACTGGTAGCACACTGGTGCAAATACACAGAATATGAGAAATTTCTTCAGGCAACAGAGGAAATAAATCTGGAAATCAAAAAGCAGTTTGAAGAAAATCAAATAGAATTTGCCTTCCCAACACAGTCAATATATCTGGAGAATGCGGAAAAGCCGAAGTCATAAAATCTACTTCCCCTATGGTTTGAGGTGGGTGAAAAAAAGCTCTGGCTGGAAAAGGAATAAAAACAAGTTATTGATTCGATATTTGCAAATAATCAGTTCTTAGCAAGATAGAAGGGATACAGGATCAAACTTTACTTATTTCGACTTTGAACTTTGTCTTATTATCCTGGCGGCTTTTATTATTCTAATTGCAGATTGAAGTTGCTTGTCTTCAGTTAGAATGAAGTGTTTTGCTTTATCTTTATTTTCAATAGCTTTGATCCTTGCCTTAAATAATTCAACCTTCTCCTCTTTTGACATCTCCAGAATAACATCAGGTATGAGTCCAACTTCATCAACACAACGTCCGTTGGGGGTATAATACTTAGCGGTTGTCAATCTTATGCCAGATCCGTCGGATAGAGGAATGACTGTTTGAACAGATCCTTTCCCAAATGATTTAGTCCCCAGTATAATACCTCTATGCCAGTCTTGCATTGCGCCGGCAAAAATTTCCGAAGCACTGGCACTCCCGCCATTTATAAGAACAACTAATGGCATATCCATGGGATAAAGAGCTTCGTTTCTTGCGAGAAATTCTACATTCTGTCCTTCCCTTTTCCCTTTTGTAGAAACGATAAGTTTCCCTTTCGGTAAGAATAGATCTGTTATTTTGACACAAGCTATCAATAACCCACCGGGATTGCTCCTCACGTCAACAATTAACCCATCTATTTTCTTCTCCAAAAGAGAACTAATTTCTTTTTTAAGTTCAGGAAATACGTTCTGATTAAAATGGACTATCCGCACATACCCTATATTGTTATCTAATACTCTAGCATTTTTTACGCTATTTATCTTTATAACTTCACGCACAATGTCAAAGTTAAGAAGCTCCTTTTCTCCTTTCCTTGCAATTCCTATAGAGACCTTTGTTCCTTTTGGTCCCCTTAATTTTTTCACAGCTTCCATAAGCGTTAGTTTTTTCGCGGATTTTCCATTTATTTCGGCAATTATATCCCCCGCTTTAATCCCTGCCCGATAGCCAGGAGTATCTTCAATCGGAGAAATAATAATCAATAAGCCATTTCTGATGCCAATGACAATTCCTATTCCACCAAACTCTCCTTTCGTTTCTACCTGCATTTCCTTGTAAGTGTCCGGAGGCATAAACTGACTATATGAATCCAGTCCTGTTAACATTCCATTGATAGCGCCGTAGATAAGCTCTTGCGGCGTGGCTTCTCTAACATAAGAAGACTGGATAACTGTAACTACATCACTAAATAATTTAAGCTCCCTGTAAATATCTGTGTCAGCTGTGACATTCTCTTTTGAAGCCTCGACAGTGAGACCACAAGTAATACTAGTAATAAGCATAGCCGTTACCAGTATCTTCCTCATAACCAATATATTTGGCTGATACATAAATAACTCCTAGGACTAACTATTTATCTTATTTTCTTCTTATGTCTATTTTTGCGCAATCTTTTCTTACGCTTATGCGTGGCTATTTTCTGTCTCTTTTTTTTCTTGCCGCACGGCATAAAATCTCCTTTTTAAAAATCCATAAATGAGCTATATTAATAGCACAAGAGCGAATAGTGTGTCAATAAAAATGGAGTTATAAAGGTTCTCATACAGCAAATGTTAAGTAGTGAGCAAAAACAAATTCTGCTGAAAGTTGCCAGGGAGACTATGGGAACCTATATCAAAACAGATAAAGTACCAACATTTAAAATTGAAGATAAATTATTAAATGAAAAATATGGGGTCTTTGTAACTTTGCATAAGAAAGGGCAATTATGTGGCTGTATAGGAAATATTATTGGCACAATGCCTCTATGGGAAACAGTCAGGAATATGGCAATTGAATCTGCAACAGGCGACCCGAGATTTCCTATTGTCAGAGAGGATGAATTAGAACAAATAGATATAGAGATATCTGTTCTAACTCATCCAAAAAGGATTAAAAATATTGAGGAATTTCATTTAGGCGAACATGGAGTAATAATAAAAAGAGGTTTTAATCAGGGAGTATTTCTGCCTCAGGTTGCTCAAGAAACAGGCTGGTCAAAAGAGGAATTCCTGTCCTTTCTCTGCAATCATAAAGCAGGTCTCTCTCCTTATGCGTGGAAGGATAATGACACTGAAATCCGCATCTTCAGCGCGCAGGTCTTTAGGGAGACGATATAATTCTGGGAGCTACAAACTTCTTGCATTATCTTGAGGGGAATGAGATTTGACAAAAAATGGAAATTTACGTATCATAGCGGGCATGGGGAAGATTCAAAAAACAGTAGTAAGTAAGACAAAACAAATCGTAGAGCAGCTAGAAAAAACGAAAACTCTTCTCGACACGGTAAAAGTTGAAAAAGCAGTAACAAGTGAAACAAAACAAATCGCGAAGCAATTAGAAGAAACTAGAATTGCTCTTGACAAAAAAATAAAGCAACTAAAGATTCTGCATAGAGTCAGTGAAACGCTTACTCTTCAGCTGGATATACAAAAGTTACTAACAACTATTATTAGATTAATCTCCCAAAAAACTTTAACAGAAAAAATATCTATTATGCTTGTTGATAAAAAAACAAAGCAACTACGAATAAGAGCTGCAAAGGGCGTAACAAAAACAAAGATAAAAACTATTAAGTTTAAGATTGGAGAAGGCGTTGCCGGCTGGGTGGCAAAAGAAGGGAAATCTGTTCTTATAAAGAATGTGCTCAAAGCTTCTAGATTTAGGAGCATTATGAACAAAAAAGAAAAAAGGCAGCTCATATGTGTGCCTCTGAAAGTCAGGGCAAAAACAATAGGTGTAATAAATGTTGAAGAAAAAGTTGGCGGACTTGCCTTTACAAGGGACGACCTAACAATACTTGCTACTATAGGTTATGAAGCTGCTATAGCTGTAAGTAATGCTCTTCTTTTTGATGAACTTCAACAGAGTTACTTTAATACAATAACAGCTTTAGTTAGAGCTATGGAGGCAAAGGAGCCGTATACACAAGGTCATTCAGATAGAGTTAAAAAATATGCCTTAGCTATAGCCAGAGAAGTGAATTTATCTAATGAAAATATAGAATTAATAAAACGGTTTGGTGCTTTACATGATATTGGGAAAATAGGAATTCCAATAAGGATACTAAATAAGCCGGACAAGCTGACTAAGGAAGAATGGAAGATTATAAAAAGCCATCCGCGTATCGGAGCAACAATAATTGAAACTATAGATTTTATGAAATTAGCAAAACCAATTATTCTTTGCCATCATGAGCGGTATGATGGGAAAGGATATCCAATGAGACTACGAGATAAGAAGATTCCATTACTTGCTAAAATATTCAGCATTGCAGATGCTTATGACGCAATGTTATCTGACAGGCCTTACAGGAAAGCATTTGACAAAGAATATGCTTTGTCTGAATTAGCGCGGGGCGCAGGCACTCAGTTTGATCCTCGTTTTGTCAGGGCAGCAATTAGGTCTCTCAAAAAGCTAAAGGAATAAAACACTATTATGCTCAGGAATCCTGTAGTAGCTGGGCAATTCTATCCTGCCTCAAAAGAGCAACTCATCTGCGAAATAGAAAAGTACGTTAATAAAAAAGCATCAAAGGAAAAGATTCTGGGTATTGTCTCTCCTCATGCAGGTTACGTATGTTCCGGGGAAACCGCAGCACTCACACTATCAAGAGCAGAACTGCCGAATAATATAATCATCTTGGGCCCTAATCATACCGGAGCTGGCGCAAGATTTTCCATAATGACTCATGGCATGTGGAATACCCCTATAGATAATGTCAATATTAATAACGAACTTGCAGAAATAATACTGAATAAAACCAGTTTGATAAAAGAGGATGAAGAGGCGCAGATTTACGAATATTCAATAGAGGTTCAGCTTCCTATTATTCAATATCTTAAGAGTGATTTTAAATTTGTTCCAATTGTGGTTTCGTATGGTGATATAAAACAGTATCAGGAGATTGGACATGCAATTGCGGGCGCAATAGAGGATTTTGGGGATGAAGTGCTTATTATAGCCAGTTCTGATATGACCCATCACGAATCATCTGAAACTGCAAAACGCAAAGACAATCTAGCTATTGAATCTATATTAGACTTGGATGAGGTAGAACTTTTTAATAGAGTTCGCAAATATAATATTTCTATGTGCGGCTGCGGATCTGTATGCATTATGCTTGCAGCGTGCAAAAAACTAGGCGCAAAGCATGCGGAGCTGGTAAAATACACTAATAGCGGAGAGGTGACAGGAGATTTTGCTCAGGTGGTTGGCTACGCAGGAATAACTGTAAAGTGAATACTTCTCCAAAACGCATTTTTTATCTTATCACAGACCTTGACATTGGCGGCGCGGAAAAGATGCTCTTTGAATTAGTAAAACGCATTGACAGAAGTAAGTTCACTCCTGAGGTTGGCTGCCTAAAGGGGAGAGGCAGAGTTGGAAAGAAATTAGAAGCTCTTGGAATAAAGGTAAGATACTTTCATATTGAGAAACTATGGCATATATACAAACTTTTCAAGATTGTCTCTTTTTTGAAGAAAGGTCACTTTGATATTCTTCATTCCTATCTTTTTCATGCAAATATAATTGGAAGAATCTGTGGGAGAATAGCAGGTATTCCGATTATCATTTCATCAATTCGTGTGTGTGAAAAAAAGAAACTGTATCATCTATGGATGGATAGAATCACAAACCGGATGGTAAATCTTGAGATATGTGTATCAAGAGAAGTAAAAAACTTCACAATAGAAAAAGCTGGCATCCCGGAACATAAGCTTGAGGTTGTTGAAAATGGAATTTCCTGATTCGCTAGTTGTTGGCACTGTTGCCAGATTATCCAGGCAGAAGGGAATAGAATATCTCCTGCATGCAGCTGAAAGAGTAATTAAAAAATTTCCTGATGTTACATTTATCATTGCAGGCAAAGGCCCTCTGGAATCTCAGTTAAAAGAATTATCAATTAAGCTTGGCATCTCGGACAAAGTTAAGTTTCTTGGTTTTAGCGATGATATTCCGGAACTATTATCTGTTATAGATATTTTTGTTTTACCTTCTTTATGGGAAGGAATGCCAAATGTAGTCTTAGAAGCGATGGCAGCAGGGAAACCAGTTATTGCAACTGATACAGGAGGATCAAAAGACATTATAGACAGCGGCATAAATGGTGTGTTGGTGGAACCTGAAAATTCAGAAGCGCTTGCTGAAGCTATCCTAGCGCTCTTAGGAGATCCTGCGCAAAGACAAAGATTAGGAGAATCTGCAAGAGAGAAAGTTAAAGAAAGATTTCCTATTGATAAGATGGTTTCCAAAACAGAACAAATTTATACTAAACTTTTGAATCAATGATTCTTGAATTTATCATCTTGACATAAAGCAATATTTATCGCTATACTCCACATACAAAATTCCTCGGTAGCTCAATTGGTAGAGCACTTGGCTGTTAACCAGGGGGTTGCTGGTTCGAGTCCAGCCCGAGGAGCCATACAATTTCTCTCCCCATCGCAACCGCTTGCTTTAGCTGGCGGTTTATATCTTTTTTGTTTAAGCCTTGTTTTTTCTAAAAATAGGAAGGATATTTTCGGATTTTTTGAAGGTTCGTTAGATATTGAAAAGGTCGCTGCCAAATTTATGCTTCATTTATGCTGGCGCATTTACGGTCATTGTTCCGTCAGGAAGTTCATAATAAATTTTTTTGTTTTTAGAATAGACACTTGGCAATCCTTTTTTGCGATTTTCCTCTTGCGCCTTTTTAACAGCTCTGGTACCAATTTTCGTTACCTTCAACAATAATTCATAATCTTCTTTTTTCATCTAAGACACCTCCCTTGTAAATAGAGAAAAATATTCTTCATTAATGACATCCACTTCATTTCCTGTGCCAACTGCCACCTGCAAAAATTCATCTTTGCTGTTAAAAAACATCTCCCAATTATGAACCTTTTTTCTGTAAATGTTCCAAAAATTATTTATACTTCTTCCGAATCGGCGTGTTATGTCTTCTTGTGATATAGCATGCCCACCTTTTTTAACTCGGATATCTATCCTATGGATTGCTTCCTCAATGCTTTCTAAATATATATAAATCAATATTATTTTATAGCCGTTATTTTTAATCTTATCAATAATTTTAATTAGATACTTCCCAGACAAAGTTGTTTCAATGGCGAAAGAATCTTTCTTAAGAATACAATTTTCTATTTCGGCAAAAAATATTTTCCCTGCTTTTAATCTCATTTTCTCTAATCTACTTGGAGACAATGCCTTCGCAATTTCATCAGCATTAATAAAAACAAGGTTTGTGTTTTTAACAAATTCTTTTGCGAATGTTGTTTTTCCGCTCCCATTCGGACCTGCAATAATATACGCCACTTTCACAGTGAACCTCTCTACATAACTTAGAAACTTTTTTATATTATAGAACACTCAGAATATTTAAACAAACAATTTCCCTTTCACGATACGGATGAAACAGTCTGTTGTCCTCCCCATCGCAACCGCTTGCTTTAGCTGGCGGGTTATCTGCTTTTATCGGAAAAAGGCCGGTCCACCGGGTCGGTTACGGGTTTCCACTTAGGCCATATCCCTTTCCATATGTACTCCACGTTTGAATTAGATTTAGCCGTTCCCCCTTTCCATAGATCATATTTTGGATTAGAATATTTGTCGAAAAAATCAGTAAGCTTTTTGTTAAGTTTATTTTTGATTTCTGAGTATTTCGGGTTATCGGCCAGATTTTTAGTTTCACCGGGATCAGCCTTTATCTCATACAGTTCATCACCGTAGGATGGTGGTGCGAACATCTCCATGACCATTTTAAAGTTAGGGTATTTACTCAGGGTTTTAATCATTTCTTTTGAGTGTTCTTCTTTACTGAAAAGCTTTTCAACAACTATCGGACATCTTTTAATGTACTTCCATTTATCTGTACGAATCGCCCTTGTAACTTCCTGTTCCATGAATATCGCGTTACGGTCCCACACCGTCTTTACGTCTTTCAATAAAGGAGTAATATCTTTCCCTGGCGTACCGCTTATTTTAATATCCTGCAAACCGGCATAACCTAGCACAGTCGGGAAAAGATCATAATCATTCACCAGTGTATCCGTTTTTTGTCCGGCAGGAATATTGCCCTTGTGTCGAAATATTAGGGGTACCCTTATAGGCGTTTCGTAAAGGTTGGAAGGAATAGAATTTTCGGTTTGTCCCCAGAACCCTTTCTGTCCGTATGCTATCCCTTGATCGGATGTAAAAATCACCAGTGTATTTTCATCAAGTCCTTTTTTCTTAAGGGCTTCAAGAACCTTACCGACACCATCGTCCACAAGTGTTATCTGTGAAGCCAGATTCCGTATGGAATCCTGGTCATTAAGCATAGAGTTAAGAGTTTTTATCCAATTAGCGTGACCAGTCCCATAGTGTTCTTCAGCCTGGAGTATATAGTCCATCATCATCTTATTCGTTGCCTCTTGAGGCGAATATCGCATCTCTTTTCCTTCGTACATCCCGGCAAAACGATTTTTTGCCGGACCGTAAATTGACGGAGGCAAACTGTAAGGTGCGTCGTAAGCTAGATAAATAAAGAAAGGTTTTTTACCATCATATCTCTCGATATATTCAACGGCTTTTTTTGTCCAGAAGTCCGTAAGATGCCCCTTGTGCTTGTAAGTATTATCGTTGTCTATTATCTCGTTTCCGTAAAAGCACCATGTATGTCCGTCAGGAAAGGTAACCCAATCATCAAATTCAAGGTGCGGTTTATATGGCACGCCCAGGTGAAATTTGCCTATTAAGGCAGTTTGATATCCCGCGTCCGACAGTGTCTGGGGCATTGTTCGAAATTCACTTATAGCACACCAGTTTTTCGGCCATTCTTTCTGGAGCTGATCGGACAGTTGCGTGTGAACTCCGTGCTGAGAAGGCATGAGTGCCGTCATTATCGAAGCTCTTGTAGGCGAACACATGCCGTTGCACGCAAAAGCGTTTGAAAACTGCACTCCTTCCGAGGCAAGCCTGTCAATGTTGGGAGTAGATATTTCCTCGTTACCGTAACAGCCTATTAATGAAGGTGACTGATTATCGGTAAGAATGAACAAGATATTCAATGATTTTTTATCATTATCTTTCGCCAAAGAATACTCTGTTCTCAATGCGCTGAACATTGTAATTATTACCGTTATGGTAATTATCCTGAACGCTCTGGCAATCATAAACATTAACATTTTACTCCTGACCCCCTCCCCTCCCCATCGCAACCGCTTGCTTTAGCTGGCGGTTATCTGGGCGCTTCCATTTGCTTTGTTGTGTTATTCTCCGGTCTGATTGGAGAATCCAGTGTTTTTGGGATTTCTTTCTCGCCATCCTTACTGATATTATAGACCAGGTAAAATTTGTGTTGTCTATTAATCTCTACAACGATAATTGTCTTGTTTTTTATCATTTGAAATTTCAGTGAGTGAACGTATCGGCCTTTGGCATGATAAATTGGACTTGAAATTACAAATCCCTTACCTTCAAAATATGTAGTTGGCTGCACCTCTAAAAATTTGGTTACCCCGTTAGCCCGAAAACATTCATCTAGAGCCTGCATTCCTTCTTTAATGGTATTTTTTTCTAAATAAATGATAATAGTTGTATCTTTAGCTGGATATTTTGAATTGTTCTCTACCGCGAAATAAGGCTCAATTTCTTTCGTTTTCGATTTTATTTTGCATGTCTTACCCGGAGAGTAATTTTTTCCATCTATCATTAGCGAAAAATCATTGGGGAATAGCGCTTCTACTATTTCTTCTGTTGACTTTTCTGTGAGTGTGTTCAACTGCTCAGTAGCCAACTTATGGAAAAAGAAAGTGACACCTACAGTTACAAGAAAACCAATAATTACATATTTAAGTAGGAATACGATCGCATTTTTGCTCCAGTTCTTCAAATTATTCTTTGTAATGCGTTTTGTCTTTTCACTTTGTTTTTTGCTCATATTATTTATTTTTCTACATAAAGATTTCTCAATTTATTTAAATATTTTCCTTTTCCTCCCAGCTGAGGATTTTGAATCCGAGCTTTTGGATTCTCTCCTTAGTATTCGCAACAATCTGATCGAGATTCGAACCGACGATTTCCCCTAAATCGTGAGGGTTCCTGTAAAGAATCGGATCGGAGCCATTGTGCTGTCGAGGCAAACAGTTCTCGATTCTGGTTAGTTTCGCACAAAGAGATTTGTCATCTAGATTTTCGAGAATCTCCAGCTCGAATCCGTTATTATCGTTTGCAAGACAGAAAAACTCTTTGATCTTGCTCATCTTTGCTTCTCCTTTTTCATTTTTTTAAGAAAAGGTCGCTGTCTCGTTTATCGCCCCCTGCACTCCGCGATTATAGATATCCGAAACGCTTCTGAGTGCTTACTCGCGTCTGACACAAAGCTACCTGCCTTCTATGTGCGACACTACCTGATGCTTGTAGGGTAATTTCATATTCTGCTTGGCCAGTATTCCTTTTTTGAATTACAATAATATCCCCTGGTTTTCCGTTGCGCTTTATGAGTTCACATTGCAATCTAAATTCCTTTTTTCTATCATAATAATATATGCGCATAAGAACTCTTTGCGATGGCCTACTAGACAAGTTTACAATTGCATTTGCATAGCGTTGTGGATAACCTCCTCCAGATAAAGTAAATGAATGGGGCCATTCCCAAAAAGCAGGATTTTGTTTTAATGCCGTAACTGGAATTAAAATAACTGGGTCTTGGCTGCGTGAACTAACATCAAATGCTGAGAGCGTCATTGCAAAATTTTCTTTAAATGATGGAATATTTACCGCTGCTGCCGTTGCAACAGGAGGTAATGGTTTTAATTTTTTCTTTGTCTTGAAAGGTAAATCATTTGATATTTTCTCAATGATGTCTTTGAAAGGTTTTTGTTTGCGTTCGTCAACTACTGAACCACTCTCCAACAATTTTTTAAGCAAAGTCAATTCACACTTTTTTGTGTTTTCATCATTCAAAAGATTATCCCAATAATCAGAAACTTGTTTCTGAAAATCTTTTGCGTTTTTTGAACTGTCGAGTGTTACACCTATGTTAGCTTCATAGTTTAAGAAGAAACCACCTGCTGTAAAGTTTGATGAACCAACAATGACTTTTTTAATTTCTCTGTTTCCGAACAGATATACTTTCGGGTGAAAGGTGATGTCAAAATTTTTATCGTGATGAACAAACAGATTTTCTTTCGCAAAAGTTTTCAGATTTACCAAGGCCTGATAAGATGTAAAGTTTTGGTCAATTCCCGCAATTACAGATATCTTGCCACCGTTGTTTGCAAAATCTGAAAGCTCATTGTAAATTCTGCTTATGCCTGAATTTCGTGAATATGCTACGGCAACTTTGAAGTCGGAATATTTTCCGCTTCTTAAATTTTTGGCAATTTCTTCTCCTGCTGTGTTCTCATGCGTTAAAAGTGTTAGCTCCATATTATTTGCCTTGTAATACTAAAATTGATTCCGTATTGATAGAATTTTTTGAGTGAATCATATATGACTGCGGCACTTTCATGCAAATCTTCTCTACAAGTTTGAAATTATTCTGCTCTGCAATTAAGCCAACAAAATCGTCAGTCGCAATATCAATGCTTTCACCCCCTGCTTTTGTTCGGTTGTTGCCCACAACAAAAAAAGCAAACTTGTTTTTCTTCAACACTTGTGAAACCTGATTTATTCCCTGGTGCATGTCAAGAAAATATTTATAAAGTAATGCTGCTGTGTTCTTCCGTCTGAAACCAACATTTGAATTTTTATTGAGCAAATAAATTTTCTGCAACAAGGAAATAATCTCTTTCGGCAAAACGGAAGATTTAAAATTTGCTTCAAGTTCTTTATCAAGAACCACTCGTTTTGATTTTGTGATTTCTCTGTTGCCGATTAAAGTTTTTTCCAACTTTCTGAAACTTTTCTTGTCAGTGTAACCAAAAGCGAAAAGCGAAAGCCGGTCTGTGTCCACATAAGGTAATGCGGTTGCATAGGGTGGTGATGTAATCACCACATCAACTGAATTCTTTGTCAGGTTTGCACTTTTCATCAGTGTTCTGATGTCGCCTAAATAATTTTGAACATTGGATTGCAACTCAAAGCGGTTAAGCAATAGAAACTTTTCAAGGTTTGAAATTTGCGCAACAAGATTTTTCTTAAAAGTTTCTATCAGGTTTTCAGGCGGTGTGTCTGCTCTCCGTCTGATTCTTAATTGTGCCGGGTCTTGAAAAGAAAAATCTCTCAGCAAATTACTCAGAACAACTTTTGAAAAAAGTTGTGATATTTCATTTGCCAATGACTTAATGATTTCCTGAATTGAAATTACTTTTTTTAAATTGTCTTCAGGAAACCAGTTTTGTAAATATTCTGTATCAAGTGTGTTTCCATAATCTTCAATATTTATTTTTTCCCAGCCCGAATCTTTTTCGATATTTTCAAATGCTTTTCTGGTTTCGACTAATTCTTTTTGATTTAATAAAATGCTTTTCACTTTGGCCTTAGCTAAAAGAAAAGCAATTGGATTGATGTCAACACCAACTGCATTTGCGCCGAATAAAAAACTTTCAACCAATGTAGTCCCGCTTCCGCAAAACGGGTCTAAAACTGTGTCGCCTTTTTTGATACCAGCATAATTCATAAATGCTTTTGCAAGCTGTGGATAAAATCTGCCCTTGTATTCGTGAAGCGAATGAGTGAGGTAGCGAATCTCTCTCGACTTGTTTGGTCTTATGTCGTTAAAAAGATTTGGTTCAAAGTTTTGATAACTTTCAACTACGGCTTGGTCTGTTAAAATATATGATTTGTCCGACTTTGCATTTTGATAATGAAACTCACTGTAAAAAGTTAGCTTCTTTAATTTGGCTTCGTCAAGCAGTTTTTTTGATGAAAACGAAATTCCATCTTCAGTAACCGATTTGTTTTTCACTGTCGGAAATTGGTTTTCAAACTCCTTTATTGCAAGTTCTTTTTCGTAGTCTCGGAGTTTGTATCGCGAAAAATAGATTTGGTATTTATACATGGCGGCTATTTCAGATTTTCAAATATCACAATTTTTTCTGTCTTGATATTTCCGATTTTAGGATTGAATGACTTCTTGCTCAACTTCAAATTTCTTGTGAACTCTGTAACGAAATTGAAAGGGGTGTTCTCTGCTGCTTGCTTTAAGATTTCGTTGTTCTGAATCTTTCTTCCTTTCAATATTGAATTACCGATTACTAAAATATAGTAGCTTCCTTTCTTTAAAATCTTGCTTGTGTTAAGCATACACTTTTTCATATCTCTCATAAAGTCAAATTCATCAGGTCCATTCTTTTTTGAATAATCAGCATGAGCACCGATTTCTAATTTTCTCAACTGGCGAGGATTCATGCCTAACCAAAACAATCTGTATTTATGGTAAAGATGATAGTCATAAGCATTTGGGTAGGGTGGAGAAGTAACAGCAAGGTCAGCCGAATTTTCTTTGAAGATATTTTCAGTCCGTGTATCAGCAACTTTGAAAACGGATTTTCCGTTTTCAATTAACTTGCTTGATTTAATCATGATTTTTTTTAACTTGTTTATTTGTTTTGAAAACTTGTCGACAGTGTCGAAGTGATTTATCGTTTTGGCAACTCTCACATATCGTGTGTCGCTGTCTTGTCTTGATACATTGATGATGATTCCTGAAAGTGCTACAAAGCAAAAATCAATTAGGTCTTTGTCTGCTAGCTTTTCAATTTCTTCTTTGATAATTACAATTTCGTTAATCACAAAACTTTCAAACCACATATCAAGATTTACAATGTCAGGTTTTACAATTCCGTTTTTCTTTCCTGAGTAAAGTAAGTCAATGCGGGTGTAAATTCTGTTTAGTAAGCTGTCAAGTGTCAAAAGTTTTTTAATTAAAATTGGAGTTGTCTTGACTTTTGAAATTAGAACTGCAAGTTCGTTAACATCGTTTCCGATTGCGTTTCTTCCTAAAACATTTGCTTCAACTGCCGTTGTTCCGCTTCCCAGAAATGGCTCATAAACTATGTCGCCTTCGTTTGAAAGTTGCTCGATAAAATGTCGGGGAATTTGCGGAATAAACTTAGCAGGGTACGGATGTATTCTATTAGTCGTTGAGTTTGTTGATGCTGTTGCAAAATCCCAATCAATATTTCCAAGTATGTTTAGCTCTGTCATTTCTTTTGTTTTTTAAAGTAAGTGGTTTTGTCCGATTTCAATTGTTTTTATATTAATTGACCATTATAACATATATCATTAAACCGCTACATTACCCTACCTCAAATTACCTAAAACCTCAATAAAAACATATCACTTCCATTATACCCCACCATCCCCAAACCATAAAGAAAAAAGGGCACAAAATATTGTGCCCCTACAAAATCCAAATGTAAAAAACCAGCTATTACCCTATTCATTACCCCATTTATACATGTTATTACCCTATTCGTTTCCATTTCGCGGATTGACCCTTGCCGAGACAGATAATTCGTTTTTCTTTCTGCAATTGCCTGAACACGACTCTGATCATATCCCTGCTGACACCAGGACATAATCTCTCAATATCAGATATGGCAAACTCTCCGACTTCCTTTTCAATTGTAGCTGTGATTATCTCTGTTTTTACCCCTTTTGCAGGCTTTATGCTTCCTGCGCGTTCTTCAAATTCCTTATATGCTCTAAGAACTGTTCCGAGAAAATAATTAAACCATGGGAAAATATCGTGTTTTGATTGGTGCCATTTTTGCGAACTCTTATTCAATGATTCGTAGTATGTTTCTTTTGACTGTTCAGTAATACGCTCAAGACTTATGTATTTAGTTACCTGATAACCGTGCTGGTAGAGAGCTAATAATGTCAAAAGCCGGGATACTCTGCCATTACCATCCCTAAATGGGTGAATGCATAAGAAATCAAGCACCAAACAGGCAACGGCATAGATCTCAGGATACTTCAATTGATTAACGCTGTTTTCATACGAAAGGCATAGTTGTTCGACCATAGCTGGTGTTTTATCTGAGCTTACGGGTTTAAAGATAATCTCAACACGGCCATCAGAATATTTACGAATAATATCGTTGTCTTTCTCTTTCCACTTCCCTGCATCCCATATTTCGCCGCGGCATAAACGATGTAATTCTTTGATTGTCTCCGGCGTTATACTAATACCTGCGTGTTTCTTATGTATCAGGTCAAGCGCCCTGCGGTAACCTGCCACTTCTTCCTCTGGACGGTCATGCGGTTTGCTCCTGCCGATAATAAGCGGCTTAAGTCGATTTCTCTCAACAGCCACGCCCTCAATACGATTGGATGATTCTGCGCTCTCAATAAGCGCCATTTCAACAAGTGATTTTAGAATTTGAGGGGACTGTTTTGTATATAATTCCTGTTTGCCTTTGTGTTCGGAGATAGAATTCATTAACCATACAGAACCCAAAGGCAGCTTAACAGTTTCGTCCTTAAAAGAATGCATATTTACCTTCTAAATTTTTCCTTATTATACCCCACCATCCCCAAACCATAAAGGGAAAAAGGGGAATGCAGAAATGCCCAGCCAGCACAGTTGTTTCCAAATTTGCCAAAATTTGTTAGAATAGACGGGATGTAGAATAAGCGAGGATGTTACAAACATGAAATATTCCACAGAGATTGAAAGAGTATTTAAAGATATTATGACGGCAGAATATACTGTCCCTGATGACCATAAAGGAGTAAATCACAGGGGAATGCAGGATCTCTGCGGTCTGATAACTGGCAATTTCAGAGCTGAAAAAATTGATGCGGAAAAACGGCAAATTCTCCAATTACTCGCTGATACCTGCACCAAAAAGAAGGAGCCTGTCACTTTTACAATGCCGATTGGCGGGTATAAGAACTGGCATATTTCCTCTGCTCCGGAAGCTGGTTGGGCTGAATTCTTCAATGTTTCTTTTATGAAGGATCTTGCTTTGAAAATAGCTGCATACCATAAATACGGTGTAGAAATAGTATATCAGGACAGTGATATTGTAAATTACAATATCAAGTTTAGTAATTATCCTGCGGAATATTTTGAACTTTACCGGTTATCTCTGGAAAAGATACTGGATTTTTTTAATAAGAAATTTAATGGCAAAAACATAGTATTTAAGCTGGAAAGACTGAAAGATGTGATGCCGGGAGACATTTTTAGCGATGTCCTTCAAAAAAATACAAAAATAGTAAAGGAGTTATGGAAGGACAAAAAATACTCGGATAAGGTGCTGGACCTGGAAACTAAATCCAGAAAAAACTATTATGGAGGATATCTCCCGGGCACGGAAGAAGCGATACGAATCTCCGCCCAGGAAGTATGGGCTTTTCACAAGACATTTTTTGAGATGAACTGCGTAGACCGCACAAAACGGATTCCCGTAATTTTCAGAAAAGGATTGCCTATATATCTTTATTTAAGATCAAATTATAACTCATTGATACAGTTCTGGATTGGAGAAGGTGTTATAATTGACAAAGGAGATAAAATGTATCCGATGATACTTTCTGTAAATGGGCTCAAAAAAAACAGACTTGAATGTGAATATCCTATGGAAAGATTTGCTTTTCTGGGAAAAAACTTTAGGTATATTAATATAATGTCGTTAGTGTAAAAACAAAAAAAGGAGGGAAGTGCTATGCTGATGTATGTTGTTGAGAAGAAGTTGACGAGTGAGGCAAAGAAGGATTTGGATAAAGTCGGGAAATGGCAGAAGCAGTTTGACGGCTGGCTTAAGGATCACGGAGCAAAGTTTGAATCCGTGAAGCATTATTTATCAATAATCGGTAAAGATACCTATGAAACATGGTATACATATTCCGACATTGCCGCCATGGATTATGACGGTGAAATCGCAAAAAAGTACAAAGACGACTCCGAATGGAAGGATATTGTCTCAATGCAGAATGTTTATTTTGAAAGAATTGGAAGTCGTGTTGTAAAAGAAATGTGATAAATGAGGTTGGTTAGTATGAAATTTGCAGTTGTAGGCACCGGAAGTTCGGCGCTTGCGCTTGCGGGAGATATTTCGCTTAAAGGATATTCTGTCAATATGGGATGCCTTCCGCAGTATGAAGCAAGGTTGGCTCCCGTGCTGAAAAAAGGCGGTATAGAAGTCTCGGGCGCTGCTGTCGGGGGATTTGCCCGTTTGAACATGGTCACAACCGACATGGAAAAACTCATAAAAGGGGTTGACGTTATTTTTATGGCCGCTCCGGCATACCATCATGAAGAATTTGTCAGTGCCCTTGCCCCGTATCTTGAGCCCGGACAGTTTATAGTGTTTATCTCATACTTCGGTGCTATGCGCTTCAGAAGATGGGTAAAAAAGTTCAAAATAAAAGATGGGGTCATACCGGTAGAAACACAGTCTCTTGCTTACGCGGCACGATTGACAGATCCCGGTGTCGTCAGGATAATTGCCGTTAAGAAAAACCTGCCTGCTGCTGCTTTATCCGGAGATGATACCTGCAAATTTCTGGAAAAAGTTTCTGGGGTATTTCCTCAGATGAGCGCTGCTGAAAACGTTATGTTTACAAGTTTTAATAATTTTTGCATAGTCCTTTTTCCCGTTGTCATGCTCATGAATGCCGGAAGAATCGAAGCTACATTGGGTAGGGGCTGGAACCTCTTTTCAGATGGCGTAACGGATTCCGTTGCCCGTGTAATGCTGGAAGTGGACAGGGAACGGTTGGCATTAAGTGAAAGTATAGGTATTAAAATAAGTTCCTTAACGGATTTTTTTATTAAACCGGCAAAAGACGCCCGTGTAACACCCGGGGAATTGTCTGATGCTGTCAGGAACAATGCATACATAACAAACCCGCTGATTCCCTGTCCTGAATCGCTGAATGACCGGTATATTACCGAAACCGTTCCGTACGGGCTGGTTCCATGGTCGTCAATGGGACGGATGTGGAACATACCCACTCCGTGTATAGATTCAATTATAAGAATGGCGTCTGTTATGAACGGCACGGATTATTTTGGGGAAGGCGTGAATACGGAAGAATTGGGAATTAAACAATGAATTCTAAAAAAGGCACAATCCTGAATTTGTTTCGGATTCTTTGGAATGTACTGGAAGAAGGAATACTTTCGCAGAAAAAAGCGTTGCTAATTTCATTTGCCATGATTGCCGCATCATCAGGGATACTGTTGATGGGGCCTTTTTTCATAAAACAGATTATTGACAAAGCTCTACCAGATAAGAATATGGAGCTTTTGACTTATTATATTTTGCTCTTGGTCGGCTCATACGGTATTTCATTCCTGTTGTGGGTCATTCAAACCAGATATGCGGTCCGAGCTTCGGAAAATATATTTTACATGCTGAGAAGAAAACTTGTAGGCAGCATACTCCATAAACCCGTATATTTCTTTTCCAAATACCTTGCAGGCGATCTCCTGACGCGTTTTGCAAATGACCTTGAATTTATTTCGACGTTTTTTTATGAAAATCTTATACGTTCAATATCTTTCTGCGTGTCTTCCCTTATACTGATCGCCGGACTTATAATATGGAACTGGCAGCTTGGGTTGCTGGCGCTCGGCATGATGCCTATCTTTCTGATTTATATGAATAAGACACATAATCCGATATCCCGAAAATCCGCTCTGGCGCGCGGAAAGCTTGCTCAACAGAATGAAACCCTACTGGATATATTGTCGGGAAACAGGGAAATAAGGTTTTTCCAGCAGGAGAAACGTATTCTGGATATTTTCAGCAAGACTGCCCACGATTATACTGATTCAGCCATTCACTCCACCGTATTCGCTGAACTTTCAAGGATGGGCATTGATATGCTCGGTATTCTTGTAAGCCTGATTCCGTTCATAGCGGGAGGATATTTAATATGCAGGGGAATTGGAAATCTCACCTCCGGCTTGCTTGTGGCATATTACCAGATACTGGTTATTCTGACTGCTCAGATACTGTTTATCTTCGTGGGCATAACAAAACTTGCCCAGGTACTGCCGGTGCTGGAGCGGATTAAGGAAATTATTGATTATCCGTCCGAACCAAAAATCAAACAGGCAGGATTGGCAGACACACCGGATTCTATGGACATAGAATTCAAGAATGTGAGTTTCTCTTATCCTTCGGGTAAAAGTGTGTTTAAAGATTTGAATATCAGTGTCCGTCCGGGAGAAAAGGTGGCGATAATGGGCCCGAGCGGGAGTGGCAAAAGCACACTGTCTCTTTTACTCCTGAGATTTTTAAACCCGTCAAACGGAGAGATACTGTTTGGGAATAAAAACGTAAATGGATATCCTCTCCCTTTTTACTTATCTTTTTTCTCGTATGTCAGTCAGGAAACGTTTTTATTTAAGCAGACGGTCGCAGAGAATATATCAATGGGCTGGTACAATGTTCCGATTGACAGGGTAAAGGAAGCCGCCTCATTAGTAAGGATGAATGAGGCCATAGCAAGCCTGCCGGATAAATATTCGTCTGTTATAGGAGTGGATGGAATTAATTTTTCAGGTGGTCAGAGACAGCGGCTTGCTCTTGCCCGGGCTCTTATAAGAGATCCTGAGATTCTGGTTCTTGATGAGTTTACCTCGGCTCTTGATAAAAGTGTTGAACAAGAAATTCTTGGTGACCTCTTTGATGTTTTTAAAAAGCAAACGATAATATGCATTACGCATTCTCAGGCGGTTGCTGATAAGTTTGAGAGAATTATTCTTTTGTAAAGACCCATTTTAATTAGCAGTAGCTATATGTTCACCTACTTTGTAAAACTTATCAGTTTCAGTCGTAAATTCTTTAATTGCACCTGGCCTGAAAATAAGGCAATGTGTTGATCCTCCAAACTGGAAATACCCTAACTCTTCACCTTTTTTCACATGATATCCTGGTTTAATATTATCATTGATAATACATGATGATACTTCTACCATGCCTACCGGCATGAAACACATTAAACCTATTGTGATATCATCAGCTTTGATAAAAAAAAGAGCGCGTGTCTGAACATGCACTAAATATCCTTGTGATTTTTCTTGTGCTGAAGGATCTACTCCTTCTGAATTAGCCTGACTAAAATACAGCCCTTCTTTTACAAAAGCTTTTTTTATTGTTCCGGAAACAGGACTGTGCCAACGATGATAATTGAAAGGATTAAGAAATGCTTGGTAAACGTCCCCGTTTACAAATTCATCAACTAATTCATCATTAGCCAGCATATCATTTAATGAATACGGTTGAGATTTAATCCAAAACTTATTGTATTTTTGAACGTTCTTGCTAATATCATACGTTGTGGAATCACAAGCACTAACTATAATTTTATTGTTGTCTGGTTCTGCTATAGGACGCGCGCCTTTAACAAGTTTTCTTGCAAAGAAATCATTCCAAGATTTAAATCCCCAATATTCATCTTTAGGATTATGCTGATAATCATTCATATTTAATTTCACTTGGGCTTCTTTACTCTTCCATCCATTTTTAGAATCATTGATTACGTACAGCGATTTCTCGCTATTAAGAAATTCGGACCAAGCAATTAAATAATTTTTTATCATTGCATTAATCTTTTCATTACGGTATGCCGCAAATCCAGCGGGTGTACTCATTGTCCATACAAGCATTTCTGAAAGAGGAGTCCCCGCAAAACGTGTTGGATTATATTCAGGGGCATGTTTTAATAGTTCATTCAGCTTATATAATAAATCTTCTACGTCTTTTAAATTTTTATGTCTTTGTGGAATTTGTTCAATCATTTGTGTTAAATACATTCTAACCACAGGATCTTCGTCTATTAATTTTTTTAATTCTAATATTACTGGCTGAAACTTTGTGTTTGTTATCCCGCTGGCAGAGGGAAACCCATTGGTTTTATGTGGCGCTGAAGTACATCCGAAAAGAAACAAAACAGTCACAGTCACCAAAAAATATTTTTTAAGCATTTGATACATCCTGTTTTTATTCCTTATCATTTAGTTTTTCCAATGCTTCCCGGCTATCTTTATATATTGTAAAAATTGCGCTAAATCCAGCTATATCGAAAACTTCTTTTACGTTTTCCGTTAAGCCGCACAAAACGAATCCTCTTCCGGCTCCCTTGAATTTTTTAAGACCGATGAGTAATCCTCTCAATCCTGAACTGCTCACATAATCTACTTCCTTTAGATCTATAATAATATTCTTTTCATCACTTGCAACCAGTTCTTCTATCTCTTTTTCAAAAACAGTATAACTTGTCGTATCCAACCTTCCTGCTATTTCGACAATAAGAGTAGCTTCTTCTTTTTTTTTGCGAACTTCCATTTTTTTAACTCCTTTTAATATACTTTTTCTGTTTATTCAAATTCGGATCAAAGCGTTTAACATATTCTGAAATTTTCTTGCCCATTTCCGATACGATTTGCACTCGATCATGATCAATGATGTAATTATTTAAATACTGAAGAATGAGCATGTCTTTCCCTTCCGATCCGGGCATAACGCCGGAAAAGAAAAATCCTATTTTCTCGAATTCCGCGGTCAACGTGGCTGTGCAGGGATCATTTAATTTAAGATACAAATAAATGGTCTCTATTTTATCCAGGCAGAACGCTCTCAAGTTTGTGTATACTTCGTGTACAACATTGACTCCATACTGGTCAATCTTGATTTTACCGACCATATTATGCGGCTCAATTAAAACATCAATAGATGATTCTTCTGTTGTGTATTTTGTTTGCGAATCGGGAATTTTAATGACAGGGTTTACACCCAGATGATTGTATATCTCCTCAATCATATCTTTATGATGACTGGGTGGGTAAAAAATAAGGTCCTTGGGAATATGTAAGTATCGTAAAAAAAGAATAACGCTTTCCCGTTGTGGTTTTTCCTCAATCCCTTTATATACTCTTTCCGGGCCGCTGGATAAGCACAAGGCACAATCTTTAAAATCAAATTTTTGAAGAGATTTTTGCGAGAAAGGATGAGTTGTGACACCGCGAGCGTAAATCGCAATATAATTTCTATCATATGCTTCCTTGATTATCACATCCGATATACGGTTCATGCATCCCTGACCACGATATTTCGGTTTTGTGAAAGCAACCCCTAACTGAGGAACATGTTTGTCCGCCTCCTCAATTTCCAGCGCGACGTGACCTATAATCTCATTTTCTTCGGTAACCGCAACAAAAGAAATCAACTCGTCTTTTTTATTCATTTCTCTGACACGGTCGGGAAAATAAATATGCTCTAATACGTACGAATACCCATATGAACTATACGCTCCCTTGGAAACATCCACCGCTTCCTCCGGCAGCATTCGCCGAACTGAATATTGAACGGAATTTCTTGGAAGCGATTCCTCTTTCTGTTCTTTCTCAGCTGCTTCCAATTCCTGATTATTCATTGTGTCTTCAATGGATTTATCATTCAAATATTTGAAAAGATGCGTTTCTTTCCCTTCCTTGCCCAGGTTATAAAACGAAACCTTATCAATAAACTGCTTCATCAAGTATGTCCCCAATCCTTTTCCTGAAAGATCCGATGCAAGATCTTCAGGTTTATACTCTGGAATTAATGTCGGGTCAAAGGGAATACCATCTTCTTTTATGATAATTTTCAAACCCAGCATCATCGGTTCCATGATAACGTTAAAAACAGTTTTCTCTCCCGGTTCAAAAGCATGTTTTAGCACATTCGCAACCGCTTCTTCAGTACCTAACTCAATTTTTGATATAGCATCTTTCCCGAACCCCATCAATTCGGCGATTTTACTCACATTTGCGATAATTACCGGTAAAAACTTGATATCATTCGGTACCGTTAATTTGATTTGTTGATTAACCGCGTTCACGTTGTCTCCTTCTATTACTTCTCCGTTTTCCCCTTTTTTGCTTTTTTTTGCATATCAATTAAATATTCATCCAGCTGAGCAACGCTTGCAAAAATATTTTCTTTCAGCAAGGCATTGATTATATCAAAAACCTTTTGAATATGCGCAGGGACATTAACAAAATAAACCCGTCCATTCCGTGCCTCAACATGTTTTCTAGTCGCAAAAAAAACACGCAAACCAGCACTGCTCAAATACTCTAGAGCTCCAAAATCAAAAACCACAAAACTAACACTGCCATTCCAATATGGCTTAACCTTAGCTTCAAACTCAGGTGCAGTATTTGAATCAAGCGTTCCGACCAGCTCAATAATTATACTATTCCCTCGATCTGTTATCTTACACGAAAACCCCATATCAATCTCCTTTGTTAATTATTTTGTGCTATTTTAAAATACTACCCTAACCACGTTTTCTTCTCTGCATCGTTCATATGTAAATGCCTTCGTTAGCTTTTTCACCAAAAAAATACCAAGCCCGCCAGGTTGACGGTTTTCAACTCCTTCTGTTAAGTCGGGGTCTTCTTTTGCTGTCATATCAAATGGTATGCCTGTATCACGCATAAGCAACTCAAAGCAGCCGTCATTATTTACCCGGCATTCAATAACAACGAACCCCTGTCGATCTTTATAGCCATAATTACAAATGTTAACAAAAAGCTCTTCAAATACCAAATGAATATCATCGAACCGCTCCCGAGAAACCCCCTTTTTGCGGGCCTCATTCATAACATAATCGACCCCGGTTTCTAATTTCTCCAAGCATGCATTTATTCTCATCATACACCCAGATAACGCAATACCAAAACCGTAATATCGTCGGCTTGGTCCGCCTCACCCTCAAAATCCTTTACCGCACCTACTATCTTATCCGTTAATACCTGTGGTGAAACTGTCATGTTAGCACGCACTACTGCCTCTAAACGGTCTTCCTCAAACATTTCATGCGTTACAGTTTGCGCTTCCGTGACCCCGTCTGTATAAATCACTATAGCTTCACCTTTTTTTAAGGTTATCGTATCCGAATGATACGTTTTATTATCCATAACTCCTAATGGTGCTCCATGAACCTTGGCAAGAGGTTCTATCCGATCTCTTTCCAGTACCAGATAAGGTCTGTTATGACCGGCATTGGTAAACTCACATACACCCGTTTTAATATCCATGATAGCGAGAAAAAGCGTACAGAACATACATGCTTCATTCTCCAAACACAAACAATTGTTTACCTCTGTTATCAGAGATGCGGCGCTTATCCCCTCTATCGCCTTTGAGCGCAGAAGCGTACGCGTTACCGCCATAAACAGTGCCGCAGAAACCCCTTTTCCAGAAACATCCCCAACAACAAAACAAAGTCGCCGCCCATCAATGAAAAAGAAATCATACAAATCTCCGCCTACAGCCTTGGCTGTAATAATCTTTGCATACAGATCAAATTCCGTGCGTTCAGAAAACGCAGGGAAAGTGTTTGGAATGATACTCATTTGGATGTTATGGGCTATCTTCAGTTCACTTTCCATTTTTTCCTTGGCCGCAGTAGTCTGTTTCAATTGTTCAACATGTTCTCTCAGGTCACTTACCATCTTATTAAAAGCCCTGGACAGGTCGCCGATTTCGTCGTTGGAAATTATCTCCTGTTGGTAGGTAAGATTCCCCTTAGCCACCTGTTTTACTCCACTATGCAGAAACTTTAACGGTCTCATCATTAAAGAAGTAACCAGTATAACAACCAGCGCGATAACTATTAAAAGAATCCCCATCAATAAAATCAGTCTCCAGCGCAGGGATACAATGGCCCGATGAACCCTTTCCATGTCAATGCCCACCCTGAAGGTTCCCCAGTGTCTGGCCTTGACAAATACTGGCGAAGAAATATCCCACATTGTCTCTCCTGTATCTCGGTAATAGACCTGAAAAAGATAGGATTTATCCACGTTCCTGCTTGCTTTCACTGCTACCTCATCATTGAATATTCTTTTAGTACGGTTATTATTGCGATCGTAGATAAAATCACCGGTCAGCCGCTGAGAGTAGCAGGAATTATGACAGGGTAGATATCCATTAACATCTAAAAGGGCTGCATACTTTACCTGGGGGTCCTCCATAAACTTATCTTCTATTTCCAGGATTATATTATCCAAATGTGAGTCCAGAGCGGTTGTATAATGGTATTTTTGGATTCCCCCCAACTCCTCAGGGGAAACATCTTTATAACCTTTGGTTATCTTCTCCGAAAGCTCAACGGGAACCAGGGTATAATCAAAAACCTCACTGATGGTAAAGAACCCGTCATCAATAACGCTGTCCAGAATACATCCCAGTACCTTGGCTCCGGTTTTGGCTGAAGCAATTCCCTTCTCCAGTATAAGCTTCTCCATATTCCGGGAACGCTCCCGCACCAGATAAACAGTTAAGGCGGTTATCAAAACAGCCATCACCGCGATCGTTATTATTGCCAGTCTTGTGGATAACTTTTTAAAAATTTTATTCACCTCTGTAATAACCTATCCGTAAAGCACCCCAGTGTTTTCCTTTAACGAACATGGGGACGGAGAGGTCCGCGAATATCTCACCGGTATCCCGGCAATAAACCTGCAGTAAAAAGTCTTCCTCATTTTTGGCGGCCAAAAAACCAGTCCGGTCATTGAATATCCTTTTGGTCCGGCTCCTCTTTAAATCTATTTCCGGATTTCCGGTACGCGGCTGACAAAATGTGGAATTTAGAGAAGGAATGTAGCCATTTTTATCCACCATTCCTACATAAACAATCCTTTTATCTTTGTCTACGAATTTATCAGCTATAGGTGTGATGACTTTGTCGGTGTAATCGTCATAAAAAGCATTAAAAGTGGGCGGATAGGTCAGAGGTGTAACAGGAAAATATAGCGTACTGAAAATTTCCTTTTCAGATTTTGTTCCCTGCTTTATAGCGTCTTCCAAAGCCTGGGAGCATTCTTTGGCTGATGCTTTGGCTAATTTCAACATCTCCTTGTCCACATTGTCCATCTCCTCATAATCTATGGTTCTGTGGTTCATGTAAGCTTTATATGTAGAGTTGTTTAGGTCTTTTTTGCCGCCGGCAGTATAAGCCGAGGTACTAAATATAATAAATACGGTTACGATAATTATCCTTGCGTAAAATTCCCTTGGTCCTGACATACACATTCTCCTTTAATCAAAAATTATTAAGTGCTTCTTCTTCGTCCCCATACGGAGTATTCTCAAGAATGTAAGCCATGTTTTCAGGAACCTTTTCGTTCTCATCATACACCCAGATAACGCAATACCAAAACCGTAATATCGTCGGCTTGGTCCGCCTCACCCTCAAAATCCTTTACCGCACCTACTATCTTATCCGTTAATACCTGTGGTGAAACTGTCATGTTAGCACGCACTACTGCCTCTAAACGGTCTTCCTCAAACATTTCATGCGTTACAGTTTGCGCTTCCGTGACCCCGTCTGTATAAATCACTATAGCTTCACCTTTTTTTAAGGTTATCGTATCCGAATGATACGTTTTATTATCCATAACTCCTAATGGTGCTCCATGAACCTTGGCAAGAGGTTCTATCCGATCTCTTTCCAGTAC
This sequence comes from uncultured bacterium, assembly GCA_964437505.1. GTDB lineage: Bacteria > JAHJDO01 > JAHJDO01 > JAHJDO01 > JAHJDO01 > JAHJDO01. The sequence continues at coordinate 96,714 of CAYTGU010000004.1, forward strand.
CAGATAAGGTCTGTTATGACCGGCATTGGTAAACTCACATACACCCGTTTTAATATCCATGATAGCGAGAAAAAGCGTACAGAACATACATGCTTCATTCTCCAAACACAAACAATTGTTTACCTCTGTTATCAGAGATGCGGCGCTTATCCCCTCTATCGCCTTTGAGCGCAGAAGCGTACGCGTTACCGCCATAAACAGTGCCGCAGAAACCCCTTTTCCAGAAACATCCCCAACAACAAAACAAAGTCGCCGCCCATCAATGAAAAAGAAATCATACAAATCTCCGCCTACAGCCTTGGCTGTAATAATCTTTGCATATAGATCAAATTCCGTGCGTTCAGGAAACGCAGGGAAAGTGTTTGGGATGATACTCATTTGGATATCACGAGCAATACTTAGTTCACTTTCAATCCTTTCTTTAGCAGCCGTAGTTGCTGTTAGATCCTTAATGTATTGCTTAAGTGCCTTACGCATGGAAACAAACGAACTGGTCAGAACACCTACCTCGTCATTACTCACTGCAGGCGCAAGCTCAAAATCAAGATCCCCTTCTGCTACTTTCTTTGTTACCTGTGCCAGCGCATACAAAGGACGGATGATTGACCGTGCGATAAAGAAAATTACTATCAGGAGAATTATAAACCCGGCCGTTCCCAGCACAAATACCGTGATATTAAGATTTCTCACATCATTCATCAATTCATCCATCGGGAAAAGAACTCCGATCGACCACCCCGATGACGGCAGCGAAGCATACACCATACGGCACTCCTTGCCTGTCAATAAACTGGTGTAAGGGACAAATCCTGTATGTCCACGGACCATGTCGCGTCCGGCTTTGCGGAGAGCGAGGTCTTTACGTTCTTCTGCGATACCAAAGATCGTTTTGTTCATAATCAAACGTTTATCAGGGTGTGTTACAACGACGCCATTTCTGGATATCAAAAATCCGTATCCTGTCTTTCCTATCTTGATGTGTGAAATAAGTTCCTCAAGCCACGACAACTCGATATCAGCCGTCACAATCCCCATAAAAGCACGTTTTCCGTTCACGGTTTTGTAAAATGGCACTGAATAGGTTACCATAATTATATTCCCCGCACCTTCATCGAAATACGGTTCAGTCCAAATAGCGTGCTGCAGCATTTCCGGGATTTGATACCAGTCCCACTCCTTGTAACGGTAACCCTCTTCCGCCATCAACATAAAATCTACACTGTCTTTATTCTTGTAACAGTACACGCCAAAATCGCGCGTATCGTTCCGGAACGCATACGGTTCAAACGCAATAGTCGAACCGTAAATTTCAGAATTGTTTTTTACTAATGCATACAGCAAACGACGCACTTCTTCTTCGTTCCCATACGGAGTATTCTCAAGAATATAAGCCATGTTTTCAGGAATCTTTTCAACTGCCTTCAAAACAGTTTCAATCTTGTTCACTGCAACATTCGTGACTTGAAAGGCATTAGCTTCGATCTTCCGGCTGATTAATCGATAAGAAATACGGTAGTTATACCAGAAAATTAGATAAAAAATAATCGTAGTACTGGCAAGTATCGAAAACGCAAGTTTAAACGTCAGTCCTTTATTTTTGAATATCATCATAACAGCCCGTGTAAAAGTCAGTATATGCCGGAGCAGCATTAATGGTATTATTTTGTCTCAATGCATTTACTACAAATTCATAATCCCTGCGGGACAAAACTCCGTTAAGCTGCCCGCTATCGTTTATATCGACCAGATCCCGTATCTTATCCAGCATCCATCGCTGGTGCATAATATCAGCTGGCACATGAGCATCTTTCATACACCGCACCATAATACGCAAAGCCTCTTCCCTATGCTGGAACACATACTTCCATCCTTCCTTCGATGCCCTGACAAAATTATATACAAGCTGAGGCTCAGCCTGAAACGTTTCTGACAATGTATATATTCCGTCCTCGGGAAAATTTACCCCATGCTTAAACAAAAAAAATCTTGTTAATTCGTCGTCATTATACCCGGCATTGATGATAGTGTGATACTCGTTGTACCACATTGCAGATACCACATCTATACCGTCGCGCAAAAATACGTTCACAGTCTTATACTGCGGAACAACAGTTACGTCTAATCCGTTTTTTTTAAAAAAGAGATTCGCCTGCTCATCATTAAGCCCAGGCCACACACCGACTTTCCTGCCTTGAATATCAGAGACTTTTTCTATCCCCCGATTCTTTTTTGCCATGAACATAAGAGCTGATCTCTGGACTATCTGCGCGACATTCACAAGCGGAATACCCTTATCCCGTGCTTTAATGCCCATATTAAGCCACATAACTGCAAAATCAGCCTTTCCTTCGTTAAGATAAACCTCCGGTAGTTTATCAATTCCACCGGAAATAATTGACACATCAAGTCCGTATTTACGATAGATCCCTTTCTTCACTGCCACATAATAACCGGCAAACTGCGCTTGAGGCAGCCAATGCAGCACAAGCGAAACCTTACGTGGAGACTCAAGGTCGGAAGAATATCCCGGAATACTTACACACAAAAAAGACATAACCAAAACGATCTTCAGTAACCGCATATATTGACCCCTAAACAACACTTTACACAATAAACACGGACAGCTCAAGGGAAAATCAGGGAACATAAAACGTTGTTGCTATTTTAAAAATGGAATCAAAATAATCCAACAGTTTTGCCTGTACTATCAATATCTACATTTGTGCCAGCAGGGGTAGTCGGAAGCCCCGGCATAGTTCGCATGTCTCCAAGCAGAGGATAAAGAAATCCAGCTCCTGCAGATAGTCTGATATCTTTTATTGGTACTATGAAATTTTTTGGTCTTCCCTTTAATTTTGGATCATGAGAAAGCGAAAGATGTGTCTTTGCCATACAGATAGGAAGTTTATCAATCCCATTTTCTTCATACATGCGTATTTTTTTTCTAACCACAGGAGAAATATCTATACCATCAGCTCCGTAAATCTTTTTTGCAATGATGGTCATCTTTTCCTCTATGGACTGTTCTACATCGTAGAGGAATTTGAATTTACTTGGCTTCTCAGCAGCTTCAACAACCTTTTCCGCAAGCTCTTCTCCTCCTTTGCCTCCATCAGCCCATACAGTGCTCTCAACAGCATCTTCTGCGCCAGCATCTTTAGCTATTCTTCTTATTAACTCAATTTCCTTGTCTGTATCAGTAGAAAACCTATTTACAGCCACTACTACAGGAACTCCGAACAGTTTCATATTTTCGATATGTTTCTCTAGATTACAGGCTCCACGCTTCACAGCGTCTAAATTCTCCCTGATTAATCCCTTATCGAGTGGTTTTCCGGCAACAACTGTAAAATCACCGCTATGCATCTTAAGCGCCCTAACAGTACATACTATTACAGCCGCATCAGGAACTAGTTTGCTATAACGGCATTTGATGTTGAGAAACTTTTCTGCTCCGCAATCTGCTCCAAATCCACTCTCTGTTACCACATAATCAGCAAGTTTAAGTCCTATCTTGTCAGCCAGTATAGAACTATTGCCGTGTGCAATATTTGCAAATGGGCCTGCATGCACAAACACAGGTGTATTTTCTAATGTCTGCATTAAAGTTGGCTTTATCGCATCTTTCATCAGAACAGTCATTGCACCTGCGCATTTAAGATCTTCAGCTGTTACAGGCTTCGCATCTTTTGTATAACCAATTACTATTTTACCTAACCTCTCTCTTAAATCTTTCAAGCCTGTTGTTAAAGCAAGTATTGCCATAACCTCTGAAGCTACAGTTATATCAAAACCAGTTTCTCTGGGAACTCCATCTATCTTGCCGCCCAGGCCTATTACAATATTTCTCAGAGCTCTATCGCTGATATCAACAACACGACGCCATGTGATACTAAACGGATCTATATTCAACGGATTCTTTTTCTGAAGAGAATTATCAATAAATGCTGCAAGAAGATTATGAGCTACTCCTACAGCATGTATGTCACCTGTAAGATGAAGATTGAAATCCTCCATAGGTACAACCTGTGAGTACCCTCCGCCAGCCGCTCCACCCTTAATACCGAATGTGGGTCCCATTGAAGGCTGCCTTATTGCAGTAATTGTCTTCTTGCCTATTCTGTTGAGTGCCATACTCAGACCGATAGTTGTAACAGTTTTACCTTCCCCAAGAGGAGTAGGAGTAATAGCTGTTACATCAATATATTTACCATTTGGCCGTGTATGCAGCCTATCCTGAACTTCAAGAATAACTTTTGCCTTATGTTTACCATACAATTCCAGTTCATCCTCCTTTAGACCAATATTTTTAGCAATTTCCTGAATTGGTTTAAGTTCTGCAGCTTGCGCAATTTCCAGATCTGTCATCATAGCTAACACTCCTATTTTTCCAAAACTTTTAAAAGTATATCCTTAACATAACCATATTTCTCAAATTATATTGCCTTAATTTGGAATATATTGCGTTTTTCTAAAAGTTCTTGCAATGTAGATTATTCTATCTTTATTTTATCACTTTATAAGAAATAAATTGAAACATTCGCAATATGTGTATAAAATAGGAGAAATGAATATGCTACACGCGGCTTCAATCTTTCTTGAAATTATCGTGTCAGTTATGGGTATAATGCTGGCTACTTTAAAAAAGAAAGATTATGGATGGTTGATTGCGCTGACTTTTGCTATTTATGTTTTTTACGATTTAGCTCATTTTCTCGCTTTAAATATACCTGAGAATTTTCTTTATGCCCTTTTCTTCATTGCCACCGTATCAATCTTGTGGGCAGTCTGGCGTATTTATAGAAAAGTTTAAAAAATTCACAGATTATAGTAAAAACTAGACAGTCTGATTAAATCTGAGGAGTCATGAATTGTTAATTTTAGGAATAGAAACGTCTTGTGATGAAACTGCAGCGAGCGTTGTGGAAGATGGAAAGCGTATTAGATCTAATGTTATCAGCACACAAATTGATATTCATAAAAAGTTTGGAGGGGTGGTTCCTGAACTTGCCTCACGTGCGCACGTTGAACTGATTAGTCATGTGATTTGGGAAGCTTTGGGAAAAGCAGATTGTAGGTTATCCGAGCTTGATGCAGTAGCAGTTACGAATAGTCCAGGATTGGCAAATGCACTTCTTGTAGGCACGGAGACAGCCAAAGCTCTGAGCTTTTCATTAAGCATACCTCTTATAGCAGTCAATCACATATATGCGCATTTATACGCTAATTTTATGGAACAGAGCAGTATTGTCTGCCCTGTTGTTGGTTTGGTTATATCAGGGGGGCATACAGCAATATTTTATGTGGAAGATTGTAATGACTATGTATTGCTGGGGCAGACATATGATGATGCAGCAGGTGAGGCTTTGGATAAGGTTGCAAAAATGCTAAATTTGGACTATCCGGGAGGACCGGAAATATCTAAAATGGCTGAAAAAGGCGACTCTAAAGCTATGAATTTTCCAAGGGCGTTTCTTGGAAAGGATATTTATAACTTTAGTTTTAGTGGAATGAAAACAGCTATAGCTAGGTATCTTGAGTGTAATTCTACTGAGAAGTTAGCAGATGTTAATAATATTTGCGCTGGATTTCAACAATCCGTAATAGATGTTTTGATAAAGAAGATTGTTGGTGCAGCAGAGCAGAAAAATGTTGAGACAATTTTAATCGGTGGTGGAGTATCTGCCAATACAGAATTCAGGAAACAGCTTTCTGAAATTTGCAAAGAAAAGGCCATAAACTTGTTTTTCCCTTCATTAAAACTTTGCACAGACAATGCGGCAATGATAGCAGGACTTGCATATCATAGGTATAAGGAAGGGAAATTTGAGGATCTTTCATTGGACATACATCCGCAGTTGCAAGTGTAAATAGTAGTTGATATACTAAAGCATTGATAATACAAGAGGGTTTTTTATGCATGATTTTTCGTATGTTGGAGAAAGCTTTTATTGTGAGAATGTAAATCTCGAGAAAATTGCTCAAAAATTTGGAACCCCGACTTATGTATATAGCTATAAAACTCTGACAGATCATTATCTCAAGCTTGATAGGGCTTTTGATTATATCCATCACACAATATGCTATTCTATTAAGGCAAATTCAAATATAGCAATATGTAAGCTACTTGCTAATCAGGGATGTGGCGCAGACGTGGTTTCAGGGGGAGAATTGTATCGTGCTATAAAAGCAGGAGTTAAACCGGATAAAATAGTTTATGCAGGAGTTGGCAAGACAGAGGATGAAATAAAATTTGCTATCTTATCCAATATATTGCTATTTAATTCAGAATCTCAAGCAGAACTTGAATTGATAAACAAAATAGCTGGAGAGCTTAATAAACGACCTAAAATTGGTTTGCGGATAAATCCTGATGTTGATGCAAAGACACATAAATATATAACAACAGGAAAGAAAGAAAACAAGTTTGGGATACCTTTTAACGAAGCATTTAAGATATATAAGACAGCTAGCAGATATAAGAATCTAGAATTTAGAGGGATTCACATCCACATTGGGTCACAAATAACCTCAATTCAGCCTTATGTTGCGGCTATTAAAAAAACAGTAGATTTTATAAATAAGTTGAAATGTGATGGAATAAAGATAGATTACTTCAATATAGGAGGAGGGCTTGGAATAATCTATGATAAGGAAAGCCCTGCAAAGGCTAGTGAATTTGCAACTAGTTTAAAGCCGTTGTTGAAAGAACTTAACTGTTCATTGATTCTCGAACCCGGTAGATTCATAACAGGAAATGCAGGAGTTTTATTAACAAAGGTGCTATTTGTTAAGAAATCGATGAATAAGAAATTTATTATTGTTGACGCAGCAATGAATGATTTAATAAGACCAAGTTTATATAATGCGTATCACAAGATATTGCCTTTGCAGAAATCTAATGGGAAGAGGTCTTCAGAGATTGTTGATGTAGTGGGCCCTGTGTGTGAATCAGGAGATTTTTTTGCAAGGGACAGAAGATTGCCTTTTGTTGAATCAAATAATGTCTTAGCAATTTTAAGCGCTGGAGCTTATGGATTTAGCATGTCATCTAATTACAATTCAAGACCAAGAACAGCAGAGGTGTTAGTAAAGAATGATAGATGTTATTTAATTAGAAAAAGAGAGACCTATCAAGATTTAATAAGAAATGAAAAGATTCCTGCAAAATTGGGACGAGAAAATGGGAAAAAATAGGATGTTAGATGAAATAAAAAAGGGCGGAGTAGAGATCATATCAGAGGATGCACTTGATAAAAAATTGGGTCTTGGAAGACCTTTGAGAGTGAAATATGGGATAGATCCTACTGCAGCAGATGTTCATATAGGACATATGGTTTCTGTTAGAAAGATGAGGCAAATGCA
>CAYTGU010000005.1:0-93121 GCA_964437505.1 uncultured bacterium
ATCAAAAGGTTGAAGAATCAGGTGTTTGCATCTCAGGGTATTCGCCAATATTCGGAAGTATGATGACGGGAACCAGTTTTAATTGTGCCAGCGGCGCGCTCATGCTAAAGAATCAGATGCGTTATATCAGTCCCGTTCAGGATAATCCGCATAGCGCAAATATATGCACAAAAACTGAAAAAATCGATATGGAAAGAATTCATTGTATCAAGTATAATTGTAAGAAAGGGAAGGCTGTTATTGAATTGAGTCTATGAGTAAAATGACTATAGTAGATATTGAAAAAACATTAATCCAAGAGGTTGCTGCGATTTTGGCCGTAGATTCTTCAACGATCTTATCAAATGCACCTCTTCATACTCTTGGAATTGATTCATTTGGATTTGTGGAGCTTCTGGTGTTTATCGAAAAAACATTTAATTTAAAGTTAATTGAATCAGGTTTAACAAAAGAAGATTTTCAAACTCTACATTTGCTGGCATCATATATCAGTAGAATGAGTTAGGATGAAGCGTTATTTGACTGGTATTGACTGGATTATTCATACGATTGATTATGCTAGCAAAAAGAAGACCGGCGTCGGGAACATGTTTCAGATTGTTCTTCAACTGGAAGGCGTACTTGATGAGACAACATTACGAGAATGTCTAAATAAGTTCATCAAAAAATTTCCAGTTGTGAATGGCAGATCGACACGAGATTACAATCTTGCCCCATATTGGAAGATTTATTCCAAAGAAAAAATACTTCCTTCAAACATTAAGACTTATCGTCTTGATGATAACGCTGTATTCAGTGAGGTTCTCTCCACGCTTGAGCAAGCAATAAACACGTCCTTTAACAGTGTTCAAGATCATCTTGTATTTCATCTTATCCATGTAGGAAAAACAAGTTTTCTTGCTGTAGTATTTGACCATTGCTTATTTGATGCCAGAGGAGCTGAAGTTTTTTTGGATATGCTGCAGCAGGAACAGAAAAAGAAAACAGATTATTCCAATAAGATTTCTCTCGTAGAATCAGCCCACCTATGCAAGTGGAAAGAGAAGTTTGAGGCAGGTAAATGGGTAAACAGAAAACGATTACAATTATCAGAAAACAAATCTCGCTTTTTGCCTTTACATTCAGTGTCCGGGAAGAAATTCAGATTTAAAATAATCTCACTTGATGAGCGCCAGACCTCAGCGATTATCGACACTGCGTATAATGAAGCAGGTTATTTAATGTTTATGCCGTATACATTAGCGATTTCCATACAGGTCTTACACAGCATTTTTCTCAAAAGAGGCATACACACAGGTGATTATATAATTCCTGTGTCTATTGATACGCGTTCAGCAGAAAAGGTACATCAAGAGGTATTCTTTAATCATATGTCTTTTTTTCTGCTTCGAGTGAAAGCAAACGAGGCTGATAATTTCCCCGTTCTTTTGCAATCAATTAAACAACAGGTCTATGACCAGATAAAGTTAGATCTACCCGCAAATATTGAGAAAGCAAGTCTTTTGATGCGAATCGCACCTTTATCTGTTTTAAATTATCTGATGAGGCTGCCATTAAAAGGACAGATCGCTTCTTTCTGTTTTTCATATATTGGCGAATCTGCGTATGCTTCTCCTGTTTTTATGGAAAAGAAAGTACATAATATCTTTCATATGCCCAGAGTTCCAACCCCCCCTGGACTTGGAATATTCTTTGGACAATTTCAAGGTAAGCTGAATGTTGTCCTTTCCTATTTAGATGGGATGTTGGAAGAGGATGAGATAGATTCAATTGTACATACTTTACAGTCAAGACTTGGAGTATGATGAGAAATATGAAGAAAGAATGTCAGGTGCTTGTCGTTGGCAGCGGTGTTGCAGGAACAATTGCTGCTGTTGCATCTGCGCGCAAAGGAGCGAATACAATCCTAATAGAAAAAAATGATTTCCCGGGAGGAACAGCAGTAACTGGTCTGCACTGTTTTATTTGTGGATTGTATGTCAATGATACCAATATGCCAAAACATACCATTAATAAAGGAATTGTCAGGGAAGTTTGTTCTCAACTGAAGGCTCTGGCACCAGAGAAGAAGGTAATGCGTATGGGCAAGGTATATGTTCTTCCATATTCAAGGAAGGATATTGTATCTGTTTTTAGTTCTCTGATCAAAAAAGAGAAACAACATCTTGAGGTTTTATACAATACACAGGCAGTTTCAGTAAGAACAGAACAGAATACCATAACATCTGTCACAGTACGTGGCTCAGAGGGTATTCTTAATATTATCCCACGTGTTGTTATCGACTGCAGCGGCGACGGAGTTATTATTCAACAGAGCGGTGCAAAGTATCAGCCATCATCTCCAAAACAGCGACAGCTTGCAGGATATACATTTCGAGTTAAAGGATTAAAAGACAAAGATAATATGGCGGTAGTGAAAGTGCCTTACTATCTGGAACAAGCATATGCAGAAGAAAAGATACCTCTTCATCTTAAATTCACAACATTTGTTTCTGAGGATAACGCAGATGAGGGATTGCTCAAAATCAGCATTCCTCCAGCGCGAAATAGTATCCAGCTTGCAAAAAAGGATGCGGTTGCAGTACATAGGTATCTATGTAAAGTTATGCCTTTATTCAAAAATTCCTATATTTCGGATGCATCGTCTGAGATTCTTAAGCGGGAAGGGACGAGAATCTGCGGTAAGTATACTTTAAGCGCAGACGATATAATAAATGTGCGAAAATTTCCTGATGGAGTTATAAAAAATTCATGGCCAATTGAACTATGGGATCAAAAAAAAGGTCCGCAATATCGTTACCTTAATTCTGGAGATTACTACGAGATTCCTGTGCGCTGTCTTAGATCAGCGGAGATTTCTAATCTGTTTTGCGCCGGACGCTGTATATCGGTATCTCAGGAAGCGTTAGGCTCTACCAGAGTTATGGGAACATGTATGTCTTTGGGGGAACATGCGGGTTGTGAGGCTGTAGGCAGCTTATGAATATTGTAGATGTAATAAAGATCGAAACTAAAAAGCTTCAGAAGAAAACTGCTGTCATTGACGGAAACAAACAGATTTCTTATTGCGAATTGTTTGCTACTGTAGAGAAACTTGCAGATGAATTAAAGGCATGCGGAGTTCAGCCGGCTCAACGTGTGGCGTTACTATGTGAAGATAGTATTGATTATATAATTGTTAGTTTGGCTGTACTGTCTTTACCTGCGGTCATTGTTCCAGTGTCTTCAACACTTTCCGAAAATGAGATTGATGCAGTGATGGAAAGAATTGAGATAAATTTTTTAATCTTTGATAAATCTATATATTCCAGAACAGGTACTCATCATATTTTCTCTGATTGTGTATGTGAAAAAGAGTTTTTTCTGTATCAGCGCGCAACACAGAAACAGATTCCAGTAGATTATTATGCGTTAAATCCTGCTTTTATTCGGTTTTCATCGGGAACAACTGGGAAAAGCAAAGGGGTAGTAATTTCCCATAAAGCTATTATTCAAAGAACCAATGCTGCAGATAAAGGATTGAATATCACTTCCAATGATATGGTGATATGGGTTCTTTCCATGAGTTTTCATTTTGTAGTAACAATTCTTCTTTTCCTGCGGCGCGGGGCAACAATTATTCTCTGCAGTCGTACGTTCCCTGAATTACTGGTTAAGGAATTGAAAAGCAACAGAGGAACATTTATATATGCTTCGCCCTTTCACTATCATATGCTGACAAAATCAAATATGCTTTCTTCCCACATGTTAAGTTGTATCCGCATGGCTGTGTGTACAGCAATAAAGCTGCCGGTGGATATAACGAATGATTTCTATGGAAAATTCGGTTTTGCATTGACTGAAGCGTACGGAATTATTGAAGTAGGCCTGCCGTTCCTCAACTGTTCCGGAGATAAAACGAAGCAGGGATCAGTAGGCAAAATTTTGCCGGATTATAAAGTAAAAATAGTAAATGCTGACACTAGAGGAGTAGGTGAAATTTATCTTAAAGGAAAAGGAATGTTTGATGCATACTTTTCTCCATGGCAAAGCAAAAAACAGGTGTTCTATAACGGTTGGTTTAAGACAGGGGATATAGGCAGACTTGATAAAGAAGGCTTTCTGTTTCTTGTTGGCAGGGAAAAGAATATCATTAATTTTGCAGGCATGAAAGTCTTTCCCTACGAAGTGGAATCAGTTCTCAATCAGCATTCGGATATCAAAGAGTCTCTTGTGTATGGTGTTAGCCATCCTCAGTATGGGCAGCTTCCCTGTGCAAGAATCGTTCTTCAGGATAAAGTAAAAATAGGTTTTGATACCAGTAAGGTTCGAAAATTCTGCTATCAGAGATTAGCTTCGTATAAGGTACCAAAAGAATTTCATTGTGTATCCCGATTACATAGGACAGCAAGCGGCAAGCTTAAGAGGTAGGTTTGGTTATAATATCTTTTAAGGTTAATTTATCAAGAATCTCTGTTTCGGTTTTCCTCGCATCAGAAAGGATGTCTCTTATATACCTGGTACTGTTATCCTCTGGAAATTCGGGGATATCTTCTCCATATTCTCTAAATGTTTCAACAACTTTTCTGGCAGTAATTGCTTCTATAGAGAATGAGGGTTGATAGGAAGTCTCTCTGCCGCTAACCTCATTAATCAATCCGCTTTCTGTAAGCTGGGAAAGGATATGGTTTATGAGTCTTATTGATACGTCAAGCTTTTTAGAGAGTTGTGCACTTGTTAGCGGTTGGTTCCCTTTATAAAAGTTGCCGGCTATACTTATCATAATTCTTAGTCCAAGAAGTTCTCTACATTTTTGGCTTATAGATAAGGGCTTTCCTTCTCTCGTGTATGTTCTCACATTCTGATGGGCAAAGGATATTTCTGCCCCGAGCAGGACTATTAACCAGCTGATATAAAGCCAGATAAGAAAGACAGGAATAGAAGCAAATGTTCCATAGATTGCGCTATATCTTGAAACACCTATCTGAAGGTGAATGTGTATCCATTGAGTCAACTGCCACAAAGTCCCCCCAATAGTTCCTGCTATTATGGCAGATGAGAACTTCACTTTTGTATTAGGCATAAACATATAGATAAAAGTGAACACAAGCCACATGGATAAATATGGAGCCATTCTCAACAGTTGATGCATGAGAACTCCGATAAATTCCATACCAAGTATTTTATTGACCAGACTACTATTTGATAGAAAGGCATTTACGCCTGTTGTACAAAGCGCTAGAATCGGACAGATTAAAATTACGCCCAGGTAGTCAGTGAATTTCCTAAATATATTTCTGGATTTTTTAATTCCCCATATATCGTTAAATGATCTCTCAACGGTTCCCAATACAATGATCAATGTCCATATTAAAAAGCCGAGGCCTACTATACCCAGTGTTTTTAAGTTTGTTTTACTGGCAAGATCAATAATTTTCGTTACAATCTCTTGTGTTACTGCAGCCTTCTCAAGCACTAAACTTTTCACTGTATCAAATGCACCAAAAGCTTTTGACATAGAAAAGACGGAAGCTAGAAAAGGAACTATAGCCAGAAGCGTTACATAAGTTAGCGCAAAAGCCCTGAGCTGACATTTATCTATGATAAATCCTCTTACAACCATGTATGCCATTTTTAGAATATTGTATGTCCATTTTTTAAGATAGGAGAGACCTGATAACTCTATCTCCCATAGATCCTCTAAAACAAAGTTTTTTACTCTTTTTATTATGTTCATAACTCTACCATCTGATTATTAATATATGTTATTATAACAAGTTGTGCAATAATTTGTTATAATATAATAGCTTTTTTAAAAATTGAATAGGAGAAGCAAATATGAGGCCCCTTTATCCTATGAAGAAGGAAAAGGAATTAGTTGCCAGGATTAAACTGGACGATAGAATTGGGGCAAAAACCATTCTTAATAAACTGGTTGGAGAGATATTGTTTGAGAATTTAGAGAATGGGGATGTGCGTAAGGCGCGTATTCTGGAGCTTATTGTTGTAATTTCAAGAGCAGCTGTAGAAGCTGGAGCCGATATGGAAAAACTATTGGGGCTCAATTATACGTATATATGTGAATTATCTGAAATAAATGAAGATGAAACATTGTATAAGTGGATGATAAAGGTGTTTTCCTCCTTCATGGAGGAAGTATCCAACTCAAGCAACAAAAAAAATATGGCGATTGTAGAACGCGCAATGAAATGCATGAGAACTAATTACAATAAGAATCTAACATTAGGTAAAATAGCAAAGGCAGCGTGTGTCAATACGTATTATCTAAGTCATCTTTTTAAGAAAGAGTTGGGTATGACTGTTGTTGACTACCTTACTAAGGTTAGAATTGAAGAAGCAAAGAGACTTTTGCAAAATGACAGGATGAGTATTATTGAAATTGCCTTAGAAGTGGGATATGAAGACCAAAGTTATTTTAGTAAGGTATTTAAAAAAAGCGAACATACAACTCCAATGGTCTATCGTAAGAAGAATTTGATGTAAAGCAATATATTCCCAAAAAAGACAATATATATCAAGACTTAATCAGCGGCTTATGTATAATTCCCAGAATATAATAAAAATTCCTAAAAGGAGAACTGGTTATGGCGGATTTACAAGGAATAGCGGATGGGCTGATTAAAGGGCAGGCGCAGGTAGTTTCAGATTTGGTTCAAAAGGCTGTGGATGAAGGTATTGGCCCCGAAGAAATTCTGACCAATGGTCTCATTGCAGGTATGAATATAATAGGAGCAAGATTTAAGAAGAACGAAGTATATGTTCCTGAGGTTCTTATAGCTGCCAGGGCAATGCATGCAGGGATGAATATTTTGGAGCCACTACTTGCAGAAGCTGGAGTAAAACCTCTTGGTAAAGTAGCAGTAGGAACTGTTAAGGGAGATCTTCATGACATTGGCAAGAATCTGGTAGTTATGATGCTTAAAGGGGCCGGGTTCCATGTGGAAGACCTTGGAGTTGATTGCGATGCTCAAAAATTTATCGATGCTGCAAAAGGCGGAGCGCAGATAATAGCTATGTCAGCGCTGTTAACAACAACAATGCCTGGAATGAAGGATGTAATAGATAATTTGCAGTCTGCAGGAGTTGGTGTTAAAACAATGATCGGAGGAGCGCCTATTACGCAGGGATATGCTGATGAGATTAAAGCAGACGGTTACGCTCCGGACGCTGCCTCAGCAGTTGATACAGCAAAAGAGCTTTTAGCGGCTAGTTAATAAATGTTTTAAAATGCAGATTTTTTGATGCGCACTGGATTTCATCTGGTGCGCATTTTTTATAAAAACTCCTTGCAGTATAGCAAAATTTGGTTATCATACAAAATCTTATGGAAATTCGAAATATTGCTATTATCGCTCATGTTGATCATGGAAAAACAACTTTAGTAGATTTTTTACTGAAGGCAGGAGGGGCATTCAGCTCTCACGAAACAATTGGTGAGCGTGTGATGGACAGTAATGATCAGGAAAGGGAGCGTGGAATTACGATTTATGCCAAAAACGCAGCAATCCGTTATAAGGGTACAAAGATTAACATTGTGGACACACCAGGTCATGCGGATTTTGGTTCAGAGGTAGAGCGTGTTTTGCGAACAGTGGATGCAACCGTTCTTCTGGTTGATGCCTGTGAGGGCCCTATGCCACAGACTAAGTTTGTTCTTTCTAAGTCATTAGCTCTTAGTTTGCCTGTTCTTGTTGTGATCAATAAAATCGATAGGCCTTCTGCAAGGCCGGATAAGGTGGTTGATCTAACCTTTGATTTATTTGCCAGTCTTGGGGCGTCTGATAAACAAATGGATTTTCCTTATATCTATACAATTGCTCGTGAGGGAATTGCGATTCGAAATTTAGAAGATGAACGTAAAGATATCATTCCTCTTCTGGATTTTATTTTGGAGAATGTCCCAGCTGCGAAGTCAGATACCAAAAAAGATTTTAGAATGCAGCCAGCCACCTTGGCTTATGATAACTTTTTAGGCAGAATGGCGGTTGGTCGTGTTTATGAGGGGAAGGTTACATCAGGGCAAACTGTGACTGTGCTAAATTCTGATGGCGAAAGTCGTTCCGCACGATTAACCAAGCTTTTTACATTTCAGGGGCTGAAGAAAGTTGAGGTTTCAAAAGTAGAAGCGGGGGATATTGTTGCTATCGCAGGTATTTCAGATATTTATGTAGGCGAAACTATCACAGATAATCCTGATGTTGAGCCGCTTCCTGCTATTAGGGTTGATCCACCTGCGCTTGCAATGGATTTTATGGTTAATACTTCTCCTTTTGCAGGGCGGGAGGGAAGCATATTAACAAGCCGCAATATTCGGGAACGTCTTTTAAAAGAACTGGAGACCAATGTTGGATTGTCTGTTGAAATGACTAATAATACGGATACGTTTAAGGTTTATGGTCGTGGAGAAATGCACCTTTCTGTTGTAATTGAAAATATGCGTCGGGAAGGTTTTGAACTTCAGGTTTCTCAACCGCAGGTGGTTTTGCAGGAAATTGACGGTGTTTCTTCTGAGCCGATTGAGTCGGTGGTAGTAAATGTACCAAAAAATATGGCTGGAAAAATCATTGAGATATTGTCCTCTCGAAAAGGGATAATGAAAAACATATCTAATGAAAATGGTAATACGATCATGGAATTTGAAATTACGACACGAGGACTGCTCGGCTTTCGTTCAACCTTTGTCACTTTAACAAAAGGGGAGGGGACTTTATACCATTCTTTTAGCCATTTTGCTCCTCATTGCGGAAAGATTGAAAAGCGTACTGTTGGATCATTAATTTCTGGTATGACCGGGACAGCAACTGCTTATGCATTATGGAACCTTCAGGAGCGTGGTCCTATCTTTATCCATCCGGTAACGGAGGTGTACGAAGGTATGATTATTGGAGAGCATAATCAGGGGACTGATTTGACGGTCAATCCCATTAAGGGTAAAAACCTTACTAATATTCGCTCTGCCGGTGCTGATGATGCAATTAACCTGACTCCACCAGTGGAAGTTGTGCTTGAAAAAGCTCTTGAATATATTGCTAATGATGAATATGTGGAGATAACCCCTAAGAATATTCGCTTGCGTAAAAAGCATTTAACAGAGAATGACAGAAGACGTCACAAAAGAGCATCCTCATCTCTCCACTCTCTCTAATTCTTTTTGTTTCTTTCGGGTTAAATCCGTCTTATAAAACTCGTCACTTTTCAGCAGTGCCATATAAAACTCAGAAGTATAATCTATATCAACCCTTGCGTTTTGCAGATGGCACTCAAGTAAGTGTCCTCCTGCCTTTCTATCTTCGGTAATAAAATGGAGATGATAGCCCGGAACATTTACCCCTTCCACATAACCTGGGCACCAAAAACCCGCTATAGTACCTTTTACATTATGGAACTCAAATATTGATTGGTTTTTTACCACTTCAACAAGCAGAGGATATGGTTTGCTTTGCCCGGGGACACTTCTGGTCTTGACATACTTAAAAACACCCTCTATTTTAATTGCATAAAAAATATTTTTCGTGGGCAATAATTTGTCTAAACATTTTTTTAATTGATCATAATTCTCTATCTTCTCTAACAATGCTGATTTATCAGATTCAAAGAAAGTTACCGTAGCAAATGATGTCTTCATTGAATCATCAACAAGATAGGCTATTCCATCTGTTTTTATCTGATAGAATTTACCTTCCAATCCAATCATTTCCCCATCAAGGCCGTTAAAAGTACCGATTCCAAAGTCACCATGTCTCTTCAACTTTCCATATGTTGTCTCTCCGTCGTAGACCCCTTCTAAAAGAGCACCAATCGTTGATATTTGAAACAGAACATCCTTGTTTTTCTGACAATGCAAACATCCGGTCGTAGTTACGACCAAAAATACTGCCATCAATAAATAACGAATAACTCTCATTGTTTTTCCCTCCTAATTTCAACAACCTTTTCTCTTGATTTTGCGCCCTTGATTATTCTAACATCATTTTTCTTTATTCCAAAATATTTTGCTAAAACTTTAACCAATGCCTTATTTGCCTTATCGTCTACAGCCGGAGCGCTTACATGCACTTTAAGCTTCCCCTCTTCTTCTGAAACATTATTTTTCTTCGCGTTTGGAATTACTCTTACATTTATCAGTTTCATTTTAAAATGCCCCCACTTTGGTTAACCTATGTTAACCATATGTATGCTGGTTAACATGGTTTATTATCCTCATTTATAATAATCGTCTTCTGCCCATTTTTGAGGATTATAGAAAATATAATTTCTCATATTTTCTAATTCTTTTTCATTTCTGATTATGTGATCATAAAATCTTGGTTGCCATTTAAAAGAGATATTGTTATTTGTCGCATATTTTGTGACACCAATTTTAAAACCACGAATTATTGATGCAATGTTTTTGGATTGACGACCAAATTTTGCGCATGGTGAAGACGGCATTTGTAGAGACGCAAGATTTTGCGTCTCTACGATTGTGGCATCCTCAAAGGTTGCGTTGTCAATTATCACAATCCCATGCACATGATTCGGCATAATAACGAATTCATCCAATCGCACAAATGGGAAATGATTTGGAATTTCCTGCCAATATTTATATGCCATATTGCCAATTTTGGATAAAATCATTTCGTCATTAATAATATTGCCAAAATAATGAATACGGTCTTTTGTGCAAATCGTAATATAATAATACCCATTGGCCGAATAATCCCAATTCTTGAGACGGGCTGATTCAACACGATATCTATTTTTATACAAATTGTTTTCGCTAAAACGTTCTCTTCTTACATTTATCAGTTTCATTTAGTTCTTTCTGTGAAACTCTGGTTATCTAATATTTTGCGTGAATTATATCTCTATTTTTTACTCCCAAAATATCTCTTATAACTTGATTTGCTAAGTTTTGAAATATACGATTAGCAATATGTCCTAATGTAAAATCAGCTAGCTTATCAGGAATCCAATACTGATGAGCAACAGCATGATGTCCAACGTCTTCAGAAAAATACTCCTTTGGGCTTTTTGAATTATTGAGGTTTAATAAATGTTTTTGTTCGTTTCTGGCCGCTTGATCAAAATTATCGAAAATCCATTTTTTGCGTTTTTTCTTCTCTGGAAAAGCAACTTCAATTACTTTGAAAAATGAATTAGTTTTATGAAAAGCTGAATTTGCTGAAAAAGCTTCTCTATAATAGGCTAAGGCTTTCCATGCTTTATCATTCAGGACAACAGGTAGTGAAAAAACTGAACAAAGATGATTGCGCATAAATCTGGCTTTTGAACACACTGTCGGCTTACGTATTTTAATATATTCTTTAATATCGGAGTAACTACATCCGCAACCACCGTGTAAATCAGAAAATATAGGGAGTTCTAAAGTCCAACACAAACCGCTTAAAACTCGACTCATACTTTGAAAGGCTCTATCTTCATCATCTTGGGTACTAGTAGAACAAGTTCTGAGTATAGATGCTAATTTTTTCGATTGTTGAATATATCTAAAAGGTCTGCTTTCAAATTCAAAATCAATTCTTCTCCATGGAAATTGGACTGAGGTTTGTACAGTCCAGTCAATAAGTGCTGCCGATTTCATATTTGTTTGTTTTTATACGACACAAAAATCACAATCTTGGCAATATAACAAGGACAGCAAAAAGCAGCAATGATATCCCATAAATAAAAAGGACATACTTAGGCATCAATAGAGTTAGTCCTTTTTCTTTTCTTTGTTTTGGTGATAGTTTCAGGCTGTATATACAGAAGAAAATAACAGGGATTATACCAAATATTGCAATTGTGAAAACTATCTCTATGAGAAATAGCATCCATGCAGGCCACAATGGGCGTTTAAGCGCTATTTCCTTTATGCCGAATAATGCTGAATAGATTCCATAACCTATTGTGCCCCCAAATAACCATTTACCAATAAAGTAATAATCTCTTTTTTTAATTACTTGTTTTAACTTCTTATCTCCAAATATATCTTCATCTCTCTCTCGTAATTCCTTTGTTTGAATTTGAGAGTTTTTAACCTGTTGCAAAATTTCACTTGATGGATGATTTAGTCCTCTTTCATTCAAAATTAGTTTGGCAACCTCAATAGCTTCACTTGTATAATCGGAACTTTCAAAATATACCATAATCAAGAGTTCATTATCGCTAAGTTTTGAGTACTGTGGTTTTAATTTATTCATTATTTCCCCTATTTATATTTTATTCCATAGTCTAATGTTATCAATGTGTTCGCTAAAATGTTCCTGCATATTATAGTTCTATTTCCCACTTTGGTATAAAGGTTTTGTTTGATATAGATGCGGAATCTATTTCACTAGTTATGAAACTTTTATGCTTATTTGATGGCATTCCATTCTTCTCGATTTCCTGAACATGTAATATTTTATTTCCCGTTGCTGGATAGCGCAATGAGTATGGTTCTACTAATCGCATTGAACCATGATATGAGACTAGAGCACATAGCTTGTTTTGGGCGGCATGGCGTATCTGATCCATTACTGATGGTCCAGTTCGCCAATTAACAGTTGGGAAAAATGTACGTGGTACTACCTGACCAATTGCTTGAGGCATAGGCTGTAAATTTGGTTTGGCATTTTCTGGCTCTAGCCACCATGTAATCGCGTCTTCCAAGTCATCGAGAAATGTTTCCATTGGTGGAAGATCGCTTATTTGATGAGCTAGCTGATGCTCCCAGTTAGCTCTTAACATATCTCGATCAATCGCACTCATTATTTGTTGCACGGTTGGAGTTGAAAGTTCTTTAAAATCGAATTTGGCATTGGCGATATCTTTTGTGAGCTGTGGTTTAATCTCTTTTCTAAAATTACGACTGATATTCACAACATCATAAACGTCACGTGCCCTTCCATTTCTTTCAAAAAGAGCACGTGCTTTTTCAGCAAGAAGCTCATTTATAGAGTAACAAAGAATTTGAGGATTTGGGTTAAATTCATCTGAAAAACTATGGTGCAAATTACGAAGCTCGGAATTATCTACTATTAATTCATCTTGAGTAAGATCAAATTTTACCCTAGGAAGCGACTTTGTTGGACCGCCGATAGGGCCATTGAAAGAAATTTTTGCTTGGAATGATATATTTCCACGAGGGTTTTTGTATTCTTCGATTTTCCAGTCTTGCCGAGGGAAGGTTAGTCCTGAATTGTTCTCGATCCAAGTGGTTATTTCCTCAAGATATGTCTTAATTAGGTTGCTACTGATTGGTTGATCAGATGGAATTGTGAAATCAATATCTTCAGAGAATCTATAAGTTTCAAAATAGCACTTTTTTAAACAGGTACCACCTTTAAACATCCATTGTGAAAGATATGGATGTTTTGATAATGCTCTGAGAATCCAGCCAATTACGTAATCTTTTTGAATAGTTGTCGGTTGGAGCGAATAGTGCTTTGCAAGTTCTAATATTTCAGCTTTTAGTATCATTATAATTTATATTGGTAAATTAATTCGTAAATTCCACTTGCTAATTATATTTCCTGATTTTGGACCATCAGGATCAAGATAGGAGATGCCTTTTGATATGTGGTCTTGGCAAGTATGAAGCCACTTTTCAGATACAGGAGCGTTTAATTTTTCTGCAAGAAAGCCAAGACGTTTGAACACTGAGCCGCGCTTATATCGCAAAGCATAATCCAATAATAAATCTGGATCACGCATATCGGAATGCCAATATTGACTGACAATATCTATCATATGACGACCACCTCCTCCAAAGCGTGGTAAATCTAAAATATCGATTAATGTTCGGCTAGGATCAGCAATTTTAACAGCATTGCTCCCAAACCACACTTTTTTTGCACCAAAAAATTGTTCTTTTCCTAATGTTCTAGTGCGAAATTTAATATTACCTATTACTTGATTGCTTTCTCGTTGAGGTGACGATGTAGCAACAGAAACACTATTGAATATTTGTTCGGTCAGATCCCAATGTTCTGCAGCTGACCATCCGGATATGAATGCTGGTCGAAAAAGCTCCATAGCCAACGGCCATACATTTTCAATAACAGGGGTTGCTGTTGTTGATGATAGTGGAACAATTGTATATACGCCGTGTTTTAATCGTTGGAGCCAGCCCTTTTGGGCTAACCGGCTTAAGATTTGATTAGCAGTTGCTCGCCTACAAGGATGCAATTTAATCAAATCGTCTGCATTAATAGTATCTTGTTCTAATGCAGAAAAATGACTGATTATTTTTCGCTCTTGTGCACTTAAGCCAGCAAATTCTCGTTTTTTCATATATTATTATTGTAATAAATGCTAGATATTGTCTTTTTTAGCACTTGCAATATATCATATATCAAATTTAGTTACAATATAAATTCAAATAATTACGTTTATTGTAATTATTTGCAACTATAATGTCTATAATAAAAATGGGTCTTTTAATTTTCTATAACTTCTTTCTATACGAAACCGTTTCACTAAAATATTCTTTTCCTGCATATTACAAAAGCATTTTACCACCTATTTTGTAGAGACGCAAAATTTTGCGTCTCTACGCTTTATAATATAGCAAAATTGGGTTATCATACAACAAATGGATAAGAAATTTGCAAATGTGGTGTTTCCAATAGCGGTTGATAAGGAATTTCAGTATGAAATACCTGAAAGCATCAGGTATAGGATTGAGGTTGGTATGCGTGTGTCTGTGCCCTTCGGCAGACGTAAGAGCATTGGATATGTTGTAGGCATTACTGATAAAGCCGTCTATAAGAAACTAAAAGCTATAAGCAGATTGCTGGATAATTTTGCAGTTTTTGATGAAAAGATGCTTGAGCTGACGAGGTGGATAAGTAGGTATTATTTCTGCAGTTGGGGAATGGTGCTTGAGACAGCTTTACCGCCGGGTATGAAAAAAGAAGTCGTTTCGCGTAAGAAACAGAGAATTATATCTATCGCAAAACCTCAAGAGGAAATCTGTTCTGACATTGATTCCAAAAAGATAAGGTCTGCGAAACAGGTAAAAGTTCTAAAGATATTATTATCTGCTAAAGGGCTTTGTATGGAATGCAAGGCATTGTGTAGTCTTGCAGGTGTGACAGAAGCTGTTGTGAAATCATTGAAGAAGAATGGATATGTTGTTCTAAATCATAAGATTTCTTACAGAGACCCGTTTGCTAAAGAGAATGTTATTAACACTAAACATCTTTCTCTAACCAGTGAGCAGGATAGAGTTTTTAACAAGGTGATAAGTTCTATTAAAAAAGGGGGATTCAATACCTTTTTGCTTCATGGTATTACAGGCAGTGGGAAAACGGAGATTTACCTTCAGGCAATTGATTTCTGCATAAAAAAGAAAAAACAGGCAATTGTTCTTGTTCCTGAAATATCTTTAGCTTCACAAATTATTCAAATATTTAAATCGCGATTTGGAGACAGAGTTGCCATATTGCATAGTCGCTTATCAAAAGGGGAGAGATACGACGAATGGGAAAAAATTAAAAAGGGCAAAGTAGATATTGTTGTTGGCGCAAGGTCGGCCATATTTGCGCCGTTTGCTAATCCCGGGCTGATAATAGTGGATGAATCACATGAGCCTGCATATAAGCAGGGAGAGACACCCAGATATAATGGCAGGGATGTGGCTATAATGCGCGGAAAGCTTGCTAATATAACTGTTCTGCTTGGAACAGCTACTCCTTCCCTTGAAACATATTATAATATAGAAATAGGGAAGTATGAACTTATTGAGTTAAAAGAGCGGATAGATAAAAGAAAGCTGCCTGATGTTAGGATTGTTGATATGCAGGATCGCAGTGTTCAGATTCCTGAGTCTCAGGTTTTTTCAAAGCCATTACTGAAGGCTATTAATGATAAACTTTTAAAGAAAGAGCAAATAATATTATTCTTAAACAGGCGTGGGTTTTCAACGTTCATTATGTGCTATAAGTGTGGTTATGTTGCAAGATGTCCTGAGTGTAATGTTGCATTGGTTTATCATTCAAAACAGGATAAGGTACGATGTCATTATTGCAATTTTGAAGATAAACCTCCGAATATATGTCCTGAGTGTCAGGCTTTCTATATGAAATACAGCGGTCATGGAACAGAGAAGATAGAGGAAGAAATATCAAACCTGTTTCCAGATGCGAAGTATCAAAGAATGGATACGGATACTACAACCCGAAAGAATTCTCATCAGGGAATATTAAAGGCATTCAGACATCATGAATTTGATATACTTATAGGAACGCAGATGATAGCAAAAGGACTGGATTTTCCAAGGGTTACGCTGGTAGGAGTTATTTCTGCAGATACAAGTCTTTTTTTTCCGGACTTCCGCTCGGGAGAGAGGACATTCCAGCTTTTAACACAGATTGCAGGTCGTTCAGGCAGAGGAACTGTTCCCGGAGAGGTTATTATTCAAACTCATAATCCAAATCATTACAGTATTATTACTTCGAGCACCTATAATTATAATGGTTTCTACAAAAAGGAAATGCTTTTCAGAAAAAGTCTTAACTATCCTCCTTTTAGGCACATAGTTCTTATAACCGTCAAGGGACACGACAATGCAAAAGTTATAAGAGCGTCTAACGGGCTTGCTTTCCTGCTGCGGAAAGAATTGAAAGTACAGGATTGTCAACTTCTTGGACCGGCTCCGGCTCCTATGGCAAAAATAAAGAATCAGTATCGCTGGCATATTCTCATAAAGCATAAGATGCCTGGGAAGATAAATATGTTTATTGAAAGATGTATGAAGGGATTAAAAGACAGCAAATTGCAAATGGGCAAAACCAATATAATAGTAGATATTGATCCGATGAATACGCTATAATGCTTTTTATGAAAACCCCCTTATATGACTGGCATGTTGCTAATAAAGCAAGAATGGTTGAATTCGGCGGATGGGAAATGCCTGTTTATTATACTACTGTTTCCGATGAACATAATTGTGTCAGAGAAAACGCGGGACTTTTTGACCTGTGTCATATGGGTCAGATTAATGTTTCAGGAGACAGCGCATTAGAATTCCTGCAACGGATAACAACTAACAATATTTCCAAGATTGCTATCGGACAGGTTCAGTATTCTTTGGTTTGCAACGATTCTGGCGGAGTTGTTGATGATATTCTTGTTTATAGGAAGAGTAATAGTTATCTCCTAATAGTAAACGCGTCTAATACTCGGAAGGATTTTGAATGGTTTAATACGCATAAAATACATGGTGTAGAGATTAGCAATATATCTAATAGTATTTTGATGTTAGCAATACAGGGACCGAATGCCGAAAAATGTCTTCAGAAGATTGCGAATATAGATTTGAGAGAGATAAAGTACTATTGTTTTAGAATGGGGGAGATAAGTGGGACGAAGTCCCTGATATCACGAACAGGTTATACAGGAGAAGATGGGTTTGAAATATATGCAGAATGCGACACAAAGATCTGGGAAGCTATACTTGACGGGGGAAGAGAATACGCAATTAAACCAATAGGACTTGGAGCGCGGGATACTCTGCGTTTGGAAGCAGCAATGTCTCTTTATGGACATGAATTAGATATAAATACTAATCCGTTGGAAGCTGGATTAGGACATTTTGTAGACCTTGATAAAAAAGAGTTCATAGGCAAAGATGCGATTGAAAGGATAAAGAAGGAGGGAATAAAGAGAAAACTAGTTGCGTTTCATATGCTGGAGAGAGGAATACCAAGACATGGATATAAGATATCTAAGAACGGGGAAGTAGTTGGGAAGGTAACAAGCGGCACAATGTCTCCGACTTTGAAAGAGTCAATAGGGCTGGGATATATAGAGAAAGAGTACTCGGATTTAAACACAAAGATAGATATTGTTATAAGAGATAAATATTGTGAAGCAATCATTATAAAAAAACCATTTTATAAAAGAAGGGGATAGTAATGGAAATAGAAGAGAAGGAATTTAAATTCACAGAAACACACGAATGGATCAATGTCTCGGGGAACACTGGCAAAGTAGGTCTCTCGGAGCATGCAGTAAAAGAATTAAATGAGGTGGTTTTTATTGAACTTCCTGAAGTTGGAGCGCAAGTTAGCAGAGGCAAACCATTTGGAACAGTTGAGTCTGTTAAAGCGGTTTTTGATTTGAATTCGCCTGTAACTGGAAAGATTATAACTGTAAACCAATTAGTGAAAGACAGCCCTGAAAATATTACTTCATCTCCATATAAAGAAGGCTGGATGATAGAAGTAGAATTGTCCGATATTTCTGAGCTCAGTTCATTAATGGACTATAAAGAATACAAACAATTTCTTGAAAGCAAAGGAGAATGAAATAAATTGGTGTATATACCAAATACTTCCATGGATAAAAAAGAAATGTTAGAGACTATAGGATGTAGATCTATAGATGATTTATTTAGTGGAATAGATCAGAAAGTTAAGGTAAATGGCAAATTAAAGTTGCCGAAATCCCTGTCCGAAATGGAAGTTGCAGCCCTTATAAAAGAGATAGGAGAGAAAAATACTAATTTGAAAGATTATACATCGTTTCTTGGCGGAGGAGCGTATGAACATTTTATTCCGAGTGTTGTAAAGCATATTACAGGCAGGTCAGAGTTTTATACTGCCTATACTCCATATCAGGCTGAAGCGAGTCAGGGGACATTGCAGGCAATATATGAATATCAGTCTCTTATATGTGAACTTACTGGAATGGATGTTTCAAATGCATCCATGTATGATGGAGCATCAGCAGTGTCTGAAGCAGCTTTCATGGCATCAAGAATTACAGGACTAAAGAAGATTATTGTCTCAGAAACGGTTCATCCTAATTATCGTCAGGTTTTAAAGACATATACTGAAGCTGCTGATTTGGAATTGCAAGATATTGCATCCAAAGATGGAGTGACGGATATAGATATGTTGAAAGAATCGGTAGATGATAATACAGCATGTGTAATAATTCAGAATCCAAACTTTTTTGGATGTATTGAAAATATGGATACTATTGAGCATATTGTCCATTCTAAGAAATCGCTGTTTATTGTGTGCGTTGATCCGATATCTCTCGGCATTTTAGCTCCACCTGAAGAATATAACGCAGATATTGTTGTTGGTGAGGGGCAGTCTCTTGGTAATAACCTTGCTTTTGGAGGTCCTTATTTAGGGATTTTTGCCTGCAAGAAGGATTTTCTTCGGCAACTGCCCGGAAGAATCGCAGGAAAAACAAAGGATAAAAATGGAAAGACAGGATATGTTCTAACTCTACAAACACGTGAACAGCATATAAGAAGAGCAAGAGCAACTTCGAATATCTGTTCTAATCAGGCTTTAAACGCTCTTGCTTGTACTGTATATCTTTCATGTATGGGAAAACAGGGTATTCCCAGTGTAGGTAATTTATGTTTGCAGAAAGCGCATTATGCTCAAAATCAGATTGAAAAGATAGATGGATATACTTTGAAATTCAAGCAGCCGTTCTTTAAGGAATTTCTTATACAATGTCCCAGAAATCCTGAAGAGATTAATAAGAAATTATTAGAGCACAAGATAATTGGCGGTCTCGCAGCTAGCAAATTTTATCCTGAGTTAAAAGATTGTATGCTTGTGTGTGTAACTGAGATGAGAACAAAAGAACAAATTGACAGATTCATTGATGTACTTGCCAATATCTGAATTACCAATAAAGAAGTGCAAGAAGTATTATCATAGCAACTGTTGCCAGAATAGCAAAGATATCCCATCCTTTAATTTTGTACTTTGCCTTCGTATACTTCCAACCGTCTTTTATATCTTTAAACATTCCTTCTCCATATTAAGTTAAGATTCAAAAAGAAATAAATGCCTTAATTACACCGTCTTTGTAATTGGAAACAAGTTCAAATGCTTTAGTGGCCTCTTCTGCTTTGAATCTATGAGTTATGAAAGGGTCTAATTTTATTCTGCCTTGAACAATATTTTCTACAACTTCAGGAAGCTCTCTACGCTGACGGCGAATATTTATAAGCGTTAATTCTTTTCTGCGCATTTTATCAGGCACAAACGACACGGTTTTTGCTTGGGGAATTCCTATCATTATTAGTTTACCGCCAGGCCTTAAAATATCCACTGCATGGTCAAGTGTCTCCTGTTTCCCTGCACATTCAAAAACGATATCAATACCGTTTTGGCAGACGCTGTTTATTTTTTCAATAATATTTTCTTTACTTGGATTAAATCCATAGTTTATGCCAAGTTTTTTTACAACACCTAATCTTTCATTAATAAGATCAGTTCCAAATATATTTTCCGGATTTTTTAATTTTGAAAATACCAATACAGATAGTCCTATTGGTCCCAGACCAAGTATTGCGATATTCTGATGAGCTTCCTGTTTACTAATCTTTACAGCATACGAACCAATACATAATGGTTCTGTTAAGACTGCTTGTTCAAAGCTCATAGTATCAGGAACGTTACATAAGCTGTTCTCAGGCATTACGATATATTCCGAAAAAGAGCCTTCTATTTGTCCCGGGCATCCGAGAAATTTAAGACTTCTGCAGGTATTTTCTCTGCCTGTAAGACACTGGTCACACTCCCCACAGGTAATTGCCGGGTCTATAGCTACCTTATCTCCAATTTTTATCTTTTTAACCTCAGCACCTATATCTTCAACTATCCCCGAACATTCATGTCCTAAGGTAAAGGGATATTCAACGACCTGTGAGCCAATTTTCCCAGTCTTATAATAGTGAACATCCGAGCCGCAGATACCAACGGATTTTATTTTAATTAATACATCATCTGAATTGACTATCTTTGGCTTGGCAACCTCCAACATCTCAAGTTTTTTGAGTGCTGCAAGTTTGATTGCTTTCATTTTACGTTAATATTCTTTTTACAACATCTATTGTTTTTCCTGCATCACCTGTTGCCTGTGCTTTCTTTAGCTCGTCTCGTTTAGCATATATCATCAGAGCTTTTTTCATTACATTAGCAAACAGTTCTCTAGAGAGAGACATTGCTTTTACAGGGTCCATTCTGTAAGTGAACTGATCTTCTCCAAACCATCCCTGATATCCTGTATCAATTGCTGCGTAACAGAAGTCAGCCAATCTCCAATTATCTCCTGTTCCAGCAACTCTGTCCTCATCATTGGAGTGCAATTTTGCATTATTGACATGAAAGTTAGCTACAGGGACGCCGAACTTCTGCACTGCATAAAGAGTAAAGGCAGGTTCTACCGCATACATCTGCTCATGACCATAGTCAACACAAACACCCATATTCCTACCTCCACATTCTTCATTAATCTTTTTGGCAACCAAAGCTGCACAATGAGTGGTAGGAATAATCATATTGCCTTCTCTTGGCTCGTGGAGTTTTGCTTCAACTCCAAATTTCAATCCAAACTTTTTAGCTTTTTTATTTATCTCGATACATCCTTGTATGAATCTGTCAAGAAGCACGCCATAGTTAGCTTGAAAGTTATAATCCCACCCATCCGAACCAGGCCAGAGAGCAACGCTTGCGCATCCAACCTCTTTTGCTATCTCAATCCCCTGAAGCACTATCTCAAGCGCATCTTTTCTTACTGTGGGATTTGCATTTGTTATTCCCCCAAGTTTCCATTTTGGATCAGTCCAGAGGTTTGTATTCATATTTGTTGGTGTAACTTTATATTTCTTAAGAGCTTTTTTTACTTCATCTATGAGCTTTTTGTTCTTCCTGTAATTTTTGTCTATAAAAACAGCCTCGTGAAACTCTATTCCCTTTATTCCTGCTTCTGCCACTTTTTGTATTTGAGAAACTATATCACTTTTGAAGTTCGTATTATCGCTGTTATACCCGACAGGTGCGAATCTATCGCAGAAGTCCCCTGCGCACCAATGTCCCGCAGCAAACTTTATCTCGTATGTTTCAAAGAACTCATCAAGTTTTCCCCCTTCAAGATATCCTGAAAATTTTGGTAGTTGACCTAAGGTGTTTTTGTTTGCTTTCATCCTTTAATATCCAGATTTTAAAATTACGCTTCTCATAACTGAATTAATGATAGCTTTGGAGAGATTGTTCGTCAAGCTAAATCTGCGGACTCAATAACTTCTACTTTACCAAATATTCCATAGGGTGCAAACTTATAGTTATCTGTCCATTTTTCTTCATTGCAAAATTCTCCTGGTCCTGTCCATTGCAGTTTCCCTTTATAGTGAAGCGGACCAAGCATATTTCTCAGGCTTCCTACAAGCTCAAGACTGATTTTGTTAGTGCCTTTTTTTAGAAGATTTGTAATATCCAGTCCATAAGGCTCCCAGCACAAAAGACCAGCTTGTCTATTGTTTATCTTTATATTTATTACCGTTGCCTTATGCTTATTAATCTTGAGTATATATTTCCTGCTTTTTCTCTTATCAACAGATATATCCTGCTTATATGTTATTGCCCCAGGATAAAATGGAAAGCCTTGTTCTACCCAATCACCTGTTTTGATTGTATCTTTTTGTTTCTCAAGAACAAGATTATTCTTATTAACGCTGAAGTCACCGAGTATATAACAATTTTCTAGCTCAACATCCTGTCTATATTTCTTTGTCACAACTAGCAGTTCATTTTTGCCTTTTTTTGCATATTTAGCTATTGGGATTAGTTTGAAACTTATATCAATGTACCATTCAGGGTTTTTATACGTAACCTTTTTGTTATTAACGAAAATATCGAAGTTTTGCGGCTCTTCGATCAACAAATTAATATTATTGACAGAAGCTAGATTTGATAAGAATTCGAATCTTAGAGAGACCTTTGCATTGTCTAAGTCTTTCATATTCTTGTATGCTTTCCAGAATTGAACACCACTGTTACTCTTTATCTCAGGCAATCCAAAACGTTCCCTGATCTGTTCATGGGCTTTCCATACAGGGAGCATTCTGCTCCATTTATTATTATTTATCCTGTATCTACAGAAATCAAGTGTCAGAGCATTCATATGAGACAACTCGATATCCCACTTGTCCTCTGAAATCGCTACTTTTTGTGTTTCCATTTCCTTTATTTCCACAGCTTTTGGGTTCTTCTTTGGATTTAATAATAGAAGCAATGAACCTGTTGGATATATACGTTCTTTTGTTTCAGCATATTCTGCAGTATTTGTAGTTCCAACTTCACAGACATCTCCTGTTTCAGTGTTCCATTTTTCGAAAACTCCTTTCCCTTTCATTCTTATCGTAAGATTAAACCCTTTTCCCCTGTTTGTGTTAACCAAAAAGAGAAATCTCTTTTTGCCTATTTCTCTGAGCTGATAGATAATGTCTTTTGCGTCGTCCTTATTCTCGCCTGAAATTTGGACTTCCTTTTTCGAGACTTTATCGAGTGTTTTCTCTATTTTGTGCTTATCGTTATTTATTATCAGGGCATTTTTCTTTAAAAATTCCGTTATCTCATTATCCAGACTTCCGTCCACTCTATCCGGCAGATTTCCTATGGTTATAATTTTCCCACCTTGTATAGTAAAATCTTTTAACAGTTTAAATGTATTGCTATTCCATGTGATAGAGCAGGGGATAATTACTGCTTTATATCCAGCTTCTCCAATTACAAATTTCCCATCTTTTACTTTTCCATATTTCTCGATTATCATCTCATCCCCGTAATCATAATCTCTGTGAATCTCAAGAAGATTTTTTGAGAGCTTCAAGAATTCCTTGTCTAATTCGTTCAACGCTTCGGTTCCTTTTGGATGATACACACTCCATGCGCTTCCTATTGGGTGAAGAACTAGAATATCTCTTATAGCTTTTCCCTGAGACAGGATAAAGCTTAGTCTGCCATAATAATCTTCTACTTTCTTGTAATACTTCCACCATGGAGATTGATAATGGATTGAAGCAGGATAATCTCTCTTTCTGCATCCTTTTAAAGAATACAAAGATAGGTGCTGGCATCTGAAGTTTACCCCAAGCGCATACTGCCAATCACCAATCCATTTCTGTCCCTCAAAACTAAAATCCCAGCCTGTGCATCCGTAAAGTTCTGATAAAACTCTTTCCCGTCCAAGCTGATTTGCAACAGAAGAACACTGTTTTACTGTTAGAATTTCCGATATGCTTTCTGTGAGAATATCTATCCCCGGCTGATGCATATACATATAATGTGGCATTGCTGCGCCAATGGCATCGGTTTGAGACTTCAGACTTAGTTCGGAAAGGTAATGCCCTGTTTGCTGAAGATTGTGCTTTTCGCACCAGTTATAAATATTCTCAGAAAAGCTCTTGAGGAATAGTTCCGTTGCACATTTCCAATAATTATATCTATGTTTTTTAAAATCTCCAGTTTCATATATTAAAGAAGGCAAATTATCAATAATACTGTAATTACATCTTGACTTAAAATATTCAGGAAGTTTGTCTGTCCATGGAAGTACAGCTTTTACTTTCTTTGGTTTGATCTCATCAAAACCAGGCCAATGATGATAATTCGGCTCATCAGTAAAAATACCTGATATTACTTCCCCAAATTTTTCGCCTGCTTCTTTTAAATAAGCTTCATGAGTGCTTTTTATAAACTCCCGAACTGCTTCCTTACTCATTGTGTCAAGGTATGATGCTCCGTTATACCTTGGGCTGTCAGGAGCGTACTCAAAGGTTACAACTAATAATTTCTTTTTGGCATTTGGTATGGCCTTTACCAATATCTTTCCTTTAACGTTCTTAACATCTTTTGAAGAAATTTCCCTAAAAACAATTCCTTTATTTCTATATTTTTTGTTTTTTGATGTAACAATCCCACCTGCTGCCCCGCTCGGGTACCCGTCCTCATCATAAAGCCATGCGTTCATTCCTGTCTTTTTAGCCTCATCCACACATACTTTTATCATCTTCATCCATTCTTTAGACAAATATTCTGTAATAAGCCCAACTCTTGAATGCATGAAAAATCCGCCCATGCCGGACTTTTTCATCTCTCTTATCTGTCTTCTTAATTCATTCTCTTCCAGCTTATCATTCCAGCTCCAGAACGGCGCTCCCCGCCAATCCTTGCCTGGATCTTTGAATGTTTTTTGTGTCTGACTCATAAATTTTCCCCTTTTCAGTGTTTTATTATTTCTTTGTGTCTTTACCGTACTGATTATAATTCATGTTGAAAAAACAAGCTATAAGGATTTTAAGAAAAACTAGGAGGGTTTTAGAATTTTCTGTATTCTCTGGGGGAGGTTTTTGTGGATTCTTTAAATATCTTTGTCATAATTTTCTTCAACGTATCTTATAACTCTGAAACAAGTTTTTCTTTTAACAGCATTTTTCTATACGATTCAGCTTCCATATTGTTGATCTGTTCAGATTGGTTTTTTGTAAAGAATTTCATTTTACCAAGCGATTTTGCTGCTACGAATGTCTTGCAGGCATCTTCAATGAGAAGAGTTCTATAATAAGCCTCCTTTAAATTTGATCCAACAGTCAAAAGACCGTGATTGCACATTAGAACAGCGTTGTGTTTTTTTATAACATTTTTCACTTCTTCTGCCAGTTCTATTCCTCCCGGGAGTACATATTTTATAGTGGGAACATCACCTACCAGTGCGGCAAGATCCGGGGAGAAAGGCTTGAGTGTTATCTCTTGCATTCCAACTGCAGTAGCAATAGGAGCGTGAGTGTGAATTACAGCAGTTATATCTTTCCTTTCAAGATAACAACCTAAATGCATAGCGATTTCGCATGTCGGCTTTTTGTTTCCACATACAATATCTCCCGTTTTCAAATCAACTCCTATATAATCTGATGTTTTTGCTTCTTCAAAGCAAATGCCGCTGGCTTTCATATAAACAATATTGTCAACTCGCGCGCTTATATTACCGCCCGGACCAACAACCAGTTCCTTGTCAGCAATCTTTTTACCTATTTCTACCAACTGTTTTCTAATTTCAATATTTTCCATTTCCTATTTCCCTTTCTCCATTTGTCTCAATGTATGATTTTGTAAAAAATATGCTCCATCCATAAATGTTTTTCTGATAGGGGTTAATTCTTCAGAGTCAAAGTCATCAACAAGTTTTTGTCCAAACTTGTTCATTTCCGTTCCTGCTATTATCGGAAGATTAAATTTTTTTGCAATTTCTACTGCTTTGTAGAGATTTTTTACTTTAATTCTTTTTTCCTCTTTGTCCTTTATATTGTAGTTTCTGTCAGGGATTATGTTCATCATTGAAATCCCCTTACCGATCAATAGATTAAGTAATTCCTCCAGATTTTTCTCTCCATCAGAAAGTCCGTTAAGCCATGTTGCACACGGAATTCCGCCTAATTCTATTATCATCTTATTTACCGTTTGAATCTCAGGAAAGGTCGATGAATCCGGCTTTATATATGCGATACCCTCGTTTTTCATAAACTTTGAACGAATTATTTCGCACAGAACATAAGGATTATCCCAACTGCTATTGATATCCTCTTCCTGCACTGAAAGTTTTGATCTCCAATATTTGATGAAGCTTGCAGAGTTTTTAAAAACATCTTTTGATTTATTATAAAAAGCTCTTAGGATGTGTCTTTCCGTGACGTTGTCGTTAGGAGTGAGGGGAATAACGTCTGTATCATATTCAATTCCGATATCGCTCAAATGATCATTTAATATATCCACCATTTTTCTGGTTCGCAGATGTGCTCGGTGAGACATCTCTTTTAATATTTTATTAGCAAGGGATTCAGTAGAGGGAAGTTTCGTAAATCCCGTCCCCATCAAGTAGTAGACTCCAGGTTCTCCGGGTGAATTTATCTCTTTATCTTTAAGTTCAGGAATGAAAACTCTGGTTTCTATGCCAACAGAAGCTTTTAGATTTAACAAGTCAGCTGCATAAAACAGCTCTTCAATTCCGTCCAAAACGTCAAAATCTACTACTTGGCATAACTTAATGCCATTTTTTTTGCACAACCATGCTATCTTTATTGGCGAATAGCCATATCCGTTAAATGAAAAAAAACTGTGACAATGCATGTTTGAAATTTCTTTTTCCTTTAACCACTTGACTTTACCCTTTTTTTTGAGCTTAATAAGTTCCAAGAGAGCGTTTTTTCTTATGTCTTTATCAAAGTTATCAAGATTGGTTTCCAACAGCTCTATCATCATCTCATTTCCTGTCCGCCGGTTACATTTATTGCCTGACCAGTCATGTAAGAGGCTTCATCACTTGCCAAAAAAGCTACTACATTGATAACATCGTCATAGGTGCAGCCTCTTGCTAACGGAACTTGTTCTATATATTTTTCCCTTACCTCTTCCTTTGAAATACCCCATTTTTTTGAATATTGCTCAAAGAGACTGTTTTTCCATAAAGGAGAATCAAGAAAATTTCCGGGACAAACTGAATTAACTCTTATGCCATATGGAGCAAGATCCAGAGCAATACTTTGAGTTAGTCCTATGCCTCCAAATTTAGATGCAGCGTATGCAGAATTTTTAAAACTGCCTTTTTTACCTGATTTAGAGTTAATTTGTATAATCGTACCCTTCTTTTGTCTTTTCATCATCTTTGCTGCTTCACGTGCACATAAGAAATACCCAATGAGGTTTACATCAATCACTTTTTTCCATTCATTGAGCGGAAATTCTGTTATTTCCTTTGCGATAAGAATTCCAGCATTACTGACTAATATATCTAGATTCTTAAATTCTTTCTCAATCTTTTCAAACATACTGATTACCTGAGCTTCTTGTGTTACATCTACCTCTATAGCAACTGCTTTAATTTTGTATTTTTCCTCTATCTCTTTAGCTACTTTTCTTGCATTTCTTTCTGATATATCTGCAACTGCTACCTGACATCTCTCTTTTGCAAAATATTCTGCTATTGCCTCTCCGAATCCTTGTCCTGCACCAGTTACTAAAACCGTTTTGCCCTTCAAACCAGGTTGTAACATTTTATGGAATCTCCTCTTATTTGTATTTTTATGGTTTTATAACCACTTTTAAAGCGTTTCCTTTTTTATCTAGCATTTTTTCCATCGCTTCAACTATGTTTTCTAAAGAAAATATATGTGTAACTATTTTATCCATAACTAGTTTTTTGCTAACAATTAGTTTTAAAGCTTCTTCAAATTGTGATTTATGTGAAGCAAAAGCTCCGTAAATAGAAACTTCTTTGTAATGAATTATGTTCCCGTCCAATTTTAAAATAGAATTCTGTTTCGGGAATCCGGCAAAAAAGCTCAATCTTCCTTTCATAGCCATTGCACCTAAAAAATCCTCTGCTACTTTGCTAACAGAGCATGCAACTATTCCAACGTCAACCCCTTCGCCCTTAGTGATTTCTGATATACTCTGTACTAAATCAGCATCTTTAGTGGCAATATAATGGTCAAATCCAAATTCTTTTGCTTTTGTAAGCCTCTCTTCAGAATATTCAGCCAGTATAACCTTTGCTCCCTTAGCTTTTGCCAGTAGACA
The DNA here is from genome assembly GCA_964437505.1 of uncultured bacterium. Lineage (GTDB taxonomy): Bacteria > JAHJDO01 > JAHJDO01 > JAHJDO01 > JAHJDO01 > JAHJDO01. Next base: position 28,359 of record CAYTGU010000005.1, read on the forward strand.
ATGCATCAAGCCAATAGGTCCTGCTCCTACTACGGCAACGTACTCACCTCTTTTAATGTTTAGATAATTCTGCCCGTTTATTGCGCACGAAAGCGGTTCAATCATTGCCAGATATTCATCGGAAATAGGCGCATCGCTTAGGACAGGGATTATAACACCCTGTTTTACAGCACGGTCCTGAACTAATATGTATTCGGCAAAGCCTCCGGGATAATAATATCCAATAGGTTTGTTATTAGCGCACATATTATAATTACCTTCTCTGCAAGGTCTACACTCTTTCTTTTGGCAGCCTACTGAAGTTACCATGATTACTTTGCTTCCAATCTCGTATTCCCGATTTTTGACTTCAGAACCAATTTCTTCTACGATTCCTACGATTTCATGTCCTATGATAAATTTGCCCTCGCCATATCCTCGAATTTGGGGAACGGATCCTTTAGTAGCGTCCTTTGTGCCTTCATACATTCTCCCGTCTGTTCCACAAACAGCGCAAGCGGTAACTTTTATAAGCACGTCGTTCTCTTTACAATTCGGCTTTGGAACGTTTTCAGTTCCCATATGTTTAGGTCTGTCCGTGTATAAAAAAGCGGCTTTCATTTCTTGCATTTAGTTTCTCCTGATTTAGTTTTTTAATTTATGGTTTTTGTATCTTTTATAAGCTTCTTCCCAGATATCTGTTTGTTCAGGTTCATATCTGATGAGTTCAAACGAGTTTCGAACAATTTCTCTTGCCTGTTTAACGGATGAAAGCTCACCCGTTGCAATGGCCTGTATCAAAATATTGCCGATTGCAGTTGCTTCAACAGGTCCGGCAATAACTGGTTTTTGAGTTGCATTTGCGGTAAGTTGGCATAAAAGCTTATTTTGTATTCCTCCTCCGACAATGTGGAGTACATCTATTTTTCGCTTTCGCATTTCTTCGAGTTTTTCAAGAACCTGACGATATTTAAATGCCAGACTTTCAAGAATACAGCGCAGGATACTTCCCCTATCAGATGGAACTTTTTGATTTGTTTTGCGACAGTAATTCTGAATTTTTTCCGGCATGTTGCCAGGCTTTAAAAAAGCTGTGTCTTCAGGATCTATAAAACAGAAAAACGCTTCTGCCTTTTCTGCTTGTTTTGTTAAATCAGGGTAGGAAAGTTTTATATTTTGCGATTCCCAGCTTCTTTTGCATTCCTGAACCAGCCAGAGTCCCATGATATTTTTTAGGAAACGAAATGTATTGTTTACGCCTCCTTCATTAGTGAAATTATTTTTTAATACTTCCTGATTTATCAATGGACTGCTTATTTCGCATCCCATTAAAGACCACGTGCCGGAACTTAAAAATGCCCAGTTATTTCCTTCAGCTGGAACAGCCGCAACTGCTGCTGCTGTATCATGCGATGCTGTAGCAATGACAGGTATTTGAGGTATTCCCAGTTCTTTAGCTATGAACGGTAGGAGCTTTCCTGTGACAGTTCCTGGATTTACAACCTGCGGCATTATTTCACAAGGAATGTTTAAATTTTTTAGAATTTCATTACTCCATCCATTCTTGCGCGGATCATAACACTGAGTGGTAGTAGCCAAGGTAAACTCTGCTGCTTTTTCTCCAGAGAAGAAGTAACTAAACAGGGCCGCTATCGGCAGGAGACAATCCGCCGATTTAAGAAGGTAGGGCTGATTTATTTTCATCCATAGTAGTTGGAAAAGTGTATTTATTTGCATGAATTGAACGCCTGTTTTTTCAAATACTTCTTCCCGCGGAACTTTTTTGAAACATTCTTCCATCATTCCATCAGTCCGACTGTCCCTGTAATGCAGAGGATTTTCTAATAGATGGTTATTTTTATCAATGAGCCCGAAATCTACGCCCCAGCTATCGAATGCAATTGCGGCGATTTCAGACTTGTTGCACTTTTGCAATCCTTTTTTTATCTCATTAAAAAAGTTTATGGAGTCCCAGTAGAGAATGTTATTAAATCTTGTACCTCCTGTAGTAAATCTATGTTTCTCTTCAAGGACTATTTTCTTCCCATCAAATTTGCCAAGTATTAATCGTCCACTTTCTGCGCCTAGATCAACAGCTATGTAATTTTTGCTTTTTCCCACAGTAAATTCCTTATCATTCAGACTCTGGCAACATTATGCCATAATTCTTTATTTATTTAAAACAAAATTTATGATATTCTTGCGTTATTGAAAGTGAGGGACATGGGTTATGTTGAATGTTGTTATTATGGCAGGTGGAAAAGGGGAAAGATTTTGGCCAAAGAGTAGAGAAAAAAGCCCTAAACAGCTATTGTCAATAGGTTCAAAAAATACCATGCTTCAGGAAACAGTAAAAAGAGCGCAAGCTCTAACTTCTTCAGAAAATATTTTTATAGTTACACGGGCTGAGTTGGAGGGTGAGATAATTAAGCAGATTTCTCCTATTCCAAAAGAAAATATTATAAATGAACCGTTTGGTAGAAATACTGCAGCTGCAATAGGTCTTGCAAATATAGTTATTCAGAAGAGAGATAGTATTTCAAGAGATAAAAGTTCCATTATGGTTGTGTTGCCGGCTGACCATATCATAAAAGACGTCAGACAATTTAAAAAGACAATAGCTGTTGCCTCTATAGCGGCTGAAGAAGGACATCTTGTTACAATAGGTATAAAACCAAACTATCCTGAAACTGGTTACGGATATATTCATAGGGGGAACAAGGTATCTAGTGATATACAGGGTGTTTTTAAAGTGAAAGAATTTAGAGAAAAGCCTGATTTGAAAACTGCAGAAGAGTTTTTAAAAAAAGGGGAGTATTATTGGAACAGCGGTATGTTTGTATGGACAGGGAAAGAAATAGAAAAAGCATTTAAAAAGTATATGCCTAAACTTTCTCACGCTCTAAAGGTTATAGACAATTCTCTTTCATCTTCGTACCTGGATAAAGTTATAAAAGAGGAGTATGAGAAACTGGAGAAGGTCTCAATTGATTATGGAGTTATGGAGAAGGCAGAGAATGTAAGCGTTATAGAGGGGCTTTTTGACTGGAATGATGTGGGCTCATGGCTAGCTCTGGAGAAAGTTTATAAAAAAGATGATAATAATAATATCGTTGTGGGAGATTATGTAGGCATTGATACAACTGATTGCATATTAATAGGGGATAAGAGTCCAATAACTACTATGGGTGTTTCGGATTTGATTATTGTAAACACAGGAGATGTTGTACTTGTCTGCAAGAAAACAGAGGCTCAGAAAGTGAAAGAATTATTGAAACATATTAAGAAGAATAAAAAACTTTCCAAACTAGTTAAATAAATGATAAAAATTTGGATTCAATTCTCGATAGGCGCAATTATAATTATTCTTGCCGGTTTTAGGTTGTCAAAGTATGGGGATATAATTGCTAAAAAGACAGGTATTGGCAGAGCGTGGATAGGAATGATATTCCTTGCCGGTGCAACAGCGCTTCCGGAATTTTTTACTACGTGTAGTTCCATAGTTATTGAGGATGCTCCTAATTTAGCTGCAGGCAACGTCCTTGGAAGTATCATGTTTAATCTTTTTATAATTGCGATACTCGATATTGTTCAAGGGCATGGACCAATTTTAAGGAAAGTGAATCTTGGACTGATTTTGCTTGGTGCGATTTCTGTGATCCTCTCGGTGGTGGCAATTTTGGGTATGTTGTTAAAGAATACAGTGTCAGTTTTTTCCATAGGTCCCGCAAGTTTCTTGATAGTAGGAATATATTTGATAGGTATGCGTCTTTCCTTTAGATATCAATATCGCAATTCTGATAAATCTCAGGATGTAGAAGTAAATGAAGAAAAAAAATATGAGAAAATTTCAACTTCAAAGACAATTTTCGGCTATCTGCTTTGCGCTGCGGCTATTTTTGGAGGAAGTGTATGGGTTGCTCATACTGCTAAACAAATAGCCGTAGTAACAGGATTAGGGGAAACTTTTGTTGGCAGTCTTTTCCTTGCGATAGTAACATCTCTTCCTGAGCTTATGGCAACAATAGGAGCAGTTAGAATGGGGCTATTTGATATGGCGATCGGAAATATATTTGGAAGTAATATGTTAAATATAGTGCTAATACCAATCAGCGATGTCTTATTCAGAACTGGTTCTATATATGCCTATCTATCTTCTACTCATATCCTGACAGCGATTGTAGGAATTCTTTTAACAATGATTGTAATAATCGGGATTATTTATCGCTCCAAAAAATCCTTTCTTAAGCTTGGTTGGGATGCAATAGCTATAATTATAGTATATATTGCCAGTACATATATGGTTTTTAGGTTGAGGTAGAATTTACGAAATAACAAGGAGGTAAAATGGACTTAAAAGAGCTGATTCGGGATGTGCCTGATTTCCCAAAGAAGGGTATAATTTTCAAGGACATAACTACATTACTTAAGGATAAAGATGCGTTTAAAGAGGCGGTTGATAAACTAGCAGAAGAGTGTAAGGGGAAAAAGATTGATACAGTAGTTGCTGTAGAAGCAAGGGGCTTTATATTTGGCGGAGTGTTAGCGTACAAGCTCGGAGCAGGATTTGTCCCGCTCAGAAAACCAGGAAAGCTTCCATACAAGACAATAAAAGAGACATACGAGCTGGAATACGGCACTGATACATTGGAAATACATGAAGACGCAATAAAATTAGGGGATAATGTATTGGTTATAGATGATCTTCTTGCAACAGGCGGAACGAGTTTGGCAACAGTTAAACTTGTTAAGAAACTTGGCGGCAATGTATCAAAGATTGTTTTTCTCATAGATCTTACGTTTTTGAAAGGCGCTGAAAAACTTGAAGGATACGACGTAAGTTCATTGATAAAATATTGATGATAATCTGCGCCTGTAGCTCAGTAATGGATAGAGCAAGGGATTCCTAATCCCTGTGTCGGAGGTTCGAATCCTCTCAGGCGTACTATGATGCATATTAAATTGAAAAGTGTGTATGTTTTATGTTATAAGTCTCTGTGAGTTTTTGGGCGATTAACTCAGCGGGAGAGTGCTACTTTCACAGAGTAGAAGTCACTGGTTCAAACCCAGTATCGCCCACTGTGAAATGACCGTAGCTTTTTTAGGGGGTTAGATATGAAATGCGATACGTGTGGAAAAGATGTTGCTAAGGTAAAAAGGATTGTTCTTGAGAAAGGCTATGATAGAATACAGGCAAAAGCAATTTATAATTGCGAGGAGTGTTATAGGAAGAAAGAGACTGATATAGAGAAACGCGTTCAATCTGAGTGTAAAGAGAAAGGAAAGTAAATGACAGGGCTGAAGAACGATATTAAGTTATTGATTCAAGTCCAGGATTTAGATGTGCAAATACAAAATTTAGATACAAAGATAAAAAGAATACCCAAAGAAATGGATGCTCATTATGGGAATTTTAAGGCAAAGAAAGACGAGTTAGCAGTTCTAGAGTCAGAACTTGTTGAAATTCAGAAGAATAGAAAATTGAAAGAGGTTGAGCTTGATAGTGCTACAGAAGCAATAAAAAAATATAAAACACAACAGTCTTCTGTTAAAACGAATAAAGAATATACTTCTCTTCAGCATGAGATTGAACAAATACAAGAGAAGAATTCTATACTGGAAGACGAGATACTCTTATTTATGGAACAATCAGATGTGGCGCATAAAAATATAGAAAAAAAGGCAGAGGAGATTAAGCTGGAGAATGGAAAACTTGAACAGGAAGAGCAGGAGAATAAGAAAAAAATAGCCCGGTTTGAACAGGAACTTCAAAAAAGGCAAGAGGAGCGTACGAATTTAGTTAGTACTGTAAATAATGCTATTGTAGCCAAATATGAAAGAATTAGGGATTTTAAGAACGGAGTGGGTATTGTAAATATTAGTGACGGAACATGTGGGGGCTGTCATATGGAATTACCTCCGCAGATTATAAATGATGCGAAAACTGGTAACAGAATTACTGTGTGCGAAAGATGTTCGCGTATACTGTACGTAAAGGAAGATGATTAGATGGAGGAGTTAACTATATACGTTGACGGGGCATCGGCTGGTAATCCTGGGAAAGCAGGCGTCGGTGTTGTCTTTTTTCGTGAAGGGGAAAAAGTAAAGGAATGTTCTCAATACATAGGAATTACAACAAATAATGTAGCTGAATATATGGCTGTAATTTTTGCCATGCAGGAAGCTCTGATTATGGGTGTGAGAAATATTGCTGTTTTTACAGATAGCGAGCTTGTTGCAAATCAGGTAAATGGTGTCTATAAAGTCAAAGATAACAATTTATTTCGCTTGCATAAACAGGTTCAACATCTAAAAAATGGTTTTAAAAAGTTTAATATTACCCATATAGAACGTGCGGGTAATAAGGAAGCTGATAAGTTAGCAAGCAGGTCGGTTGATCGCCTCGATGTATGTCGGGGAGGAAAGTCCGGGCTCCAGAGAGCAAGATGTCCCATAACCAGGGATGGAAGCGATTCCGAGGAAAGTGCAACAGAAAATAAACTTCCCCGCACCTAATTTTAGGTGCGGGGTAAAGTTGAAATGGTGTGGTAAGAGCACACCGATCTGATAGTGATATCAGGTGCATGGTAAACCCCATCTGGAGAAAGGCTAAGTAAGAGGGAAGGGACTGCTCGTCTCAATTTAACCCTTGGGTAAGCCGCTAGAGGTCGATAGCAATATCGGCGCAAGATAGATGGTCAACTATTACAGAACCCGGCTTATAGACCTGCTTATTTTATCTATAAAGTCTGTGTTTTTGTATGTAGTCTTTAACTTTCTCAGGCAGTAGGTATTTTATCGGATTGCCAGATGTTATTCTCTTTCGAATGTCAGAAGAAGAGATTTTAAGAGAGGTAATCTCCATTATCTCCGTATGGTTTTTGAAAACTTGTTTTGCTCTTTCTATATCATATCCTGGACGAGTTGTTACTATAAACTTACACATTCTTAAAAGCTCATCAGGAGATGCCCATCTATTTATTTCCAAAAAAGCATCTGCGCCTATTATAAAGTATATATTAGTATCTTTTCCGTATTTTTTCATGAGCGTTTTAATCGTATCTATAGTATGTGATGCGCCTCCTCTTTTTATTTCAATATCTGAGACCTCAAAATAAGAATTATCAGATATTGCTAATTTTATCATCTTAAGACGATGCCGAGCATCAGCAAGATTGGAAGAGGTCTTGAGAGGGTTAAGGGCTGAAGGAATAAATATTACCTTGTCAAGTTTAAATTTATTGCAAACTTCAGAAGCGCTCACAAGATGTCCATAATGAATGGGATTAAAAGTGCCGCCCATAATACCAATACGCATTATATTCGCACCTGCCCATTGCCGAATATAAGATATTTGTAGGTTGTGAGTTCTTCCAGTCCCATAGGTCCTCTGGCATGCAGCTTGCCTGTACTTATACCAATTTCAGCGCCCAGTCCAAATTCGCCGCCATCAGTAAATCGGGTAGATGAGTTGACGTATACAGTAGCAGAGTCTACTTCTTTCAGAAACCTGTCTGCAGATGAACTGTTTTTTGTAATTATAGCGTCAGAATGACATGACCCATATGTGTTAATGTGATTGATTGCCTCCTGTTCTGAGGAGACTATTCTGATGGAAAGTATTAAGTCAAGGTATTCAGTTGACCAGTCTTTCTTCTTTGCCAGTTTTATTCCAGAAACAAGTTTTTTTGTTTCTCTACAGCCCCTTATCTCTACACCTGCATTCCTGAATATCTCTATCATTTGAGAAAGAAAGACTTTGGCGATATCTTTATGAACAAGAAGTGTTTCCATTGCATTGCAGACTCCCGGACGCTGAACTTTTGCGTTAAGACATACAGTTTTTGCAATATCAATATCTGCATGTTTATCAACATAAGTGTGGCATATTCCATCACTATGTTTAATTACAGGTATGGTGGAGTTCTTAACAACAAATTTTATAAGACCTTTTCCACCGCGTGGAATTATAAGATCAATATATTCATCCAGTTTTAACATACGATTTACCATTTTACGGTCAGTGCTTTTTACCATTTGTATGCTATCAGAAGGAACTTTTGTTTTTCGCAGGCTGTTTATCATTATTTGATATAAAGCAATATTTGAATTTATGGATTCTTTTCCTCCGCGAAGAATAACAGCATTTCCAGCTTTCAGGCAGAGGCTTGCTGCGTCCACAGTGACATTAGGTCGGGATTCATAGATTATACCTATAACACCAATAGGCACACTTACTTTTTCTATCCTTAATTTATTTGGACGGGTTGTCTTACTGAGTATTTTACCAACAGGGTCTGGGAGTTTAGTTAATTGCTTTAGGGATTTACAAATATTTTCTATTCGCTCCGAAGTTAAAGTTAGACGATCTATTAAAGCAGGGGACAGGTTGTTTCCTTTTGCACGTTTAATATCAATGATATTTGCAGATAGGATTCTAGATTTATTTTTTTCAATACCATTGGCAATGACCAGAAGAGCTTTGTTTTTTTCTTCTGTTGAAAGAGTTGCCAATACTCTTGATGCATCCTTTGCATGCTGAGCGATTTTTTTCATAATATTACCAGATTATCCCTGTGTATTACTTCATCATAGGACTTATAACCGAGTATATCTTCAATTCGGGAAGTCTTATTCCCTTTAATTTTTTCCACATCTTTGTCTGAATAGTTGACTAGCCCTCTTGCAAATTCGCTACCTCCGGTATCAGCAATCCCTACTACATCTCCTATGCTGTACTTTCCTTTTGAAGCAATAATGCCTGTTGATAAAAGGCTCTTACCTTTGTTTATTAAAACTTGTTTTGCCCCTTCATCAACAATGATTGTTCCTCTTATATAATGAGCAAATGCTATCCATTTCTTTCGACCAGTTTTTCTTTTATCAATTTTTGGGAGGAAAATCGTACCGACTTTTTCTCCATTCATTATTCTAGAAAGAGTATTCTTCTTTAGTCCATTAGCTATTATTACAGTTACACCTGACTGGGTTCCCATTTTGGCTGCAGTTATCTTTGTCAACATTCCTCCAGCCCCTGTTTTTGAGTCAGAAGCATACGATTCTATTTCAGATCGTATTTTGTCAACTTCAGATATAAGAGAAGCTTGTTTGCTTTTTTTAGGATCAACAGTAAACAGTCCATCAATGTTAGAAAGCATAATTAAAAGGTCTGCATCTAAGAGGTTAGCAACAAGTGCGGAAAGAGTATCATTATCTCCAAACTTAATTTCGTCAGTTGCAACAGTGTCATTTTCATTAACAATAGGAATAACGTTCTCTTTAAATAGTTCCATTATTGTATTGCGTATATTTAGGTATCTAAGTCTGGATTTAAAATCATCTCTTGTGAGCAGAATCTGCGCAGTATGATATCCTCTTTTTTTAAAGATCTCTTCATAAGTATGCATTAGCTTATTCTGCCCTACGGCAGCAATAGCTTGTTTTTTTGATATTGTCAATGAATGCTTCTTAATACCTAAAGCTTTCATACCTGCGCCTATAGCTCCGGAGGACACAATAATTACTCGAATATTTTGTTTTCTAAGTTCAGCTATTTCCGTGGCAATATTGGATATTCTAGCTCTGTTTAACCCAGTGTTTGAGGTCAGCACATACGTACCTATCTTAATAACTACACATTTAGCGTTTTTTATTAACTCTTTTCTTTTCACAGCGCTTTGCCTTCTCATCGCCTTTACAGCGTTTGAGTAATTAAAATTATTCATATTATAACCAACTCTTGTATTTATTACTATGTTTTTGAGGAGCAGTACGCTTTTAATGCTATCTGCATAGGCTCATACTGTGAAGGTTTAGATATCTCCTGACTTTGTCTCCGATAGCTCCCTCTCTTATAATCGTGAGCGGGGAACTTGCAGCATTGACTATTGTTGATTCAATTCCCTCAGGTTTTGTTTCGTTGTCATCAACGAGAATGTCAACCTTGTTTTCAAACATATCGCTGAGTTTATTCAGAGATAATGATTGTTCATTATATCCTGAGATATTAGCACTTGTTGTAGCAATAGGTACTCCTAATTCTTCTACAAGAAATCGCGGTATTGGATGATTTGGTATCCTGAAACTTACTGTATTGAATTTATCTGTTTTAAAGATGCACGCCTTGGATATTGGAATATTTTCTTTTGCTCTTAAGATAATTGTGAGTGGACCAGGCCAGAACTTGTTCATAAGCTTTCTTGCTATTGGCTGGATGTCATAAGCAATATCTCCTACTTGCTTTAAGTCTGAAATAAATAAAATTAAAGGTTTTCTACGGTCTCGGGTTTTTAGATCATAAATTTTATCTATGGCATGTTCTATATTACATATGCATCCAATGCCATAAACAGTATCAGTTGGAAAGATTAGAATTTTACCTTTTCTTAAGACTTTAATCGCCGAGGATCTGTTTACTTTCATCTAGGAAGATTCCTTGCAGATTCATTTTTAACTCTTCAGGATTTGTTGCATTGGCCATAGCCTGTTCTCTGCTTACAAAGCCCTTTTTACATAATTCAACCAGAGACATATTGAATGTTTGCATACCATCTTCCATTCCACCTTGAATAGCAGATATTATCTTATTCAGCCTGTTTTCCCTTATCAGTCTGGAAACCATAGGGGTATTTATCAATATTTCCACTGCAGGTGTTACTCCACCCTGGTCCATTCGTGGTATAAGCCGTTGGCAAATAACAGCTTTAAGATTAAGAGAAAGTTGCATTCTGATCTGATGATGTTGAGACGGAGGGAAAAAATCAAGTATTCTGCTAAACACTCCTGATGTGTCAGTTGAATGAAGTGTTGTAAAGACAGTATGCCCTGTTTCTGAAGCACCTAGAGCAATATGAAAACTTTCAATATCTCTCATTTCGCCTATTAGGATAACATCCGGATCCTGGCGCATGGCATGGCGCAGGGCAATAGAGTATGAAGATGTATCTATATGTACTTCTCTCTGATTTACAATGCTTTTTTTGTCTTTATGGAGAAACTCAATAGGATCTTCAACGGTTATAATATGGCGATTTAATTTCTCGTTTATATAATTTATCATAGACGCGACAGTTGTCGATTTTCCACAGCTTGTTGTGCCGGAAACAATAACTAACCCTCTGTTTGACAGTGATATTTTTTCTAATGCAGAAGGCAAATTTAACTCTTCAAATGATCCTATATCTGTTCTTACCCTTCTCAAAACTAGTCCAATCGTTCCCCTCTGATAGAAAATATTAACCCTGAAACGTCCTAGATTCTCAAGTCCGTATGAAATATCCATTTCAAACTCTTTATCAAATTTTTGCTTTTGTTGCTCATTCATTAACTCAAGGGCGATTTCTCTGGTATCTTTTGAAGAAAGTATTTCACCATATGAACATAACTCTCCATTTATTCTAATTTTAGCAGAGCTCCCTGCTTTTAGATGTAAATCCGTGCCATTTCTTTGAACTAGTTCTTTAAGATATTCTTTTGTATTCATTTTTCCTCTTCTTCTATTATTTTTTACTTCTCAAAAATGTTGGAATGTCCAGATTGCTGTCACCACCCAGCTCTCTGTTTACTTTTTCCAGCATAACCCGATCCTTTATCATAGTTTCTTTCCCGTGAACTCCCAATGCCTTTGAAACGAATTTTACTTCCTTTTTCTCCAAAGATGGAATATCAGTAGCAATAATTGTAAGTTTCAGCATATTGTTTAGTCTTTTATCTATAATAGCTCCGAATACTATATTAGCGCTATGTATTACTGCTTTACGAACATTATCAATAATCTTTTCAACTTCTCCAAACCTGAGATCTTCACCTCCTGTTATATTGACAAGCATTGTTTTTGCACCTTTGATATCAATCCCTTCTATGAGTGGACATAGAAGAGCATTTTTAACAACAGAGGATATTCTGTCTTCACCATATGCAGTTCCCACTGCTAAGGTAGCTTCTTTGCCATGGGTTATTACCTGCTGAATGTCCGATATATCAAGATTTATTATTCCTGGAGCAGCTACAAGGTCAGAGATTGCGCTAATAGCGTCGAATAAAGTGTCATTTGTAAATTCAAATGCTTTTGAGAAAGAAGAGTCTTTGTCAATGGTTCCAAAAAGTTTCTGGTTTGGTATGGAGATTATTGCGTTGGATTTTTCTTTTATTGCTCTTAGTCCATCTTTGGCCTGCATACATCTTTTTTTTCCTTCAAATAGAAAAGGGCTTGTAACTATTGCTATTGTTAACGCCCCTAGTTCCCTTGCAATTTCACAGATTAGTGGGGTTGCTCCTGTGCCTGTTCCGCCACCAAGTCCGCAGGTCACAAACACGATGTCTGAGTTTTTTAATGCTTCGGCAATTTCTGCTCTGCTTTCATTCAGGCTTCGACGTCCTAAGTCTATATCAGAACCCGTTCCAATTCCTCTCGTTGTCTGCAGACCAATCTGAATTTTATGGGGAACAATAGATGTCCTAAGAGCCTGAATATCTGTGTTAATGTTAATACATTCTACTCCGGAGAGGCCTTTTTTGTATATTGCATCTACAGAATTATTACCACCTCCACCAACTCCAACTACCTTGATACTTGCGCCTACTTTGGTCTCTTCAACTATCTCAAACATTAGTTATATTCCGCTCCTTTTAGATTGCTTTCCCTAATCGCTCTGCCAGCCATACCTTGATAACAGATTGACGAGGCACCCCTAGACGCTTTGCTTCCTTATCCAATGAGTGAATCATCCAAATAGGGAAGTCCACATTAACCCTTTTCTGGTCTTGCTCAAGCCTTCTCGCCTTTGTAAGATCTAGATACTTAGAAACGTTATTCCCTTCATCAAACTTTTTATCAAACTCTCTAGCTTTCATATATTTCAACCTCCTCTTTTCGGGATTGTCTTACTGAAATAATTCTTATCTTTTCGCCGCGATAGGTAACAACTCCTGACCAATGCTTTCCAGAAATCATACCAATTACCAAATATCTTGGTTCATCACTGGTTCTTGCCGGAATTTCAATTAAGTCAGTATCCTCCCATAATAACTGCGCTTCAATAAAGTCAATACCATGTTTATTCTTATTGATTTCGCTTTTCTTAAGGTCAAACTCAAACTCCATAATATAATTTATATACCAAAAAGATACCAATTGTCAACAAAAAAATCTCTTTTTCGTCATTGTAGAAACGTAGCGACGCTGCAATCTGTCATTCTTTTCGACGCAACCGCTTGCTTTAGCTGGCGGTTATCTGGGCAGTCCCATTTGCTTTGTTGTGTTATTCTTTGATTTGATTGGGGAAGCCAGACGTTTGTTTCTTCAAGACAATGGTGTATTCGATATGATCTTTAAATGGAATGACAAACAGCATCAGCCCTTTTTCCTCAAAGGTGGAGGATATGGTCAGGTTCCCTTCAGAATCTTTAGACATTACGCTAGTCCGGGATTTCTTTGCGATGCCAGGGAAAATGGCTAGACCAACAGTGGAGGGACTATCTGCCACATAATACAAGCAGCCCTGATTCCAGTTGAACGTCTTGGGTTGAAACACGAGCTCCTTGGTTTGAATTACTCCATTTGACCAATAGTAAACTATGGTCATCATTCGGTCTGACTCTTGCTGGATTACTACTTCTGAATTATTTGAGATACTAGTAGCGCTAACAAAGGGATTGCCCGTCCTGAAGTATCCACTACAGTTAGATTTGAGAAAAATGTATGTCCCCGAGAAATCAGCGTGTTTGTTGTCGTACGTCTGACCTCTACCACTAGGCACAAACAATACGACACACCAGACAAGGCACCATAAAACAAATATCCCAAGACCCCATAGACATCTATGTTTTTTTTGCATCATAACATTACTCCCTGCTTAATTTTCCCTCAGAAAAAATCTCCAAATATCTTCTTTACGCTTCCTGTCATTCTACCCATAAGGTTTTTATTTTCAAATCTTGACGTTCCTCCAAATTTTCTGAAGTAAGAACCATGTTGTAATAGGCCGACACATGTTGAATAACTTGGCTTGCCAGAGATATCTTCAAGCTGGTATGCAAGATTTGGGATGCCCATTCTTGTTGGCAGATTAAATGTATCTCTTACGGTTGAAGTCATTCCTTTAAGCAAAGAGCCGCCACCTGTGAGAACTACTCCAGAGGCAATTAGATTTACAAAGTCCGCTCTTTCTATCTCTTCCTTTACAATTCGGATGGTTTCTGTAATCCTGGGTTGAACAATCTCCGAAAGCTGATATGGGGAGAAATGATTAGAATTCTCCTGATTATTAGTATTGGTTTCCATATCTAACCCAGCGCCGTATTTTTTCTTTATTTTCTCTGCTTCAGGTGTGGAGATATGAAGGCCTATAGTTATGTCATTTGTTATATGATTACCGCCTACTGGTAGTACCTGAGAATATTTCAACTCATCTTTTTCAAAAATAACAAAATTTGTTGTACCTGCTCCCATTTCAATCAATACAACGCCAAGCTCTTTTTCACTCTGTGATAGTACCGATTCAGAAGAGGCCAATAGATTAAATACAATATCTTCTATCTGAAATCCAGCCTGATTAACACTTTTTATGAAATTCTGTGTATGTGTTACCATGCCAGTAACAATATGTGTCATTATTTCAAGTTTCACACCATTCATGCCGATTGGATCCTTAATCTCTGTCTGGCCATCTACAATGAAGTCTTGAGGCAGAACTTGGATAATTTCCCTTCCTTCCGGCAAGGCAATTGCTTTGGCTGTTTCTATCACGTTTCGAGTATCTTCAACTGTGATCTCTCTGTCTTCTCTTCTAACTGGAACACTTCCTTTGCTGTTAACTGTATTAATATGTCCGCCTCCTATTCCCATGAATACAGATTTGATTTCTAGTTCAGATGTCTTTTCTGCCTCTCTAAGAGCTTCTTTAATATCATTGGTTACAACATCTATATTAACAATAAGTCCTTTTTTTAGGCCTCTGGTAGGAACTATTCCCATTCCTATAATTTCTATACTATCCTCTTTGTCCAATTTGCCAACCATAGCGCATATTTTAGAGGTTCCTATATCCAGTGCTGTTACAATGTCTTTCCGAGTTCGCATAAGGTTACTTTCTGTATTTTACAGGAATAGCATTTAAATCTTCTCCAAAACGTAGATCTATATAGAGAAGTTTTTTCTTTTGAGTTTGTCCAAGTCTGCTTAGAAGATTCTCTAATATTACGAGCTTTTCTTCAAAGCCAGTTTTGCCCATTCTTATTTTTATTTCATTGTCTTGGCATATAAAATCGAGAATCAGGGCTTTAGATCTTTTAACATTTATGTTTTTTAACCTGCCAAATTCAGCAAGTCTTCCCACATTATAGGTTTTTATAATTGTAATAATCTTTTTTATTAATTCAGACACTTCGGGGTTTTTTATTTTCAATCCTATTATTTCAGGTAAACCTCTTGATCCATTAAGCTTAATAATTACCCCATCCTCATCTATCCCATATATATTGTGGTCGCATGAGATCTGTCCAATAGGAATTCTCTCTTTTATATTTACTAAAATTATATTCGGAAATGAGCGCTCAATAACGACAGACTTTACATCTGGTAGGGCTTCGTAGCGTGATCTCAACCTGTTGATATCAAGAGCAAAAATATTCTCACCTTTTATATCATTAATTTCTTTTAAAATAACCACATTATCAAGAAATTTATTATTATTTACAATAACATTATTAATACAGAAGTAATTTGAATGAATAATGAATTCTTTAAATCTTAATACTATGAAAAAAGCGGCGTATATGATTAACAGTAGACCTATTATTTTGCTTATTCGTAAGGCTCTTTTTTTAATCAGCATTTTATGTGGATGCGGCGCGGCAGAGACTCTAGGTGCTATTTTAACATTCCTGCGAAGTTTTGTTTTTCTACTTTTCATTTTTCCTGATTGCCAGATCCAGTAATCTCAAGCAGAGTTCCATGAAACTTATTCCAGCAGCCTGTGCAGCTTTTGGCAGCAAACTGGTTTCTGTAAGTCCTGGAATTGTATTAATCTCCAGAACATAGGGATTGAGTTTGCTGTCAAGTTTCATATCCGCTCTTGACATTCCAGAGCATCCAAGCACTTTATGGGCATTGAGAGCTATCTGTTTTATCTGGGCGTTTTTCTCCTCTTGAAGCTTTGCAGGCACAACAAAATCCGTGGATTCTTTCTTGTATTTTGCATTAAAATCATAAAATCCGGACTTTGGAATAATTTCAATTACCGGCAAAGCTTTCTCCTCTAAGATGCCGACAGTTATTTCTTTCCCGTCTATATATTTTTCACATATTATATTATCATCATAACAAAAGGCAGTCTCAAGAGCTTTCTTAAATTCATCTTCTTTTCTTACAATAGATATCCCGATTGTTGAACCCTCAGTAGACGGCTTAACAACTATAGGAAAGTTCTCCAAAGGATTAATATGACATTTGCCTTTGCTCACTACTCTAAACTCTGGAGTCGGAATTCCAGCAATCTGAAACAAACGCTTGGAAGCGATTTTATCCATAGAGAGAGCGCTTGCAAGAACTCCGGAACCTGTATATGGGATGTTTAATATATCAAGCATTCCCTGTATTGTTCCATCCTCTCCGGGCTTTCCATGAAGAGCAATAAATACCAGATCTATTTTCTCTTTTATCAGCCTGTCAGGTAACTCTCTATTAACATCAAAAGCAGTAACATTCAGCTGAGCTTCTTTAAGAGCCTTTAGCACACAATTCCCACTTTTAAGAGATATTTCTCTCTCTGAAGAAGGTCCTCCCATTAAAATAGCAATACGCCTATTTTTCATATCCCTATTATTTTAATTTCTTCCTCTAATTTTACACCAGTTTTTTCAAAAACTATTAATTTAATTTTTTTAATAAGTTTGAGCACATCCTGAGCGTTTGCATTGCCACTATTAATAATAAAATTGGCATGTTTCTCTGAGACCTGCGCATCTCCAACAGCAAGCCCTTTTAACCCAGCTTCGTCAATTAATCTGCCGGCAGAATGTCCATTCTGATTTTTAAATATACACCCTGCGCTTGGTATGTCAAGAACCTGTGTGGACTTTTTGTGCTCCAAAAGCTGGGATATTCGTCCATTGATTTCTTTTTCTTTTCTGCACTCTAATTTTAGCTTTACCTCAAGTATTATGTATTCGGATAGGTTAGACTTGCGATATTCAAAATGCAGGCCATCTTTTTTAAGTTCAGATACATTGCCCTTCATATCAATTACTTTTACTGATTCAACAAAATCCCCAATTGACACATGCTCTATGTTTCGGATTTCGGATTTCGGATTTCGGATTTTTTTCGTCCCTGCATTCATGCTCACTGCGCCGCCAACAGTTCCTGGGATACCTGCTGCAAACTCAAGTCCTGCAAGAGCTTCTCTTGCCGCTTGTTTTAAGACTCTTGAGAGCAAAGCACCAGTTCCGCATATAATAGATTCTCCTTTTATTTTGATACCACATAACCCATGTTCCAAATTTAACACAACACCTCTTATCCCTTTATCACTGATCAATACGTTCGTTCCCTTGCCAATGGTTGTAACGGGAATGTTGTAACTATTACAGAACATGAGAGTGTTTTTGATATCTGAAATATCTTTCGGATATATCCAAACATCTGCAGAGCCTCCAATTCTAAAGGAGGTATGCTTGGCTAAGAGTTCATTAAACCTGATCTCTCCTCTTATCAAATTACGGAACTCTTTAGCTAATTCTTTATTCATATTAATTTATCGGCAAGTTTCCCTGCTACTTCGGAAATATCACCTGCTCCCATAAAAAGCATTATATCTCCTTTCTCCATAGTATTGCTCAGATAACTGAGAATTCTACTTTTGTCAGGAATATATACGGCATTTTTATAGCCATGATTCTTCATAGTACTAAAGATTATATCTGTATTCGCTCCCTTTATAGGAGCTTCTCCTGCGCTGTATACATCGGTTAATATAACCTTATCAGCTTTTGATAGAGACACAGCGAACTGTTTGTAAAGTTTTTCAGTTCTTGTGTATCTATGCGGTTGAAATACAGCCACAATACGCTTTTTCTCTAAGTTTTTGGCTGTTTCTAAAACGGATTTAATTTCAGCCGGATGATGAGCATAATCATCTATAACCATTATGTTGCCGATATGCGCCTTAATCTGAAATCTTCTGTCAACACCCCTGAAACTTTGCAGGCTTTCCTTAACTGCATCAAAGGATAATCCTATTTCCATACCAAGCGCAATTGCTGAAAGCGCATTAAGCACATTATGTTTTCCAGGAACACTGAGCGGAAAAGAGCCCAGTAATTCAGTATTTTTGTATACATCAAAACGTGTTGAAAGTCCTTCGCATATCAGGTTGTCAGCCCGTATATCAGCATTTTTGCTCATTCCATAGGTTGTTATTGGAGTTTTAATTTTTTTTTTATGTAGTTTTGAAACCAGTTCTTTTACATTATTATTGTCAATGCAACAAAATATCCTGCCGGATTTATCTATATGTTCTGCAAAATTGAGAAACGCATTTATAATATCTCCAAGATTCTCATAATGCTCCAGATGGTCTTCATCAATATTTGTAATAATGCCGAAATACGGATTTAGTTTCAGAAAGGATTTATCGCTTTCGTCAGCCTCTGCTACAAACCATGGGCTTGCTCCAAAGCGGGCATTTCCCCCTAAAGAACTAATTTCACCGCCTACAATTACTGTCGGGTCATACTCTGTTTCTATAAGCATATGCGCAATCATTGATGTTACTGTGGTTTTTCCATGACAACCTGTTACAAATATGCTCTTTTTGTTATTTGCCATTTTTGCGAGCAGTTCTGCTCTGTGAATTATTGGGATTTTTCTTTTTCTGGCCTCAACAAGTTCAGGGTTAGACTTTGAAATAGCTGTGGAATAAACGATAAGATCCTGGCTGTTTATGTGCATGGAATTATGACCAGTGAAGATATGCGCGCCGTTTAGTCTTAGTTTATTGGTTATTGATGAAGGTTTCTGGTCCGAGCCACTTACCTGATATCCTGATTTAAGTAGGATATAGGCAATCCCGCTCATTCCTATCCCACCAATACCAACAAAATGAATAGATTTAGTTTCTTTTTGTATCATCAATCAATATAAAATCAATTAGTCTCTTATCGCTATTCACTTTAACTATTTTTGCCTTTACTGAATCTCCAAGCTGGAATCTTCTCTTTGTGCGTCTTCCTACAAGCGCAAACTGTTTCTCAGAGAAAGTGTAGTAGTCATTCTTTAATGCGCTGACATGAACAAGCCCTTCAGCAAGAGTATCACTAAGCTCAATAAATAAGCCATATGGCTGAACACCGGATATTACCCCTTCAAATATGTCTCCCACTTTATTTTTCATAAACTCAACCTGTTTTAACTTAATTGTTTCTCTTTCTATTTTAAGAGCTATTTGCTCTCTTTCAGAAGCAATGCCTGCAATCTCAGGAAGGTTATCCATTCGGTTTTTAAACTTGTTTTTAAGAATTCTGTGAACAATTAAGTCAGGATAGCGCCTGATAGGGGAGGTAAAATGAGTATAGCAGTTTAATGCAAGCCCGAAGTGCCCAACATTCTTGGTGGAATATATTGCTTTTTGCATGCATGTTAAAAGGATCTGGCTAATAAGAACGTGGTCCTTTTCCCCATTTGTTTTATGCAGGAATCTCTGTATGTATTTTGGATTTTTGGATTTATTTTGATCAAATTTGTAATTCAGCGTTTTTGCAAGCATTGCAAAGTCTTTTATTTTTAGGTCGTCTGGAGTTTCATGAATACGATAGATCATAGGAACCTTATTCTTAGTAATGTATTCTGCTACGCACTGATTTGCAAGAAGCATGAATTCCTCGATCAAAACATGACTGGATAATCTCTTCTTCTTTTGAATATCAAGAACTTTCCCATTCCCGTCAAGCGAGATTTTAACCTCGGGGACATCAAAATCAATGTATCCTCTATCCAATCTTTTTTTATCTAATATCTTGCTTAGTTTGTACATAATTTTTAGAGCTGATGATATTCCTGTGTGTTTACTTGCCTCGTTAGAATATATCAATTCTTCTGCAGATTCATATGATAACCTTGCCTTGCTTTTGATTATGCTCTCAAAGATTTCGTATTCTGTAATATTGCCCTGCGCATCTATTTTTATCATGACTGTTAAAGTTAATCTGTTTTCGTCAGGCTTTAAACTGCACAGATTCTCAGAAAGCTTGGAAGGCAGCATTGGAATCACTTTATCAGGCAGGTATATGCTTGTTCCTCTGGAAAGAGCTTGGTTGTCTATATGCTTATTTTTATTTACATAATGATCAACATCCGCTATGTGAACGCCCAGTGAGAAACCTCCTTTCTCAGTTTTCTCGATAGATACTGCATCGTCAAAATCCTTTGCATCTTCAGGGTCTATTGTAAAACATGTAAGTTCTGTTAGGTTGCGGCGCTTTTTAATTTCTTCTTTAGAAATAAACGGATCAATTCTTTCACATTCTTCTATTACTGATTTAGGAAAAGTTGGTGATATTTTAAATTCTTCTAAAATACTCTTAATAGGATCAACTATCTTTGAAGCGGTATATCTGCCACCTCTGTCTTTCACAATTAGTCCTTGTTTGAAAATTTCCTTTACAGTGCGGCGAAATTTTGGATATGCAGTTCTGTGAATGCCCATTGTTCTTGCTAGTTCTTTTATTTTTAATGGACGCTTTGATTTTTTAAGACAAGATATAATTTTATCTGTAAGGGGACTTCGATATTCGGATTCGGAAATTTTCACTTTAAAATGTCCCCTCTGTCATTGCTGAGAGTGAAATTCTCGGCCACGCCGCTACGCTTCTCGCAATGTCATTTTTGCTATTAAATGAGGTCAAGAAATCTCTATGCCGAATTTTCTAATCTCAATAATAAGCGGAGAATCATGATTTCTGTATTCTTGCAGAGAAACAGGAATTGGTTCAATACGAGTATCTATCCTGCGGGTTTTTTTTAAAAGAAATTGAAGTTCGTCTGTGGTGTCCTTCCCGAATTTAGAAGAAATAATGCAAAGGTCAATGTCGCTTTCTTTTTTTGCTTTCCCTCTGGCATAGGAACCAAAAAGAATTAATTTCTCAACAGGCGTACCTTCTTCCTCTAAGAGATTTCTAAACCTTAAAGCGATATTTTGTATGTTTTTTCTTATAGTTTTCTTTTTAGCCATAGATATATGTCCTTCGCTCTCTTAAAATATCCTTCCGTATATTCTTTAGTTGCTTTTTTGAAAAATTTGCGTTTATAGTCATTATACCTTGCCTCAATGTTAAAACTGGTTATTTCAGCCAAAAGATCTAATTGTTCTTCAGAAAATTCGATACCACTTAATTCTGACAATCTTACTAAATTATGTACATAAGGAGCTTGCTGTTTTGTTTTCTTGACCACCAATGATTTAATAATCTTCTCAAGAAATAAATGACAAAAGAAAAGACAATGATGATATCTCTTTGAGATGAAAAGACTTTTAGCGGTTTTAAGGTCATCTTCAGCCCCTTCAAACCAGTAATTAATCATCTCGCTAATTTTCATGTTTCTATTTTATCACCTCTCTCATAAAAATCCACTAATATTTATATTTGATCAAGTCGGAGAGTCACAGAGAGATTGCTTCGTCGCTTACACTTCTCGCAATGACATTTTAGTCTAGAGATGTGGATTTAGATCGTATTTTATCAAGATTATTTACAATCTTTGCTTCCTGCTTTAGGTTTTTGAACCATTTCTCATATACTAACTGCTTCTTTTTTTGCATAAGAGTCTGTTTTATCTGTTCCTTCTGTGCATCAAATTCTTCTTTATCAGCGGCTTTTTTCTCAACAAGTTCAATCACAAATATACGTTGGGGTTCTGACACTTTTTTTATATCATCTTTTTTTAGGAGGAACACTTCTGCTATGAGTTTAGGGGCATATCCTAGGTCTTTTGCATACACTCCTCTTTCAAAAAACTCTGTTTGCTTAATCTCATAACCGGACTTTTTTGCCAACTTTTCAATGTTTTTTGCCCCGAACCGAGATTCTCTGGTTCGGGGAAATTTTTTAATGAACTCATCTGCTTTTTTCTCAGCTAGTTCCTTTGCTTTAAGAACAGTTAATCTTTTGCGTACTTCATCCTTCACTTCTTCTATCTGATCAGGTATGTAGGATGGTTTTAGATCCACAAGTCTTAATATACAAAATCCTTTAGCTGTTTTAACAGGGTTGCTTATATCATCTTTGCTAAGAGAAAATGCGCTTTGAGAAAACTCACGGGAATGGCCTATTTCTAAAATTTCCTCTGTTTCTGCGAAATACCCGGTCTGCTTTGATGAGAGGTTCTCTTTCTTCAATACCTCTTTCCATTTATTTTCTTCTCCCAGGTCAATAGAAAGATCATATGCTCTCTCTTCATCTTTAATAAGAACGTATTCTATATTAACCCTATCAGGCTGCTTGAACGACTTTTTATTCTTAGAAAAATATTCAGTAATATCTTCATCATTCACAGATACCTTAGTTTCGAATTCATCTACACTGAAGCGTATATATTTGATTTTTACTTTTTCGTTTTTTACCATAAATTCGTCTAAAATTACATTGTCGCTTATTATAACTGGCTCAGTGATTCTTTTCCAAAGATGCTCAAGTGCAAGAGATTGCCTAATCCCGTTCTCAATTCTTTGCCACTGAGAAGCAGGGATGCCGTTTACATACTGTTCAAACTTTGCCTTATCAAACCCGCCTTTCTTGTTTTTAAATACAGGATCTTGTTTTATCCTATCTATAATCTCTTTATCTGATATTTTTATACGCTGTTTCTTTATCTCCTGCATAAGGAGTCTTTGGTCTATTAATTGATTTAGAACCTGTTTCTCTAAGTCCAGATTTTTTTTGATTCTGTCAAATTGATCTCCATACATTTTTCTATAATTTCTCTCCGTACTTATTAGAGCATAGCTGAACTCTTCATGCTTGATAACATCTCCATTCACTTTTGCTACAGCAATATTCGTTTTTGCTTTGAATGTCATATGCATTCCCCATGAAAAGAATATTGTAGCTAGGAAGCTTAATGCCGTTATCCACATTATTGGCTTCATGTTCTTTCTTATAGACTTAAGCACTGTTTTTTCTCCTGATTCAAAAAGTACGCCAGGAGGGATTCGAACCCCCGGCCCTCTGCTTAGAAGGCAGATGCTCTATCCAACTGAGCTACTGGCGCAGGCATAATTGCAGGTATGTTAGCAAAAAGCGCAACCCAGTTCAAGGTACAAATTCCAATAGACAAAACAGCATGTAATGTTATAATCGGTCTGTTATGAAAAGAGGGTTTTTATTAACATTGGAGGGACCTGAGGGTAGTGGGAAATCCACGCATTCCAAGTTACTCGCTAGTTATCTTACTCAGAAAGGAATTAAGATTTATTGCACAAGAGAGCCGGGTAGCACAGCATTAGGAGAAAAAATGAGGCAATTACTGCTCTCTCCTATGCACAAGAATATGTCAATAAGGACCGAATTACTGCTGTATGAAGCAGCGCGAGCGCAGCATGTTGATGAGATTATTATCCCTGCATTAGGGAAAAACATTGCTGTAATCTGTGATCGTTTCTATGATGCTACATTTGCATATCAAGGGTATGGAAGAAAAATAGATCTGAATATTGTAAAGTACATAAATGACTTTGCTGTGAACAAGGTAAAACCAGATCTGACAATTCTTTTGGATATTGATGTGAATGTTGGGTTAAAAAAATCCTCGCATTTATCAAAGGATTCTTTTTTGGGAGGAGAGAGTGACAGGATTGAGCAGGAAGATATTGAATTTCATAAAAGAGTGCGGGAAGGATATCTCAATCTTGCAAAAAGAGAGCCGGAACGTATAAAGGTGGTAATGGTAAAAGATGAGATTAGCAAGACACAGTTAGAAATTCAGAGATATGTAGACGATTTATTGAAAAGAAATAATTATGTCATTTAATGATATTGTTGGACAAGAAATACCTATAAGACTTTTGCAGAATTCGTTAAAACATAGAAGAGTCTCTCATGCTTATCTATTTATTGGTCCGCGTGGAGTGGGTAAAAAGTTAACAGCAATTAATCTTGCCAAGGCATTGAATTGTGAAGAGTCCGCTAAGGTTCCTTGTGATAGATGTGTAAGTTGCAAAAAAATAGATGCTTCCATACATCCGGATGTAAAATGTATTTATCCAACAGGGCCTTCTTTATCCATAACAATCGATAATATTAGAGAATTAAGAACACAAATATCGTTTAAAACATATGAGGGGAAGAAAAAAGTATATATTATTGCAGAAGCAGAAAATATGGGACTTCAAGCTGCAAATTGTCTTTTAAAAACACTGGAAGAACCCCCCGATAATTCTATACTAATCTTAACTTCTACAGACTCACATCTGCTTTTACAAACTATAGTTTCACGTTGTCAAACAGTTCCTTTTAGCAGAATAGAGCTTCGAAGAATTGAAAACTTTTTAATAGAGCATCATAGAGTAAACAAATCTCTTGCTCGTTTCATAGCCAATTTATCCCAGGGTAGTTTAGGTGAGGCGCTTAAGTTGAAAGATGATACTCAAATACCTCTCATAAAGACAAAATTAATGGATGTTCTTAATAGATTGAGGAATGAAGATGTACTTGGTCTTGTAGGGGAGTTCAATAAGGAAATCTTTGCTAATGGTCATGATGAGAAGAGGATGGATGTTGCAGAATATAGAAATAAGTTACATATAGGCTTGGACATGCTTACAACATGTCTCAGAGATATTGCGATATTGAAACAAGCTAGAGAACAAGTTCCTCTTATTAATTTGGATATTAGAGAAGATCTAAAACAACTGGAGAATCAGTTCTCTCTGTCTCAGATTGATGGCTTTTTGAACACAATTACTGATATGAAGATGTATGTAAAGAACAATGTTAATCCTCAACTTATTTTAGAAAGACTACTTTTGGACATGCAAGGGAAGGTAGATGCATAAGATAACGCAGGTTAGAATTTGCAGAGACAGAACACTATGGCTTGATGTTGGGAATACTATTCCTAAATACAATGATTACTGCTTAATAGAGACAGATGGAGATAAATATTACGCTAAAGTTGCATCAGGCATACGAGAGGTAGCTGATTGTATATGTTCTAAAGACAATGGACAAATCATTAGAGTTGCAACAGAGAATGATATAAGTCAGATACAGGATATATTGGAACGAGAGAAAAAGTCATTGGCGATATGTTTAGAAAAAGCAGATAAACACGGTCTTCCAATTAGAGTTATAGATGCAAAATTCGCACACGACAGAAGTAAAATAATCTTTCATTTTGTAGCAGACAACAGAGTGGATTTTAGAGACCTGTTAAAAGATATTGAACACACATTAAAAACGAGAGTAGAATTAAGGCAAATAGGCGTGCGGGATAGAGCGAAAATTGTTACGGGATGTGGGCATTGTGGGAGAGTTCTTTGTTGTGCAAGCTTTATTAAGGAGTTTCAGGCAGTTACTATTCAAAATGCTAAATCTCAGAATTTCCACTTAGACCCTTCAAAAATATCTGGTTTATGTGGACGCTTGATGTGCTGTCTGAGATATGAATCGGAGTTGTATCAAGAGATGAGAAAATCCTTTCCCAAAATAGATACAACGGTGAATACAGAACACGGACAGGGGAAGGTCGTTGATTTAAATATACTCAGAAGCAGTGTTACTGTAGAATTGGAGAGTGGTAAAAGGTACGAACATAAGATAAAATAGGGAAAGAGGATGATATTATGAGAATTTTTGCTATTGGAATGCATCCTGATGATGTAGAGTTTATTATGGCAGGGACTCTTGCTCTGCTAAAGAAGAAAAGGCATAAGATAACCATTGCAACTGTAGGGTCAGGAGATATGGGATCTGTTGAATATGTTCCAGCAGACCTGAGTAGAAAACGCTATATGGAGGCTAAGGCATCAGCAGAACTGCTTGAAGCAGAATACATTAGTTGTGGCATATCCTGTTTGCATGTTGTGTTTGATAATCCAACAAGGTTTATGGTTACGGAAATGATACGAAAAATAGACCCTGACATTGTTATTACTATGTCTCCTCAGGATTATATGAAGGATCATGAGATAACTGCTGATTTGGTCTGGGATGCGTGTTTCAACGCGTCAATTCCCAATTATCATACTTGTTTGGTAAATCCAGCAAAAGCAACATCTAAGATTCCATATTTATACTATGGAGATCCATTGGATTTAACGGATAGATTCGGTAATTCTATAGAGCCTGAGTTTTATATAGACATTAAAGATGTGATGGAAACCAAATCAAGTATGTTAAAGAAACATGAAAGTCAACGGTCATGGTTAAAAAGGCAGCACGGCATGGACAAATATACAGAGACTATGAAAGAACTTTCACGCAGAAGAGGAAACGAGATTGGCATAGAACATGCCGAAGGATTCAGACAACATAAAGGACATCCATTTCCTCAGGATAATATTTTAGAGAAATTGTTGAAAAACAAGGTTAAATATAAAAAGCAAGATAACGGAGGATAACTATGGATTTAATGAGCACAATTAAAGGATCTTTGTTAGAAAATTTCTTCCCGCAAGGATGGGATATGGAGAAGCTGGACAAATGTTGTGATAATCCCCCTGAGTCTATTACTGAGCGTCAGAATTGGTGGAATAAGCAGTTTGAACCTGTTCCATGCGAAACCTTGAGTGATTTCGATACCATGATGGGGCATGAAATAGCCATAGAGATTAAAAGGGCGGGAGATGAGGGCAGGAAGATAGCATTTATATTGCCTGTTGGTCCTATGGGAATGTATAAATGGGCTGTTTATTTTCTAAAAGAATGGAATGTGGATTGCAAACATGTTTATGGATTTAATATGGATGAATGGAGCGATAAAGATGGAAATACATTGCCTTCTGATAATACAGGGGCTTTTCAAAATGCAATGCAGCAAGCTTTTTACGGACCGCTCGGAGATCTAACTGTTCCCAAAGGACAGCGGCATTTTGCTACAAAGGAAATGCTCTCCACATATCCTGAGAAGATAAGAGAACTCAAGGCAGAAGGAGCGGAGCTTGTAGTTGTCTTTGGTATTGGAAGAGTATTTCACATTGCATTCTGGGAGCCGCATTTTGCCAGCGAGTTTTCAGGAGAGGAAGAATGGAAGAAGCAGGAATACAGACTGGGAGCAAAGTTGCATCCTCTGACTATAGAGCAGAACGCAGTAACCAGTTTTAAGAGCAGGACAACACTTGTTCCGTGTTTTGCAAATACAATTGGTCCTGGTCTATTCCTTAAGGCGAATAAAATAATCGGCGGATGTGACGGGACATTAGGCAGGGGAATGATGTGGCAGGGATTATCTCTCTGGGTTACTTTAAGACACGGACCAAGCATCTGGATTCCTTCCAGCTTTATGCCTACTTTGGCAGGAAAACTCTTCTTTATGAAAGAGCTTGCAGGTCCATTAGTAGCAGACTGTAATTGATTTATGTAAAAACATAAAGTCTTTGCCGGAGTGGTGGAACTGGCAGACGCGCCGGACTCAAAATCCGGTGGAGCTTAAACTCCGTGAGGGTTCGACTCCCTCCTCCGGCACTAAACAAACATTTAGGGGAATGTTATGAAAAAGGAATTAATTATAAGCGTAGACGCTTATGAAGTAAGGACAGCGTTGTTGGAAGAAGGTGTCTTGGCTGAGTTTGCTATTGAAAGAAAAGGGGAAAGACGCATTGCAGGCAATATTTACAAAGGCAAGGTAAAAGCCATACTGCCAGGTATACAATCCGCATTTGTAGATATAGGGCTGGAGAAAAACGGATTTCTGCACGTTAAGGATATAGCAACTCCTTCAGCAGTACTGGAAGATGTAGAAGAGTGCGAAGGAAGTGGTGGAATAGTTTCAAAGAGATCTCAAAAAGAGTCTATATCAGATATTCTGACTAATGATCAGGAAATACTTGTTCAAGTTATAAAGGAACAATTGGGAACAAAAGGAGTGAAGCTGTCGTCTTTTATTTCTATACCTGGTAGATTCTTGGTTTTGATGCCAACAGTTAATCATATAGGTGTATCCAGAAAAATAGATAATCAAAATGAAAGATATCGCTTAAAAGAGATTGCTAAAAAAATCAGACCTGAGAATATGGGGCTTATTATTAGAACAGGAGGTGCAGGAAAGACAGAAAAAGAGTTCGCTGATGAAATTAATTATTTGGTAAGACTCTGGAGAAGGATTCAAAAAAGGGCGAAAATATCTGAGGCATTGACCGTGGTTTACCAAGAGTATAATTTGATCCACAGGCTTGTGCGGGACTTACTGCGTCCTGACATTCAAACAGTGTTGATAGATTCAAGTGATGAATATAACAAGTTGAGACAGTTTGTGGGTGGAGTATTGCCTGAAATGAAATCTCGTATAAAATTATACAATGAGAAACAGAAGTTATTTGATAAGTATAATCTAGAAAAAGAGATAGATAAAGCGTTGCAAAATAAAGTAAGACTAAAAAGTGGTGGATGGATATTAATTGAACAGACAGAGGCTCTTGTTTCTATAGACGTAAACACAGGGAAATATGTGGGGAAAACCTCCTTAGATGATACAGTTTTAAAAACTAATCTTGAGGCTGCTGTAGCGATAGCTCGTCAACTTCGTCTCAAGGATATGGGAGGAATTATAATAATCGATTTTATTGATATGAAGTATGAAAAGCATAAACATAAGTTATTGCAAGTTTTTAAAGATGCTTTAAAAAGGGACAGAGCTAAGACTACAGTAGCGCAATTAAGCAAACTTGGTCTTGCCGAAATGACCAGACAAAGAGTTAAGCAAAGTGTCATTGATTACTTATTCCAAGTTTGTCCTTATTGTAAGGGAAAAGGCAATATAAAGTCGTTAGCAACTACATGTATTGAGTTACAGCGAAGAATAGAGCAATTATGTGCGACCAGATCAATGCGGACTGTTTGGGTAAAGATTCACCCATCTATATCTTCTTATCTTACAAAGCATTATAGAAAAACATTGATTGGGTTGGAATTAACACATAATAAAAAAATCATTCTGGAATCGGATCTAAGCATGCATATAGAGGCTTCGGAAGTAAAATGTTTGTAATACTATGACATGGTGGGCATTCAAGTTTGACAATTGCTTACGTGTATGCTACTCTCCGTCAACAATTAAAAAGGGGATATAAAGTGCAAGCAGTTATTGTTACGGGTGGCAAGCAGTTCAAAGTTTCAGAAGGTGATGTTATAAAAACAGAAAAGATCGAAAAAAAGGTTGGTGACAAGATTAGTTTTGAACCTATCTTTATTTCTGATAAAGAAACTGTATCCGTAGATAAAGATTATCTAAAGGATGCGAAGGTTCATGGGGAAGTTGTCTCACAGATTAAAGGGAAGAAAATTATAGTATTTAAAAAGAAAAGACGCAAGGGTTACAGTCGTAAGATTGGACATAGGCAGCTTTTGACAGAGGTTAAGATTGGGAAAATATCTCTTGCAAAGGAAGAGAAAAAAAGTGCGTGATAAAAAACTAGAATCTGACATCATAGACCTAAAGGAATTTATTCGACTTTGGGTTACATTTGGAGAGTTTCTAAAACAAGGCGAAGAGAATTTAAATGCACAAAAAGAGCAGGAGTTTATGGAGGCGAAAAGTCTTCTAGCGCGTAAGTATGAGTCAGTAAGCGGGGTACTTGAAGGTCAATACAGTCCTGATAATAAAATATCAAGTATACTAAGTCAATCAGTTTCATTGAATAATATAGCTTCCTCAGATATGCAATCCAGAAAACTGGAGAATGACTGGCATGTTTCTTATATATTCCTGAATAAACGATTGGGAGGGCTTGAAGGGCAGAAAGAGAAGTTAGCTAAAATCAGCACACTAGGAACTATAATTATACCAAAAATCAGAAGAGGACTAATTAAGCTTTTCGTTTTTGTAGTACTAATAGCTATTTTGACAGCAGGAGCTTATATTGGATATAGAGTGCTTTTTGTGAAGGCTGTTGTAGAACCTGAGGTAAAAACAAATGTTCCTGTACAAGTAGCAGAGAATGTTGTTGAGAACAAGACCATTATTACTAATATTAGAAATATATTGAACGAAATAGCGGATAAGATAAAGAAGGATGGACGAAGTGAAATCAAGTAGAGGAATTCAATAATGACAAAGAGAGACATTGTAATAAAGATTTCTGAAGAGTTGGGAGTGACTCAAGTTATTGTAGCAAAAGTGGTTGATAGACTGTTACACCATGTATGTGATAGTGTTCTCAAAGGAGAAAAGGTGGAATTGCGTAACTTCGGTGTTTTTGAACAAAAGTCGAGAAAAGCCAGACTGGGCCGTAATCCAAAGACTGGGCAGGAAGTACCTATCCCTGCAAGAAAAGTTGCCTACTTCAAACCAGGAAAAATAATGAAAGAAAGGATGCTTGGCTAAAAGAGATATGTCCTTGAGGTATAAGGCTCGGCTTTTTAGTGTCCGAGTCTTATTTTTTTTGTGATAAAAGATGAAAAAGTTAACGTATAAAAAAGCTGGTGTGGATATAAAAAAAGGGGACAAATTTGTAGACGTAATAAAGCCTCTTGCGAAATCCACTTTTGATAAAGGCGTACTTAGCGGTTTAGGCGGTTTTGCTGGTTTCTATGAGCCCGATATTACTGAGTATAGCAAACCAGTTCTTCTTGGCGCAACAGATGGTGTTGGCACAAAGCTTGAAATAGCATGCAAGTGTAAAACATACAACACTGTTGGCATAGATTTAGTGGCAATGTGTGTGAATGATCTTGTTGTGCAGGGCGCAAAGCCTTTATTCTTTCTTGATTATTTAGCTACAGGGCGTCTTAATGTTAAAAGTGCGGCAAGTGTTGTAGAAGGGATTGTCAAAGGATGCAAGGATGCTGAGTGCGCTTTGCTTGGTGGAGAAACAGCAGAAATGCCCGGATTTTATAAGCCGGGCGAATATGAGCTTGCAGGCTTTACAGTAGGGATTGTGGACAAGAGCAAAATAATAACCGGAGCAAAAATCACTTCAGGCGATGTCATAATAGGACTTCAATCCTCAGGGCTGCACAGCAATGGATTCTCTTTAGTAAGAAAGGTGTTTAATATTGATAAGATTGGTTCGCAATTAAAGAAGGAGCTTTTGACACCTACCAGAATTTATGTAAAGGTCATTATGAAACTTTTGGGAAAATGCAAGATAAAAGGAATGGCTCATATAACGGGTGGAGGTATTGAAGGAAATCTTGCAAGGGTTCTGCCAAAAGACTGCCAGGCTCATATAAATAGAAAAAGCTGGAAAACACCTCATATATTTGAACAAATTCAGAAAGAGGGGAATATTGAAGTAAAGGAAATGTTTAAAGTGTTTAATATGGGCATTGGGATGATACTAGTGGTCTCCAAAAAAGAGGCTGACAAAGTAATGTCTTTTCTCTCTAAAATAGGAGAAAAAGCTTATTTGCTCGGAGAGATTTCTAAAGGCAAGCGTAAGGTAAAATTGATTTGATTATGGGAAAAGCAAAATTAGGGGTTTTGGTCTCAGGTAGAGGATCCAATCTTCAGTCTATTATTGATAATATTGAAAAAGGGAAATTGAATGCGGAAATAGCTGTTGTTATAAGTGATGTGGAGGATGCGTATGCTCTGGAAAGGGCAAGAAAGCACAATATAAGAACTTGTTTTGTTAATTCAAAGGACTTTAAAGCCCGAGGTAGATTTTTTGATGAAATAGGAAAGACTCTGGAAAAGAACAGTGTTGAATATGTGATTCTTGCAGGATTTATGAGAATAATTCCTTTATCATTGATAAATGCATACAAAAATAAAATATTAAATATTCACCCTGCGCTCCTTCCTTCTTTTCCGGGATTGGGTGTGCAGAAAAAAACACTGGAATATGGGGTAAAATACTCTGGCTGTACAGTGCATTTTGTTGATGAAGGGTGTGATACAGGTCCTATAGTTCTACAAGCAGTTGTTCCTGTGCTTGAGGACGATACTGAGGAAACTCTGTCTCAGCGCATTCTTAAAGAAGAACATAAAATTTATCCAGAGGCTATTGATATGGTCATAAATGGCAAGGTAAAGATTGTGGGGAGAAGGGTGATAAGAAAGTGAAAAAGAGATTATTTAATAAAGTTTGTATATTTGGGGTCGGGCTTCTTGGCGGTTCCATAGGTATGGCAATTAAAAAGAATGGGCTTGCCAATAAGGTTATTGGTATTGGCAGAGATATTGCAAAACTTAAAAAAGCTGTTTCTGCGGGAGCAGTTGATAGAGTTACAACCGATTATATAGCAGAAGTTAAGGATGCGGATCTGATAATTCTGTCAATGCATATAAATTCTTCTATTGAAGCTGCAAAAAAAATAGCGCCTTTTTTAAAAAAAGGAACGATAGTTACTGACGTAGAAAGTACAAAGGAACTGTTTTGCCGGAAGATGCAGGAGATATTGCCTGATGGAATACATTTTGTCGGCGCGCATCCGATAGCCGGATTAGAAAGGCACGGTGTTGATGTTGCAACCAATAGATTATTTGATGGAACAGTGTGTGTAATTGCAAAGACCTCAAAAACAAATAAAAATGCGCTCCTAAAAGTTACAAAGCTATGGAATAAAGCAGGAGCCAATGTTGCCTTTTTCTCACCAGGTCAGCATGATAAGCTCGTTGCTCTTACAAGTCATCTGCCTCATATAACAGCTGTATCGCTTATTAATGCTTTGGGCAAAAAAGGTACAGTAGATAAAGATTTAAAACTTGTTATTGGAAACGGGTTTAAAGACACAACCAGAATTGCTTCAAGCTCTCCTCAAATGTGGCAGGAAATATGTAAGACAAATAAAAAGAATATCTTGGATGTTTTATCGGGATTCCAAAGAGAACTGGATAAGATATACAAATTAATAGACAAATCTGACAGCGAAAAACTAATCAAAGAATTTGAAAAAGCTAGGTCAATAAAAAACATTCTAGAATAAAGTATGTATAAACCTCCATTAATAATAACTCCTATAAAGAAATTATCCTGCACTATTTGTGTTCCCGGAGACAAATCAATTTCTCATCGCGCTGTTATTCTTGGCTCTCTTGCAAAAGGCACAACAAAAATAACAGGTTTTCTTAAGAGCGAAGACTGCATGAGAACTGTTGAAATCTTCAGGCAGCTGGGTGTTGATATATCGATGGTCGGAAATGAGATAGTGATAACTTCGAATGGTCTCCATGGACTAAAAGAGCCAAAAGAAGATTTATATGCAGGTAATTCAGGAACGACAATGAGACTTATGCTCGGGGTTCTGGCAGGTCAGAAGTTTACTGCAAGGATTACAGGCGATGATTCTCTTTGCAAAAGACCTATGCAAAGGGTCACAGAGCCATTAAGAAGAATGGGGGCTAAGATTACAGGTACCGTTAAAAGTGACAACGAATATGCTCCTGTTACAATTAGTGGGGAACAGCTCTCACAAAAAAGAATAACACCGTCATTAATTCCCAGTGCACAGGTAAAATCCGCAATTCTTTTAGCAGGTTTATATGCAAAGGGTAAAACTTCAGTTTTAGAATTTTCTAAATCACGAGATCATACTGAAAGAATGCTCAAATATTTTGGAGTAAATTTGGAGATAGAAGGAGAAATAGGAGAAGGATACAAAGTGTCAATAGACGGTCACTCTCAATTGAAGTCTAAGGACATAGTTATCCCCGGAGATATTTCTTCTGCCGCGTTTTTTATTGTCGCTGCTTCATGTTTGAAAGATTCGAAAATTTTAATTAAAAATGTAGGAGTAAATCCTACGCGGACAGGTATAATTGATGTAATGGAAGGGATGGAGGCTAATATAGAATTAAAAAACGAAAAGACAATTTCAGGAGAACCACGGGCGGATATTCTTGTTAAAAGCAGCAGGCTTAAGGGAACTACTATTGAACCTAATGAAATTCCAAGAATAATTGATGAAATTCCTATAATTGCGGTTGCTGCTGCATTTGCTAAAGGAAAGACTGTAATCAAAGGAGTCTCTGAATTGAAAGTTAAAGAAAGCAATAGGCTCATGGCAATTGATAACCTATTTCACTACTTTGGAATGGAGCTTAATGATTGTAGTTCTGAAAGTCTGGTTATCCCGGGAGATCAAGTTAAAAACATGAAATCTAAACTCTTTGCCTTTAACAGCCTTGGAGACCACCGAATAGCTATGACAGGAATTATTATGGGTCTTATGGCAAAAGGAGAAACAAAGATAGGGGATACAGATTGTATTAATACGTCTTTTCCTGACTTTATAAAAACATTGAAAAAAATGACTTCTGAAGGAACGATTAAAGTTGAGAAATAAAATAACGATAGCTATTGACGGGCCTGCCGGTTCAGGTAAAAGCAGTGTTTCAAAGATTGTTGCAAGAAGGTTGGGGCTTTTGTATATAGACACAGGCGCTATGTACAGAGCGTTGACACTTAAGGCTATGAGAAATGGTATTGACATGAAAAAAGAGACAGATCTGGTAGAACTTGCGCATAATACGGAAATTGAGCTAATTCATCAGGAAGAGGAAACTGTTGTTTTACTTGATGGACGAGATGTAACAGAGGAAATAAGAGGAACTGATGTAACAAATAATGTCTTTTATCTTGCCAGAACAGAAGGGGTAAGAGAGTGCATGAAGAAATTGCAGAGGAAAATTGCAGAAAAAGGTAATGTTGTAATGGAGGGACGGGATATTACAACGGTTATATTGCCTGATGCTGACTACAAGTTTTATCTGGATGCTTCTTTTGAGGAGCGGGTAAAAAGACGCAGGAAAGAATTAGAACAAGATGGTCAGCAAGTTGTAAAATCAGAACTTTCAGAGGATATAAAAGTGCGGGACAAAAAAGATTTAACAAGAAAAATAGCGCCTTTAAAAAAAGCAGAGGATGCTATTATTGTTGACTCAACAGGAATGAGTTTGGAAGAAGAAGCAGAAACAGTCATATCCTATATAAAATGATATATACAGTAGCTAAATTAATTTCATATATTTTCTGTAAGATTTATTTCAGATTAGAAGTGAATGGTGCTGATAATATCCCTGAAAAGGGGGGAGTGTTAGTGGCTTCAAATCATGGCAGTTTCCTTGATCCTGTTATTGTAGGTGTTGGAATATCGAGACAAACTTATTACCTGACAAAACAAAGCTTGTTTGAGATTCCTATATTTAGATTGTTAATCAAAGCTTTGCATACTATTCCTGTAAGGCGTGAGTTGGTGAGTGTTTCTACCTTTAAAGAATTAATTAAATCCCTGAATGCTAAAAAAGTTATTATTTTATTTCCCGAAGGGACAAGAAGTCTGGATGGAAAACTAGGTCAAGGAAAAGTTGGTGTGGGTATGATTGCTTTAAAAGCAGATGTTCCCATTATACCTGCATATATAGATGGAGCAATAAAGGCTTTTCCTAAAAATGGAAAATGGATATATCCAAAGAAGATTAGAGTTATATTTGGCAAGCCAATTATGCCAAATTGTAAAGATCTAAATAAAAAAAACTATCGAGAGATAAGCACTCAAGTAATGCAGTCTATAAGTAGTCTAAAAGAAAATATCGCTTGCTAATAGGAAAACAGTCTGCTATTTTGTAGGAATAAATTTTGGGACATTTCGAAAAAATGAGGAGGATTTTAGTTTAATGCAAAAGACTAAGGAAGATTTAGAAGCATTATATGAACAGAGTTTTAAAAATATTAAAAAAGGGGATGTGGTAAAGGGTGAAATTATTGAAATAGGACGAAATGAGGTAGTAGTGGATATAGGGTATAAGTCTGAAGGAGTAATCCCCATTGATGAATTTAAGGATGCATCTAAGCTAAAGGTTGGAGATGAGACCGAAGTTTTACTTGAGAAAATTGAAGATGAATCAGGCGTAGTTGTCTTATCAAAAGAAAAGGCTGGCCAAATGAAGTTTTGGAACGAAATCGTGGCGGCATTTTCAGAGGAAAAAAGCGTCACAGGCAGACTAATAAGAAAGATAAAAGGTGGATTTTCTGCAGATATCGGAGTTGAGGGGTTCTTACCTACTTCACAGTCAGATATTAAGATAATTGCTGATTTTGAAAATATGGTTAATAAGGATTTAGAGTTTAAGATCATAAAATTGAATAAAATGCGTAGAAATGTTGTGCTTTCTCGCAATGCGTTGTTTAAGAAGACACAAACAGAGGATAGAGAAAAACTTTTTGGAGAGCTAAAGGAAGGACAGATTAGAAAAGGATTCATTAAAAATATAACAGATTTTGGAGCCTTTGTTGACCTTGGAGGAATTGATGGATTGCTTCATATAACAGATATATCATGGGGGCGCATATCGCATCCTTCAGACGTGCTTTCTCTTGGACAGGAGATAGAAGTTATGATTTTATCAATTGATAAAGAAAAGAATAGAGTATCTCTCGGTCTAAAGCAGAAAGCTACCAATCCGTGGTTAGATATAGATAAAAAATATCCTATTGGTTCAAAGGTTAAAGGAAAAGTAGTGAATATTACTGCCTATGGGGCTTTTGTTGAATTAGAAGAAGGAATAGAGGGCTTAATGCATATATCTCAGATGTCATGGACTAAAAAGATTATGCATCCGTCTGAAGTTGTAAATGTGGGAGATGTAGTAGAAGCTATAGTTTTAAGTCTTGAAAAGGGAGAGGAAAAAATTTCTTTAGGTATGAAACAGTTAGAAGTAAATCCGTGGGAAAAGGTAGAAAAAAAATATCCTGTTGGAACAAGGATTAAAGGCCTAATTAGGAACATAACTGATTATGGTGTATTTGTTGAAGTAGAAGAAGGAGTAGATGGTCTGGTACATATCTCGGATTTATCATGGTCCACGAGGGTAAATGATCCGTCAAAAATATTTAAAAAGGGTGATGAAATAGAAGTTGTTGTTTTATCTATAGACTCAGATAATAAAAAAATATCGCTAGGTGTAAAACAGCTTACACCTGACCCTTGGGAAAAGTTATCTGATAAATACGAAGTTGGAATGAATATGGAATGTAAAGTAATAAAGATAACTAAATTTGGTATTTTTGTTGAGCTGGAACAAGGAGTAGAAGGGTTGGTTCATGTTTCAGAGCTGGCTGAAGAAGAGAATCTGGAGAAAAAATATAAAATTGGCATGAAGATCACTGCTAGAATAGTTAGAATTGATTTACGGGAAAGGAAGATAGGTCTAAGTATAAAGGAATCTGACAATAAGCAGGAAAAAGAAGAAATAAAAATTGAAGACAAGCAAACTAAAAAAGAAGAATAGCAAAATTGGGAAGAGATTATAAGCGAAGGTGCATGTAAAAGTGCACCTTTTTTAATGAGATGATAGCTTTTTTTGTCCTAATATTTAGTTTATGTGTAGGTAGTTTTTTAAATGTATGTATTTATCGAATCCCTAGGCAAAAGTCTATAGTGTTGCCATCGTCCCTATGTCCAAAATGCTCTAAGAGCATAAAATGGTTTGATAATATTCCACTGATAAGCTATATCCTACTTAGAGGCAGATGCAGGTTCTGTAAAGAGAAAATATCTGTGCAGTATTTTATTGTTGAGCTTCTCACAGGAGTTCTATTCCTGTTACTGTATTTTAAATTTGGCATTAAACCCAAATTTTTTATATACTCGCTTCTTTTTGCTGTATTCATAGTTGTTTCTTTTATCGATA
This sequence comes from uncultured bacterium, assembly GCA_964437505.1. Classification (GTDB taxonomy): domain Bacteria; phylum JAHJDO01; class JAHJDO01; order JAHJDO01; family JAHJDO01; genus JAHJDO01. The sequence continues at coordinate 66,121 of CAYTGU010000005.1, forward strand.
TTGAGTGGATGCTTATTCCTGATTTTTTTTCTCTTTTCGGAATTGCATTCGGGCTTTTAGTAAGTTTTCTTTATCCTCCATTAATGAATTCACTATCAAACCTTGAAGCTTTTCTAAAATCCTTAGGAGGGGCTTTATGTGGGGGATTAAGTCTTACATGTGTGGCTTTTTTTGGCTGGTTTGTCTTTAGAAAAGAGGCAATGGGGGGCGGCGATATCAAGTTAATAGCAATGATAGGAGCATTTATTGGATGGCAGTCTACTTTAATGACTCTTTTTATCTCGTTTCTCACAGGCGCATTTTTTGGAGTAAGCTTCCTAATTGTAATAGCGATAGAAAGAACAGGCACAACACTTAGGAGAATAAAAATGAAGAGTAGGGGACTCACAAAAACTCAACTTTATTTCATAGTGTCTTCTAAGAGCCTGATTCACCAATTGAGTCGTAGAAGAGGGACTGCGATCCCATTTGGTCCATATATTGTGCTTGGAGCAATTTTATCCATATTATATGGAGATAAGCTTCTTAAAATTTATCCTATTGTTCTCCAGAAGATATGGGGCATGTAAGGGAGACTGACAGTGGAAGAAAAATCAGTATTTGGACTTGGGAGAGATGGAAGAAGAGGCTATACTTTACCTTTATGTGATGTATTAGAGAGGGATATTTTAGAACTAGTTCCTGCAAGATTCATCAGGAAGAATGCTCCCAACTTGCCACAGCTTACAGAGTTAGAAGTTATAAGACATTTCACAAGACTTTCAAAGGTCAATTTCAGTGTTGATTCCGAACTGTATCCTTTGGGTTCTTGTACAATGAAATACAATCCAAAAATCAATGAAGAATTAGCAGAGTCCATAGATTTTAGATGTATTCATCCTTTTGCCTCAGAAGAGTTATCTCAAGGAGCATTACACATTCTTTATCATATGGACAGGCTCCTTTCAGAGATTGGGGGTATGGCAAAAACATGTATGCAACCAGCTGCTGGTGCACATGGTGAGCTTACAGCAATGATGATGATAAAAGCGTATTTTAAAGATAAAAAAGAGAAGAGGGGAAAGGTGATAGTTCCTGATTCGGCACATGGGACGAATCCTGCTAGTGCTGCATTATGCGGTTATGAAGTAGTTGAGGTTAAATCTGATAATAGAGGAAACATTGATGTAGAATCTTTAAAGAACGTTGTTGACGAAAAAGTCGCATGCCTTATGTTGACTAATCCAAACACATTAGGACTGTTTGATGAACATATTATGGAAATATCCGAGATCATACATTCAAAAGGTGCTCTTTTATATTATGATGGTGCAAATATGAACGCAATACTTGGTATTGTACGGCCGGGTGATATGGGGTTTGATATAATGCATTATAATCTTCATAAAACCTTTTCAACACCTCATGGCGGAGGCGGCCCTGGCTCAGGTCCAATAGCATGTAAAGAACACCTAAATCCATATTTGCCTTTACCACTGATAGAAAAAGATGAGGAGGATAATTACTATTTTAAGTATAATTGTCCAAAATCAATAGGCAGAATGCACTCATTCTATGGCAATTTTCTAGTAATATTTAAAGCGTATGTATATATCAGAATGCTTGGACCAGATGGGCTTAGAGATGTTAGTGAGAATGCTGTGCTTAATGCAAATTATTTATTGGCTAAATTAAAAGATAATTTTGATATATCATATGACAGGAATTGCATGCATGAATTTGTTTTATCTGCGCAACGATTTAAGGGAAAAGGAGTAAGAGCACTGGATATTGCAAAAAGATTGTTGGATTATGGCATACATCCTCCAACAGTGTATTTTCCTTTAATTGTGCACGAAGCACTGATGATAGAGCCAACAGAAACAGAGACAAAAGAAACACTAGATGAATTTGTAGATGTAATGGCCAAAATAGCGCAAGAGATAGAAAACGCCCCTGAAAAGGTTGTAAATGCACCGCATAAGACTTCTTTATCAAGGCTGGATGAGGTTGAAGCTGCAAGACACCCTGATTTACGATGGTCAGCGGATTAAGTTTCTTATTTTCTGAAACTCTTCCCACATTGCCCAAAAGTTTTTCGCAGGGACATCTGCCTGAATATTGTGAATAGCGGAAAATACATATCCTCCATCTTTGGCAAGTATGTCAACGGATTTTTTTACATCATCTCTAACCTGTTGAGGTGTTCCATGAGGCAGAGTCTCCTGGGTATTAATTCCTCCTCCCCAGAAACAAATGTCTTTTGAAAATTCTTTTTTTAATTTTTCTGCGTTCATACCTGTAGCGTTGGTTTGCACAGGATTTAATATATCTACCCCTATATCAATAAAGTCCGGGATTATCTCTGATATGGCGCCGCAGCTATGAAAGAAAATTTTCGCTTGAGGAGCTTTTGATTTGATAAAAGACAACAGCTTCTTTTGTCTCGGCTTGAGAATTTCTCTATACATATCAGGTGAGACCAATAAACTTTGCTGTGTCCCAAGGTCGTCGCATTCAGCAATAATATCTGCTCGCTTTCCTGCAAATGAAAGAACTCTATCCCAGTATCGCATTTTTATTTCCAGTATTTTGTCAATCAAGTACTCAGCCATTTTTTTAGAACAAGCCAAATCCATGTAAAAATTTTCGTAGCCTCTTATCCTAAAAGCCATCTCAAATAATCCTGCGCAATTGCGGTCAACTACAAGCGCTTTATCATCGGGGATAGCACCAAGCTCTTTTCTTAATATATCAAAGTTAACTGTCTTCTCAGGATCTGGAAAATCATACGATTTCAAATCCTCAATGGTTTTTGCATTCTGAAGAGGATATGCAGTATTTTCGTTAAAATAAAAATCCAACTCTGTGTTCATACTCCATGTTATACCCCATTCATCCAGATAACTTATTGTTTTACCCTTTTTGATTGCTTTCTTCTCAAGATTGTAAATACGTGGCGGACCAAGTCTCACAGTATCTACTTCTAAATAATCAAGAACTTGTTTTGACGGAATGACAATTTGTTGTATGTCATCATGCATTATAAAATCGCAAGAAAGATTCCGCAATTTCATAGCATTTATAAAAGCAATTTTTGTAATTGCAGTTACTGTTGTTCCTGAGAGATCACAAGGAATTTTATCAGGTACAGAATGTTCAATTGCTCTTAAAACTCGCTCCCTTGAATTCATGCGAAAAATTTTAACATAATAACAAACACATGTCTTTAGAATAAATCACTTTTTTGTTTAAATTTTCACTGTAGCTGTACTGTTTCAGAAAATGAAATCGGGAACAAGGTCTTTAGTCATATTGCTTATTATTTTCTTTTGCAGGATGTTTTTTAATGATAATATGACTATATGGAGAATATCAATGTTAAAGACAATTTAATGCAAAGGGCATCAAAAATCATTTGTAATTATAGAATGATTTCAAAAAGAGACAGTTTACTTGTCGGTGTTTCAGGAGGACCTGATTCTGTCGTTCTTTTATATCTTCTCATGGAACTCAAAGATAAGTATAATCTTCAGCTTTATATAGTTCATCTAAATCATATGCTTAGAGGAAATGAATCTGAAGAGGACGCAAGGTATGTGAAAAGACTAGCAAAAAAGTTAAAGCTTCCTGCTTTTATTGGGAATAAGGATGTGAATAAATTCGCAAAAGTAAACAAACTGTCCTTAGAAGAAGCCGCCAGAATTCAAAGATATGATTTTTATGAACAAATAGCAGACAAATTGAATATAAGAAAGATCGCCTTAGGCCACACTGCAGATGACAATGCAGAAACTGTTATCATGAGATTATTAAGAGGTGCAGGAGAGACAGGATTAACAGGCATCTATCCTGTTAGACATATTGGAAACTTAAAAGTGATTCGTCCGTTACTGAATATTTACAGAGTAGAGATTGAAGCGTTTCTAAAAGAGAAAAAAATCAGTGTGCGTACTGATTCCTCTAATGTGGACAGCAAATTTCTCAGGAATAAAGTCAGATTAAATTTAATACCACTTTTAGAGAAAAGCTATAATCAAAATGTAAAGCAGGTATTAATTAATACGGCTGATATTTTAAGAGAAGAGAATGAATATCTTGAAGAGATTGCAGAGAAGTTTTATTCCGAAAGCATTCGGAAGACTGTCTTAGGTAAAAGTAATGAGAATATACAGCTGGATATCAGTAAAATTAGAAGTTATCCTCTGGCAATTCAAAGAAGAGTTATTAGATATGGGATTAAAGAACTGACTGGAAGTCTAAGGCAAATTACATATCTGCATTGTAATGAAGTATTAAAACTGTTAAAGGGCAATCTAGCTTATGGGCAGATAGACTTACCTAATGGATTAGTAGTGGAACGGATGCGTAGAGAGTTGGTTATTCGCAGAGGCAAGGCACAGAATATACGTAGCATAATCTATCCTGTTAAGATTCCGGGAGAAACTATTATTTCTGAGCTTGGAGTAAAACTAGTCTGCACAATTTACATCAAAAAGAGCAACATCAAACTCTCTAGACATGGGCAGCAATATCAGGAGTACCTTGATTACGGCAAAATCAAGGAACCTGTTTTTATAAGAAGTCGAAAAAACGGAGATACATTTCAGCCGTTGGGAATGATTGGGAAAAAGAAGATAAAGGATTTTCTCATAGACCAAAAAATTCCTCAGCCTGAAAAGAACAGGGTTCTGCTTCTAACTGATAAAATAGGTATTATCTGGATTGTAGGTTTTAGGATTAGTGATAAATTTAAGGTTACAGAAAAGACAAAACAAGTTTTAAAAGTGAGATTCTTAAAAATAAAGAAATGACGGAAAGGGGATTTAATTCAGCAATTTTTCAACGTGATTTATCAAATCTTTTACACCTTCTCCGGTCAGCGCAGAAATAGCAGATATATTCTTTGAATGCAGCTTTCTTTTAAAATCTTTAAGATTGACTTGCGCAGTAGTCATATCCATCTTATTAGCAACTATTATTTGGGCTCGATCACCTAAATTGTGTAAAGATAATTCCTTATTAATAGCATTAAATTTTGAATGTGAGTTTTTATCAGACATATCAATAAGATGTAGAATGATTTTTGTTCTGCTGATATGAGCCAAAAACTTGTTCCCCATTCCTTTTCCCTTGTGCGCACCTTCTATTAACCCTGGAATATCGGCAGCTACGAAGGATGAGTCATGTATTTTTACAACTCCCAAAAGCGGCTCTATGGTGGTAAATGGATAATCAGCTATTTTAGGCCTGGCATGTGATATGCGAGAAAGCAAAGTGGATTTTCCTGAGTTTGGATATCCAACCAGCCCAACATCAGCGATTAGGCGTAGCTCTAATCTAATATCCTTTTCTACTCCTTCTTTGCCTTGTTCTGCGATTCGCGGAACGCGTCTGGTAGATGTGGCAAATTTGGCATTTCCTTTTCCTCCTCTTCCGCCACGCGCAACTATGACACTATCAGCAGGATGACTAAGATCTGCAATAATTCTATTATTTTCTCTTATAATTGTTCCAACAGGTACATTTAATATAAGGGCAGGACTGTTTTTGCCAAACATTTTTTTGCCTTTGCCATGTTGGCCATGTTTGGATTTGATATGTCTTTTATGAAGAAAATTGATAAGAGTTCTTTGATGTGGGTCAGCTTCAACAATGATGTCTCCTCCCTTTCCACCATCTCCTCCGTCAGGACCGCCTTTGGGAACGTGTTTTTCCCTGCGGAAGCTTACACATCCGTTACCACCGTCGCCTGCTTTTACGTGTATGACAACATCATCAACAAACAAATTATGCCTTTATTACCCATGTTTTTACTTCTGCTGTTACTTTTGGGTGAAGCTTGATTTGGATATTAAAAACACCTAACTTTTTTATTGGTTCTTTTAATATGATTTTCTTCTTATCAATCTCTATTCCTTCCTGCTTTAGCATGTTTGCAATATCAATAGAAGTAACAGAGCCATACATTTTTTCATCTTCTCCAACTTGAACAGGGATGGTTAAAGATAAACCAGAAAGCTTTTTTGCTATCTCTTCAACTCCTGCTTTTTCCTCCTGTATTTTTCTTCCTTTAGCTTTTTTAATTTGTTCTGCAACTTTCTCAGCACCTGGAGTTGCTTTAAGAGCTAATCCGTGTGGTAATAGATAGTTTCTGCCATAGCCGTCTGCAACCTTTACTATATCTCCTATGCTTCCTAATTTGTCAATATCCTGTTTTAAAACAACCTTCATTTTATTCTCCTCTCACATTATACTATTTAGAATGGTTTTTGTCTTATTGAGACTTTTTTTGTCTTCTACATTGAGTATCTGAATACTCTTATCAATTCTTGAGATAAGTCCTGATAATACTCTCTTTGGTCCTACTTCGATAAATGTTCTAATTCCTGCTGATATCATGTTTTTAATTGAATCTTCCCATAGTACAGAGCCTGTTATTTGTTTAGTCAATGTCTCTTTTATATCAGAGGGCTTTGTTATCGGTTTTGCAGAAACATTTGCATATACGGGAATATTTGCAGTTTTAATGTTAAAATTTTGCAGTTCATCGTATAATTTTTCCTTTGCAGATTGCATTAGACAGGAATGAAACGGACCGCTCACTGCTAGTTTGATTACTTTTCGCACTCCTGCGGCAGTAGCTTCTTCTATTGCCTTATCAATAGCTTTATACTGGCCGGATACGACAATTTGCCCGGGACAATTATAATTAGCGATTTGTATAACTCCATATTTAGATGAGATTTTGCAAATATTTTTAACTTGTTTAGTATCTAATCCAATAATTGCTGCCATTATGCCAGGGTGTTGCTTGGATGCTTCCTGTATAAATAGACTTCTTTTCTTAACAAGTAATAATGCGGATTCCATATCCAATGCATTTGAAGCTACCAAAGCGGAGTATTCCCCTAAACTGTGACCTGCAACAAAAGAAACAGAGTCTTTTTTAAGAAACTTATTAAGTACTGCTAAACAGGCAATACTCGCTGTAAGTATCGCTGGCTGGCAATTCTCTGTAGCACTCAAATTTTCTATAGGACCTTCAAAACACAATTTTGCAATATCATATCCGAGAACTTTATTTGCACATTGAAAGATATCTTTAGCACATGAATAATTATGGTAAAAGTCTTTTGCCATTCCAACATATTGGGAACCTTGACCGGGAAACACATACGCGATTTTCTTCACTCTACCACCTTATAATAGCTGATGCCCATGTAAGACCAGCGCCAAAAGCGTCCAGAAGTATTATCTGTCCATCTTTTAATTTTCCCGAAGCTGCTGCTTCAGCTGTTGCTATTGGTACTGAAGCACCTGAAACATTTCCATATCTGGTAACATTTATCCATACTTTTTCCAAAGGAGCGTTAAGTCTTTGCGCTAAAGCATTTATAATTCTCAAGTTTGCCTGATGAGGAATAACAAGATCTATATCTTCGTTTTTTAGATTACATTCAGAAAGCACCTTATCTGCGGCACTTGTCATTGCCCTAACAGCAAGTTTAAAAACAGAATTCCCGTTCATTTTTAGAAAATGCAATTTGTCATCTACTGTTTTATGTGTTGCAGGAAATTGTGAACCTCCGCCAGGCATATTCAGCAGATCCCAAGCTGACCCATCAGCACCAAGATATGAACCCAAGATAACCCTCCTGTTATTCGCGGCGCGTCCAATAACAGCGGCACCTGCTCCATCTCCAAATAGTACACAGGTTGTACGATCTGTCCAATCTGCAATTCTGGAGAGCGTATCTGCGGCAACAATTAAAACTCTTTTAAATGTATTACTTTCAACAAAACTTTTTGCCATTGTTAAAGCGTAAATAAAACCACAGCAGGCTGCGTTGACGTCAAATGCGCACACAGTTTTAGCTCCTATTTTATCCTGAAGAATGCACGCGGTGGAAGGGAATGGCATATCAGGGGTTATAGTAGCAACAATAATACAATCTATTTGTTTTACATCGACTCCAGCATTTTTAAGAGCTTTCTGAGAAGCAAACATAGCAAGGTCAGAGGTGGTATGTTTATCATCAATTATACGTCTCTCTTTTATACCTGTTCTTGTTGTAATCCACTCATCAGACGTATCCACCATTTTTTCAAGGTCTGCATTCGTAAGAATTTTTTCCGGCACATAAAAACCAGTTCCCAAAATACCTACTTTAATATTATCCATTTTTTTAGTTTCTTAACCTCTCTTTTATATGTTCATTAACATGGTTGTTTACGAATTTCTCAGCTACCAAAATGCTGTTTTTGATAGCCAGAGAAGAAGAATTGCCATGAGCTTTTATACATACACCGTTAATTCCAAGAAAAGGCGCACCGCCATATTCTGCATAGTTCAGACTTTTTTTGAAGTTCTTATAAGCGCCTCTACTCAACATAGCTCCAATTTTAGAGAGAAAACTACTTTTCAGTTCATTGCGTAGTTTAAGATATATATTTTCTCCCAGTCCTTCAGTAGCCTTAAGGATTATATTGCCAATAAAACCATCACAAACAATAACATCAACTTTACCATTAAAAATATCTCTTCCCTCTACATTGCCAACAAAGTTAATTGGCGCTTTTTTTAATTCTTCATATGCTTTTTTTGTTAAGTCATTTCCTTTATGTTCCTCTTCTCCAATGTTCAAGAGACCTACTTTTGGAGTTCCTTTTTTCAAGATATACTTGCTGTATTCATTTCCCATTATTGCAAATTGGTAAAGGTTCAAAGGGCTACAGTCCACATTTGCGCCTACATCAAGCAGTAGGGAAGCTTCACTTAGAGTAGGCATCAAGATAGCGATTGCTGGGCGCTCTATACCCTCTATTGTTCTTATATAGATTGCAGCAGATGCCATGTATGCTCCTGTATTGCCAGCTGATACTACAGCGTCTGCTTCTTTATTTTTAACCAGCTCTATTGCTTTGATCATAGATGAATCTTTTTTTCGCCTGATAGCTTGAGAAGGAGACTCATGCATTGCTATGACTTCAGATGCATGTTTAATCTGAATATTGGAACCAGTATATTTACGTTTTGTTAACTCCTTTTTTATTATTTTTTCATCACCAACCAGTATCAGATCAAATGGCTTGTTTTTGGCAGCATCTAAAGCCCCTTCTATAACCACAGAAGGACCTTTATCAGCGCCCATAACATCTATGGCTATTTTCATATTATGAAGCCTTCTTAATTTCAATTACTTTTTTACCATTATAGTACCCACAATGAGGACAAACTATATGTGGGGATTTGACCTGATTGCAATGTGAACATGTACACATTGCAGGTAATGACAATTTTTTATGTGTGCGTTTTTTATCCCGTCTTGATTTTGAGAACTTTCTTTTTGGAAGTGCCACTGTTATTCTCCTTTTTTTCTAAGTTGTTTCGGGTCGGATTTATCCGACCCCTACATTTATTCTTAATACTAGGCAGAGTGAGCTTGTATTGCTGCAATAGCAGATATATTAACAATATCATCTACATTGCATCCCCTGGACAGGTCATGCGCAGGTTTTCGAAGTCCCTGCAGTAGGGGGCCTAGAGCTTGTGCTTTTGCTAAACGTTGAGTAAGTTTATACGATATATTACCTGATTCTAAATTCGGGAATATTAATACATTAGCTTTCCCTGCAACATTACTCTGGGGTGCCTTTATTTTTGCAACTTCCGGAACAATAGCAGCATCTGCTTGTAGCTCTCCGTCAATTTGTAGATCGGGACACATTTTTCTTGCAAGTTCAGTAGCTTTTATTACTTTATCAATAAGACCATGAGATGCGCTTCCATTTGTTGAGAATGAGAGCATAGCAACCCTTGGCTCAGATTTTATGAACATACAGGCTGTTTTTGCGGACGCTATGGCGATACTAGCAAGCTCTTCGGATGTTGGATCTGGTACAATGCCTGCATCAGCGTATATAAAAATACCATGCTCTCCATAAACGCAGTCTGGAACAATCATAACAAAGCAGCTTGAGACTACTTTTATACCATTTGCAGGACCTATTAGCCAGATTGCAGCACGCAAGACATTTGCAGTAGAATTTACTGCTCCTGATACTGAACCGTCAGCCATGCCTTTTCTTACCATCAAAGCGGCGTATAAGAGAGGCTGCTTAATATGTGTACAGGCGTCTTCTTTACTTGTGCCTTTATGTTTCCTGAGATTATAAAATAATTCAATGTCTTCATCTGTTACTTTTTGTTTTGGATCAATTACTTTCACGTTTTCTATATTTATACCAGCATGTTTTGCTACCTTAATTAGATTCTCTCTTTTTCCTAATAGGATAGGGTCAGCAATCTTCTCTTTTTTCAGTATGGATGCAGCTTGTATTACTCTTAGATCCTGTGACTCAGGTAGGACTATTCTTTTCCTGTCAGACTTTGCTTTATTTCTGATTTCTTCTATTAAATTCATATCAGATTTTCCTATTTAAAAGGTCTCACACTATACCAACTCACTCTAGTTTTGTCAAAACAAAATCCTGTTATAGCTAAAAATTTCGCTTGACATCTTCTGATAGGCTGTATACAATTGTAATGCAATATAAAAAGGTTCTAGATGAAAGATACATTAATAAAACAATTATATAAAAAAATTAGACTAAGCATTCTGAATGGTGCGATAAAGCCTCATGAGAGAATTGTTGAACAGGTTCTCGCCAAAAAATATAAGGTTAGCAGGACTCCTATTAGAGAAACTCTGCGTTTGTTAGAAAACGAAGGATTGATCACAGTTATCCCTAATGTGGGAACATTTGTAAAACAACATTCTCTGGATGAGATAAAACAGATTTATGAAGTACGAGCATTATTAGAAGGTTGCGCTGCAAGATTAGTTTCTCTGCGTATCAAAGATGAGGAAATAAAAAAGCTGGAGAATATTGCTAAAAAGAATGAAGAAGCTATACAGAACATGGATTGTGATACTTTGGTGAAAACAGACAGGGAGTTTCATGAGTTCATTATGAAAAAGTGTGAAAATAAAGAACTTGCCAGGATTATGGAATTATACGATTTTCAAACAACAAGTTTATATACCAAAAGTATTAGACATGGGGAATATTCAGGAAAAAATCTAAGCTATTCACATCTGCCAATTATAGAAGCTATTAAAAAAAGAAACCCAGATTTGGCAGAAAAACTGGCAAGAAGACATATAGAGGAAGCAAAAGAGAGGTTGCTGAGGTAATGTCTTCCAGCTGCTAATGGTTCACAGTTGATTTAAAAGATTAATCCAAATAATGATGAAACAAACATACAATCTTGGGATAATTGGTAAAGTAGATGCAGTGATACTTGCACGTGATGATGGAGAAAATCATCTCTCTATGGCAAAGCCTTTTATTGAAAAGGATATCCCTATATTAATTGATAAACCCCTTACTGATAATGCAGAAGATCTGAAGGAATTTATACAATATTATGAAAAAGGGAAATTAATTATGTCATGCTCAAGTATCTTGCGGTTTACTGGGGACTGCGCAATATTCGTGTAAATGCAGTAGTTCCAGGAGCATTTCCGCATTCAAAAGCACGATGGTGTGCAGATAATCCAGAGTTCCCAGCTTTTTTAGAGCGTTTGGCAGATAAGGTACCGCTTGGACGTATAGGACGTCAGGATGAAATGGCTGGCGCAGTTATTTTTCTTGCTTCTGACGAAGCGTCGTATGTAACGGGACACACTTTAGTTGTAGATGGTGGATGGACAGCGTGGTAATCAATATAATCAGAGGAGAGAAAAGATGAAAATGCGAGCAAGCAGGGTACTGCAGAAACTTCGTGCAGGTGAAATAGTGAGTTGTTTTAAATTAAACTTGTCCTGTGGTCGTGCCGCAGATATTGCAGCCATGAGTGAGTTTGATTGTCTCTGGCTGGATATGGAACATGTGCCTAGTGACTGGTCTGTAATAGAAAAACAAATCTGGGCGGCTAAAGCTCATGACGTTGATGTCATGGTGCGTGTATCCCGTGGTGGGTACAGCGATTACATCAAACCTTTGGAATTGGATGCTTCTGGTATCATGGTGCCTCATATCATGAGCCTGGCAGATGCAGAGAACGTTGTCAGGATGACTAGATTTCATCCTGTTGGTCGCCGTCCCGTTGACGGTGGCAATACAGATGGTGCATACGGCAAGATTGATTTTGTCAAATATCTTAAACAGGCAAATGAACAAAGATTTGTCGCCGTACAGATAGAGGACCCTGAACCGTTGGATGACTTGGAAGCCATTGCTTCTCTTGAAGGTATAGACATGATCTTTTTCGGACCAGCGGATTTTAGCCATGGGATTGGCGCACCTGGTGAATGGAATTGTACCAAGTTGGTGGAGACACGCAAGCGCATAGCTGAAGTCTGTACAGAGCATGGAAAATTTGCAGGTACTATTGGGAGCATTGATAATTTAAATGAGCTTATCAGTATGGGTTATCACTTTATTAGTGTAGGCGCCGATGTAGTGGGTCTCGGTCAATATTGTGACAGGGTAATGATGGAATTCAGAAATGCATTATTAGGTAAATAAATTTACTTAAAATGTCATCGCTTTCGCTTATTTGTGCTTTACGCCTTATATTGCAGATTGTTTTATTACCTCTGGATCTTTGAAAATTTTTTCTAACATGGTAGCCTCCCTTTCTGGCTTTTATAGCCAATAGGAGAGTACCATATTATGTTAAGCTATTAAAGAAACGAATAATCGTAACTGTCGTGTACACCCAGATTTATTCACAGAGCGAAACTTACCATAACCCAGTGCTTATCATAAAACACATGATCAGATCAAGAAAGCCGGGATGATTGAAGAGGCAAAGTTTGTTTTGTCTTGCGATGAATACAAGTATGAGATCAGCGAAGCTATGCGTGATGCTGCTAAGAAAACAAAGACTGGCATTGGAGCGAATCTCGCGCTATTAGACGCAGCAAGGCGATATGAAACCAGAGTATGGTGCGATATCTATAACCTTGGCGGAAGTCATGGTCGAATTGGTAATGCTTATCGCCATTTAGCGGATCACGTAAATTTTGGTAACAGTTTAGCTGTGGAAAGTAATGGAAAAATTTGGATGAGAAAATCGGCAACTAAATTTGAAAGAAGTAAAGATAATAGTCAGGGCGATCTTGTTTGTAGCAGATTAAATTGTCTTGAAAGTTAAGGAGTTAATCCTTTGGTAAGAAGAGTTATGAGAACTTGTTTTGGGTCCAAGCCTTTGAGTTTGGCAGTTTGGATAATAGTTGAAATAAGAGATACGTTCTTGGTTCTCTGGTCAGAGCGATTGCCGAAGATAATTTCGTTCAGCAAGCACTTTGGAAGGGGATTCTCCGTTAAGATGAGGACAAGATTTGGAGAAAGGGCAATGCTGAACTCTTGCTGCAACAGGATGAGAATAACTCATTCTTTGAATTCGCCTTTTTTAATTAATTGGACGTTTATGTCTGTAAGTTCTTCAATGAGGTCTCTATGATGATAGTAATTGTTGAGAAGTTTTTGAACTTGCTTGCGAAGTTTAGGAGGAATAGTCGTTCTCTTCTTTTTTCCTTTAACAGAAAAGGTAAAAATGCACATAGGATGTTTTTCACCCCTTTGGCATGTGCTGCATTCTGGTTTTCCACAAGAGCGGCTTGTCAAACTAAGACAACCTTTCATAAGGTCAGGGAGTTGAGCAAGAAACCGTTTTTTACGGGTAGATGGAGTCAAATTTATCTCCTGTGCTATTCAAGATACACAGAGAATATCGCAACAGATATGTGTTTGTCAAGAGGATGTGTGGGAATTTTAAATTTCTATTCAGGCTGTCAAGGGAAATGTTGGTTTTTAAAGAGGGATGCTCTAGGCTCTCCCGTTACCGTTTTAGGGGGGGGGTAGAGCTTGGTGATGGGAAATAAAGTGGAATTTGAAAAAATTGTGCTATGATATTATATAACAAGGTTAATCAAGCTGGAAAGGAGGTAGCAGCGAGCTTGAAGTGTCGCGGAGTTTCTACATATAAAGTAAAAACGCAAAAAAAAGTTAAAAAAATCAACTTTTGATAACTAAACTATAACTTCTTGACGAACAGGAGCAAATTATGACTGAACCCTTTATCAAAAAATTGGGGACAACAGATAAGGAAATAATGATTACGCATTTAAATAAATTAGTGGATAAACAGTATATTGATGGAAAAAAATCTAATCTATGGAAAGCTATTCCTTATAAGACCAATAAGTTTGCCGGGGTTATGTTAGGTAATGGAGGCGGTCCCAATCCTGTGCCTCTTGAAATTCGGTTGATGAGAAAGGGGCTATACCGTGTTTATTTAGGGCTATATAGTGGATGGGATCTTCCACGGAACCGGATAAGATTGAGCAATGATTTATGCTGTCAAAGAGTAGCTGTCTCGGGAAACAAGAAAGAAAGTGTATTTGATATTTCGTGTACCATGTATGAGGTCTTTTGGAAAGAGGCGGATTTAACCGGACAAAGTTTGATTTTAGAAAGTAGTTTGGTTCAGAGCACCCTCCCTTCTTATGATGCCTTAGCTTATATCCGTTTAGAGCCGATTAGTAAAATTAGCACACCGGAAAGCGAGATAGTGTCTCATCCTCTCTTTATAACTGAAGACGGTCATGGCTGCTTTAAATCATTCTCCCATTCACGGCCTGAAGATCTGTTAGAGATGTTTGAAAATAATGTTCCCAAGGATCAGAATTATGTTCAAGGTCTTCTGTGGGGTAATGGTGATGCGGATATATGCAATTATCCTACGAAAGCAGGTAATAACTGGCCTGTTAGTGATTCATTCAGTTATTCCTATCATAATTTTTATCATAACGTCCGTCTTTGGCAAAAAAAGGGATGGGATTCACTCAAAGTTATAAGAAATTATGCGAAAAAAAGAGGGTGGGAATTTCAAGTATACATAAGAATGCAGGCATTTGCGTCACCTTTCCCATTTGATAGAGTAATTCATTCAGACTTTTTTCACGCACATCCCGAGTGCCATTGTTTGGACCGCAAGGGTCAACGGATAGGTAGACTAAGTTATGCATATCCTGCAGTGCAGGAGCATATGCTTAAATTAATAGATGAAATTATACAATACAAACCAGATGGTATTTGTTTGTGCCTGATCCGCGGTGTTCCGTTAGTGCTTTATGAGCCGATTATGGTTGAGGGTTTTAAAAAGGAATATGGCATTGACCCGCGAAAATTGTCAGAAACAGATAAACGCTGGAAAGATTATCAGGCAAAAGTTATTACTCTATTTATGAGAAAGGTGAAAAAACTATTAAAATCGCATCAGCGTTTGTCAGTAATGATACCGGGCCTGCAACGTGACTGTGAGAGATGGGGGTTGGATGTTGCGACATGGGTTAAAGAAAGTATTGTTAATGATGTTTTTCCTTTTGGACAATACTTTGATAAAAGAGAGGTGCATCGCTGGGATATCAAAAGTTTGGACTTTAAATATTTTAACAATTTAGAGAATCGAGATAAAATAAGACTTATCCCTATGGCTAATCTAGAAAGTCCATCCTCATTGTCCGGAATGCGCTTATATCTTAACCAAGGCGCAGATGGTTATGCTGCCTGGGATGGTGTCAGTGGTGATCGACATGTCACTGATAAAGTTATTCCCTGCGATTCGAGAAGGGTAAAAAAAGCAAAATCTGTTCCAATAAAAAAGTGGAAGGTTTTGAGTCTTAGTGGATTTCGTCATGACAAATATCATTATTTTGAGGCAGTTTAGGGGATAGAAGAAATATGACAGAGCTTAATAATGAATTGGTTTTTTCAATAGATGAGTATAGAACAAGAGTAAAAAATGTTCAGACGGCCATGGCGGAGAAAGAGTTGGACGCATTGTTGTGTCATACTTTGGCCAACATAAATTACCTAACAGGATTTGAAAGTATTGCTATAAATAAGTACTGGATGGTATTAATCCCATCCAACGGCAACCCTATACTTTTAAGCCAGGATTTTGAGAGTCATAATGCCAAAATTGGATCATGGCTGGATGATATTGTTACTTATCCTATTGGATCTGACTATATTAAAAGGACTAAAGACCTGTTAACCAGCAAGGGATTGCACAAAAAGAGACTGGGAGTTGAATTAAATAATATTTCTTCTTTAAGCGCAGCTGATTATCTCCGTTTAAGAGCATCATTGAACCAAGCTACTCTTATTGACGCAACGAGCTTGGTCCCCAAGATTATGTCCATTAAAACACAAGCAGAAATTGAGTATCTACGTCAGGCAGGTAGAATTAGCAGTGCCGGCATGCAGGCAGCAATTGACGCTGCCGCAGAAGGAAAAACCGACAATGAACTAGCTGCAGCTGCTTATCTAACTATGATTAAAAGTGGTAGTGAATATATGTGTATTCAACCAATTGTCACCGTAGGTTCACGATCCGGGATTCCGCATTCCACTCATAAGCGGATTAAACTCAAGAAAGGAGATGTTATTCTTCTGGAAATGGGAGCTTGTATTTTCCGCTACAGCAGTCCAATAATGCGTACAGTGGTCATAGGAACTCCGTCCGATTCTGTTAAGCAGGTTGCTGAAGCCTGCATTGCGAGTGTTAACATTTTGGCTGATAACATGAAACCCGGTGTTGTAGCTTCAGAGCTTGCGCATATGGCAAAAGATGTATTAAGACACCTCCCTAAACATTTGTTATGGCACGGATGTTATTGTTATTCAATTGGCCCGGGGTTTCCTCCTACTTGGGAGGATTATGCAGAGATTGCTGTTAAGGAACATAATGATAAGACAATACTTAAGCTCGGGATGGTTTTTCATACCAGTACTTCTATACGCGACATAGGCAATTTTGGAACCACGTGTAGTGAAACGATTGTTGTGACAGAAAATGGATGTGAAGTACTGACTAATGTTCCACGTAAATTATTCATAAGATAAAAGAGTCTTACAAAATCTAAGATTAGGAAAGGGAAAATTATGACAAAAAAACTGTTAGGAGTAAAGGTGGCTTTCAGGGTGAAGCGACTGCAAAGAATAAAAATTTTATTCAATTCCTCGGCACAGGTGGGGATGATTTTAGAATTATGAATTCAAAAGAGCGCTTTAAAGCAATTTTTAAGTATAACGGAGAGTTTGATAGGCATCCTACCACATATTATGGAACACTAGAGATAAATCAAAAACTAATGGATTATTTCTCCATCAATTCCCGGGAAGAATTAAGATATATTCTAGGTGATGACTTTAGAACAGTAAATCCTAAATATATAGGCCCTAAGCTAAAAAAATATGAAGATGGAAGCAAAGAAGGATTATGGGGTGAAAGATATAAAGATGTTTTCTACAAAGGAGGTGAATATCCAGAAGCTGTTTATCTACCATTTAAAGATATAAGTAACCAAAAAAAAACTAGACGATACAGAATATCAACAAATGAAAGGATTCAGATTTCCATCTGCTGATTGGTATGACTATTCTAACATCCTATCTGACTGCGAAAGGGTTAAAGACTACATAGTAACTTGCGGTGGTGCTGGAACTATGGACTTTATGAATGGAATAGCAAGGTGTAGAGGTGTTGAGCAAGTGTTAGTTGATGTAGGGCTTGAAGACCCTGTATTCTTAGAGCTCATGCAAAGAAGACATGAGTTTTTCATGACTAAAACAGAGAGGACCTTGAAAGCAGCTAATGGCAAGATAGATGTATTACATATTGGAGAAGATTATGGAAGTCAAAGAGGCCTATTAATAAGCCCAAAGAGTTTTGATCGATTATTTGCTCCAAAACTGAAAGAATATATTGATTTGGGACACAAATATAACGCTAAAGTTATGATGCACTGTTGTGGTAGTTGCAGGGATTTGATACCCAGGTTTATAGAATTAGGCCTAGATATATTGGAAGAAATCCAATCTGATGCTGTAGGCATGGATACTAAAGAATTACATCATGAATTCTATGGCAAGATTGCTTTCTGCGGCAGTATAAGCACCCAACATCTATTACCATTTGGTACTGTTGATGAAGTTATAGAGGCAGTAAACTTGAGAAAAGAATTATTTGCTAAAGGCGGATTGATAATTGCTCCAGACCATAATATTCAGGTTGGAACCTCGATAGAAAACATAATTGCAATGTATAAAACAATAGGAAGTTTAAGCATAAGGTTATGATGGGATGTCTATTAATTTTTAAAAATGTTATGAAAGGGGATTTACTATGAAGCGTTTAATTGCAGATGATTTACATGGGATATGGGCGGCTGTTCTTATCTCATGGGATGAGCGTGATAATTTTGATGAAAAAAATTATCGAATTAATACTGAGCATACAATAAAAGCCAATGTTCATGGTGTATATACTACAGGAAGCAGTAGCGAGTTCTATGCACTGGATTATGAAGAATTTTGTCTTATGGTTGATATACAGGATGAAATATGCGGGAAAAACAATATGCCGCTACAAATCGGATGCTGTGCGGATAGCACGCGCAAAATTATCAAGCTCATGGAATATGCAAATTTAAAGCCAAATGTAGGCGGTGTACAGGTTGCTATTCCCTATTGGATGGAGCTGAATAACAAGGAATTGGTGCAGTTTTTTAAAGATTTAAACACTGCCTGTCCTGAAATGCCGCTCATACATTATAATATCCCTCGCTCTAAGCGGTTTTTGAATGGGAAAGATTATAAACGCATACTGGATGTCGCGCCCAATCTCATAGGTGTAAAATATACCTTTGCCGGCTCTAATTTCGGCCAGTTACAGAATGATATTATGGAAACACCAAATCTTTCTTATTTTGTAGGAGAGTCTCTGCTGGCATCAGGAATGATGTTAGGGGCTAGAGGTTCCTGTAGCTCTATTGTAAACACTAATCCGAATGTCATGCTTTCCCTCTACGACCATGCTGTAAATGGCTCTTGGGAAAAAGCCATAAAGATGCAAAAGGAAGTTGCCCGATTTATAGGTGATCTTGTAAAGTTTATGGAAGATAGAGAAGAAGGCGTGATAGATCCTGTAATTGATACAGGCATGGCTGTTGCTTCCGGATATTATACCGGATCACAACGGACACGTCCTCCCTATATTGGATGGTCAGATGAGACTATTATTTGTCTGCGTAAATGGATGGAAGACAAATATCCACAGTTTCTTTACCCGAAAAAGTAACGGAGAAATAAAATGGCCAGGATAACTGCAATTTCATCTCTGGGATGGGCACATTATACTCTTTATGAAGCTTTGTCCAGAATAGCTGCCCGTGGATTTAAACGTGTGGAAATCGCAAGTTTTGGTTCTTATTGTTTTCATTTTAATTTTGGTAGTCCGACTCCAACAGAACTTAAGAAAATGTTAGATGATTTTGGTTTAGAACCGGTATGTTTAAATTATTTTACTGATTTTCATAAGGCCTGGATACCGGAGGAAATTGATGAGTTTGTCCAGGAGTGGACAAAAAAGATTGCGCAACTTAGGGAGGTTGGTATACCTTTAATGACTATGGGTTTTGGTGTGCGTAATGATCGGCAAGATCAGGAGTATCAGTTATCAAATGCCATCAAGGCCTACAATCGTGTAGGCGAAATTGCTTCAAAGTATGGCATACGTATGCTTCTGGAAGTACCGCATTTATACGGGATTATGCCCCGACCGGAAAAGGTTCTGGAGGTATTTCAGCGGTTGGAGAGTCCGAATATTGGCGCCTTAGTTGATTGCTCTCATTGGGCTGTTATCGGTTACGATATTGATGCTTTCTTTTCCGCACTAGGTGATCGTCTCTGGCATATTCATCTGCGTGACGCTAAAGGTTCTGATACTGTTGATAGGAAGCAGAAATTAGAATTAACCCCGGGTGAGGGAACAGTAGATTTTAGAAAGTTTGGCAAGGCTTTGGATAGGGTCGGCTACAAAGGTGATGTCTCTCTTGAATTTGAATATCGTGATATGACATTAGAGGCTATTGAGCAGGAATACGACAAGGGATTACAATATCTTGAAGATGTTGGCTGGGAATTGCCAGTGGGTGTAAAAACACAGTTGTTGAAGAAACCGGAGATAAAATAACTTAGGAGATAAAATGGAAGAGAAAATTACTCAAGCTATTGATGTTCACGGACATTTCGGAAAGTATACGGATGATAATAAAATTAAACTTATTGAAGAATTTATGTCTGCAGATGCGGAGGAAGTTGCTAGACGGGCACGCATAGCTAATACTAAATTAACTATAGTATCTTCCCTGCAGGCACTTATGCCAAAATCTGAAGAAGACGTTCTGAGAGCAAACATCGATGCAGAACATATTATATCTAAAACTGACGGATTGCTGCTTTATGCTGTTGTTAATCCGACTAATCCTGGGTCTTATGATCAAGCAGTAGAACTGCTAAAACGGCCAAAATGTGTTGGCATAAAAATTCATCCCGAACAACATAATTATCCCATTACTAAGTATGGCCGGGCTATTTTTGAATTTGCCGCAAAGCACAACATTATTATTAGTACGCATAGCGGAGATAAGCGCAGTATACCGAAGGATTTTGTGTGTTTTGCCAACGATTTCCCCTCAGTCAAACTGATCCTTGCACATCTGGGGTGGGGTGGAGAAAGCGGTAACCTGGACTATCAAGTTCAGGCGATTCAATCCAGTAGACACGGCAATATGTTTGTAGATACATCTAGTTCACGAAGCCTTATCCCCAATTTAATTGAGTGGGCTGTTCATGAAATCGGAGCTGAGCATATTCTATACGGGACAGACACACCGGTTTATTTTGCTCCAATGCAACGCGCAAGAATAGATTATGCCGATATAAGTGATCAAGATAAAAAACTTATACTGCATGACAACGCAGCCAAACTGTTTGGTCTAAGAAAAGAACTATAGCAATGAATGCAAAAGTAAAAATAACAGTTGTTCAACGGTTGCTGCACAAAGAGCTTATGAAGAAATACTGTGAGTTCATCTGGGAACCCTGTGAAAGGCTAAGAGAAGGGCAGGAGTTTGTGTCAGAAGGTGTGAATATGCCAGAAGGATTTTGCAGTTGGGCATGGGCAGATATACAGAAATATGTGATGACTCTTGCCCGGGGAGGTAATTTCAGAGGGGTAAAAGCCGGGATGTTTGTTACATGTTGTACAGACGGGTTTAGACCGGTAATTTTCAAATTAGAAAGAATATAATGGACACCACAAGCCCTGTTAACAGTGTAAAGGAGATAAAAGAAATGAAAGGGCAAAGAAAGAATGCAAAAAAGAAGCGGCGGATTATTATGAATAATGATGGAGGGGAGGCGACTCAATCTTGTAGTACAGCATCAGTAGAGGAATTTTTAAGATGCCGGACCAGTCCTCTTTTAGGGTCCCAAGTTGATACCATCTTTTATTGTACGAGTTCGGGTTTTGGACTTTTCTCGCACTATAATGAGGTAGCTGAAATTTTCACTACAAAAAAGGGTATTTTCTCCAAAAATATTACTAATGACCTTATTGAACAGGGGACAGATCCTCTCAAGATCATGGTGGGTTTTTGCAGGGAGCACGCTATTGAAATATTTTGGTCCATGCGGATGAACGATACGCACGATTCATACACTGATGAAATGTTTTCTGAAAATCACTGGAAACAGGAACATCCCGAGTTCTTAATGGGGAAAAAGGAAGACAATTTTCCTTTTGGTGCTAATCAGTGGGCCGCAGTAAACTATGCTTTGCCGGATGTGCGGGAAAGGGCGTTCCGTATTATTCAGGATGTATGTATGCGCTACGATGTGGACGGTATTGAAATGGATTTTTTCCGCCACCCGCATTACTTCAAGAACCAGATGCTTGGAGAGGAAGTAACGCAGGAAAATTGCGATATGTTGACCGATTTAATTAAGCGCGTGAGAAAAATGACGGAAGAGGTGGCAATAGACAAGGGACATCCGATATTAATCGCAACAAGAGTTCCGGATTCGGTGGGATATGCTAAAGCGATCGGTATTGACCTGGTCCGCTGGCTGGAAGAAGGACTGGTTGACATAGTAATAGGCAGCGGATATTTCCAGCTTGAGCCATGGGAAAATTTTGTTGCACTGGGTAAACCCTATGAAGTGCAAATGTATGCCGGATTAAGCGGCTCACGACTGGTTAGTGCCAAAGACCCTTGCGATGAGGGTGATATTCAGATCTGGCGCGGAGAAGCTTATAAGGCATGGAAAGCTGGTGTTGATGGTATCTATACATTTAATCGATTTGATCCGCGCGATCCCATTTTTCGTGAACTTGGAAGCATAGAGGTTCTTGAGGGGTTGGAAAAAAAATTATCATCTGCTCCTGTCGTTCCTAAAAATAAGATAAATAACTGGCTGAAAGATGGGAAAGAATTTATGAAACTGTAAATATTCATGTGGAACCTTTACAAAGAAGGAATGTTTATCATTCCTTTTGCCGCATTTATGTCAAATAAATCGTCTATTAATTCGTCCTTTTTTACTTTTTTTATGGTTTTATTAATTAAAATTTCTGCTTCTCTTAAAGCCAAATAATCGGTTTCTACAGGGATAATAACCTCATCTGAAGCCGTTAAGGCATTTATTGTTAAAATTCCTAAACTTGGAGGACAATCAATTAAAATATAACTATATTTGTTTTAACTATAATTTCTTTTATATTTAATTCTTTTTCGTCATTTTCTTTAGCTATCGCATCGTATAAGGATTTATTTAAATTTATATTATTTTCTTTCTTTTCTCCGTACATGTCTGGGAAACATAAAAATGGGGTTTTTGACAATTATTCTGCTATAATCAGCGATAAAGTAGGATTTGGATATGGCTACACATCTCAAAATTTTTAGCCAACACGATAAAATAATTTTTGAATTCCCTCTAAAATTTAATGGGGAAGATAGAAAACGATTCTTTGCCTTACCAAAATGGACCGTTGAACTGGTGGATAGCTTTAAAACTCCCACAAATAAAGTGGGACTGGTTTTACAATTTGGATACTTCAAGGTAGCTAACAAATTTTTTGTCACTAAAAAATTTGTTAGGAAAGATGTAGAATTTGTTGCCAGGAGGTTACAATGTTCAGTTGAGGAAATCTGCTTGGAGAAGTACAGCGATGCTGAAACTGAAGGGCAAAAACAAAATATTATCCAAACTATCAAAAACGGCTCAGTAGTTGCCTGGCAACATATCAATTTGCAGGGAGAATATGATTTTTCTGAGGAAATCCTGAGAGATTCCATTGAATTTAAACTTCCAGAATTATTGGCAGAGGTGTGCGGGGTTGTCAAGAAAGGAGGAAGTCGACAAAAACACAGAAATAATTTTGGGCGATCACGGTCATTTGCGGACGCCAAGGCGGCATCCCTCCCGAAGTCGCATTAGATCCTTATTTTATGGGGGACAGATCAGTTTGACTGCCGGTAAATACGTGTTTCCTTCCTGGCATTTCCGTTTGGTTCCAAGCCTGTCTCTGCTTGATAGCGCTTAAAGTCACCTATGCTGTACGTGCGCCCGCCCCAGCGAGCTACCAATCCATCTGGACGCCCCCCATAGGTGTTCCGGTCAAGGACAAACCAATGCTCGTCTGCCGGTTCGATAACCGAGTAAATCGCCGCGCCGCAGGGAGTTTCACTGAACAGATTGTCCCGGATATAGACATGTCCAGGCTGGGTTCCGGGTTCGATGCGCCAAATGAAGACGTGGTGACCGATGGGCTGTGGATAGATTTCCGACTGGCGCGGCGGTGCTTCTCCCTGCAGGCCAAAACCGCCGCCAGTGACAACGCAGGTGTTACTCTCGAAATAGACCTCTTGCGAGGGTTCGCGGCACTCGTAGGCCGACATGCCGCAGTCGGTAAAGCGATTGTTTCGGAAATAGAGCCGCTGTGGAATGTTGCGGGTCTCCCCCCCCTGATGGGTGACACCCGAGTCATAAATGGTGTCGAAACAGCAGCGTTCAACCGTCACATCACTGGCCCCGTCCCATAGCTCGATGGCGTTGCCGAAGCGGATGCGGCGCTGCCGGTGCCAGACGGCGCCGCCGATGTGGCGGAAGTCACAATCCCGGATCGTCACATTACGCACATGGCAAGCATGGTAGCCATGCACACCACTGTTGCGAAAGCTCAGGTTTTCGAGAACAACATGACACTGTCCGCCAGCCAGCTTTCGCTGCCCCCAGAGCACACACTCAATACTTCCATAGGCCTGCCCCGGGTTAGTCGGCGAGCAGAGATACAGAACAGCATTCTGGGAGTCTGGTCCCTCCCAGCAGTCTCCCGCCGATGTCGCGCCGACAGTCGTGTAATACCATTCTCCAGAGTGGCGCAAGTCCTCGAAGCTCCAGCGCAGGGTACCGCAGAACTCGCCATCGTTGAAAACCAGGTTGCAGACTTCGCTGGATAACGTACCAGTATAACGCCACACATTCGGCCGCTCCTCTGTCCAGGCTCCGGGATCGCCCACTGCAACCGATCCCAGGAATGTCGGTTTGTCACCTTCGCCGTAAGCGCCATAAGTGAGCGGCGCGCCCTCCTCACCGTTGCAGGTGTGCATCATGTCCCGGATTACACTGCCGCGCTTGAACAGCACCGTATCGCCGGGCAACACTTCGCGTTCGGCATGGCTCTTGAGCGGCCGCTCCGGCGAGATTCCATCGCTGGCGTTGTCACCGTTTACCGGATCGATGTAATAGGTATGTGGGGCCATGGGTTCACTTCTAACGTTTTGACGGCGTATGTTGGTTTCAATAACGCGAACAAGAATGCTTTTTCGTTTTCTCTTCTGCACGTCGGGATAATTGAAGTCCGAGTAGACGATCAGGGCACAAGCCTCATTCAACGCCACCATCTCCGTATGACCGCAGGTATCCCAGGCGCCGGCTTCGCCGCGGGAAACCTTCGTATAGACCGGCGCATCCCATTCCAGTCCCGCCGGGTCGGTGGTGGCCCGCACCGCGAAGTAGCCGGGACCGCCCGACTGTCCGTAGGCGGCCAGGGTCACGCCGTTGTCCAGCGTCAGCAATTGCGGCATCTTGCCGCCATCGAAGGACCGGTCAAAGAGCACCGGTTTGGACCAGGTGCGCGCGCCATCTTCCGACCGGGTCAGGTAGAGAGGACCAAGACCGTTGCCGTCGCTGGTTCGCATTACGCAGATGACCGATCCGTCGGGTCTGAAGTTGTAGTCGGGTTCCGTAAAGCCAGTCCGTTTCTCGGCCAGGGGATCGGATTTGGCATCGCCCGCATAGGGGATCTCCCCCAGGCAATTCCACGAGTGGCCCTGATCGAGCGACCGCAGGAACAGTGGGATGTAGAGCGGCTTGCCGGCCTGCAAGCGCAGAACGAAAGTCACCGTCCACAACGAATCATCCGCGGCTACTCGCATTTTCCCCCACAGAAAGGGGGTGGGCATTGGCCCTTGCCTGACTTGAGCGATCCCACCGATTCCCGGCGTGGCGCCGCGGGCGCTTTCGTGAATGGCAGAGCGCAATTGGTTGGGAATACGCATCTCGGCGACTTCTTCGACCCACTCGCTCTCGCCGGCAGGCAGGCGACGGAACCGCCATTCATTCAATTCCGCTGGCAGCTCCTCCGCACGATACAACGAGCGCGGAAGTTTAAAGTCGCACACGTAATCGCATACGGAATCGGGCAGATCGAATTCTTCCGCACGCCGAGCCGGTCGTTCTACTGCCTGCAGACGATCGCCATTAGGCAACACTATTCCGTCCTCCGCCTCATGGCCAATCTGCGGCGAACCGACGCGCCAAGTCCGTCCTTCGTCTCCAGAGTAGGCGTGGGCCATCGGTTTGCCGTAGGACGATGCGGCATCGGGTTCGACCGAAAAACTGATGTGCAGCCGACCGTCGCTCAGGCGTCGCAGGTAGGGGAACTGCCAGCGTCCCCACGCGCCGGCCGCCCGGTTGAGTTCCGGCGGCGCTTGAGCCACCAGTACCGGGTCACCCAGCGTAAGTTTGACCAAATCAGTTTTCTCTCTCACTTGCTTGATTAGCTCATAACCAGTCATAGTCTTCCTCCTTTGCCCAAACGGTCCATGGCTTCATTTTAAACTCATTTTCGTTAAACGCTCGACATCACGTTTTACCGTGCCAGCGTCAATAACGTGGAATCCTTTGTTGTTAACAAATGCTTTCATGCGCGTTAGCGCGCATGAAAGCATTAAACTGTTGGAACTGATTTTCTTCATTAATGCAATCATAGATACTTCAGATCAATAGTTCAATATTTATTCGCACCGGTTTTTCCAAACCGCCTACTCCATCAATATCCCGTACCCGGGAATCTTGTGTGTTACAGATTTATTTCACCACGTAGCACAGGCATTAAGCGATAAGTGAACGGTTTTCGATCACCGCCCCGTTCGAACATATATCATTGAACCGTTACTCCTCTTTTGATAAGGATAGCAGACAATTGTGTAAAATATCAAGAAATATATTCAAAAAACGAGCTTGACTTTTCCTGTTTGCATAGCTATGCCCATTATTAAGTTGGTAGCTGTATAATAGGGGTAGGTGGGGGATTCGTGCATTTTAGTTTATGATCTTCAGTAAATACTCCTTAAACAGTGGGTGATAAAGAGAATATTCTCCCCGCTTAGTCTTTACAACCAGCCCTTTCTTTTCCGTTAACAGCTTTAAGCATTTCCTAACATTTTTAATAGACAACTGGCTGGCAGAGTCAACTTTACATCCGTGAAGCTCGACGGATGATAAGTGATTATATTATGACTCAACACAACTGCCAAGGTCACATTGTGGCGGAAGATTCGGTTGGACTGGCTGCATTCAATATGGACTCACATCATGTACAACGATATGTTAACAAAGAAGGTTATGTTCAGAATGAAGGGGATGTCGAAATCTGAGGATTTCTTGCAGAATTCATGAATACGGCCGAAAGACGTAGATAACTATAAAAAATATTTTTCTGTCTAAGACTGCTTAATCAGCTTAGAGTGCTGCTTAAAATTATCTTTCAAAGAAGAATATAATCTTTTGTACAGTTTATAGTATTCAT